>CAZCBE010000060.1:0-40500 GCA_964496695.1 uncultured Klebsiella sp.
GCCCCCACACCCTAACCCTCTCCCCCGATGGGGGAGAGGGGACTTGCGGTCGGACTCCGTGGCTGGCTCGGGGTTGGCCGCTGCTTGCCTCCGTCGGAAGTGCGGGGGTGGGGGTGTATAAGCACGGTGGGGTCTGGAATTCCGGCCTTGGCCTCGCGGCCCATCTTGAGTCTGCAGCCGTCTCTACTCCGCACGGTTGCCCCCTCACCCTGGCCCTCTCCCCCGATGGGGGAGAGGGGATTCGCCCACGGACTTCGTGGCTGTTTCGAGGTTGGCTGCTGCTGGGGTTGGCGGTGGCCTTGCTTGGCGCAATGGTTCCCGCCCATGCGGCCACCCTGATCTACCGCACCACATTCGAGGGGCACGAAGGGTATGATGAGAACTTCACTCTGAGCGGACAGAACAACTGGGTTCAATTCGGCACGGGCGGCAACGGGCTGCTGACGGGCTTCATCCCGGGTGCCGGGCAGTCGGCCTACATCGGCTTTTCGCCGCCGGACGCCACGGAGTTTCTCAACGTGTGGCGGCCGGTGAACCTGGCCCCGGTGCCGACGAATCTGGCGGTGGTGACCTTCTCGGTGGCGATGATGGTGGCGGACTCCAGCAATGGCCGGCGGGATGACTTCCGCTGGAGCATCTACAACACGAACGGCAACCGGCTCTTCTCGCTGGACTTCGACAACTCGACGACCGGCATCAACTACGGCCTGGACGACGGCCAGGGATTTTTCTCAACGGGCTGGCAGTTCACGCGCGACGCGGTGCATGAGCTGACGATCACCATGAACTTCCGGCGCAACCGCTGGCAGGCCGCCCTCGACGGCGTGGTGCTGACCGATCCCCTGCCGCTCACCACGACCAACTCGGTGCTGAACCTCGGGGACATTGATGCCGTGTGGGCCGTCCGCACGCTGGGGAACGCGGGGGACAACTACCTGGTGTTCGACAACTATCAGATCAGCGGTGATGCGCCGGTGGAGCGGCCGTCGCTGATTTCTGTCGCACGCCAGGGCGACGGGCAGCTCAGGCTCCAGGTGCAGGCCGAGCAGGCCACGCGGAATGCCATCGAGGTCTCGACGAACCTGACAGCATGGACGTCCGTGGTGACGAACAGCGCGCCGGACGGGTTGTTCGACATCGTGGATGGGGCGCCGCTCACGCTGCCAAGGCGCTTTTATCGGGTGCGGCTGGCGGAGCCGTAGCACAAGTCGTAGCGCAGGCCTCCGGCCTGCCGTATCGCCGGCGTCCGCGCCGGCCGGAGCGTTCGCGGCATTGCGGTGGTGCGTTCGCCAAACGGGCCGGCGAGGACGCCGGCGGCACGGCAAGCCGGAGGCTTGCGCTACGTGGCGGCAGGCAGCTCGCCTGCCGTAGAGGGCGGCGTCCCGCCGCCCGGAGAGAACGCCGATATGCACTGACGGCTGGGAAATCCGGAGCGTGTTCCGACGAAGTGGCGTTCTGTCCGCCGGGCGGGACGCCCGGCTCTACGGCAGGCAAGATGCCTGCCGCCACCTGCTCACGGCATGGACGCAACACGTATTCGGGGGCGGGGTGAGGACACCCCGCCCTGCCATGATGAAGGCGGCAACAATGAAGGCGGCAGCACAGAATAACTGCCTAGTCCTGTTTCGCCTTCTTCTTGCCTTCACCGGTCGGGGCGGGCCAGGGCTTGGTGGGGTCCATGCGCTGGTAATCGGCCGCAGTGGGGCCGCCGCCGAACTGCTTCCAGTAGAGTTCGGCGAAGGGGTTCAGCTTCGGGCCGACCGCCTGCTCGTTCACCAGCAGCGGCTGGCAGTCGGTCCACCACTGGTCGTAGGCGGCGGCGAGTTGCTTCACCACTTCGGGATGTTCCGCAGCCACGTCGGTCTTCTCGCCGTAGTCGGCCCGCACGTCGAAGAGCTGCCACTTCGGCTGCGCGCCGCCATTGGGCGAGACGAGGTGCCAGCGCGGGTTGCGAACGCTGCACATGGCATACTTGGCGAGGTTCGGATCAGAATGCTTTGGCCAGCGGCCCAGATGCGTGAACTGGATGCGTTCAGGGAGCGTGCCGCCCGGCTGCTCCAGCAGCGGCACGAGGCTGCGGCCCTCGACTTGTCGCTTCACCTCGTCGGTCAGCTTCGCGCCGGTGATCTCGGCGAGGGTGGGGAAGAAGTCAATGTGCGCGCTCAGCACACCGCAGTCGGCGGGCTTGATCGTGCCGGGCCAGCGCCAGAAGGAGCTGGCGCGCGTGCCGCCGAGCCAGGCGGAGCCTTTGGAGCCACGCATTCCGGCATTCCAAACGGGCACGCCAGCGGTGCCGCCGTTGTCATTCATGAAGATGACCAGCGTGTCCTTCGCGATGCCCCATTCGTCGAGCTTGGCCAGCACCTTGCCAATGTTCTGGTCAATGTTGTGGACCATGCCGAGGAAGCTCGCGGCCTGGTCGTTCGGGGTCTTGCCCGCGTAGAGCGCCTTGTCCTCGGGGCGCGCGATGTAGGGCGCGTGCGGTGCGTTCGAGGGAATGTAGCAGAAGAACGGCTTGCCGCTCTTGCGCTGCGCGTCCATCCACTGGGTGGCCTGGCCGTAGAGCACATCGGTGCAGTAGCCCTTGGTCTTCTCGAACTTGCCGTTGTGCAGGATGGCGGGATCGAAGTAGGTGTTGCCCGGGGCGTCACCGCCACTGCCCGGATAGGACTGACCGATGCCGCCCGCGCCGTGGATGAAGACCTCGTCGAAGCCGCGGCGGTTTGGCTGATACTCCGCCTCGTCGCCGAGGTGCCACTTGCCGAAGATGCCGGTGGTGTAGCCCGTGGTCTTGAGCACCTGCGCCAGCGTGGTGGCCTTGAGCGTAAGCCGCTCGCGCTCCAGGATGGTGTGGGTGATGCCGTTCTTGAACTCGTGCCGGCCCGTGAAGAGCGCGCTGCGGGTGGGGGCGCAGGTGGGGCTGACGTGGAAGTCGGTGAAGCGCACGCCCTCGGCGCGAATGCGGTCCAGGTTGGGGGTCTTGAGGACGGGGTTCCCGTGGGCGGAGATGTCGCCATAGCCCTGGTCGTCGGTGAAGAAGAAGACGATGTTCGGGCGCTGGCCGGCAAGCGCGGCGAAAGACTGGCCGCCCAGCACGCAAAACACCGCAACCAGGAAAAGTCGGAACCAGGAGGTTTTCATGCGTGGGGAATTCATGCCCCAGCAGGTGCGCCAAGGCGAGTGGATTAACGCCCGACATACTCACATCAAACTCCCCATTGACCGTTGCGCGGGTTGCGGCACATTTCCACCCATGAAACATACGCCGTTGCTCGCCGTCCTGCTGGCCTCGCTGCTCCCCGCCACCGCCGCCATCAAGTCCGGGCCGGTGGAATACAAGCAAGGCAACGTCACCCTCGAAGGCTGGCAGGCCCACGACGACACCAAGCCCGGCAAACGCCCGGCCATCCTCGTCGTGCATCAGTGGAAGGGCCTGAGCGACTACGAGAAGAAGCGCGCCGAGATGCTCGCCCAGCTCGGCTACAACGTCCTCTGCGTGGACATCTACGGCAAAGGCATCCGCCCGGCCGCGCCGAAGGACGCCGGGGCCGAGGCAGGCAAATACAAAGCCAACCGCGCGCTGCTCCGCGAGCGGGTCAACGCCGGGCTGGAGGTGCTGAAGCGGAGCCCGCTCACCGATGGGCAGCGCATCGCCGCCATTGGCTACTGCTTCGGCGGGACGACGGTGCTGGAGCTGGCCCGCAGCGGCGCGTCGGTCGCCGGCGTGGTCAGCTTCCACGGCGCGCTCGACTCACCCGCACCCGCCGACGGCAAGAACGTGAAGTGCCGGGTGCTCGCCCTGCATGGCGCGGATGACCCGTTCGTTCCCGCGAAGGACATTGACGCCTTCTGCGCCGAGATGCGCGAGGCGAAGGTGGACTGGCAGCTTGTCAGCTACGGCGGCTCCGTCCACAGCTTCACGCTCTGGGACGCGGGCAACGACAATTCGAAGGGCGCGGCCTACAACGAGAAGGCGGACAAGCGCTCGTGGGAGGCGATGAAGACCTTCTTCGCCGAGCTGTTCAAGTAAGTCTGACGGGCAAGCGAGGACGCTTGCGGCACGGCCGGCCGGAGGCCGGTGCTACGTGGTGCCAGCGTCCCTCGGGGGGCTACTCCTTCCCCTGCTTCTTTGCCTTGCCTACCTGCTCGGCATCGCTAAAGGGTGGTTTGTCGAAGGTGCTGCCATCGCCGGTCACGCGCGGGTCGTTCGCGTCCTTGAGCAGCTTCATCAGGCGCTCGGACAACCCGCGCTTCTGCGCGGCAAAGGCCGGGTCGGCAGCGAGGTTCTTCACCTGGTCGGGGTCGTGCTTCAGGTCGTAAAGCTCCTCGGCAGGCCGCTTGGCGAAGGCGAGGTCGAAATGCCACTTCCACTGCGCCTCGTGCTGGTGCGCGATTAGCCAGGTCTTCGTCGGGCTGGCGTCCATGTCCGGGAAGGCGGCGCGGGTGTTGTTGTCCACGGCCTTCAAATCCGGGGTGGACTCCGCTGAAGAATAGGGGGCGCCCATCGGCCAGCGATCCGGCGCGAAGTTGCGGATGTAGAGGAAGTCCGGCGTGCGCAGGGAACGCATCGGATACGGGAGATTGCCCTCGCGCGCGACGCCCACATGCCGCTCGCGACCGGACACGGACCAGTCGCGGCGGGCGTCCACCAGGCCGTTCTGGTCCGGCTTGAGCAAGGGCACGAGGCTCTGTCCGTAAAGGTTGTCCGGCGCTTTCACTCCGCCAATTTCGAGGAAGGTTGGGCAGAGGTCCGGGATGCGCACGAGGTCCGTGAGCACGCGGCCTGGCTTCGTGCCGGGGAAGCGGATGGCCAGCGTCACGGCCGTGCCGTGGTCGTAGAGGTTGCACTTGCCGCTGGTCACGCCGGGCATGCCGTGGTCGCCGCTCAGGACGATGACGGTCTTGTCGAGTTCGCCCGCCTCCTCCAGCTTCTTGAGCAGCACGCCCACATAGGCATCCACCGCCTGGCACTCGCCGAGGTAATCGGCCACGTCCTCGCGGATCTCCGGCACGTCGGGCATGAACTTGGGGAGCTTGCCCTTGAGCGCGTCGGGCTCGATGCCCCAGAGCTTTTTGCCGCTGCCCTTGACCCACGAGCGATGCGTGGTGGTGGTGCCCATCCAGTAGAGCCACGGCTGGCCGGGCTTCCGCGCGGCGAGGAAGTCATCGAAGTTGCCGCGCACCTGGCCGAGAATCGTCTCGCGCGCGGCGGCGACCGTCTGGCCGTCCGCAACCATCTTCGTGACCTCCTCGGAGTAGTTGTTACAGGCGTTGCCCGCCTTCTGATACGCGTATTGCTGCCCGCCAAAGCCCGCATCCGCCGGCGTGCCGGGACTCCACACCTTGAAGCTCTTGCCGATGTGATAGCCCGCGTCCCGCAGCAGCAGCGGGAAGGTGGGGATCTTCTCATCCCACACCGCGCCCTGCAAAATCGCGCCGCGCCCGGTCTGGAAGAAGTAGCGTCCGGACAGCAGCGAACTCCGGCACGGCGTGCAGCTCGGCGCATTGACGAACGCGTGCTTGAACAGCACGCCCTCGCGCGCCACGCGGTCCACGTTCGGAGTGTGGATGACGTCGTTGATGGTGGGCCGGCCATCCAGCCCTTTGTAGCAGCTCGCGTAGCGGCCCCAGTCATCGGCGAAGAGGAACAGGATGTTCAGGCGCGGGGCGTCGGCGGCCAGGCCTTGGGACACCGTGCCGATCAGTCCCGCCATAAGCGCAAGCGTGCGCAGCGTGGTTTTCATGCTCCGACGGTAATGGACCCGCCGGATTATGGCAGCGGAAAACCGTTGAGCCACCCCCCCGGGAGTTTCCACGCCGCACTTGGCGCTTTCAATTCCGGCGACGGGAACTATCGTCGGCGAGGTTGCGCTGGCCGTCGCCAGCCGCGTGTTTTCCCCGATACACCGCTTATGCGCCGCACCAAGATCATTGCCACGCTCGGTCCTGCCACGAGTTCACCCGAAATCCTCGGGCAGCTCATGGACGCCGGCATGAACATCGCCCGGCTCAACATGTCGCACGCCCCGCACGAATGGGTGCGCGCGACTGTAAAGCATCTCCGCGCCGCCGCCGAGACCCGCAAGCGCTCCATCGGCATCCTCATGGACACCCAGGGGCCGGCCATCCGCACCGGCGACCTCAAGGTGCCGCTGGACCTCAAGCCCGGCCAGAAGTTCACGCTCACCGTGCGCGGCGAGAAGAGCGAAGAGATTCACTCCGTGGACGTGAACTACGAGCACTTCGTCAGCGATATCAGCGTCGGCGACGTGGTGCTGCTGGACAACGGCGCCATCCACATGAAGGTGCTGGCCAAGCACGCCAACCACGTCGAGTGCGAAGTCCTCACACCCGGCAAGCTCGGCAGCCGCCGGCACATCAACCTCCCCGGCGTGAAGGTCAGCCTCCCCGCGCTCACCGCCAAGGACATCGCGGACGTCGCGCTGGGCCTCGAAGTAGGCGTGGATTATCTCGCGCTCTCCTTCGTGCGCGAGGCCAAGGACATCATGCAGCTCCGCGCGCTGACCGAAGGCTCAAACCACCGCCCGCAGATCATCGCCAAGATCGAGGACCAGCAGGCCGTCAAGAACCTCGAGGACATCATCAAGGAGGCGGACGGCATCATGGTGGCACGCGGCGACCTGGGCATCGAGGTGCCCTACGAGGAGCTGCCCATCATTCAGCGCAAGGCGGTCAAGGCCTGCCTGCGTGTCGGCAAGCCCGTCATCGTCGCCACGCACATGCTGGAGAGCATGATCGAAAACCCCATGCCCACGCGCGCGGAGATCACCGACGTGGCCAACGCTGTCTTCGAGCAGGCGGATGCCATCATGCTCTCGGGAGAAACCACCGTCGGCAAATACCCGGTCAAGTGCATCGAAGTCTTCGACCGCATCGCCCGGCGCATCGAGCGCAGCGGCAACGCCGGCTATCACGAGCGCGCCGAACTGACCAGCCCGCGCCAGAAGCTCATCAAAAGCGCCGTGGTGATGGCCGACCAGCTCCGCGCCGAGGCGATCATCGTCTTCACCCGGCGCGGCAGCATGGCCCGCTGGACCTCGTGGATGCGCCCGCGCTACTCGCCGATTTACGCGGTGTGCGAGACCTGGCCGCTGGCCGATTCGCTCGCGCTGAACTGGGGCATTACGCCCGTCGTGTTCCCCTTTGATTACAACGATCCGCAGAAGAACATTGATCTCGCGCTCGTGCGCTTGAAGGCCGACGGCATCCTGCACCGCGGCCAGACCGCCGTGATCATCAGCGCCATGTCCAGCGGCACGCAGATCGTGGATGCGGTGCAGATGCGGGTGCTGGAATAAGCCAGCGGAGTGTTGGAGTAAGGGAGTGATGGAGCATTGGAAAGCACAGCCTCCACCCGAATAATCCACCACTCCATCACTCCGCTCCCTACCCTCTTGAGCCTCAAACGCAAATTCGCCGGCGGCACGCTCGTCTTCATTGGCTTCATGCTGTCGCCACTGTCGTGGTGGAACGACCTCTTCGTGAACGTCCCGCTGGCGCTGGCGTTCGCGTGGATCATCAGCCTGTTCTGGCCGGCGGTCTTCACCGCGAGCTTCGTCGTGGGCTACTGGCTCACCAACGTGCTGGGCTTCGTGCTGATGCAGAAGGGCGCGCAGCAGGCCCTGTCTGACCAGCCGAAGCCCTACACGCGCAGACAACTCGCCGCCGACCTCGGCATCTCGCTCGCCTACACCCTGCTCATCGTCGCGCTGATCGAGTATGGCGTGCTCAAGCCCCTGCCGGAATATTTGCCGAAGCAGACCCCATAGTCGCAGGCTTCAGCCAGCGCGTGAGAAACGGCTGCAACCACGCTCGTCCTTGCGGCCCCCTGCCCCACGCGCCACCTTCAGGCATGGAAGACACGGCGACGGTGGACTGCCCCTTTTGCGGCCAGAGCATGGAACTGGTGCTGGACACCAGCATCGCCTCCCAGCGCTTCGTCACGGACTGCGAAGTCTGCTGCCGGCCCTTCGAGGTCAGCGCCGAGTGCGAGCCGGGCGAAGTGGTGAGCGTCTCGGTATCTGGGGAATGAGCCGCGTCGCCGCACCGGCGCGCGACGTTTACGTCGCTTCAACGTTCGCAGGTCCGCAGGCGAACCAATGCTTTGGGGTGTTCGAACGCCGCGCCCCGCCGCTTCCGACTTCCCGCTGGACACCGCCCGGGGAACTGCGCAGCTTCTGACCGGCTGTAGCGGAACACCAGCCATCGCACCAAAACCGCATGACGACCTCGTCATCCTTTGCCGACCATTCGCGCCGACTGCTCGCGTTCATCGAACGCGGTGACATTCCTGCTGAGGCGGAGTTCAACCTCCTCGCCCGCGACCTCTTTGCGCTGCAATACGCGCATGTCGCCCCCTATCGCAAGCTCTGCGAAGCGCGCCGGATCGCGCCGGACACGATCGCAGACTGGCGGCAGATCCCCGCCGTGCCGACCACGGTGTTCAAAGAGTTCGAGTTCACCAGCCTCGCCCCGGCCGAACGCACCGCCGTCTTTCACTCCAGCGGCACGACCGACCACCGGCCCAGCCGCCACTTCCACCACGCCGAATCCCTCGCCGTGTATGAAGCCTCGCTGCTGCCGTGGTTTGAGCGGCATGTGATGAGTGAGCAGACGCTCCCTGTCCACATCAACCTCGCCCCGCCGCCATCTTCTCCCTCGCCCCCACCGGGGGAGAGGGCCGGGGTGAGGGGGCAAGGCGTGCAGCAGGCCAATGCGCGTCCAGCCATCCTCTCCCTCGCCCCGCCACCCGCCCTCGCTCCGCACTCCTCACTGGTCCACATGTTCGCCACTGTGAGCCGCACCTTCGGCTCGCCTGGCTCGCGTTTCCTCGGCACCACCGGGCCGGACCACTCCTGGTCGCTTGACTTCGACGCAGCCCTGAACTGCCTACGCCTCGCCGAGCACTCGGCCCAGCCCGCGGTCCTGCTCGGCACCGCCTTCATGTTCGTCCACCTGCTCGACGAACTGGAGCAGCGCGGCCTGTCCCTCGCCTTGCCGCCCGGTTCGCGCGTGATGGAAACCGGCGGCTACAAAGGCCGCTCCCGCGAACTGCCCAAGGCCGAACTGCACGCCCTCCTCACGTCGCGCCTCGGAGTCCCACCGCCGCATCTCGTCTGCGAATACGGCATGAGCGAACTCAGCTCCCAAGCCTATGACCGGGTGGCGGGTGACGCTTCCGCCTCACGCCCCACGCCCGACGCCCCACGCCCCTTCTCCTTCCCCCCGTGGTGCCGCGCCCTCGTCATCTCGCCCGAGACCGCGCGCGAAGTCGCCGACGGCCAGACTGGCTTGCTCCGGCTCTTCGATCTCGCCAACGTGCGTTCCGTGATGGCAATCCAAACCGAAGACTTGGCCGTGCGACGCGGCGGTGGCTTTGAACTCATCGGCCGCGCCGCACAGACAGAAGCGCGCGGCTGCTCCCTGCTGGCGAAATGACCACACGACGTTCCACCCAGCATCGTGAAGGGGACACTCCTGTCCCCTTTAAGCGGTCGCATTTTGCCACCGCCCCGGAGCGCGGCCCTCTGGGCCGCAGCGGCTGGCAGCAGGGAATGACGCAGGAATGTCTGGAGCGCTTTCGGCGAGGTTGCCGCTGCGGCCCGGAGTGCCGCGCTCCGGGGGCAGTGCGATGCAACCACGCCACCGAGCGACCGTGGTCTTTGGGTGACCGACGCCAGAACAACTCACCCTGCCAGGCAACTCCTCAAAAGGGACAGGAGTGTCCCCTTCACGCGCGCTGACATGGACGCCCCGCAACATCGCGCCCGCACGCTGTGGCTCCTCGGCGTTCTGCATGCGTTCACGCACGTCTATCACGTCGCCCTGCTGCCACTCTACCTGCCCATGCAGCGGGACCTGAAGCTCGCCAGCATCGAGCAAGCCACGCTGCCGATGACCGTGATGATGCTGGTTTACTACGGCCTGAGCTACCCGCTGGGCATCCTCGCGGACCGCGTGAGCCGCAAGAAACTGCTGGGCTGGGGGTTGTTCATCAACGCGCTTGGTTTCGTCGGCCTGGCTCTGTCCCCCAACTATCCTGCGGCGCTGGCGAGTGTCGTGATCGCGGCCATCGGTGGAAGCTGCTTCCACCCGGCGGCAACGTCGCTGGTAGCCAAGCTGTATCCTGAAGCGACGGGCCGGGCGCTCGGGTTGATCGGCATCGGTGCGGGGGCGGGCTTCTTCGTTGGACCGATCTATGCGGGCTGGCGCGCGACGCAGTCCGGCGACTGGCGGACTCCGGTGATGGAGATTGGCGTGCTGGGCATGCTCGCCGCCGGGGCTTTCGCCTGGCTGGCGGATGAGGCGCAAACTTCGGTAGGGCGAGACTCCGTCGAGCCCCATCCCGAGCGCAGCGAGGCGAGCGCAGCGAGCATCTCCGACGTTAGCCCGAGCCAAGATGCTCGCTCCGCTCGCGCCGACTCCGTCGGCAAACAGGGCTCGACAGAGTCTCGCCCTACCGCGCCGCCGCGTGCCCTCTTCTCCTCCACCGCCCTTTGGCTCCTGTTCTTCGCCGCTGCCGTGGCGTTCAGCCTGCGCGACTTCGCGGGGCACAGCATGGGCAGCTTGGGCTCGCTCTTTTTGCAGAAGGCCCACGGTTTCACCATGCAGGAGGCCGGCGCGGCGCTCAGCGTGATCTTCCTCATGGGCGTGATCAGCAACCCGCTCTTCGGCCACCTCAGCGACCGCGGGCGGACGCGCTGGACTGCGGGCGTGATGATCGCGGCGGCGGTGGTCATCGCGGCGTTCCCGCATCTGCCACGCGGCGCGCTGATGGCGGCGCTGGCGATCTATGGCTTCTTCTTCATGGGCTGCTACCCGATGGTCGAGGCCGCGCTGATGGAATCGGTGCCGGATGCCGTGCGCGGGCGCGTCTTCGGCCTGTTCATCACGGTGGGTGGTATCCTGGGCAACGTGGCGCACTGGTTCGCTGGCCGTTGGGTGGAGCACCTCGGCGCGGCGGCGGCGGAACCGGCCCGTTACCACGCCTTCTACCTGCTGCTGGCGGTGCTGCTGCTGCTGTCGCTGCCCGGCTTGCTGTGCTTGCGCGAAATCGGAAAACGGGAACACTGCCAGCAACCATGAAGACGCGGCTGCTTATCTACGGCGGGCTGGCACTGGTGCTGCTGGCGGCCTATGCCGGCAAGACCTCGACGCGAAAGACCGTCGAAGACCGCGTGAAGGAGTTCGGACCAGTCGCCCGCACTCGCCTCGAACCGCATTTCAAGAAAGCTGCCGTCGCCTACCCACCGACGAAGCTGGTTCTCGTCGGCATCAAGGACGAGCGTCGCCTCGAAGTCTTCGCCGCTGGAAGCGACGGCAAGCTGCGCCTGATCCGCGATTACAAGGTGCTGGGCTCCAGCGGCGAACTGGGGCCGAAGCTGCGCGAAGGCGACCTCCAGGTGCCCGAGGGCATCTACCCCATTGAGTTGCTCAATCCCAACAGCCGCTTCCACCTGTCGTTGCGGGTCGGTTATCCGAATGCCTTCGAGCGGGCCAAGGGCAAGCTCGACGGACGCACGCAGCTCGGCGGCGACATCATGATCCACGGCAGTTCCGTATCCATCGGCTGTCTCGCGATGGGCGATGAGGCGGCCGAGGACTTGTTCGTGCTGGCTGCGGACACGGGGCTGGAAAACATCACGGTGATCCTCACGCCCGTGGATTTCCGGCAAGGCAAGTCCGTGCCGAAGGACACCCGTCTGCCGGCTTGGGCGCCGGAGCTTTACGCGCAAATCAAGAGCCGCCTCGCGGCAGTGCCGACGCCATGACCCTCCCCAACTACTACCTCGCCGACCTGCCGCCCGAGGCGCACCTCACGCCCATGATGGTCACGGAGGCCTGCCTCGCGCTGAAGCGCAACCGCAACCAATACCTCGCGGTGCGCGACACTCCGAGCATCCTGCGCACGCTCGTCCGCACTGCCGAAGACTGGCTCGAGGCGGACTACCCGTATCGCAAGCTCGCGCTCAAGGAAGGCCCGGCGCACACGGGCTTTTCCGTGCCGATCATCGCGGCCGGCCTCGACCAGTTCTTCCGCCAGCTCACCGGGGAGAATCTCGAAGCCCTCCTCGCGCAGGAACTCGGCACCCACCAGCGCCTCGACGCCTTCAGCGCCAGCAACAGCGACACCCGCACCCGCCGGCTCGCGCTGGGCACCGGCCCGGAATTGCTCGGGCACATCACGGCCGGCTGCGTGCCCAACGCCGCGTTCATGGCCATCGTGCTGGGTCTGCTCACCCGCTCCGCGCAGTTCATCAAGTGCTCGCACGGTGGCAGCTACCTGCCCCGCCTGTTTCTTCACTCGATCTACGGCAGCGAGCCCAAGCTGGGTGCGTGCATCGAGATGGCGACCTGGCGCGGCGGCCACGCCGAGTTAGAACAGGCGCTCTTCGCGCAATGCGACGGCGTGACCGCCACCGGGTCGGATGAAGCGGTGGAAGCCGTCCGCCGCGCGCTGCCGCCGCGCGTGCGCTTTGCCGGCTACGGGCACCAGGTCAGCTTCGGCTACGTCACGCGCGAGGCGTTCGCCGGCTGGCGGGGGAAGAAGATTATCACCGCCGCCACCACCGACGTCATCGCGTGGGACCAGCTCGGCTGCCTCTCACCGCATGTCTTCTACGTGGAAGACAACGGGACCAACTCCGCCCTGCAATTCGCCGGCCAGCTCGCCGACGAACTGGCCCGCCGCGAGTCCGCCGAGCCGCGCGGCAACGTCTCCGCCCAAACCGCCGCGCACATCGCCGCCCGCCGGGCGATCTACGAGGTCCGCGCCGCGCACGCGCCCGAGCAGACGCGCCACTGGTGCAGCCCGGACTCCACCGCGTGGACGGTCGTCTATGAGTCCGAGCCGCGCTTCGCGCTGTCCTGCCTCAACCGCTTCATCTACGTGAAGCCCGTGACGGACGTGGGTGAAGCCCTGCGCGGGGCGGACCCCGTGCGCGACCACACCTCCACCGTCGGCCTCGCGGCGCAGGAACACGAGCTGGAGAACCTCGCGAAGCAGTTCGCCCGCTGGGGTGCCACGCGTCTGTGCGCGCTCGGCCAGATGCAAAACCCACCGCTGACGTGGCGGCATGACGGGCGGCTGCTGCTGGGCGATCTGGTGCGATGGACGGACTGGGAGCAATGAACCGAGAGTGATTAGTGCTTAGTCATTAGTCCAAACCACCACCGAGCCAAGTAGCCCGCTAAACACTAATTACTAATTACTTTTTGATCCCATGAAGATGGAACTTAGAAAATCATTTCAATTTGAAGCCGCCCACCTCCTCCCGCTCCTCCCTGAGGCGCACAAGTGCCGCCGCCTCCACGGGCACAGCTTCAAGGTGGAGATCGTCGTGGCCGGCGAGTGCGACCCCGCGCTGGGCTGGCTGATGGACTACGCGGACATCAAAGCCGCGTTCAAGCCGCTCTGGGAACAGCTCGACCACCGCTACCTCAACGAGGTGCCCGGCCTGGAAAACCCGACGAGCGAGAATGTCGCGGTGTGGATCTGGCAGCACCTGAAGCCCGGCCTGCCGATGCTCACGGAAGTGGTGGTCGCGGAGACCTGCACGGCGCAGGCGATCTATCGCGGAGCCTAGTGGGGCAGGCTTCCAGCCTGCCTCACCGGGCATCTTGCCCGCGTTCAGTCCGCCCCAAGCAAGGCGAGCGGAGTGAGCATCTTCGGAAGCGAGGCGCATGGGGAGATGCTCGCTTCGCTCGCGCCGACTCCGTCGGCAGATGGGGTTCGACGGAGTCTCACCCTACCGTGTCACATCCACAAAAGTCTTCACCACCCGGTTCCCCGCCGCCATGCGAGCGAAGAGGGCAGGCAGCTCGCTCAAGGCGCACTCCCCATCCACGAAGTCAGCCGCCCGGATCACCCCCGACTCGATGAACTCCAGCGCCCGGCGAATGGTGCGCGGAGTGTGGTGGAAGCTGGCCCTCAGTGTGAGGTTGGAATAGTGGATCAGGCCCGTGTCCAGCGAGACGCTCGTGCCCGCCGGGCAGCCGCCGAAGAAGTTCACCAGGCCGCCCTTGCGCACCAGCTTCACCGCCGCCTCCCATGCCTCGGGTTTTCCGACGGCCTCGATGACGACATCGAAGTCCGGCTTCGGCAGTCGTGCGGTGACGGCTTTCAGGATGTCGCCTTCCAGCCCCACATCAATCACCGCACCGGCCCCCAGCCGCACCGCCGCTGCCAGCCGGGCCTCACCACGCCCGGCCACCGTCACGTCACAGCCCAGGTTTTTCGCCAGTGCCACGAACATCAGCCCAATCGGCCCCGCCCCAATGACCAGGACCCGTTGTCCGGCCGCAAGCTGCGAATCCTCCACGCCCTGCACCACACACGCCAACGGCTCGGTCAAAGCAGCATCGCGAAAGGCGGTGCCCGGCTTCAGCCGCAACAGGTTTTTCTCCACCAGCCGCGCCGGGATGACGATGGACTCAGCATAAGCGCCGTTTAGAAATAGCAAATCATCGCAAAGATTCTGCTGCCCCCGCTGGCACGCCGGACAGACATCACACGGCGCGGAGTTCGCCACCACGACGCGCTCGCCAACGCGCCATCCCCAATTCCGAGTTCCGCATTCTTCATTCCGCACTTCCGAGATTACGCCCGCCAGCTCATGGCCGAAGACCGTTGGCGGCACGAGCATCTTGGCGTGATAGCCGCGCTTGAAGACCTTGAGGTCGGTGCCGCAGGTCAGCGCCGCGCCAATGCGGACGCGCACCTCGCCCGGCGCGAGCGGACGCTCCGGCACCGCTTCGAGGCGGACATCTTGTTTACCGTAGAGGACAGCGGCGTTCATGAAGGACAACCACGAATGAACACGAATAGACACGAATGGGAGTTCAAACCGACAGCAGTGGTCGTCTTGTCTGATTTGTGTCCATTCGTGTTCATTCGTGGTTTCGAATTCGTTCAGCAAGTCTGCAACAACACGCTTGCCTCGCAACGCCTATTTCCGCAGCGTCGCGCCGCTCATGGACACCATCAAGCAAGTCCTCGACCTGTTCCTGCACCTGCAGGAGCACCTGCATCAGCTCACGCGCGACCATGGGGCGTGGGTGTATGCCATTCTCTTCCTCATCATCTTCGCGGAAACGGGCCTCGTGGTGACGCCGTTCCTGCCGGGTGATTCACTGCTCTTCGCCGTTGGCGCCATCGCCGCCAACCCCGAGAGCGGACTGAACGTCTATGTGGCGGGGCTGGTCATCTTCATCGCGGCGGTCATCGGCGACACGGTGAACTACTCCGTCGGCAAGTTCGCCGGCGCGGCGTTGTCCAAGCGCTACCCGCGGCTGATAAGACCGGAATATCTCGCCAAGACGCACGAGTTCTTCGAGCGCTACGGCGGCAAGACCATCATCCTGGCGCGCTTCGTGCCCATCGTGCGGACTTTTGCCCCGTTCGTGGCTGGCAGCGGCGCGATGGACTACCGGCGCTTCATGATGTTCAACGTCGTCGGGGCCTTCGCCTGGGTGGTGCTCATCTTGCCGGCCGGGTGGTTCTTCGGGAACCTGCCCTGGGTGAAGAAGAACTTCGAGCTGGTGGTGATCGGGATCATCTTTGTGTCCGTGCTGCCCATGCTCGTGGAAATTCTACGGGAGTGGCGGAAGCGGAGGGCGGCCGGCGCAGGCAACTAAGCGGCCACGCTGCCCAGTCCAGAATGGTTTACTGCGTGGGGCAAGGCCCTGCCCCGCCTCGCTTCAGTTTCGCGACGCCTTCTCCGTGACTTTTCCCGCACGCTTCGCAAGCCCTGTCCAGGCGGCTTTCACCACCCAGCCGGACTGCTCCAGCGCCGCCTTGGCAGCCTCGTAGTCCGCGCCGGTCAGCTCCCGCAGGATGCGCACGGCGCGGTCGCGCAGCTTCACGTTTGACGGGTTCAGGTCCACCATCAGGTTGCTGATGACCTTGCCGGTGCGGACCATCGCGAGCGTAGTGAACAGGTTGAGAATCAACTTGGTGGCTGTGCCGGACTTGAGGCGCGTCGAGCCGGTGAGCAGTTCGGGGCCGATCTCGGGCGCGATGACCATGTGCGCCACGCCGCGCTGCCGGGTCATCGCGGGGTTGAAGCAGAGCAGGACCGTGAACGCGCCGCGCTTGCGCGCCTCAGCGAGCGCCCCATGCACAAACGGCGTCCGCCCGCTCGCCGCGATGCCGACCACGACGTCAGGCTTGCCAACTCCACGAAACTCCACCGCACGTCCCCCTGCCTCACAATCATCCTCCGCACCCTCCACCGCACGGAACACCGCCGTCTGCCCGCCCGCGATGATGCCCTGCACCAGTTCCGGCGGGACGCGGAACGTTGGCGGGCATTCGCTTGCGTCCAGGATGCCGAGTCGTCCGCTCGTGCCCGCACCGACGTAGAAGAGCCGCCCCCCACCCTTGAACGCCGTGACGATCTTTCCAATGACCCGCTCGATCTTCGGGGCTTCCCGGCGGATCGCGGCGGGGATCAGCTCGTCCTCGGAGAGCATCAGCTCGATGGCGTCAGTAAGCGTGAGCTTGTCCAACTCCATCGAGCGCGGATGGCGCTGCTCGGTCGGCGAGAGCGGCGCGCGGCCTTCAGGCCGCTTCAGGCCGCCTATTTCGGAGCGCTTGGAATCATCAGCACTTGCCGCCCCCGCACCGTGAAGCGGGCTGAAGCCCGCGCTCCGCGCCAGTTCCACCGCTCCCCACGCGCTCTCCCGCTTCAATGGCGTGACGACGCAGCCCGGCCAGCGCTGCGCAAGATCCTTCGCCACCGCGCGCGCGAACTTCGGCTGCCTGAGCAGCACGCTCCCGGCCAGGACGAACTGCACCGGCTCGCCGGCCTTCGCCAGTTTCTTCGCACAGCTCACGCCATCCTTGGCCAGGCTCGCGGCCGCGCCTTTGAGAATGTCTTGTGCGATGGCGTCCCGCTCGGCCGCGGCGGCAAAGACTTCCTCCGCGAGCGCCGCAATCTCCCCCTTGCTGGCGGCCTGCGCCCACGGGATAAGCTGGTTCGGCTCGTTGAGCAGGAGCGAACGCAGGATGCGCTGCCCCAGCCGCGACCACTCGCCATCGCGATCAAGGTAGAAGACGCATGCCTTCAACGCCCGCAGGCCGATCTCATACCCGCTGCCCTTGTCCCCGAGCACATGCCCCCAGCCGCCGAAGCGGGCGGTCTGGCCGCCCGCGCCGCGCGCGAAGAAGCACGAGCCGGTGCCGCTGAGGAGCAGGACTTGAGTGAGTCCCGAAGAGTAATCAGTAATTAGTGAAGCGGCGCGTCCGGCTTTGGACTTTGGACTTTGAACCTTGGACCTTGGACCTTGGACCGCCGCCAGCGCCGTCTCCAGGTCATGCGTCGCATGGCACGGCACGCCGGGCCAGACCTTCCCCGCCGCCGCGCGGATGCGTTGCCACTCCGGTTCGCCACGCGCGCCTGCGAGACCGATGGCCATGGCGGCGGGCTGGGGCACGCCCGCGAAGGCCGCCCGCATCTCGCGCAGCCGGCGGAGCAATTGCGCCTCCGTCAGCAGCTTGAAATTCCCGGGCCCGGCTTCGAAGCGCTTCAGCAGCCGACCCCTGCCGTCCGCCAGCAACGCCACGGTGCGCGTCGCACCGCCCTCGATGCCGAGGAAGACGGGGGGCGTTTCTGATGCGTGTCGCACGCACGGAGTATGTCGGACACAGCGGGGTTTCCAAGGCGGAGTAATTAGTGGGTAGTAATTAGTCACGCCCTTGAACGCCGATGGCAACGGGGACCGACTAATCACTAAATACTAATCACTTCGGCTCAGCAGAGGCTTGGTTTCTTCGCAATCCCGCGCTATTTGTGGGGGCATGACCGAGACGGAGCAACACATCCTCCAGACCCTGCGTGACCTCGAATCCGCCGTGGCCCGCTGCCGCACGGAGAACCCACCGCCACCGCTGCTGCCCATCTTCGAACGGCTGGATGCGCTCGCGGCGCAGTTGCCGCCCAGCACCCCGCACGACCTGCGCCACTACCTCCAGCGCAAGAGCTACGAGAAGGCGCGGCTGTGGCTGGAGGGCGTGGCCCCGGAGAAGGGGACGTGCCACCCGCGCTGAATGAAGTGGTCTTGCGAGGCAGCTTCCTGAAGCTTTATTTCTGAGCATCTGATAGTCGCGGCCGTTCCGCAACTTTGAACCTGGAACCTTGAACTCCCTCGCCGACACCATTGCCGCCATTGCCACGCCGCTCGGGGAAGGCGGGCTGGCGGTTCTTCGAGTTTCCGGGCCGCAGGCACTGGCTGTGGCGGACAAGGTATTCCTCCCGGTCGGCAAGAGTTCGCAGAAACCCTCCGCTGCGGCGTCGCACACGATTCACTACGGGCGCGTCGAGCGGGACGGGCGGTTTGTGGATGAGGTGCTGGTGGCGGTGCTGCGCGCACCGCGCACGTTCACGCGCGAAGACACGGTAGAATTCTCGTGCCACGGCGGATTGCTGCCCGCCAAGCTGGTGCTCGATGCGCTCCTCGCCGCCGGGGCGCGGCTGGCCGGGCCAGGCGAGTTCACGCAGCGCGCCTTCCTCAATGGCCGACTCGATCTCGCGCAGGCCGAGGCCGTGGCCGATCTCATCCACGCGCGCACCGAACTGGCACTCACGGCGGCGGGCGAGCAGCTCGCGGGCAAGCTCTCGCAGCGCATCAACCTGCTCCGCGACGACCTCGTGAAGACGCTGGCGCATATCGAGGCGCACATTGACTTCCCGGACGAGGACATCGCGCCGGACACGCGCGGGCAATTGCTCGCGCGGCTGGAGCGCGGCGTGGCCTTCATGGACGAGTTGCTGCGCACGGCGGATGAAGGCCAGATTCTCCGGCGCGGCATCCGTGCGGCGATCATCGGCCGGCCCAATGCGGGCAAGTCCTCGCTGCTCAACCAGCTTCTCGGCCACGACCGTGCCATCGTCTCGCCCATCGCCGGCACCACGCGCGACACCATCGAGGAAACGGCGAACATCCGCGGCCTGCCGGTGGTGTTCGTGGACACGGCGGGCCTGCGCGAGTCGCGCGATGACATCGAGCGCGAAGGTATTCGCCGCACCCGCGCGATGGTGGCGAAGGCGGAGCTGGTGCTCCATGTGCTGGATGCGAGCGAGCCGATCTCGCCGGAGGATGAACAGTTTCTCGCGGAGTTTGAGGGAAAGAAGCGCCTCGTGGTGCTGAACAAGGCGGATCTGCTGGAGCGCCAAATCGGCGGCGTGCGGCCTTCAGGCCGCTTCAACGTCCTTGCAGACGAGAGCACTCCTGCTCCGGACACCTCCGCCGATGGCGGCTCGAAGCGGCCTGCAGGCCGCGCGCCTGTCTCCGTCTCCTGCCTCACCGGCTCCGGTCTCGAAGCGCTCAAGGACGCCATCAAGCAGACCGTCTGGGCCGGCGAGATCAAGGCGGAGATGCTACAGGTGATGATCAACTCACGGCATCAGGACGCGCTTCAACGCGCCCGCGCCGCCACGGTGCGGACGGCGGACGCCCTGCGCTCGAACCACTCGTTGGAACTGGTCGCGATGGACCTGCGCATCGCGGTCAACGCGGTCGGAGAGGTCGTCGGCAAGACGACGACGGAGGATTTGCTCGACTCGATCTTCAGCCAGTTTTGCATTGGGAAGTGACTCGCGGTTTGAGAATCAGTCAGAGACTCCTCACGTCGTCTCCTACCGTGCCTCACTGCGCCCGCTTCTTCGCCTTGCCTTTGCCTGCCTTTTCTCCCGGCTGATCGAGTTTCGCCGGGCGCGCGTCTTTGAACTGGTCGAGTGCGCCCTGGAGCATCTTTGCCGCGTCGGCGGCTTCACCGGTGAGCGAGGCGACTTGCAGTGGCTGCTTCTCCGCAAGATCCTTGCCCAGGTCAAAAAAGTCACCGTTGCGGTAGAGCTTGTAACGGTGGTTGAAGGCCAGCTCGCGCACGGTCATGTCCGCCCCCTGGCGCGGTGAATACCAGGAGTAAACCCATTCGCGCGGCTGCCCCTTCTCCCCCCGTAGCTGCGGGAGAAAGCTGCGGCCATCGAGCTTCAGTCCGGCAGGCGGCTTCGCTCCGGCGGCCTCCAGCAGCGTTGGCAGGAAGTCCGTGCTGTCGGCGAGGTCGGCGTGAATCTTGCCGGCCGCGACTTTGCCCGGCCAGTTCGCGATGAGCGGAACGTGCATGCCAAACTCCGTCGTCGTGCCCTTGCCGCCGATGACCACCTTGTCGCCCATCATCGAGCGCGTGCCTTTGCCGGTGCCGTTGTCGCCGACGAAGATGAGCAGCGTGTTGTCACGGATGCCGAGTGAGTCGAGGCGCGCGACAAGCTTGCCAATGAGCTTGTCCATGTATTCCAGCATGTCGCCGAAATGCTTCGCGTCCCGGTTCACCTGCTCACCGGTCGCCTTCGGATCCCAATCTTTGCTGTCGGGCGTGGGCTGGTAGGGATCGTGCGTGAGCATCATTGGGTAGTAGAGGAAGAAGGGCTGGTCCTTGTGGCGCGTGACGAAGTCCATGGCGTAGTCGTTCACGAGGTCGGGCCCGTATTCGCCGTTCGCGTAGTCCTTCTCGACGCCATTGATTTCCAGGCCGGGGTTCGCATAACGCGGCGGGCGGCGCGTGTGCTGCCAGAGGCAATGCTCGTCGAAGCCAAATTTCTTGGGCAGGTCCGTGTCTCGTCCGAGCTGCCATTTGCCGGTGATGCACGTCGCGTAGCCGACGGTCTTGAGCAGGTTGCCGAACGTGGTGAGTTTCGGGTCCATGTTCCCGAAGTTAAGGTAGTTCCGGATGTTGTATTGCCCGGTCATGAGCTGCACGCGCGTGGGCGTGCAGAGCGGCTGCACGAAGCAGTGCGTGAAGCGCCCGCCGGTGGCGGCCAGCTTGTCGAGCACCGGCGTTTTGTAACTCGTGCCGCCGTTGGCACCGATGGTCTCAAAGCCAAGATCGTCGGCGAGGATAAGGATAAGGTTCGGTTTGGTGGCGGCACCGAGGTTCGCGGCGACGGCCCCGAAGAGCAGCAGCAAGGCCAGCAAGCAGACGGGTTTCATGCGGGGCATAGGTTTAGGATTGGACGCGATTGAGCCGCGCGAGGTTGCACAACGACGAGGAGCGCGGCCATCAGGCCGCAGAAACGTGCGCCAGCCATGGGTGGTTCAAATGTGCTTTTGCAGTGCGTGGCTTTCTGCGGCATGAATGCCGCGCTCCTCTCACTCGCCCTCGGCCTCCACCTTCACCCGCGCCCGCAGCGCATCCGCCGTCCAGTCGTGCGCCGCACCAGTCTTGGCCAGCGGGTGCGGGCGGCCCACGGCAGCGTAGTGGACGACCAGTTCCCGCGTCGCCCGGTCTTCATACACATAGAAGTTGCTCAAGGTCATCCACGACGCGTCATCGGACTGACGATCATCAATGATGAGCAACGATTCTTTGACGAGTTGAAGCGACTGCGGGTCCACGCGACCAACGTAGAGCGGATAGCGCGGCGAGTTCGCCTTGGGATTGGTCTTCGAGATGTTGCCGAGCCAGAACAAATGCCCGCTGGAATGCTGGATCAGCCGGCTGCACGAACTGGGCGAGAAGAACAGCTCGCCGCCGGTGTAGCCCCATGGTTTGGGTTCCGTCCAAGTGCGGCCCTGGTCGCTGGAAATCGCGTGCCAGCGGCGGCCCGGCTGCTTGCCGCCGGCGTCATTGCTGCCGCGCATCACCATGAGAATGCGGCCGTCCGGGACTTCGACGAGCGTCGGCTCCAGCATGCCACGCGTGGTGAGTTTCGGATCGCCCACGACACGCGCGGAGAGGGTCCAGTCGAGCGTCTCCTGCGCGTTCCATTTGCCGATGAGCACGGCGGAGTCGTGATAGGTGTAGCCGCCGCCGGGATTGGCCAGCTTCCCGTCCGCGCCGAGCACGGTGATCTGGAGCGGCATCAGCACCTCGCCCGTGCGGATGCGGATCGGGACGGAGCCAAGGTCGCCGATCTGCGTGGCATTGCGGCCGCGGATGACGCCGGGCAGCGGGCGTTCTTCGTTGAACTCACCGCCCGACTGGATGACCGGCCCATCGTGATAGAAGGTCCGCCCGCCGTCCTTGCTCAACCGATAGGTCAGCCCGTTCTGCGACATCGCTTCCAGCGAATGATCGGTCCTCAGCAGGGACTTGCCGCCGAAGACGAGCATTCGGCCCGTGGCCTCGTCCACGAAGCCCGGCTTGTAGCCGAAGCGCAGCGTGCCACCGGCAACCTTCTGAAACGTCGGCAGAGTTTTTGGCTCGCTCCAAGTCTTGCCGTGGTCGTTGGAACGCCGCGCGAAGGCCACATCAAAAGCGTCGCTGCGTGACTGGTGCAGGTGCATTGAAGTCATCTCCGCACCGGTGGACCGGGTGTAATAGGCGAACGCGCGGACCGAGACGCCCGCCTTGGGCGTGGGCATGAACACTTCGCGAGTGCCGAGCGAGAGCTTCGGCACGGACTCGGCCTTGGGCTTGTCAATGACCAGCCCCTTCTCCTTGTCCGCCCGCGCCACGACGACGCGGCCCTTGTGTCCGACGCCCTTGGTCTGCGTGTTCTGGCCGATGAGGATGCGCCCATCCGGCAGCCCGACCACGCCGAGCGAGGCGTCGAACTCCCACTTGCCCGTGAATTTGAAGTCCGCGTCCGCACGCAGCAGGATCTTCGGTTTGCCGTAGCAGCCGAACCACCACGCGCCCTCCGCCCACGCGACCGTCTGGATGCCCATCAACGTGTAGCCGCTGGCGAGGACGTGGCGTTGGCGGAACTTGAACTGCTCGTCGTATTCGTAAACGTAGTTTTCGTTCACGCCCTCGGGCAGCCCGCCGACCACGATGAACTTGCCGTCGCGATGGGCGATGCCGCCCGCGCCGTGGACCGCTTCGGGCACGCGATGCCGCGCCAGTTCGGTGAGCGTGTCCGCATCATAGACGAAGACCCACGAATCCGCCTGCCCCGCCGGGAGGTTGAACTTGCCGAGGTTCACGGCCACGTAGAGCTTGCCGGCGACGTGACACAGGTCGCCATGGTGGTCCGCCGCCGGGATGCGCTTGAGCAGGCGGCCTTCCAGGTCCGTCTTCACCAATTCCTCGGTCCAACTCCAGTAGATGGCGTCGCGGTCGTTGGTGCAGATGCCCTGGAGGTGGCGCACATAGGCACCCTCGCAGCTCGTCGCGTGGAACTCCCTGGCTGGGTTCGCTGCTGGAGCGAACGAAGCGCCGAGGAGCCACAGGCTAAGCCAGGTGCGCAACCAGACGGCGGTGGTGTTCATGCCGCTGATTTAACCACCCGGTCGTTTCGCTGAACAAGGGGAAGTTGCCGCATGCACCGGCGTGTGAACGTAGCTCGACGCCGTCCCGAAGCCGAGCCGTCGAGGACACCGGCGATACGGCCCGCGAGACGCGGGCGCTACGTAGCGCCGGCCTCCGGCCGGCCGTGCCGCAAGCGTCCTCGCTTGCCTGGACCTGACGAACGAGACTGGCGTGCGCGGAAACGCCCTTGGCCAGCACGGCAGGCTTGACGGTTGGCCATCCGTCGCCACTCTCGCGCTATGCTTAGCTGTTCGCGTCGTCGCGTGCTTTTCCGCAGTCTGTCGCTCCTTTGCGGTCTTCTGGTCACGGGGCGCCTCGCGCTGGCCGAGACGCCCACACCTGTCCCCGGCGCCTTCTCGCTCGCCATTCTTCCCGACACGCAGATCTACGCGTGGAAGTTCCCCGCCACCTATCCGGCGCAGACGAAGTGGATCGCGGACAACGCCCAGCGCTACAACATCAGCTACGTCCTGCACGTCGGCGACATCACGCAGCACAACACGAACACGCAGTGGGAGATCGCCGCCCGCGCGCACGCCCTGCTCAAAATCCCCTGCGCCATCACCACCGGCAACCACGACCTCGGACCAGAGGGCAAGGCGACGACGCGCGAGACGCCCTTTGCCAAATACTTCCCGCTGGAGACGTTCAAGCAATGGCCGACCTTCGGCGGCATCTATGACAAGGAGCCGGACCGCACGGACAACAATTACCACCTCTTCGAGGCCGGCGGGCGCAAGTGGCTCATCCTCTGCCTGGAGTTCGGCCCGCGCGATGACGTGCTGCGCTGGGCCAACGAGATCACGGCGAAACACGCGGACCGCTCCGCGATTCTCGTCACACACGCCTACCTGCGCCCGGACAACCAGCGCTTCAACCGCCATGCATTCATCAAGGTGAAGAACGTGGAGACCAGCATCGGCCTGGACCGGTATGGGCTGGCCAAGGCGGAGGGCGGCTTCAACGACGGCGAGGACATCTGGAAGAAACTGGCCTCGCAGCACGCCAACTTCGCCCTCGTGGTGAGCGGACATGTTTGCTACACGGGCCGGCTCGACAGCGAGGGCAAGCACGGCAACAACGTCCACCAGATGGTGGTGGATTATCAGAGCGGCAAGGACGGCGGCCAGGGCTTCCTGCGGCTGCTGCAGTTTCATCCCGACGGCAAGAAGGTCTCGGTGACGGATTACTCACCCTTGCTCAATGAGCTGAGCGACAAGAAGGGCACCACCTACGAGTTCGACATCGCGCCGGCACCAAAGGCGAAGCCTGCGCCGTAAGCGGATGGCGCGCGGCATTTATTCCGCTTCAGCGTGCGCCATGATCTGGTGAACTTGCACTCTACAGCGTTCGGCCGGTGAAGCGGCATGAATGCCGCGCGCCACGGCACTTCCCCGCCGCCCGCTGCTTGATTGCCGCCAACACTACTTCAGCACCCGGTCCAGCCACTCATACGCCGCCTTCCGCTCCGCCTCCGGGAAGTCATGCGGCGCATCGGGCGTCACGAGCTTCAGGCGGTCCGGGGCGTCCATCAGCGCGTAAACTTCCCCCGCCTTGGCAAAGGCCTTGCGCACGCCGCCGATGTCGAAGTTGCTGTCCTTGAGCGGTGAGTTGGAGAAGAAGCCGCGCGGGGCCAGCGCCCCGAGGATCTCGTAGAAGTCGAAGGGCATCTTGTCCGCGTTATTCTCGTAAACGTCCCGGATGCGCGGCATGTAGCGGTCGCTCGTCCAGCCGGCGATCTTGCCGCCGTAGTAGTCGTGGAACGGCGTGAAGCCGCAGCTCGACACCACGGCCTTGAGCCGCTCGTCAAACACGGCGGTGAAGAGCGAGTTGTGCCCGCCGAGGGAATGGCCGATGACGCCGAGGCGGCGGGAGTCCACCTGGGGCAGGCCCTCCAGCAGGTCCACCGCGCGGAGGTTGTTCCAGATCGCCTTCATGGACCCGCTCGCGTAGTGCGCGCCCTGCTTCTTGAAGTCGTAGGGATACTCGCCGAAGGACGGGTAATCCGGCACGAGGCAGACGTAGCCGCGCTCGGCCAGCTCGTGTGCGTAGTGCAGCGGCTTCAACCCGCCGAGGCCGGCCGGCTCGTCTTTGCCGATGCGCGTGGTCTGGTGCAGGCACAGCATCGCCGGAGCCTTGCCGGTGAGATCGTGCGGAATGAGCAGCCACGCGGGGACCCGGTCGCCCGGCTCGGGCGTGAACCGCACCTTGCGCCGGAGATACTTGGGCGTGCGCTCCTCCGAAACGATCTCGACGTCGAGCGGCACGCGCCACGCGGCCTCGGGCAATGGTCCCATGACCTGCTGCATGCCGGCGCGGATGTGCGCGACGCGTTCGGCCCAGTCGGTCTTGGTCTTCACTGGCCGTTCCTTGCCGTCCGCGTCCTTGACCACGAGTAGCTGCGCGTGGTCGCGATACGCGGCGGGCGGCCCCGGCTCGAAGCGGCCCACCGGAAAGCCCTCCGCATACGCAATGACGAACTCGCCGTTTGGCGTGCGGTAGCGGACCGCCTCGCGGCGCGCAAAGTCCGAGGGCCCCACCCGACGCCGCGCCTCCGCACCATCGGGCCGCAGATACTTCTCCGCCGCGGCCATCACGATCTCCGTGGTGCCAAAGAAGTGGCCGGCCGTGGTGTGAACCTTCCCGTCGAGGTCCGCCTTGCTGATGAACTTCGCCTCCACGTCCAGCCCGGCACGCTTCATGCCGTCCACCATTTCCACGGCGTCGGCATAGGGGCAGACGTTGTCCTCGGTGCCGTGGATCACGACGATCTTGCTCGTAGTGCCTAGCTGCTTCATGGCGGCGAGATGGGCGGGGTGTCCCACGAAGCGCAGGGCCTGCTCGTCAGCCGTAAGATAGTTCCGGCTGCGTGGGTCGCGGCTCCAGCGCGCGTCCAGGCGGCTGCCGCCGGGCAGGTTGAACGCGATGTCATCCGAGAGCTTCTTCATCCCGCACATGTCCACGATGCAGGCGAAGGTGCGGGGCGCGAGCTTGTTGGCCATGAGTGTCACGTTGCCGCCGCCCGAGCCGCCGGTGCAGAACGTCCGGTCATCGGCGAAGGCCTTGCCTGCGGCGGTCAGTCGGTCACGCACCCACCACAGCGCGCGGAGTGCGTCAAGCGCCTGCAGGTAGCCGAAGTCGTAGGGTTCCGGCGCGTCCACTGAGTCCGCCTTGCCGCTTTGCAGGTAGTTCACACCGATGGCCACGACGTTGAGCCGCTGGGCCAGCACGCGCGGGTCCGCCGTGCCCACACAATCGCTGCCGCCCCAGTTGTGCAGCGTGAGCATGAGGCCGGTCTGCGCGTTCACGCCGTCGAGCGAGCCGCCGGGATAGTGGACGAGCACGCGGAACTGCCGGGCTCCGGGCCGCTGCGGCCACTCCTGCGCCGGGAGCATGGCGACGCTGTCCTTCGCGGGGAGCGCCGGCCAGTCGGCGGCCGTCGTGACATAGGCGGCCAGCGACATCAGCAAGGCACCGGCGAGCAGCCGGACGACTGCCAGCGAGCGGATGACGCGCCGCAGAGCGGGAAAAGAATCGAGGTGTTTCACGAGGCCTTTGACGTTCGCGCTGGCTGCCGGTGGAATACAATTTGTTCGTCCTGTCCCGCCTGCCTTGCTAGACATGGGCGTCGTCACTTTGAACCTGTTGAATACCTGATGAAACTCATTCGCTTTGGCCTGCCTGATCAAGAGAAGCCCGGACTTATTCTGCCGGATGGACGCTGGATTGATGCCTCGGGCTTCGGCTCGGATTACAACGAGCAGTTCTTTGCCGGCGACGGCTTGCAGCGGCTCGCGGCCTGGGCGGCGGCCAATGCGGCCAGTGCACCGACGGTCAACCCGGCGACTCGCCTCGGGTCATGCGTCGCACGTCCGAGCAAGATTGTCTGCGTGGGGCTGAACTACGCGGACCACGCGCGCGAGTCCGGCGCGGAGATTCCCAAGGAGCCGATCCTGTTCTTCAAGAGCACCAGTTCGCTCACCGGGCCGAACGACCCGCTCATCATCCCGCGCGGTTCACAGAAGACGGACTGGGAGGTGGAACTGGCCATCATCATCGGCCACAAGGTCAGTTACGTCAGCGAGGCGGACGCGCTCAAACACGTGGCCGGCTACGCGCTGCACAACGACTACAGCGAGCGCGCCTGGCAGTTGGAGCGCGGCGGCCAGTGGGTGAAGGGAAAGAGCTGCGACACCTTCGCGCCGCTCGGACCCTTCCTCGCCACGCAGGAGGAGATCCGCGACCCGCATGCGCTCGCGATGTGGCTCACGGTCAACGGCGTGAAGCGGCAGAACAGCACGACGGCGCAGATGATCTTCCGGGTGCCGCAACTGGTCAGCTACATCAGCCAGTTCATGAGCCTGTTGCCGGGCGACGTGATCAGCACGGGCACGCCCCCGGGCGTGGGCCTGGGGCTGAAACCGCCGGTGTTCCTCAAGGCGGGTGACGTGGTGGAACTGGGTATTGAGGGACTCGGCCAGTCACGGCAGGTGGCGCAAAGCTGGGCGTAGTTTTGGCAAGAATGGTTGACGTTCGCCTCTAATTCGCCGTGACGAGTTCGCGTCGAACGAAGGTGAAATCCAACCTCGCAACCCGGTGGCTCGTTCCCAGTTGCATTGCTGCCATTGCAGCAGCCTGCTGGCTGAGCGTGATGGTCTTGCTGCAACCGGTGCCTTCCGCCAGCGCGGCGGAGCCTCGTGCCAAGCCGGTGCCCCCCGAGAGCCCAGTGGTGGTGTCTGCGCGGGAACGCGCCGCCTTGGCGCATGTAATCTATGCGTCCACGATGGAGGTGCTGCATCGCCACTATTTCCGCCGCGGCCAGGCGGTGCTGCCGGCACGGGCGATGGAGGATGTCTTCGCCGACGTGGCCGAGCAGACAAAGGTGGAAGGAAGCTGGATCGCGGTGAACACCAAGGCCATGAGCATCCACCACGAGCCGAAGACGGACTTTGAGAAGCAGGCGGCATCGGCCATCGCAGCGGGGGAGGAAAAGTTCGAGGCGGTGGAGAAGGATGTGTATCGCAGCGCGCGGCCGATCCCACTGGGCGAAGGTTGTGTCAACTGCCACACGGGGATGTTCCGCGGTCCGTCAAAGACGCCGCGGATGGCGGGACTGATCGTCACGGTGCCGCTGAGGTGAAGGTCTGGGCGCGCTATCCGGGCAATCGTGGGGAGCAAGCGGGACGCTTGCGGCACGGCCGGCCGGAGGCCGGCGCTACGTAACACCGGCGTTCTCGCGGGCTCGCACATCCTGATTTTGGATGGTTTAGTTCGGGCCTGAGGCTTGACATTCTTCCGCCACAGGCGCATCCCAAACACTATGAATCCACTCGGCCATGGCGCAGCCCACGCACGCAGCGGCGTGCTGCCTTGGTTTGGCCCGGCGGGCGGCGACCTGCTTCGGATTGGCAGCACGCGCCGGGGATTTCTCCAGACGGGTCTGGCCGGCATCGCGGGGCTTTCCTTGCCCGCGTTGTTGCAGCAGCGGGCCTCGGCCGCGGCCGCAGGACAGTCAAAACGCAAGACGAGCGTCATCCTCTTCTGGTTGTCTGGCGGGCCGAGCCAGATTGACATGTGGGACCCGAAGCCGGAGGCGCCCAGCGAGATTCGCGGGCCGTTCGGCGACATCCCCACCAAACTTCCCGGCGTCCACGTCTGCGAGCATCTGCCGCTGACGGCGAAGCTGATGGACAAGCTGACAATCCTGCGCTCGGTGGACTGCCAGGCCAGCAATCACACGCCCATCACGATGCAGGCGTGCAATTCCCTCGCCCGCCGCACGAATGACGGCAAGGACGGCGGCGGCTATCCCAGCATGGGCGCGGTGGCGGCTAAGTTTCGCGGACCGAACGCCCCGGGCATGCCGGGCTTTGTCGGGCTGGCGGACTCGTGGAAGTCCGATGTGTGGGGTGCCGGTGAGTTGGGCAATGCCTTCGAGCCGGTGAACGGCAAAGAACTCGCCGGCCAGCTCGTGCTGCCCGAGGGAATTTCGGTGGAGCGCCTCGGGGACCGCCAGTCGTTGCAGGAAAATCTCGACCGGCTGAAGCGTTCGCTGGACCACAGCCCGGCGGTGGCGGCGGCGGACCAATACACGCAGCAGGCCTACGACGTGGTCCTGTCCGGCCGCGCGCAACGCGCCTTCAATCTCGACGAGGAGACGCCCGCGATGCGCGCGCTCTACGGCAACACCAGCATGGGCGAGAAAGCCCTGCTCGCGCGGCGGCTCGTGGAGGCCGGGGTTACTTTCGTGCTGGTGAGCGGCGCGTGGGGTTACTTCGACCATCACGGCGATGAAGTGCGCTGGGGCGGCATCGAGAAGGGCCTCAAGCCGCTGCTCCCGCGCGTGGACCAGACTTTGCACGCCATCGTCACCGACTTGGAAAGCCGTGGGCTGCTGGACAGCACGCTCATCCTGATGCTGGGCGAGTTTGGCCGGTCACCGGTGATCAACAAGAACGCCGGTCGCGATCACTGGACGCGGGTGATGTCCATGGTCATGGCCGGCGGCGGCCTGCGTCACGGGCAGGTGATTGGCAGCACGGACCGGCGGGGCGGGGACATCGCCACACGACCCGTCACCCCGGGTGATTTGGCCGCCACCGTTTACCGGCATCTGGGCATTGATCCCGACGCCCAGTGGATTGACCGTCAAGGCCGGCCGATGCCCATCGTCACCGAAGGCGGGCAGGCCATCTCCGAGCTGGTTTAGGTGTCCCGGCTTCCGCCGGTGGAACGCCGCTGCGGCCCAGCCGCCACGCAGATCCCCCCGCCGTCGGTCGGTCGCCCGCCGCCTGAAGGCGGGACACCATGCGACCGGCTCAAATCTCGAACGCCTGGTGCTGCACCGGCACGGTGACTTCAGACTTGGACAGCAGTTGCTTCAACGTCTCGGCGAACGCGAGCGACTGCTCCTCCTCGCCGTGGATGACGAAGGTCTTCTTGATCTGGCCGGTGAGCGACTTCACATAGCCGGTGAGTTCGTTGCGGTCCGCGTGGCCGGAGAAGGCATCAATCTTCGCCACGCGCGCCCGGATGACATGCGGTTCGCCAAAGATGTTCACGGGGCTGCGGCCGGCCATGATCTGTGCGCCGAGGGTGTGCTCTGCGCAGTAGCCGACGAAGAGGATGAGGTTGACCGGGTCACCGCCATGGTTCTTGAGGTGGTGCAGCACGCGGCCTGCCTCCGCCATGCCGGAGGCGCTGATGATGATGGCGGCCTCCTTCAGCTCGTTGAGCTTCATGGAGAACGCCACGTCACGGATATAGGTGAGGTTCGCCATGCCGAAAGGGTTGCCCTTTTCGCGGAGGAAAGCGTAGGTCGTCTCGTCGAAGCACTCCGGGTGCAGGCGGAAAATCTCCGTGGCATTGGTGCTCAACGGACTGTCCACGAAGATGGGCACCGACGGCAACTGCCCGGCGTCCGTGAGCTGGTTCAGCGCATAGACGATCTGCTGGGTGCGGCCCACGGAGAAGGCGGGGATGATGACCTTGCCGCCGCGGCTCACGGTGTCGGCGACCAGCTTGCACAGCTCGTCGCGCGCATCCACCGGGCTGGAGTGGACGCGGTTGCCGTAGGTGCTCTCAATCTGGAGGAAGTCCACGTTCTCGACCGGCTGGGCGTCGCGCAGGATGTCCTGGCCGGGCCGGCCGATGTCACCGCTGAAGAGGTAGCGGAACTTGCGCGCGCCCTCACGCACGTCGAGCACCACCTGCGCGGAGCCGAGGATATGGCCGGCATCCTTGAACGTGACCGTGACGCCGTCCGCGATGGGCATGGGCCGGTCGTAATTGATCGCGACGAACTGCCGGATGGCGCGCTCGGCATCCGTGGCGGTGTAGAGCGGCTCGACCGGCGGCTTGCCTTGCTTGGCGCGCTTCTTGGAGACGAACTGTGCGTCCGCCTGCTGGATGGAGGCGGAGTCCTCGAGCATGATGCTGGCGAGGTCGCGCGTGGCGAAGGTGGAGTAGATGTTGCCGGTGAAGCCCTGCTTGCAGAGGTTGGGAAAATTGCCGCAGTGATCAATGTGCGCGTGGCTCAGGATGGCGGCGTCAAGGGTCTTGGGGTCGAAGGGGAAGCAGCAGTTGCGGGTGATGGACTCCTCGCGCCGCCCTTGATACAGGCCGCATTCGAGCAGGAGGCGCTGGCCATTGACCTCCAGCAGATACATCGAACCGGTGGTGGTGCGGGTGGCCCCGTGGAAGTGGATGCGCATGTGGGGAGGGTAGGTGCAAAGACGCAGGTGCAAAGTTCAAAGTTGCGCGGAAACGCGAGGTTCTGAGCCGGTGACGCAGAGGGCCGGCTGTTAGGTGCCAGGGCGTTGAAAGCCCACTCTGGCACCGCAACCCGAGGACACCGCTCGCCTCGGGCTCCCTCTGCTCCATGGAATGGAGGACCGGGGAGAGGAGGTGCGTTACATCGGAGCACTGTCAAAGCTCCCCTCTCCCCAGCCCTCGCCCCACTCCTGCGTCGCGGGGCGAGGGGGTTCAGTTGTCGTGGTGCGAGTGCCAGACTGCACCCGGAAGAGGCGGGCAAAGTTCAAAGTTCAAAGTTCGCCCACGATCTGCCTTAATGCCGCCGCGTGCAGATTTACACGAAGTTCAAGCAGCCCAAGCAGAAGAAGCGCTCCGGGGGCGACCGGCACTGGAGCTGGGCTGTGCTGGTCGTGCTGGCCTGCTTCGGCGCCTGGTGGTGGTGGACGCGGGCGGAGAAAGCGAAACCGGCTCCGGCGCCGCCGACCACGCCCGCGCAGTTGCAGACATTCTCACCGGGAACAACGACTTCAACCCTGCCGGTCACCGTGGTGACCAATCACGCGCGACCAGCCGTGGGCGGGAACGTGCCCGCGCCGGTGACAAATCGTGTCGCCTCGGTGCCCGCCACCAACCGCGTCACCGCCACCGAACCGGTCTTCGACGGCAACACGTTTCCGCGGCCCCCGGTCAACCTGTTCGAGGTGCAGGTGGCGCTGGCGCGCGCGGGGATTTCCTCCGGCTCGTTCGACGGCGTGATCGGCTCGCAGACCCGCGCCGCCATCCGGGCGTTCCAGCTCCGCGAGGGCCTGGCCGAGACCGGCACGGCGGACGCGGAGACCAAGGCACGGCTCCAGCTCGCCCTGCCCCCGCTGACGAGCTATGTCGTCGGCTCGAACGACCTCGCCCGTCTTCAGCCCATCAGCACCACCTGGCTCGGCAAGTCACAGCAGACCGCGCTGGACTACGAAACGGTGCTGGAACTCGTCGCCGAGCGAGGCCACGCGCATCCGCTGTTAATCAAGCGGCTGAACCCGACCGTGGACTGGACGAACGTGACGGCAGGCGTGGAGGTGCGCATCCCCAGCGTGAGCTATCCGCCGGTCCGGACCAAGGCGGGCTTCATCGTGATTCATCTCTCGGGCAAGACGCTCAAGGCCTTCGACGTGAACACCAACCTGCTCGCGCATTTCCCGTGCAGCATCGCGGCGCGAGTCGAGAAGCGGCCGGTGGGTGAACTGCATGTGGCAGTCGTCGCACCGAATCCGAATTACACGTTTGACCCGGAAGTGTTCCCGGAATCGCCCGAGGCCCAGAAGCTGGGGCGCAAGCTCATCCTGCCGCCGGGGCCGAACAATCCGGTGGGCATGGCGTGGATCGGTTTGGACCGGCCAGGGTATGGCATCCACGGCACGCCGGCACCGGAACAGGTGGGGCGCACGGAGTCACACGGGTGCTTCCGGCTGGCGAACTGGAACGCGGAGTATCTGATCAAGCTGGTGACGGTCGGGACCACGGTGCGGGTCGTGGAGTGAGGCCAAGTCTGGTTGGGCCTTGGTAGGATCAGGTGTAGTGGCCCATTGCTCGCCTGCTCCCTTCGTGAGAACGGAGCAGGATTAGGATCAGGATCACGAGCAGGCGGCTCAGGTGTTCCTGATCCCGCTCCCTTTCATCGCTTCATCCCGCACATCGGAACAGGAAACAAAAAGGACCGGCATTGCTGCCGGTCCTTTGAATTCCAAACGTTGGCCCGTCCGCGTCAGGCGGTGATGGCCGGGACGACGTAGGGCTTGCGATAGTCGCGGGTGAGCTGCTTGTCCGCCTCGGCGTTGCCAATGAACGTCTCGGTCTTCGGGTTCATCTTGAGCACGGGGCCAAGGGTGAGCTTGTCCGTGTCAAGGTTGACCTCGTTGGCCTTGAGGTGTTCGAGCATGCGCTCGACCGTCGCGCTGGCCTCGCGGTCGCCCTTGATCTGCTCACGGATCACGCCGGGCGCGGCCTGCTTACCCAGCCGGTGCGAGATGTTGCCGGTGTGGCAGAGGGCGCTGGAGAGGTGGCCTTCCAGGATGTCGGCATACAGTTCCGTATGGTTCCGGCTGCGGACGGCCTCGATGAAGTTCTTGAAGTGCGGGGACTCGCCGCCCTTTTCTTCCTTCCACGATTTGATCTTCTTGCCTTCCTTGTCATAGGCATCAGCACCGGTGTAGCTCGGCACGGTGACGTGGCCGCCTTCGCAATGGACCACGACGCCGATGGTCGAGCCCATGAATTTGTCCATGTCCTTGGCGCCTTTCGCGGAAGGCAGGCCGCGCACCTCGAAGATGAGCGGGGCCTTGGCGTAGTCGTGATAGATGACCTGGGTGTTCGGCGTTTCACCGTCGTCCACGTAGCCGAGGCGGCCGCCGACGCTCCACACGCGGGGGCTGAGTTCCATCTCGCCGGTGAACCAGCGGCCGATGTCCATCTGGTGGATGCCTTGGTTGCCGAGGTCGCCGTTGCCGTAGTTCCAGATCCAGTGCCAGTCGTAGTGCAGCTTGGAGCGGCGCACTTCGTCCTTGGGAGCCGGGCCGCACCAGAGATCGAAATCCAGGCCGGGCGGAATGGGCTTGGCCCCGTCCACTTTGCCGATGCTGCCGCGCGGCTTGTAGCAGGTGCCGCGCACGGCGAGGATCTTGCCGAGCTGGCCGGACTGCACGAACTTCACGGCCTCGCCGATGCCCACGCGCGAGGCGCGGCTCTGGGTGCCGGTCTGGACGATCTTCTTGTATTTGCGGGCGGCGTTCACGAGCTGGCGGCCTTCCCAGACGTTGTGGGAGACGGGCTTCTCCACATACACGTCCTTGCCCGCCTGCACGGCCCAGATGGCGGCGAGGGAATGCCAGTGGTTCGGGGTGGCGATGGAGACGATGTCAATGTCCTTGTTTTCGAGCACCTTGCGGATGTCGGTGTAGGGCGTGACCTTGACGCCCTTCTTGTCCTGCGCGTCCACGCCCTTGCGGAGGACGGCGTCGTCCACGTCGCACAGCGCGGTGAGGCGCACGCCGGAGTCTTTCAGGCCGCTGAGGGCACCGATGTGCGCCCCGCCCCGGCCGTTGAAGCCGACGACCACAGAATTAAGCGTATCCCCGGGGCTTTTCTGCGCCCAGGAGGTCGGCGCGATGTAGAAGACACCGGCAGTGGCGCCGGCGGTTTTAAGGAATCCACGACGGTCGAAGTATTTCATTGGCGGGAGGGATGAGTTGCGGTTGGCAGTTGCTGGTGTCGGACAAATGGACGCGTCCTTGAAGCAGAGGCTTCAAGCCGGACAATGCTGTCGGACAAGTTCTGGGACACGTTTCGGGATGAATCTTCAAAGCGGCGCGCGACTTGGCAACCACATTCTTTCAGGCGGGCGGGTTGATCCCGCGGCGCAGGGGGCACAGCCGCGCTCCAGTCACTCGATAATGCCCCGGACTTTTGCCGCCAGTTGACAGGAGGGTTCAGGTGCGCAGACTTCCACCATGACTGTGGAGAACCTGCATGAGGCGTTGGATTCTGGGCGTCCGTTCGAGATTCAAATGGCCGATGGGCTCGCCTATCCGGTGCCTCACCGCGATTTTCTGGCCTTCACCCGGAAGCGGACGGCGGTCATGCTCGCGCTCGACAATGGTCGCACGCAGATACTTCCACTCATCACCATGACGGGCATCACCTACTCCCCGCAGACCGAGGCGCGTGAGGAAGCGTAGCGCCAGCCCCCATCGCAGTGTCCAACCAGCACTTCCTCATCATCGGCGGCGGCATCGTGGGCCTGGCCACCGCCATCAAGCTCGCGCGCGGGCTGCCCGACGCACGCATCACGGTCCTCGAAAAGGAACCGGGCGTCGGCCGGCATCAGAGCACGCACAACAGCGGCGTGCTTCATTGTGGCCTCTACTACAAGCCCGGCTCGCTCAAGGCCCGCCTCGCCGTCAGCGGCGTGCAGGAGATGACGCAGTTCTGCCGCGAGCACGCCATTCCGCACGATGTCTGTGGCAAGCTGGTCGTGGCGGTGGATGACACCGAGGTGGCGCGGCTCAAAGACTTGCAGGAGCGCGGCACCAAGAACGGCCTCACCGGCCTGCGCTGGCTGGGCCCCGAGCAGATGCGCGAGATCGAGCCGCACGTCGGCGGCGTGGCCGCGCTGCATGTGCCGCAGGAAGGCATCGTGGACTACGCGAAGGTCTGCGCCACCATGCTCGACCAGATCACCAAGGCCGGCAACCGCGTCGTGACGTCCGCCCGTGTCACGGCCTTGCGCGAGAACGCGACCGGCTGGGTGGCGGAAACGACGGCGGGTGCATTTGAAGGCACGTTCCTCGTGAACTGCGCCGGCCTGCACAGCGACCGCGTGAGCGAACTGGCCGGCGAGTGGCGCGAGGTGCGCATCGTCCCCTTCCGCGGCGAATACTACCAGTTGCGCAAGGAGCGCGAGTCGCTCGTGCGGCATCTGATCTACCCCGTGCCAGACCCGCAGTTTCCGTTCCTTGGAGTGCATTACACGCGCATGATCCACGGCGGCATCGAGGCCGGTCCGAATGCGGTGCTGGCGTTCTCCCGCGAGGGCTACACGAAGACGGACATCCGCGTCGCCGACCTCTGGGACGCGGTAACCTTCAAGGGGCTGTGGAACTTCCTCGGCAAGCACAAGCGCATGAGCTGGGAGGAGATCCGGCGCAGCTTCAGCAAGCGGCTCTTCTGCGAATCGCTCCAGCGGCTGGTGCCGGAAATCCGCGAGAGCGACCTCGCGCCCGGCGGGGCGGGCGTGCGGGCGCAGGCGATGACTCCCGATGGGACGCTCGTGCAGGACTTCTGTCTCGTGGCCCGGCCCAAGGCGCTGCATGTGCTGAATGCGCCCAGCCCGGCCGCAACGGCTTCGCTGGCCATCGGGGAGGAGATCGCGCGGCAGGTGGCGGAGGCGGTGTAGCGCAAGCCGCCGGCGTCCGCGCCGGCTCGCGTGCTCGACCGGCTGCGGTGCGTCGCTCGTCCAACGGGCCGGCGAGGACGCCGGCGGCACGGCAGGCCGGAGGCCTGCGCTACGGCGGATCGCGCTGCGGACAGAATCGCCCGTGCGCAACTGACACAGCGTGGCTTGACTCCCGGATGTCTCGGGCGAAGCTCAGGTCATGCGTTCCACGCTTTGTGCCTCCCTCCTGTTCGCCACGTTCGCCGTCCATGCCTCGGACTGGCCCATGTTTCGCGGTCCCGATCTGAACGGCGTCTCGCGCGAGACCGGCTGGTCTTCGGCCTGGCCTGCCGATGGGCCGAAAGTCGCCTGGCGCGCGAAGCTCGGCCTGGGGTTCTCCACGATGACTGTGGCCGGCGGCAAACTGCTCACCACCGGGCATGACGGCCGGGCCAAGGGCCAGGACACGGTGTGGTGCTTCGACGCCGCGACCGGCAAGGAACTGTGGAAGCACAGCTACGCCGCGCCGCTGGGGAACAAGTATTTCGAGGGCGGCACCACGGGCACGCCCACCATTGACGGCGACCGCGTCTTTCACCTGAGCCGGCTGGGCGACTTCTTCTGCTTCGAACTGGCGACGGGCAAGGTCGTTTACCAGAAGCAGCTCGTGACGGAACTGGGCGCGGAGGTGCCCGAGTGGGGCTTCGCGTCATCGCCGCTCATCGAGGGGAAGCTCGTCATCCTGAACATCGGCAGCCACGGCACCGCGTTGGACAAGGCCACGGGCAAAGTCGTGTGGCAGAACGGCAAGGGCTCCGCGGCCTACGCCACGGCGGTGCCCTTCGACCTCGACGGCACGCGCTGTGCCGCGCTGCTCACGCATCGCGAATGTGCGGTGGTGGAGGTGGCGACCGGCAAGGTGCGCTGGCGCACCAAGTTCATCACCGGCTACGACACCAGCGCCTGCGCCCCGGTGGTGCATGACGGAACCTTGCTGCTCTCCGGCGAGAGCGCGCCCGCCGTGAAGCTCAGCCTCCGGGACGGCTCTCCGGCATCCGGTTGGAAGACCGACACCGCCGTGCAGTTCAACGCCGGGGTCGTGCTCGGCGGTCATCTCTACGCCTTCCACGGAGTCGGCGGGAAGGCCGGCGGCGAGCTGCGCTGTCTCGACTGGCAGACCGGCGCGACGAAGTGGGCGCAGCCGGGGCTCGGCGTCGGCTCGCTCATGGCGGCGGATGGCAAGCTGATCTGCCTGAGTGAGACGGGCGAACTTGTGATTGTGGCGGCTTCACCCAAGGGCTTTGAAGCACTGGCCCGCGCGCATGTCCTCGGGAAGAAGTGCTGGACCGTCCCCGTGCTGGCCAACGGCCGCATCTACGTGCGCAACGTTCCGGGCGATCTGCTCTGCGTGGATGTGAGCGGCAAGTAGCGCGCGCTCACGGAGGAGGCGGCTTCAGTTCAACTCTGGACTTCGCGCCATCGCCCGGCTCTGCCAGTGTCCGCTCGTGGGCATTTCAGCGAAGCAGTTTGAGCAGTTGCAGAGCCGGCTGAGCAAGGCCGGAAAGGGCAAGTCGGCCTCGGTGTCCGTGGCGGTGGCTCAAGTCGCCGTCGTGGCCAACCAGGTCGTGCTCGGCGTGGACCCCTCGCTGCGCGGCACGGGCTACGGCGTGATCCGCGCCGCCAAGCCGCAGCCCCTCACGCTGGCCCAGGGGACCATCCACTGTCCGGCCGGCTGGGAGCGCTCCCGCTGCCTCGCGAAGATTCACGAGACCCTGCGCGAGGTCATCCGCGAGCATCAGCCGACGGTGTGCGTGATCGAGGGGTTGTTCTTTGCGCAGAACCTGCAGACCGCCCTCATCATGGGCGAAGCGCGCGGGGCGGCCCTCGTCGCGGTGGCGACGGCGGGCCTGGAGATCTACGAGGTCGCGCCCCGCAAGGTGAAGCAGGCCATCGTCGGCTACGGTGCGGCGCAGAAGCTCGCCGTGGCAAAGATGGTGCAGCGCATGTTGCAGCTCCCGGAACTGCCCGACCCCGACGCCGCCGACGCCCTGGCCCTCGCACTCACGCATGTGTTGACCGCGAACCGCTTCGCGCTCGCGGGGGCGAAGCGGGTGTAACGCCTGTGCCGGGACTCATAGCACGAAGCAGGATTGGGATTACGAACAAGGAACAAACGCGGCTCAGTCCTTCCTGCTCGTGATCCTGATCCTAATCCTGCTCCTCCCTGTGCTCCAGTTCATGGGTGAGGGAGAGCGCATCCAATGGCCCACTGCCGGCATTCGACCAGAGCAATCTACTCCTTCGGCAGCTTCTCCCACTCCGCTTCCTTGAAGCCGACCAGCCCGCTCTTGTCCATCAGCAGGAAGGGGCGCTTCACCAGATTGCCATTCGCGGCGAGCAGGTCGAGGGCTTCGTCCACGCCCAGCTTCGGCAGGCGCGCGGCGAGGTTCATGGCCTTGTAGTCGCCGCCCGAGGTGTTGAAGAGACGGCGGAGATCGCCCTCGTAAACCGCCAGCATCCGCTTCAGCTCGGCCTTCGTGGGCGGCTGCTCGCGGATCGGAACGGCGTCGAAGGCCAGCCCGCGCGCTTCAAGGAACTTCTTCGCGCGACGGCAGGTGTCGCAGTTCTTGTATTCGTAGAGGCGGAGTTTCATGGGGGTGGTGCGTGGTCCGTGGTGCGTGAGTGCGGCCGGTTGCGCTCGTGCGAATCACGCACCACGCACCACGCACCTCGCTGTCATTGTCCCAGAAACTTGTCCCGCCCCGCCACCAGCGCCGCCATCTTCCGGTCCGCCACGGAACGCGACAGCATCCAGAAGCCGCAGTCGGGGTGAATCCACTGGATGCGCTCGGCACCGAGCGTCTTCACCGCGTGGGCGATGCGCGTGGCGATGAGGTCGGGGGACTCAACCTCGTTGTCCTTGATGTCCACGACGCCAAGGCCGAGGGCGATGCCGGGGCGCAACTCGCGGAAGGCCTCGAGTTCGTCATAGCCGCGCCGGGCAAATTCGAGGACGAGGTGGTCCACGTTGAGGCGGTTGAGGAACGGCAGGAGGTTGCGCCAGTAGCCTTTTTGGATGCTCTGTCCGCCGTAGTTGCCAAAGCAGAGATGCAGGCCCTTCTGCCCGCGCACGCCTTGCAGCACGACGTTGATCGGCTCGTGCGCCCAGTCGGCGTCCTCGGGATGACCGGGGAGGTTCGCCTCGTCCACCTGCACCACGGCAGCATCAATGTCCGTCACCTGCCGGCGGAGCACCTCGGCCAGGGCCATCGTGAGTGCGCGGGTGTCCGGGTAATGCTCGTTCACCAGGGTCTTCGCCAGCATGTAGGGCGAGGTGAGGGTGAACTTCAGCGGGCGCGGCGTGAGCCCCTTCACGGACTGCCACGCGGCGGGCAGGTTCAGGCTGCCTTCGCCAACCTCGCCGCGCACAACGCCGGCGGGCTGCGTGCGAAACTTCATCCCCTGCGCCGCGCGGAACCGGACCAGCTCCTCCCGCGAGAGCGAGGTGTGGATGCCGCTCATCGGCCGGATGAAGTAGTCAATCATCCCGTTGGTCTCGGGATGGTTCACGTCGAAGCGCGACAACTCGCCATCGGCGATGACATCGAGGCCGGCCAGCTCCTGCGTCTTGAGCACGACGAGCATGGCGTCCCGAAGCGCGGTGGCGGTAGGAAAGGCGGCGAGCCAGGCGGGAACAGGATAGCTGCCGACAACGGTGGTGCGGATGGCGGGCGCGGACATGGGACCATTGAAGAAGTCTGCGCGCAAAGTGCAAGGCGCAAACGCCACTGAAATTCACCAACGCATCCGGGCTGCTGGGAATTCCAAGGCGTGGCGGAAGGGGTAGGATTCGAACCTACGGATGGGTTGCCCCATCTCCTGATTTCGAGTCAGGTGCCTTTAACCACTCAGCCACCCTTCCTGTGCCAACTGCAAGGCGGTCAAAGTTTGCCGAACCCCGCCGCCGCCGCAAGTCCATTCCATTCGCCGAAATGGCGGGGGCGCATCTTGACACTGCCCCCGAAAGCCGACGGAGCGCGGGTCTGTGACCCGC
>CAZCBE010000061.1:0-30804 GCA_964496695.1 uncultured Klebsiella sp.
GGAGATCATCGAGGGCTGGGATTTCGAGGCCGACATCGCCGGTCTCCGCAAGGCGCATCTGGTTCAGCTCGCCGAGGCCGTCGAGCATGCCGCGGCGCAGCTCACGCGGGAGTCCATCGGGGTCGCGCAGGTAGAGCACTGGTTCGCGGGAGTTGCGCAGCTTCACGCCTTGGTAGCGGGACGGCAGGAAGCCGCTGCCCCAATAGTGGTCATACAGCGGCTGATCGCTCGGGCGCTGCATCTTGGAAATGAGCACGAGGTAGTCCGGCAGGTTGCTGTTCTCGCTGCCCAGGCCATAGCTGGCCCACGCGCCCATGCTGGGGCGGCCGGGGATTTGATGCCCGGTGAGAAACTGCGTCATCGCCGGCGCGTGGTTGATCTGGTCGCTGTGCATGGACTTGATGAAGCACAGGTCATCCGCCACGCCGCGCAAATGCGGCAGCCACTCGCCGATAGTCGCCCCGCTGCGTCCGCACTGCTCGAACTTCGTCCGCCCCGGCATCAGCAGTTGCTTCTGATTCGAGGTCATCGTGGTGACCCGCTGCCCCTGCCGCACGGAGTCTGGCAGTTCGATGCCCGCCCACTTCTGCAACCCCGGCTTGTGGTCATACAACTCCAGTTGGGAAGGCCCGCCTGACTGCGTGAGGAAAATGACCTGCTTGGCCTTGGCCGCGAAGTGCGGCAGGCCGCCGGGCAGGGCAGTTGTAGGCGCGGCATTGGCACCACGCACCAAACGGGACAAGGCCATCGCGCCTAGACTTACTCCGGCACCTCGGCCGAGGAAGTAACGGCGGGTGACGTGAAGGGGACACTCTTGTCCCCTTTCAGGAATGGCTTTACGAGGGACAGGAGTGTCCCCACGCGCCGTGAAGGGGACACTCTTGTCCCCTATGCCCTTCAGCTCACTGCTCCTCATATTCTCGAACATAAAGTTTGTGCCTCACCTCAAGGGTGAATCCCCCCTCGTTCAGCTTGGCCCTCGCAGGGTTTTCTCTGATGTATTTTCGAAATGCCGCGAGTTCCTCCGCGTTCCGCACGATTCGGTCATACGACTCATCCATCCAGAAGGGACCGGTTTGGCCTAGGTCCAGATTACAGGCGCGAGCTGTTGCTCCCTTCAATCCTTTGAGTTCCTTGGACAACGTAACCTCATTACGAAGCTGCCAGAGCAGGTGAACATGGTTGGGCATGATGACCAACGCATCCACGTCGTAACGGATGCCGTCGAACTTTCCGATTGAAGTGCGAATTAATGCCCGCAGGTCTGACCGCCGCAGCTGACAGGCACCGTGACCAGCATCCAGCCAGTCTTCCTGTTGCTGGGTGAATCGCTTCTCGTATTCGGCGTGTTGCTTGGCTGTCCACGGCACGGGGTTCAGGCGGAGCCAGATGGCGCGCTCCTCCCGCCATTGGCCCAGCAGTCTGGCCGGAAGGGAATCAGCCAGGCGGAACGTGATGAAGTAACAAGCGCCGGGCTGTTGCCAATGCGGGAGATTGCCAGCGTGGATATCAACGGGGGCAAATGGATCAAAGGGCCGAAAGGGGACTGAGCCGGGTGGAATGGAGCGGGCGGGGGCGGGGGTAAAGGGGACAAGAGTGTCCCCTTCACGCGCCGTGGGGGGGACACTCCTGTCCCCCATGTCCGTCGTGAGGGGGACACTCCTGTCCCCCATGTCCGTCGTGAGGGGGACACTCCTGTCCCCTGTGTCCGTGCCCAAATCACTCATGGCTAATTGCCTCATCAAGGTTAAACACCAAGCTGGCGACAACTGTGTAGGCGGCGAATTCCGCCAGTGAAGGGGACACTCCTGCTCCGTCCGCGCGTGAAGGGGACACTCCTGTCCCCTTTGAGGAGTTCGGACCAGCGGACAAGAGTGTCCGCTTCACGAAGACCGCAGCCTCCTCCGGCCGCGCCCGGTAGAGCGCCAGCGCCCGGTCGAGTTCGCGTTGCAGCACCACCGCTTCCCGCGCAGTCGGCGGACGCGCGAGGATGCGCCGGTAAATCTCCGCCAGCCGGTCCTCGGGCTTTGTGACGGCACGGAGGACCTCCCCCGCCAGCGCACGCGAGGCTTCGAGGAAGGTTGTGTCGTTCAGCAGGGTGAGCGCCTGCAACGGTGTGTTCGTGCGCGGGGTGCGGACTTCGCAGACGCGGCGCTGGGCGGAATCAAAGAGGAAAGTCGGCGCGATGCTGCGCCGCCAGAAGGCGTAGAGCGAACGCCGATACTGGGCCGCACCCTCGCTCGGCTCATACTTGAACCGGCCCATGAAGATTTCCTCCCACACCCCATCAGGCTGATAGGGCTTCACCGGCGGCCCGCCGAGCGCAGGATTGAGCAAGCCGCCACTGCGGAGCGCGCCATCGCGCAGCATCCAGGCCGGCAGGCGGAAGCGCGAACCACGCGCGAGCAGTTGATTGTCCGGGTCGCGGGCCAGCAGAGCAGGGGAGGCCACCGAGCTTTGCCGATACGTGGCGCTCGTCACCATCAGGCGGACGATGTGCTTCACATCCCAGCCGCTCTCCATGAACTCAACCGCCAGCCAATCGAGCAGTTCAGGATGCGTGGGCCGCTCGCCTTGCAGGCCGAAGTCCTCCGGCGTCCGCACCAAGCCCGCACCGAACAGCATCGCCCAGAGATTGTTCACCGTGACCCGGGCCGTGAGGGGGTTCTCGCGTGACGTGAGCCAATGGGCCAGTCCCAGCCGGCTCTTCTCCTCGCTCGCCGGCCACGGGGCGACGGCGGCGGGCGCACCGGGTTCCACCTTGTCACCGTGTTTGTCCCAGACGCCGCGCAGGAGCACATGCGTGGCGCGCGGTTCTTTGCGTTCCGCGAGCACCATCACGTTGAGCTTCTGCGCAGCGGACTTTACTTCACCCAACTGCCGATTGGCGCGATCGAGCGCGGCTTTGGCGATTTGGTAAGGAGCGTGGTCGGCGAGGAATTGTTCGAAGAGGCGGGTGCGGAGCTTCGCGGGCAGAGTATTCAGTGACCAGTTTTCAGTATTCAGCGGGGCGGAGGGCGGCTGGATGGCCTTCGGCGAACCGGCCACCACAGACTGATTACTGGATGCTGAAGACGGAATGCTGGCCGCCAACTCCTCCAGTGGCGCCCGCCCCACCTCGCGCACCGTCGCCCCCGCCTGATCCGTCGCGAACACTCGGAACCGACCGATGTTCGCATCCCCCAGCGTCGAGCGGTGGCGCAGCTCGAAGACCAGTTCCTCGTCCGTCTCCAGCACGAGCGGCTCGGCCAGTGCGAAGACCGCCGTGCGCGGCTGCTTCTGATCGAGACCAGTCGTGGTCCAGCCATTGCGCGGGTCATCATCGAGCACGCCCTTGATGTCGCCGTAGGCGCGCGCGCCCTTTTGTTCAGCGGAGGCATCCGCCACCGCGCCGGTCACGAGAATGTCCCGGAGTTGCGAGCTGCCCCGGCGGCGCACCTGCACCTTGATGTCGGTCAGGATGAACTCGCCGGACTTGCCGCGTGAGAGGCCGCCGCCAGTGTGCGACTCGTGTGGCAGCACTTCCAGCTTCAGCCCGGTCACACGCGACAGTTTCACTGGACCGGTGATCCGGTAGTCCTCGTGATTCGGATTCGGCCCGCTGGCCTGGACAATGCCTGTGGCATCCTGCGTGAGCTTCGTCCCTTCGATGGCTTCGAGTTCCGTCGCCCGCAGCGGATGCCACGCGACAAACCCTCCCTTCATTTCCTTCGCCTTGGCCACGAGCCATTGGCCGGACGGCTCCTCCGCCGCCTTGCGCGCCTCGGCTTCGAGCGGCTTGCGCTCATCCACGAGTGCCTGCGCCTCCGTCACCGCGCGCGCGGCCAGCGGCGATTCATAGGCGAGGTAAGGCTTTGCGGCCTTTCCCGCCTTGCCGTCCTCATCAATCGAGTTGAAAAACGCCGCGAGCCGGTAGAAGTCCGCGTGCGGGAGCGGATCGTATTTGTGCGCGTGGCATTGCACGCAGTTGAGCGTGAGGCCCAGCCAGACGGTGCCCACGGTGTTCACGCGATCAATCACATAGTCCACGCGCGACTCCTCGGGGTCGCGTCCGCCCTCGCCATTGGTCATGTGGTTGCGGTGGAAGCAGGTCGCCAGCTTCTGCTCCGGCGTGGCGTTGGGCAGGAGATCGCCCGCGAACTGCTCTCGCGTGAACTGGTCGAAGCGCATGTTCGCATTGAAGGCCGCCACTACCCAGTCGCGCCACGGCCAGTTCGTGCGCGTCTCGTCAGATTGGAAGCCGTCGGTGTCCGCATACCGCGCCGCATCCAGCCACCACATCGCCATGCGCTCGCCGAAGTGCTTCGACTCCAGCAGCCGCGCGACCACCTTCTCAAACGCATCGGGTGAACGGTCAGCCAGAAATGCACCGACCTCTTCCGGCGTCGGCGGCAGGCCAGTGAGGTCGTAGGAAGCCCGGCGAATGAGCGTGTGCTTCGCCGCCTCCGGCGAGGGCTTCAACTTCTCTTTTGCGAGGCGGGCGAGGACAAAGCGGTCAATGGGCGTGAAGGGGACACTCTTGTCCCCTTTCAGGGCGGACTTATGGGGGACAAGAGTGTCCCCCTCACGGCGCGTCGGCGGCACAAACGCCCAATGCGCTTCATACTTCGCCCCCGCCTCGACCCAGCGCTTCAGCACGTCCTTCTGTGCCGGGCTGAGCTTCTTGTGCGAGTCCGCCGGCGGCATCAATTCCTCCGCCACCTTTGTCTCGATGCGCTTCACCAGTGCGCTGGCCGAGGGCTTGCCGGGCACGATCGCGATCTCGCCTGACTTGGCCGGCTTGATGGCGCTCTCGCGGAGATCCAGGCGCAGGCCGCCCTTGGCTTGCTTCGCGTCCGGCCCATGGCAGGCGAAGCAGTTGTCCGAGAGGATCGGCAGCACGTCGCGGTTGAAGCTCACCGCTTCGGCCGCAGACAAGCCGTGCGCCGCCGCGAGCCATAAGCCCGCCGCGCCGCCGAATGCCAGGAGAGAACGCAGAATCATCGCGGCGAGTTTGACGCACGGACACGGGCGGTCACATGGACCAATTTGCCACTGCGTATGGAGTATCCGACTCGCGCATCCTGCCTCATCAGGTGGGGCGAATCTTGACGCTGCCGCCGAAGCCGAGCCGGCGCGGACGCCGGCGATACGGCCCGCGGGACGCGGGCGCTACGTAGCGCCGGCCTCCGGCCGGCCGTGCCGCAAGCGTCCTCGCTTGCCCGGCGGGGGCGAGACCGGGGCGGATGCGCCTCCCCGCCGGGCAGCCAATGACAATCTGAAGCGGCCCTGCTAAGGTGCGTCGAACGTGACGCACATTTGATGAGACACCCATTTGCCTTTATTTGGCCGGCCCTTTTGCTCGCAGCCTGGCTGCCGCTGACGGTGGCAGCCGCCCCGCTCCCGGCGGCGACCAAGGCCTTCCTCCAAAAGCACTGCTTCGAGTGTCACGACGCGGACACGCAGAAGGGCAAGCTCCGCCTCGACAACCTAGCCACGGATTTCTCCTCCCCAGCCACCGCAGAGACCTGGGGCAAGGTCTTCTCCCAGCTCGAAAAGCGCGAGATGCCGCCTAAGAAAAAGCCCCAGCCCTCGGACGCCGAGCGGCAGCCCGTGCTCGACTGGCTGGGGCGTGAGCTGCGCGTGGCCATCGCCGCGCGCCAGAGCGCCGAGGGGAGAGTGGCGCTCCGTCGCCTGAACCGCTTCGAGTATCAAAACACCGTCCATGATCTCCTCGGCATCGAGGTGAACCTCATGGAACTGTTGCCCGAGGACGGCTCGGCGCACGGCTTCGACAAGGTTTCCTCCGCGCTCACGCTCTCGCCCGTGCAGGTGGAGAAGTATCTGGAAGCCGCCGACGTGGCGCTCGACGCGGCCCTCGGCGTCGGGCCGCAGCCGAAGTTTTTGAAGGAGCGTTACGCGGCGACGAACCTGGTGGCCGGCTGGGCCGTTACTTCCCAGCGCCCGCTCGATGGTGGCGGGCTGGTGATTTTCAACTCCGGCTATTCGCCGACGGAATTGCGCCGGTTCCGCGCGCCTGCGCCGGGCACTTACCGGGTGCGCGTCTCGGCCTACGGCTTCCAGTCGTCGAACGCACCGGTCACCTTCCGGCTCTATGGCGGCAACTTCAACGTCGGTGGCAAGACCAAGCTGCTTGGCCACTTTTCCGCACCACCTGACAAGCCCACGGTCATCGAACTGGCCGCGTTTTTGGACACGCGCGGCGACACGCTCAAGGTCATCCCTTACGGAACGATCAACTGGCAGAACAAGGCGGATGTGTATGCCGGCACCGGCATCGCGGTCGAATGGATCGAAATCGAAGGTCCGATGGAAGCGGCGCAATGGCCGCCGGCCACGCGCACGCAGCTCGTGGGCAGCACCGATCTTGAGCGCGGCACCCTGGCTGACGCGGAACGCATCCTGAAGCAGTTCGCGCCGCGGGCGTTCCGCCGCCCGGTGAGCGATGCGGATCTCGCGCCGTATCTGGCGCTCGTGCGCGAACGCCTGGACCGGCGCGTTCCCTTCGGCGACGCGCTGCGCGTGGGGCTGAAGGCCGTTCTCGTTTCCCCGCGCTTCCTTCTCCTGGAAGAGCAGCCCGGCAAGCTGGACGGACACGCCCTCGCCGCGCGGCTGAGCTACTTCCTCTGGAGTTCGATGCCGGATGCGGAGCTGCTGGCCGCAGGTGCGAAAGGTGACTTGACCAAGCCTGCGGCGTTGCGGGCACAGGTGGAGCGATTGCTCAATCATCCCAAAGCCCGCGCCTTCACCGATGATTTCACTGGCCAGTGGCTCGCGCTGCGGAACATTGAGTTCACCACGCCCGATGCCCGGCTCTATCCGGAGTTCGACGAACTGCTCCAAGTTTCGATGCTTCAGGAATCCCATGCCTTCTTTGATGAACTGCTGGAGAAGGACCTGAGCGTTTTGAGTTTCGTGGAGAGCGACTTCGCGATGCTGAACGAACGGCTGGCCAGGCACTATGGCATTCCCGGCGTGACGGGGTTGGCGGTGCGCCGAGTGCCGCTGAAGCCGGAGTGGCATCGCGGCGGCGTGCTGACGCACGCCAGCGTGCTCAAGGTCACGGCCAATGGCACAACCACCTCGCCCATCGTCCGCGGCGTCTGGCTTGCCGACCGTATTCTGGGGAAACCAGTGCCCCCGCCGCCGCCCAACGTTCCCGCCGTCGAGCCGGACATCCGCGGGGCGAAGAACATCCGCGATCAGCTTGCGAAGCATCGCGAAGTCGAGTCGTGTGCCGGCTGCCACGCGAAGATGGACCCGCTGGGCTTTGCGCTGGAGAGCTACGATGTCATCGGCGCATTGCGCGACCGCTACCGTATCTCGCCCGCGCCGAACCAGCGGAACGGGGTCGAATGGATCACCATCAATGTGAACCAACGCGACATGCGGGTGGCACTTGGCCCGAAAGTGGACGCCAGCGACGCCCTGGCGGACGGTCGCAAGTTCCGCGACCTCACCGAACTGAAGCGCCTGCTCCTGACCGAGCCGGACGCGATCACCCGTGGTCTCGCCGAGAAACTCCTCATCTACGCCACCGGCCACGGCCTGGAATTCACCGACGAAGCCATCATCAGCGACATCGTGCGCCAGGTGAAGGCGAAGAAATACGGCTTCCGTTCGCTCGTGCATGAGGTCGTGGCGAGCACAACTTTTCAAACCAAGTAGTTCAGTCGCTTCTTATGCATGCTTGCTCTCGTCTTCTTGCGACCCTGCTCGTCGCGTTCGTCTTGCCACTGGCCGCCGCCCCGCGCTTCACCCAGCCGGACGCCGCGCGCCACCCCAACCTCCTCACCTGGACCGACACCTGCAATGTCCACGTCATCCGGGACGGGGAGGCCGCGCTGCTGATTGATCTTGGCGATGGCAGCGTGCTGGATCATCTCTCCGAGATCGGCGTGAAGAAGGTCGAGTGGGTGCTCTTTACGCATCACCATCGCGAGCAGTGCCAGGGCGCGCCGAAGCTCAAAGGCAAGGAGGTAAAACTCGCCGCGCCCGAGGCGGAACGCGCCTTGTTCGAGAACCCGGCGAACTTTCGGAAGATGATCGTGCGGCTGGGGGACGCTTTCACCGTGCATGGCTCCAGCTACGTGCGGCCCTCAGTCGAGCCGATCAAACTCGACCAGACCTTTCAGCGGATGGACACGTTCACCTGGCGCGGCCGGGAGTTCCGCTGCGTGGACACGCGCGGCAACAGTCCCGGCGGGATGTCCTACTTCCTGAACGAGGGCGGGCGCTGGCTGGCGTTCACGGGCGACTCGATGATGGACGGCGCGAAGATGCACACCTGGTTCGACAGCGACTGGGACTATGGCTTTGCCGCCGGCGTGTGGGCCATCGCCAACGGAACCGGACAAATCGCCGCCTACAATCCGGCGTGGATGCTGCCGTCTCACGGCCCGCCCATCGCCAATGCGAAGAAGCAGATTGAGGAGTTCCAGCAGAAGCTCTTCAACCTGGAACGGTTGCTGGTGCGTGGCTATCCGGTGATGTCCTTCGCCGCAGCGGCACAGGACAAGACTTCGCAGCCGACTGTCGTGCCGAACGTCTGGCAGGTCTCAAAGCACGTCTTCAAGTTCCGCGGTCCAAACTTCGCACCCAATTTCTACATGATTCTCGCCGACAGCGGGAAGGCGCTCGTGGTGGATTGCGGGCTGATTCAAACCAACGTGCTCGACACCGCGCTGGCGGGAATGCGCCAGCACCTTGGCCTGAAGGCCATTGACGCGATGGTGCTCACGCACATGCACGGCGACCACTTTCTTCAGGCACCACACTTGAAGAAAACCTGGGGCACGGAGTTCTGGGCGCTGGACCGCATGAAGGAGGTGTGCGAACGCCCCGAGGCCTTCGACTATGCCGCGCCCATTCAGGCCTATGGCAATGGGGTGGACCGCATCAAGTTCGACCGTCTGTTCAAGTCCGGCGAGCGCTTCGACTGGGAAGGCTTCCGGTTCACCATTGATTGGATGCCGGGCCAGACCGAGTTCGGGCTATGCCTGACGGGCATGATTGACGGGCGCAAGGTTGCGTTCACGGGCGATAACATTTTCGGCAACCCCGCCGACCCGAAGCAGAACGGCCACGAGGCCATGTGTTCGCGCACCAGCGGGATTCTGGACGAGGGCTACATCGTCGGGGCCGAGTATCTGTCGAAGCTCAAGCCCGACATCCTGCTCGGCGGCCACTCCTTCGTGATGGATCAGCCGGCACAATTTATCGAACGCTATCGTCAGTGGTCCTATGAAATGCGGGACGCCTTCAAATCTCTCAGTTCCGAAACCGAATACCGCTGGTGGTTCGACCCCTTCTGGGTGCGGGCGGAGCCGCACCGGGTGTCGGTCAAGCGCGGCCAGTCCGTTGATGTGACGGTGAACGTGCGCAACTTCGAGTCGCGCTCGCTGGAGTTCATCATCGCCCCGCACGCCCCGCCGGGTCTGCAGGCCGGACCGCAGGTGTGGAAGCAGAACGTCGCCGGACAGACCGTCACTCAGTTCACGCTCAAAGTCACGGCGGACGCGACAGCATCGCCTGGCATCCGCCACGTCGCGTTCGACATCACCCGCGGCGGGAAGCGGTTGGGAGAGCTGTTTGACTGCATTGTTGAGGTCGTGCCGTGATGCCGCCGTTGACACCACGACCGTTTGCCCGCAAATACCATCTATGAACACGCTCACCCGCCGCTCGTTCCTCCGGGCCGCCGGCATCACGCTCGCGCTGCCGATGCTGGAATCCGTCGCGCCGTTCGCCCGTGCGGCGGCCGCTGGTCCAGTTCGCCGATTGGTCTGCTGCTGCACCACGCTGGGCATCCACGCGGAGAATCTGTTCCCCTCGAAGCCGGGCCGCGACTTTGAGCTGACGCCCTACTTGGAGGTGTTGAAGGAGTTTCGCGGCGACCTCACGGTGTTCTCCGGCGTCTCGCACCCCGAGGTGGATGGCGGGCATTCGAGCGAGGCGAGTTTCCTCAGCGCCGCGCCGCATCCGGGGGCGAGCAGCTTCCGCAACACCATCTCGCTTGACCAGCTCGTGCTGGAGAAGCTTCCGCCTGCGACCCGGTTCGGCAGTCTCGTGCTGAACACGGGGCAGGGCGGCACCGGCCTTTCCGTCTCGCGCAGCGGCGTGAAGCTGCCGGCGGACTACCGGCCCAGCGAGGTGTTCAAGAAGCTCTTCGTCAACGGCACGGCCAAGGAAGTCGCGCAGCAGAGTGATCGCCTCCGCGACGGCCAAAGCATCATGGACACGGTGGCCGGCGATGCGAAGCGCCTGCAGCAGCGCGTGACCGCGCGTGACCGCGAGAAGCTGGACGAGTATTTCACGACCGTCCGCGAAGTGGAGCAGCGCCTAAAGCTCGCCGAAGAATGGGCCAAGAAGCCCAAGCCCTCCGTCAATGTCCCGCCGCCGACCGACGTGCAGAACGCTGCGGACTTTGTGGCGCGCACCCAGTTGATGTTCGACCTCGCGCACCTGGCGCTGCAGACCGACTCGACCCGCGTCATCACCCTCGCCATCGCCGGCCACAACAGCGTGCCGCCGGTGAAGGGGGTCACCATTGACTGGCACAATCTGTCGCACCACGGCAAGGACCCGGAGAAACTCGCTCAATTGAGAGTCATCGAATTGGAACAGATGAAGCTGCTGGCGGGTTTCCTCACGAAGCTGAAAGCCTCGAAGGAAGCCGGTGGCGACCTGCTGGCGAACACGATGGTCCTCTACGGCTCGAATCTCGGCAACGCGTCGAGCCACGACACGCGGAACATGCCCATGCTGCTGGCCGGCGGCGGCTTCAAGCACGGGCAGCATCTCGCGTTTGACGACAAGCAGAACTATCCACTGCCGAACCTTTACGTTTCCATGCTGCAGCGGCTCGGGATCGAGGCCGGCAAATTTGCCAGCAGCACCGGCACCATGAAGGGACTGGAACTGGCCTGAGCCCGGAGCGCCGGTCTCCGACCCGGCGTGCCTGTCTTCTCCCTCTCCCTTCCTCGGAGGAGGGGAGAGGGTTGAGGTGAGGGGTGCCGTCCGGCGGCCGGCTTCCGACTTACATTTGGAATTGATATTACACGCCGCGTCGGAGACCGGCGCTCCACGCACACGACCCAACGTCAATGCATCTGTTCCTCACTGAGCCCGGCGATGAGGCTTTCCTCCTCGATGAACTGCGCCGTGTCTCCGCCGATGCGGCCCATGAGGTGGTGGCAGCCGGGCTGGTGCGCTCGGGACTTCTGCTGCCCCCCGCCTGCTTGCCCGTCCTGGCGTTTGCGCGGCAAGTGCTGCCGGACGCGCTGCCCTTGCAAGCGGTGTCCATCCGCGAGTGGAGTGAGCGGCTGTTTGGTGCGGTTGCAGAGCGTGTGCCGGAAGGCCAGCCATGGCGGCTGCATATCGCGCCGCACTTCGGGACCAGCGGGGCAGGGGAGAATCGAGCGCAGTTCATCAACGAAGCCTTTCTCGATCTCCTGCGCAAAAAACGACGCTTCCTGCTGCGGACGCTGGAAGCAGCCGTGGGTCCCTTCACCCAGCACACCACGATGGTGCAACTGCTGCTCACCGCACCCGACGCCGGCTTTCTCTCCGTGGCGACCGCACCGCAGCCGTGGCAATTGCGCCGTTGCGTCAGTTCCTTCGTGAAAGGGGAAGTGCCGGTGGCCAGCGACAAGGCCGCGCCCAGCCGCGCCTTCGCGAAACTGGTCGAAGCCGAACAACGGCTGGGCCTGCGCATCAAGTCCGGAGATACCTGTGTGGATCTCGGTGCGTGCCCGGGGAGCTGGAGCTACGTGGCCCTGTGCCGGGGTGCGCGCGTCACCGCCGTGGATCGCTCGCCAGTGCGCGAGGACCTGATGGCGAACCCGCGTCTGACCTTCCACCAAGGCGACGCGTTCAAGTTCACTCCGGCCGCTCCGGTGGACTGGCTGCTCTGCGATGTCATTGCGGCACCGGAGCGAAGCGTGGAACTGGTCCTCGATTGGGTGCGTCGTCGGCTCGCGCGGAAGTTCATCGTCACGATCAAGTTCAAGGGCCACGGCGAATACGCGAAGCTGGAGCCGTTGAAGGACGCCTTGCCGCCGTTATGCGAAGAACTGTTCCTCACCCGGCTGTGCGCCAACAAGAACGAGGTGTGCGTATTTGGCAAGATTGCCTCCGACAAGGCACGCTGAAATACTGACCGGCACTCACTGTGGTCATCCGCATGTCATCTGTCACATGAACTCCTCCGGCCTCTCCCGCCGCGCCTTCGGCGGCGCCCTTGCGTCGCTGGCGGCCGCGCGCTCGCTGTTCGCGGCCACGGGGGCGCGTTCACGCCTGGGCTTCGCGTCCTTCTCCTGTCACCAGCACTGGAAGGCGGTGCGGGAGAAGGCCGCCGGGGTCAAGTTTTCGGATGCCCGGAGCTTCTATGACTATGCCCGGGGTCTGGGTGCCGACGGCGTGCAAGCTTCCGTGCGCGGCCTGGACCAGGCGTCGGCAGGGGCCCTGCGGGCGCACGTCGAGCGGACCGGCGGCTACTTCGAGGGTGATCTGACCCTGCCGCAGGCGGACGGGGATTGGGCCGCCTTTGAGCGCGAGGTGATCCTGACCCGGGCGACCGGAGCCACGGTCGCGCGCAGCACCTTCACCGGCACCCGCCGTTACGAGGGCTTCAAGTCCCTGGCGGAAGTTCGCGAGTTCCAACGCCAGGCGGGCCTGCGCCTCGCGGCGGTGCTGCCGGTCCTCGAAAAGCACCGGCTCAAGCTCGCCCTGGAGAATCACAAGGATCACACCGCCGCCGAACTGGCGGCCTTGCTGCGCCAATACCGCAGCCCATGGCTCGGCGTAACTCTGGACACCGGCAACAACGTCGCGTTGCTGGAGGAACCGGCCGCGACGATGGAACTGCTCGCGCCGTTCGCATTCACCGTGCATCTCAAGGACATGGCGGTGCTGCCGATGGATCAAGGCTTCTTCTTGAGCGAAGTCCCGTTCGGCAGCGGCTTCCTCGCTCTGCCGGCACTCGTGGCCATGCTGCGGCAGGCGAATCCTGGGATCGCCTTCAACATTGAGATGGCCACGCGCGACCCGCTGACGGTGCCTTGCCGCACGCAGGCCTACTGGGCGGTCTTCGAGCGGCGCAACGACGCGGCAGTGGATTCACTCCTTGCCCAGGCGAAGCAACGTCCGCCACCGGAACCACCGCGCGTCAAGGGCTTGGACATGACAGCAATTTTGGTTGCCGAAGAAGCCAACAACCGCCGTTGCGTGGCGGCCCGTTCGAAGATTGGACTTTGATTCATGGGAGCCGGGCGATTCCTCCTAAAAGCTGACGAAATCGGTGTGGAGGTTTTCTAAGTTGGCGACCATAATGCATGCCCGGCGTTTCTGAGCGCTTACCGATACGAATGAAATACACCTACGAAGAACTGGCCAGGATGATTGACCACTCGCTCCTGCATCCGACGATGACGGATCAGGAGCTGGATGATGGCTGCCGGCTCGCGGCGAAATACCAGGTCGCCTCTGTGTGCATCAAACCCTACGCCGTGAAGCGCGCGGTGGAACTGCTCCAGGGCAGCAGTGTGCTGGTCGGCGCAGTGATCGGGTTTCCCCATGGGAATTCCTGCACGGAGTCGAAGCGCTATGAAACGGAGCTGGCCTGCCGCGACGGCGCGGCGGAAATAGACATGGTCATCAACATCGGCAAGGCGCTCTCGGGGGACTGGGCTTACGTGGAGCAGGACGTGAAGGCGGTTTGTGATGAGGCCCACCGGCACGGGGCGAAGGTGAAGGTGATTTTCGAGAATGACTACCTCACCAAGGGCGGTGCGGGCTTGGGCAGCGACGAGTTCAAGGTCAGGCTGTGCCAGCTCAGCGAGCGGGCCGGTGTGGACTGGGTCAAAACCAGTTCCGGCTACGGCTTCGTCAAGCAGCCGGACGGCAGCTACAACTACAAAGGTGCGACTGAGCACGATCTCGCGCTCATGCGGGCCAGCGTAACGGCCAAGGTCCAGGTGAAGGCCGCAGGCGGCGTTCGCGATCTGGACGGGCTCATCAAGGTGCGCGATCTCGGCGGCTCCCGCTGCGGGGCCACGGCCACGGCGGCCATGATGGACGACTACCGTCGGCGCGAAGCGGCGGAACGCGCGGGGCAGGGGACGCAGGGTGGTGGAGGGGCGATTGGCGCGGGTGGATATTGAGCAACCCAGATGAAGCCCGCTGATTTGTTTCGCCATTGTCCGCAGTGCGGCCAGGCCCATCCGGCCGCCGGGAAAGCGCCGTTTCAGTGCGGCGCGTGCGGCTTCCTCTTCTACTTCAATCCTGCCATCGCCGTCGGGGCCGTGCTGCTGGCACCGGATGACACGGTGCTGCTGATCCGCCGGGCGAAGGACCCGCACATGGGGAAGCTCACCGTGCCCGGCGGTTTCGTGGACGCCGGCGAAGTGGCGGAGGAAGCACTCCGCCGGGAGATTCGAGAGGAGGTCGGCATGGCGGTCGAGCGCCTCGATTACTTTTGCTCGCTCCCGAACGTGTATCACTATCGCGGAGTGACCTACCAGGTGCTGGACTTCTTCTTCATTGGCCGGGTGAGCTCGAAAACCGTGCTGACAGACCCCGGTGAAGTCACCGAAGTTTGCTGGCTGCCCAAGGAGCAGATCGTCCTGGAGCAGATCGCGTTTGATTCAGTCCGGGAGATGTTGCGCCGGTTTCTTAACCCGTCGAAGTAGCCTCCGTGGCGGAAGCCCAGCCAGCCGGACAGCCCACCGACAAATCGTTAGCTGGCAGGCCCGCAACAGAGTGCTGGCGCTTTTTACGATACTCTGTTACGTAAAGTTACCGGTTGGGGTTCAACCCCGACTCCGACAACTGATGCTCAAGTTCAAAGCCAAAGAACAGGCGAAGGTCAGCCCGCAGCGCAAGGCTGCCGAGCAACTGTTGACGCAGCTCAAGCGGACGCTGGAGATGGAGGCCGGCCGGGGGAACATCACGATCAACCATTTCCTCGCGGTCCGCGGACGGGAGGATCACAACGCCTTCGCGCCCCAGACCCAGCCCGGCACGGGTTTTTACAGTCTGGAAGGGGTCGTGGCCACCGGCGGCATGGGGGCGGTGCTCAAGGCGCAGGACAACAATCTGGCCCGCACCGTGGCGCTCAAGGTGATGCTCAACAGTGCGGAGGCCAGCGAGCAGACCATCTTCAGCTTCGTGGCCGAGGCGCAGATCACCGGCCAGCTCGAGCATCCCAACATTGTCCCCCTCCACGACATCGGCGTCGCCGCCGACGGCACGATCTACTACACAATGAAGTTGATCGAGGGCCGCACGCTGCGGGACATCCTCAAGGACATCAAGGAGGGCAACACGGAGACCATCCAGCGCTTTCCCTTGTCGCGGCTGCTGACGGTGTTTCAGAAGGTGTGCGACGGCATTGCCTACGCCCATTCACGGCGCGTCGTGCATCGCGATCTCAAGCCCGACAACGTGATGGTCGGCGAATTCGGTGAGGTGCTCGTGCTGGACTGGGGCTTGGCGAAGGTGCTGCCCGAGCCGGGCCATGCTGACACGGAAGAGCACGGCGGGGAGTTTTCCGGTCCGCTGCCGGCGGCCGGTGATGCCATGGGCACCATGGTCGGCCAGGTCAAGGGCACGCCCAACTACATGGCCCCTGAGCAGGCTGAGGGACGGGTCGGGGACATAGATTGCCGGTCGGACATTTATGCTTTGGGTGGCATCCTTTACTGCATCCTCACCCAGCAGCCCCCGGTCATGGGCGGCAACCTCGAGGAGATTCTGACCAAGGTGTCCTCCGGTGACATCGCCCCGCCCACGGTGTTCAACGACAAGCCAGTGGATAATCCCGCCGGGCAGGTGGCCCCGCATTGCCCGGATGGGGTGATCCCGGAAGCGCTCTCCGCCGTGGCGATGAAGTGCATGGCGCGGGAACGCGAGCACCGCTACCAGAGCTGCGAAGAATTGCAGGGCGACATCGCGGCCTATCAGGGCGGCTACGCCACGCGGGCCCAGGACGCGAACATCTTCACGTTGATGAAGCTGCTGCTGCAGCGCAACAAGAAGGAAGTCTTCATGGCGATCGGGGCGCTCATTCTGGTGCTCCTCACCGGAGCGGCGTTTCTTACGAAGGTGAAGTTGAGCGAAATCAAGGCCCAGGCTGCGCTCACCGAGGCGAAGGCGACCGTGGCCAAGCTCCGCGAGACCGCTCCGTCCATGGCCGCTGTGGCCGAGGGCAAGCTGCGTGAACTCAAGTTCAACGAGGCGATGACCAACATCAGCCAGGCCCTCGAACTGGACCCCTCCATCGCCCGGTTCCACTCCATCAAGGGCAACATCCACCTGTCGCTGCTCGAAATCGCCGAAGCCCGGCAGGCCTTCGAGAAGGCCCGTGAACTGGATCCCAAGCTCGCGGACGCTGCGCGCAGCTCCAGTCTGTGCGCCGCCATCATCCGCGACAATCCGGACCTGAAGAAGCTCAGCGACAAGAGCAAACGGGAAATTTATGAGGTGCTGCGCGAGCAGGGCCGCATCGAGGAGGCGGGGCGCATTTTCGCCATGGTCGCGGCCACGGACACCCAGGTGGTCGTGGCGTTTCGTCGCCAGCTTGCAGCGGCCAAGATCAAACCCGAGCTGCTGGAGCGCGATGGTTCGGGCCGCTACAGTTTGGATTTGAGCGAGAATCCGGTGGCCAGCCTCGAAGCCCTTCAGAGCATTCCGCTTGCGGCCTTGAACCTCGCCGGCTCCACCAACGTGACCGATCTGGGCCCGCTCAAAGGCATGCCGCTGACCACGCTGGACCTGAGCCGGATCAACGGCCTGACTGACTTGAGTCCGCTCAAGGGCATGCAACTCACGGCGCTCAATCTCAAAGGTTGCGGCGGCGTGCTGGACCTCGCGCCGCTGGGCGGCATGCCGCTGGCCCGGCTGGACGTGAGCGATACCAAGATTGTCGAGCTGAAGCCGCTCACCGGGGCCAAGCTCGAACGACTGGATGCATCCGGGTCCCAGGTGCGCGACCTCACCGCACTGGCCGGCATGCCGTTGAAGTGGCTGAACCTCGAGCGCACCAAGGTGCTGAACCTCACCCCGCTCAAGGGCGCGCCACTGCAATTCCTCAGCCTGGATTTTAACACAAGCGTGCGCGACATCTCCGCCCTCACCGGGATGCCGCTGGTCACGAATCTGATGAGCCAGACACTGGTGCGCGACATCACAGCCTTGAAAGGCATGCGCCTGCAGCACCTCACCCTCTACAAGACCCCCGTGCAGGACATCGCCCCGCTGGCCGGAATGACCTCCCTGCGGCTGCTCGATTTGCGCGAGGCCAGCATCGCCAGCATCGCCCCGCTGGCCGGGATGCCGCTGGACGTGCTCAAGCTGGCGGACACCCAGATCACCGAGATCGCCGCCCTGCGCGGGGCTCCGCTCACGGTGGAACTGGACCTGTCCGGCACGCGCGTGAGCAGTCTCGAGCCGCTCCGGGGCGCGCCGTTGCAATACCTGAATCTGTCCAAGGCGCCTGTCGCGAGCCTCGCCCCGCTGGCTGGCATGCCCCTCAAAGTGCTGCGCATGGACAGCCTGCCCACCCAGCCCGACTTGAACCCCCTGTGGGAGTGCCAGGACTTGGAGCAGCTTGCGATTCCTTTTCCTTCCCCCTCGGTCGTGGCCCTGCGCCAGCTTCCCAAGCTCAAGCGCCTTGACTACTATGTGCCGGTGGACAATTGGGCCCGGTCGAAGACACCGCAGCAGTTCTGGAAGGACTGGGACGCGCGCAACAACTAGACGGCGGCTAGCACGAATACATGTTGTGCTCGCCTTGGAAACCGCCGAGGGCGTGCCCGCCTTGGTTGGTCAGCTCGAAGTAAGTCTGAAGCTCGGTGGCGGCCGGTTCGCTCAGCAGGCAAAACTGCTTCAGCGCTCCGCACACCTTCTCCATGCGGAAGACAAAGTTCACCTGCGGTCCGATGAGGTTGTCTTCGCCCTGCTGCAGTGAGCTGTCCATCCGCACCTGGCCGTAGTGCAGCACGATGCGGAACTGCATCGGAGTGGTCGCCTGCTGGGCGCGCAGCGCGTTGATGGTGGTCGCGATGGCGTCCGGCTTGGTGATGTCCATCGGCCAATAAGCCAGGAACCCGTCGCCCAGGTATTTGTTGATGTGGCCCTGGGTCTTTTCGATGGTTTGCTTGCAGGCCAGCACCCACTTGCCGACCATCTGCGCCAGCTCGTCCTGCGGCATGGTCTGGCTCATCTTGGTGAACTGGCAGATGTCCGCCACCAGCAGCCAGCACATGCCGGACTTGGCGGTCTGCTGCGCAGCGGCAATGGTCACCATCGCCTCTTCGCCCTCGGCGTTGTCCGGCTCATTCGCGCGGAAGACCAGGCTGGTGGTGGAAATCTGAATCCGGTCGTTGTCCTTGAGCTGCGCGGGCATGCGCATGCGCTGGCCATTCAGGATCGTGCCGTTGCGGCTCCCCAGATCCACTAGGTAATAGCCGCCGTCCCCCTGCGCGTGAATGATGGCGTGCCGGCGGGAGACCTCCGCATCGTTGATGGCCAGTGTGTTCTCCGCCAGCCGCCCGATGGTGCAGGTGCCTTGCAGCGGGAATTGCTCCCCGGTATCCGTTTCCAGCCAGTATTGCATTGCCTGTCGTTTTACCTGTCCTAGTTCGCTCGCAGGGTGAAGTGCTTCCCTCGACCGGCGACTGTGCAAGCAAACCCAAGCAGCGTCAAAAATTCCAGCCAAATTCTCGCCGCAACGGAGCCGTCAGGGCGTGGCGCGCACGAAAACTAGCAATGCCGGGTGAATGGTCGCTTCGTGGAGATGCCATTGAGGATCGCGGGCGAAGGCGTCGGCCTGTTCTGAGCCTCGGCGCAGCACCACGCAGCGTGCGCCAGCCGTTTGAAAATCCGTTGGACTGGCCTGCGGGTTGTCCCCGAGCCAGCGTGCGCCGAGCAGATACGCGGTGTAGAACCCCGTTCGTCCGCCCGGCAACAGACCGCTTCCGGCCAGTGGACCGGTGTGACCGGCGGCTCTCAATTGCTCCGCCAGTTCGCTCGCCACGCGGCTGGCTTCATTCGGAATGCCGCTCACTCCGGCGGCCAGCCAGAGCAGCGCCGACGCAGCGAATGAAATGGCTGGCACGCGAAACCCGCTCACTCGCGTGTGCTTGGCCAGGTGGCAGCTTCGGGTCAACCACCCCCAGCCTCCCACCGCCAGCACCCACAAAAATGGAAACGCCGGATAGAAATAGCGCTGGTCTTCCGCCTGCACCCAGAACGGGAGATACAAGGCCCCGAGGCACGCCACTGGGACCACGGCCAGCGCCCATCGCTCGCGACGCTTCCCGTGCTTGACCAGGTGGCAGCCAGCCAGAATCACGGCCGCCGCACTCAAGCCGAGCAAGTCGAACGTGGACAGCCAGCGTCGCCATGCTGGCAGGTCCGCCGGGCTGAACCACGTTCCCCACGGACTGAGCCACTCCCAGCACATGCCGAGGTTGCCGCCCACCACGCCAAGCTGGTGCACGAAATTGTCCCTGCTAGCGAACGGAGACCAAAGGCGATAGGCCATCCGTGACGGCTCCTCCCACTGCGTCACGCGCCCCGGTTCCGGCTGATGGAGCGTCACCATCGCCGGGTGATAACGCGCTGCCGGGTCCGGTCCCGCGAGCGCGTGCGCGATGGGCCCGGTGGTTGAGAAAGTGAACTTCCCGTAATGCCACGAGAGCGCGCCGATCCATGGGCCGGCCACCAAAGCGCAGCCGAGCCAGGCAATGGCCAGCCGGTTCAGCACGGGCGCGCGGCCCGCCGGTCTGGCGTGCGCGACCCTTCGCACCACGAGTATCGCCAGTGCCGTGCCGGCCAGAACCGTCAGGGGCAGGGCCACCGCCTTGGCGAGATAAGCCAGTCCCCACCATCCGCCGGCGGCCCAGAGCGTGCGGGGTCGTCCCCAGACAAGGCCGCGCATCGTCGTGCTCACCGCCAGTGCCACCAATCCCGCGAGCAGCAAATCCGGCGTGATGTTTCGCACCGACCAAAACACCGACCAGCCCAGCGCCAGCCACGCACCGGTGAGATATGCCACCCGCGGCAGGCGAAAGGCGCGGAAAACGGCCAAGGCTCCGCACAGAAACACCACCGCCGACAGCGCCATCACCACCCGTGCCGCTATCAACGGAGCCACGCCCACCTTCAGCCACGGCACCATCAGCCAGCTCAGCAGGGGTCCCCAATAGCCGGTCACCGCCAGTGGCCACTGCCCGCTCGCGTAGTATTCCGCGATGCGCAGGTAGGCCACCGCATCCGGATTGAGCAGGTGCTGGTTTCGCCACCCGACGATGACAAGCAGCACGGCCTGCACGGCGAAGAGGCAGGGCAGATGGAAGCGTGCGTTCAGTGGTCACCCCCAGCGGGCCGCGTGCGTCGTGTTGCGTGCTGCGTGCCGGACTCCAACACGCAACACGCAACACGCCACACGGGACCGGTTCTCACGCCCGCCGCCTCCCCACCCACATCAGCTTGCCCCAGCCGATGAACTTCCGCTCCGTCACGAATGCTTCTTCCAGACTCCGCAGCACGGCCTGCGGCTGCCGCAGCCATTGATCGTAGGTCGTCCACTCCAGTTCCGTCATGGTCTCCAGTGCATCCAGTTTGTCCCAGGCCCGGCGGGCGAGACGGAAGCTTCCGACCCAGTGGACGAACTGCAGGAACGGTGTCCGCCAAGGCTCAACCACCATGAACCGCCCGCCGGGGCGCAAGACCCGCCTCACCTCGCTCACGACTCGTTCCAGATCCCCGGGCACCTCCGGCAGATGATGCAGCCCGCCTTGCACGATGAGGATGTCCCGGGACGAATTCTCGAACGGCAAGTGCCGGCAATCCGCCACCATGCGCTTGGCAGTTCCGGTATAGGCGGCGAGCAAGGCCGGCGAAAGGTCCACGCCTTCGAGGTTGGCAAAGCCCAGCCTCTGCAATGCATTCAAACCGTTGCCCCGGCCACAGAAGAGCTCCACCACCTGTGCGTCCTTCGGCCACGCATCGGCACCGAGTTTATGCAACCGCCGCAGGAACTTTTGGACCTCCTCCTCCGGAGTCTCGAAGCGCAGATACGCTTCTTCCCACGCGCTGAGGATTGAGTCCGGGGCGCTCATTTACGATACCAGCCCAGCACTGCGACAAAGAAGCTCGCGAGCACGGTTTGAAAACCCATTGCCGTCAGGGTCACTCCCGGGATCACCCAGCGCATCGTGTGGGCGTAATCAAGCCGTCCGAAACTTGCCGCCTGCCACTGGGCCACGGCCGCCAGCAGCAATCCCACTCCAGTCATCAACGTGAAGCTGCCGAAGAACAACCCGCGTTCCAGCGACAACACTCCCTGCAACCAGCTCAGAAGCTTTGTCTCCGGCAGGAACCCTTCGCGCGCCGCCAGCGTCCTTGCGAGCCAGCCGAAAAGAACCGACTGATAACCCACCATGAGCGACAGGCTGGCGAACAGCAGCGTGTGCGCATCGAAGGTCGCTCCGAAAAACGTCAGTCCCGGCATCGCCACGCCAAAGCCGAGCACTCCCAACGCAAGGAGCAGCAGCCCGGGATAGACAAATAGCCAGCGCGGACTGCAGATCAGGAAAAATCGTAACGTGCGCCAGCCATCGCGGAAGGTGCGCAAGTGCGGGGGGTGGGCCGTGCGCCCATCGCGGTGCAGCGTGATCGGGACTTCCTCGATGCGGGCGCCGCGCAGACTCGCCTTGATGAGCATCTCGGTGGCGAACTCCATGCCCTCACACCGCAGGTCGAGCCGGGGAATCAAATCTTTCCGAAAGCCCCGCAGGCCGCAGTAGATGTCCTTCACCGGCACCTGGAACATCCGGCGCGCGAGTGCGGAGAAGAGCGGGTTCCCGAGCCAGCGGTGCAACCTGGGCATTGCCTCGGGTTCGATGGTGCCGCCACCGGCCGGCAGCCGGCAGCCTTGCACCAGGTCTGCCCCGTTCCTGAGCTTTTGAAACAGCTCACCCAGGGCGGAGAAATCATAGCTGTCATCCGCGTCCCCCATCACCACGAAGCGCCCTCGTGCCGCCGCAATCCCTCCTCGAAGTGCATTGCCATAACCACGTTCAGCCACCATCACCACCCGGGCACCCAGCCGGGTGGCCCGTTCCTGGGAACCGTCCTCACTGCCATTGTCGGCCACGAGAACTTCACCGGCAACTGCCTGTTCACGGAGGAAACGGCGCGCCTTCTCGATGCAAGCTGGCAGGGTCTCCGCCTCGTTCAGGCACGGCATGACGATGGACAGCTCCACATCGGAGCCGCCTGCCGGGCCGGAGTCAGCAGCATTGGGCACGCGCGGGTTCTATCAATTTAACCGGCCCGGTGACAGTTCAGAGTGCGAACACTGCTGGTGTGTGCAAATCAGCTTTCGAGCGGCCGATCGGCGTTCCGCATCTCGATAGAATCGGTTGGCACCCATGAACCTGCGGCGGGTAGGGCGGGCTGTCCTCAGCTCGCCGCCGAGCACCAGGATGCCACTAGACCTCGGCGGCGCGGTGAGGGCACCACGCCCTCCCAGCCCATTCGCAGGCCTTCCTGTTCACCCTTTTCGAAACCTGGTTTGCGTCCGATGCGCTCCGCGTTCGACAGCCCTCACGATCTCCGGCTAAGCTCCGCCCGATGCCCGACTCGCCGGACAACTCCGCCGCCCGCCACTACCAAGGCGAGGCCGGACGCGCCTATCACGAGGGCAAACGCGGCATTCCGCCGGAGGCCTTCGCGTGGGTCGCTCGCCTGCGGGCGGAGAAGTTCACGCCCAACATTCGTCCCGGCGACACCGTGGTCGAATTCGGTGTGGGTGCGGGTTGGAATCTCGCGGAGCTCAAGTGCGCCCGGCGTATCGGCTTCGACGTCTCGGACTTTCTGGCACCGACGGTCCGCGCGCGGGGTATTGAATTCGTCAGTGACGCACGCGCGGTTCCTGATGCAAGTGCCGACGTAGTCATCTGCCATCACATGCTGGAGCATGCGCAGAACCCCGCCGCTTCATTGGCTGAAATCCGCCGTGTCCTCAAGCCCGGTGGCAAACTGCTGCTCTGCGTGCCATTCGAGAAAGAAGCCCGGTATCGCAGCTTCGATCCGGCCGAGCCGAACCACCACCTCTTCTCTTGGAATGTCCAGACCTTGGGAAATCTAGTCACGGAATGCGGCTTCACCCTCGCTTCTGCCGGCCTCGGCCAGTTCGGCTACGACCGTGCGGCAGCGGTCTGGGCCGTGAAGCTCAAGCTGGGCGGGCCAGGTTTTCGCGTCCTGCGCTCGCTGGCCCACCTGTTCCAGCCCGCCTCCGAAGTCCGCGTGGCAGCCACGAAGTAGGCGCGCGTCTTGGACTGCGGCGACGCCGCTTTCGTGTCCCGCAGAGCGGCGTCTAACCGTTGCCAGCCTTGAGCAAATCCTCCGCAGCGAATGGTATGCCTGTATCGGTGGGGCTCACTCTTCCTTCTTGGTGAACCTGTGCCGGCGGCTTGCAGCCGTCATCGCACGCACAACGGGGCAAGCGGGGACGCTTGCGGCACGGCCGGCCGGAGGCCGGCGCTACGCGTAGCGCAAGCCTCCGGCTTGCCGTGCCGCCGGCGTCCACGCCGGCCTGCGTCGTGCGAACCACGAGTGCGAACCTACAACCCAAACCCGGGCGTCCACCGCCATGCATGGCCAGTGCAGGACGAGCCACTGTCAGCAACTCATCTTCAATCCGGCGGCTGCAAGCTGCCGGCACGGGGTTCAGGGACTCCGTGCGCGGTTCATCATGGGGAGCGGAGAGAGGTGTTCTCGGGCTGTCGTAGCACCCGGATCAGAAGCACCAGTTGCATCGGCCCAATCAAAAACGCTTCGCTTCAGAGCAGCTTCTTCAACGCCTCGCCCAGCTTCTCGTATTGCGGCAGCGAGTTGTAAACCTGCGCCGAGACGCGCAGCACCCGCTTCGGGGGCGCGGGCCAAGGGATTACTGGGACTTCGATGTTGAACTTGCCCAGCAGTTCATCCTGCAACACATCGAGGTAAAGGGGCGACTTGGACGGCGTGGTGGTTTTTCCATCTGGAATGGGCACGGCTGCCAGCGAGCCGATCAAGTCATCCGGGCAGGGCAGGGGAATCTCCAGCGCCTCGCACAACACCCGGCGGGCCGCGAGGGCGAGGTCGCGATTGTGGTTCATCACCTCGTCCCAGCCGCCGGGACGCAGTGACCGCACAAACTCAATGGCTTTGGGCACCGACAAGATCGCGCTTGGGTCACTCGTCCCCATCCAGCCAAACTCGATCTGAAAGCGCGACCGATCGGTCCGCGAAGAATTGGCACCGTGGCTGATGACCAGCGGGCGTATGTCCTTCTGCCGGTCGTTCCGCACGTGGAGAAAGGCCGCGCCCTTTGGAGCGCAGAGCCATTTGTGGCAGTTTCCGGTGTAATAGGCCGCGTTGAGCGTGTGCAGGTCGAGTTCCACCATGCCGGGGGCGTGCGCCCCGTCCACCAGCGTGTCCACGCCGCGGGCCAGCAGTTCGCGCACGAGGAACTCAATGGGCATCACCAGCCCCGTCTGGCTGGTCACATGATCCAGCAGCGCGAGCTTCGTGCGCCACGTCACCGCCGCCATCACGATCTCGACAATCTCCTCCCCGCTGTTCACGGGGAACGGGATCTTCGCCACCACCACCTTCGCTCCGGTTCGTGCGGCCACGTAGTCGAGGGCGTTGCGGCAGGCATTGTATTCGTGATCGGTGACGAGCAACTCATCGCCGGGCTCGAAGGTGAGCGAACGCAGCACCGCGTTCACGCCCGAGGTGGCGTTGGGCACGAAGACCAGGTCTTCCGCCTTGCCGCCAACAAACTTGGCGAGCCGGATGCGCGACCAGTCGAGCAGCTCTTCGAGGTCGCGCACGAAAAACTTCACCGGCTGGCGCTCCATGCGGTCGCGCAGCTCGCGCTGAAACTCCAGCACCGGCAGCGGACAACTGCCGAAGGAACCGTGGTTCAGAAATGTGACCGCCGGGTCCAGCATCCACGGCCCCGTCTGGTCCGCTGCCCGGTGACCTTGCGCCCCTTGCTGAGGGGCTGCGGGCAGGCTCTTCTTGCGAAACATGTTCATTACGGAAAGCACGTTCGTGGCTGGAAATCAGACGGCGATGGGCGCCTTGATGGCCGGGTGAGGGTCGTAGCCCTCGAGGGTGAAGTCCTCGAACTGAAAGTCGTGAATGTCCTTTATCGCCGGGTTGAGCTTCATCACGGGGAGCGGGCGGGGTCGGCGGGAGAGTTGCTCCTTCGCCTGGTCGAGGTGGTTTTTGTAGAGATGCAGGTCTCCGAACGTGTGGACGAACTCGCCGGGCTTCAAGCCGGTGACTTGCGCCACCATCAGCGTCAGCAGGGCATAGCTGGCGATGTTGAACGGCACGCCGAGGAACAGGTCCGCGCTGCGCTGATAGAGCTGGCAGGAGAGTTCGCCCTCGGCCACGTAGAACTGAAAGAGCGCGTGGCAGGGCGGCAGCTTCATCTGATCCACCTCGCCGACATTCCACGCGCTGACGATGTGACGACGGGAGTCGGGATTTTTGCGGAGTTGGGCGATGACTTGGTCAATCTGGTGGATGCTGCGTCCGTCGGTCGTGCGCCAGTCGCACCACTGCGCGCCATAGACGCGCCCCAGGTTGCCCTCGGCATCCGCCCACTCGTTCCAGATGGTCACCCCGCGTTCCTGCAGCCACTTCACGTTCGTCTCGCCGCGCAGAAACCAGAGCAACTCGTAGAGGATGGACTTGAGATGGAGCTTCTTCGTGGTGAGGACGGGAAAGCTGGAGCGGAGATCGAACCGGGTCTGCGCGCCAAAAACGGACAAGGTGCCCGTGCCAGTCCGGTCGGACTTGGACTTGCCCTGGTCGAGAACGTGCTGAAGCAGTTCGAGATATGGCTGCATGTCGTGCGCGGACTATGGCGCGGAGACACCGGGCGGGCAATCTTTGGGTGGAATGAGTTGGTGGGGCAGGCTTCCCGCCCTGTCGCACCGAGCGTCTCGCCCGCGAATCTTCGAACGATTTCCAACGCGGGCGAGACGCCCGCTAGGGCAGGCGGGACGCCTGCCCCACGACCAGGTCGCGGGCCAGCTTGGCCAGTTCCAGATCGCGCGTGAGGTCGGCGAACTTGAACTGCTGTGCACCGCTCTGGGCCTGCCCCAGCAACTCGCCCGGGCCGCGCAGGCGCAGATCCGCCTCGGCAATGGCAAAGCCGTCGGTGGTTTGCTCCAGCACCTTCAGCCGTTCGCGGGCATCGTCGGTTAGCTTGGCGGCCACGAGGATGCACCAGGAATCATGCACCCCACGTCCGATGCGCCCGCGCAACTGGTGAAGCTGGGCGAGGCCGAACTGCTCGGCATTCTCGATGACCATCACCGTCGCATTCGCCACGTCCACCCCGACCTCGATCACCGAAGTGGCCAGCAGCGCCTGCACGCGGTTCGCGCGGAAGTCCGCCATGGCCTGCTCCTTCTCCTCCGCCGACAAGCGTCCATGCAGGAGCGCGATGCGGTGGGGCTTGAGTTCCTTGGCCAGATTCTCGAACTCTGCCATTACCGCCTTCGTGCCGGTCTTCAGGTCGGAATCCTCCACGCGCGGATAGACGATGTAAGCCTGTCGTCCCTCGGCCAGCCGCTCGCGCACGAAGGCCCACACCTTCGGCAGCTTGTCCGGGCCGCGCACGAAAGTCTTGATGGCACCGCGACCCGGCGGCAGGTGCTCGATGACCGACACGTCGAGATCACCATAAACGGTGAGGCCCAGCGTGCGCGGGATGGGGGTGGCGGTCATCACCAGCAGGTGTGGGTAATGACCTTTGCGGACCAGCCGCTCGCGTTGGGCCACGCCAAATTTGTGCTGCTCGTCAATGATGACCAGGCCGAGGCGCTCGACGGTGAAGGTGTCCTCGACCAACGCGTGCGTTCCGATGGTGAGCGTTGCGTGTTGCGTGCTGCGTGTTGCGTGTCCACCAGGGTGTGGGCTGGCTCCGTCTTGAACACGCAACACGGAACACGCAGCACGTTCTTCCTTCCGCGAGCCGGTTCGCAGGTTCACCACGACGCCCAGCGGCTCCAGCCACTTCGCGAAGTTCCGGAAGTGCTGTTCGGCCAGAATTTCGGTCGGGGCCATGAGGGCGACGCTGTGGCCGCTTTCCAAGGCCATCAAGGCGGTGCAAGCCGCGACCACGGTTTTGCCAGCGCCCACGTCACCTTGCAGCAGACGGCGCATGGGGGTGCCGCGCGCGAGGTCCGCGCGAATCTCGCGCAGCACGGTGGTTTGGGAATCCGTGAGCGGGAAGCCAAGCTGGGCGAGGAATGGACGGATCAGATGGTTGTCCCCCTTGCACGGCTGGCTGCGGGCGTTGGCCAGCAGCTTGTCGCGCCGGGCGCGGACGGCAAGTTGGAGGTCGAGGAATTCGTCGAGGGCGAGGCGCTGGCGGGCGAGTTCAGTCTCCGGGAGTTCGGCGGGGAAGTGCAGGAGACGAATGGCCTTGGCACGGGGGAGGGAGAGAGCGGGATTAGGAGCCGCCGCACCGGTAGGGCGAGACTCTGTCGAGCCTTGTTTGCCGACGGAGTCGGCGCGAGCGAAGCGAGCATCTTGGCCCGGCTTTGGTGGGGAGATGCTCGCTGCGCTCGCCTCGCTGCGCTCGGAATGGGGCTCGACGGAGTCTCGTCCTACCAGCGTCGGGTGCCGCTCAGGAATCTGTCCGCCATACTCTTCCAGCGCCCGCCACAGCAGCCCGCGCAGCCAGCGCTGGGACAATCCCTCCGTCAGCGAATACACCGGCACAATGCGATGCAGGTGGGTGGAGGCCTCGTCACCCGTCTCGACCACTTCCGTCTCAGGATGGTCAATCGTGCGCGGCTTGAGCGAGAGCAGCCGGCCATGGACGAACACCTCATCGCCGACGTGAAACTTGTCCTCCAGCCATGGCAGGTTCCACCAGCGGCAGTGCAATCGTGCGGTGCCGTCATCGAGAATGAACTCAAAGACGGACTTGGTGCGCTTTGCAAAGTAGTTCACGCCTTGGGCCACGATCCGCCCCAGGACCGTGGCCGACTGGTGCAGCTTGAGCTGCGCGATGGTGCAGCCGGTGCGGCGGTCTTCGTAACGGCGCGGCTGATAGAGCAGGAGGTCTTCGACGGTCACGATGCCGAGCTTGGCGAAAAACTCCACATGCCGAGGCCCCACGCCGCGCAAGGCGGAGACAGGGCGGGCGAGTGGCAGTGGCGCGGCGGCGTCAGGCACGCGCGGAGTGTAGGGCAGCGGATTGGCGGGTAGAAGGCGGAAGCGTTGTGCGCGGGACAGTGCTGTCCCTCTTTCGCCGGGCAAACGCGGAGGCAGGCACGCCGGACAGGAGTGTCCGCCGCACTTGTTTTGTGTTGCCGCTTCCCCCCAAGCCCGCCACGTTTCCGCCCGAATTGACCATGCAAACGACTTTTTTTAAGCCGCTCGTTCTCACCGCTGCCCTTGCCTTCGCCGTCCTGCCACTGGTCGGGGCGGACGCGACGAAGGAAGTGAAACCTGCGCCCAAGCCGAAGCCCACCGGCACACAGTGGGACGCCATGGACCTCGGGCCGTTCTTCAGCGGCGGCTTGCAAGTGCCCGGCGACAAGGGCGAGGTGTTTCGCCCCGCGCTCAAGGGCGTGACGATCAATCTCGGCAATGACGCTGCCGTGTGCTTCGACACCGAGCGGCTGCGGCTGGCCATCGGCTGGCGCGGCGGCTTTCTGAAATTGCCCACGGGCCGCGAAGGTTTGGAGGGCGTTGCCTCGCCGGTCGGTGAAGTCGCTTTCAAATCCGCCGTGCTGCCCGGCTGGGCGGATGCCAGCGGCAGCTTCAAAGAGCCCAAGCCGCCGGAGAAAGACGGGCGTGAACTCGTTTCCTTCGGCCCGCTGCCCAAGGACTGGGCGAAGTGGCGTGGGCTTTACGTGAACGGCAAGCAGGTCATTCTCAGCTACACCGTCGGCAAGGTCGGCGTGCTGGAACTGCCCGGCTACGAGGCCGCGAGCGGCGCCTTCACGCGGACGTTCCATTTCGAGGGGCCGTCCCCCGCGCTCACGCTCCACCTCTGCCAGCCGCCGGCCGGGCTCTTCTCGATGAATGGCTATGCCATCGAGGGCGCGAAGCTGGAAAAATCTCCCGATGGCTTCATCGTCATGAAGCTCCCGCCGCAGAAGCAGGCCATCACCTTCCAGGTCGCCATGTGGTTTGGCGAGAAGGCCACGCCCGCGACGGTCGCCGCCTACAAGGCGACCATGCCGAATCTCCCCGCCCTCGCCAAGGGCGGTGCAGCGCAATGGAACCCGGTCATCGAAACCGCCGGTGTTCTCGGCAAGAATGAAGGCCCCTACACCGTGGACACGCTCACGCTTCCCGACGGCAAGGCCAACCCGTGGAACTCCTGGATTCGCACCAGCGGCATGGACTTCTTCAAGGACGCCACGAAGGCCGCGATTTGCAGCGTGAGCGGGGACGTATGGCTGGTGAGCGGGATTGACGATTCACTGGCCAAGCTCAAGTGGAAGCGCTTCGCCACCGGCCTTTTCCAGCCCCTCGGCTTGAAGATTGTGGACGAGAAAGTTTACGTGCTGGGTCGCGACCAGATCACCCGGCTGCATGACCTGAACGGCGATGGCGAGGCGGATTTCTACGAAAACTTCAACAACGACGTGGCCATCAGCTCGCACTACCACGAGTTCAACCTCGGCCTCGAAACCGACCGCGCCGGCAATTTCTACTTCAACAAGGGCGGCAACCTCGGCCCGGCCAAGCACCAGCACCACGGCGTGCTCGCTCGCGTCTCGAAGGATGGGGCCAAGTTTGAGGTGGTCGCCACCGGCTACCGCGCGCCCAACGGCCTCGGCATCGGGCCGAACGACGAGATGACCTCCTCCGACAATGAGGGCAACTGGGTGCCCAGTTCGCGTGTGAATCTGATGAAGGCCGGCGGCTTCTACGGCCATGTCCACACCGCGCACACGAGCACGCCGCCGACCGACTACGACAAGCCGCTCTTCTGGCTGCCGCATCAGGTGGACAACTCCAGCGGCGGCCAGGTCTGGGTGACGAGCGACAAGTGGGGGCCGTTCAAGGGCGACCTGCTGCACATGAGCTACGGCAGTTGCTCGCTCTTCAAGGTGATGCAGGAGGAAGTGGGCGGGCAGGTGCAGGGTGGGGCGGTGCGGTTCCCGCTGAACTTCGAGTCCGGTATCATGCGCGGCCACTTCAGCCCGCGCGACGGCCAGCTCTATGTGACCGGCTTGCGCGTCTGGCAGAGCAGCGGGGCGAAGACCGGGGCGTTCCACCGCGTGCGCTACACGGGCAAGGTCGTCGCCATGCCGAAAGAAATGCATGTGAAGCCCAACGGCATCGAGATCACTTTCACCACCGCGCTCGACGCCAAGACCGCGGCCGACGACGGCAACTGGGCGATTGACCAGTGGAACTACAAGTGGAGCCAGGCCTATGGATCGCAAATGTATTCGGTCAGCGAGCCGGACAAGATCATCGGCAACAACAAAATCGCGAACTCAAAGTTTGGCGGCGAGGACTTGAACGTGAAGTCAGCCAAGCTCTCGGCGGACAAGAAGACCGTGTTCCTCGAAGTCGAGGGCGGCGTGAAGCCCGTGATGCAGATGCGCATCCGCATGAACATCAACGCGGCGGACGGCACGCCCATCAACCAGACCATCTATAACACGATCAACAAGATCGCGGGGAAGTGAGTGTAGGGACGCGCCGCCGCGCGTTCTTCTCCCTCTCCCCCATCGGGGGAGAGGGCTGGGG
>CAZCBE010000061.1:30814-40084 GCA_964496695.1 uncultured Klebsiella sp.
CCCCCCCCCCCCGCCGCCCGGCGGGGGGGGGGGGCGCCGCCCCCCCCCCCCCCCCCCGACTTGCTGACGCGACCGGTTTGAATGACCATTGAGAGCACACCGAAACGCGAGAGCTACACCGGCTGGATCGTCGGCGTGGGCCTGCTGCTCCTGCTCGCGGCCGCCGTTCCCATCGGCCTGAAACTCTACAGTCCGCGCGAGATGGTGATGGACCTGCAAGGCGACCCCGGCGGCACGATCATCTGGCGCTTTCAATCAGGCATGACGACGCAGACCGGCGTGACCAACCTGCCAGTGAAACTGGTCTTCCAGGCGCGGCAGATGGAGTTCACCGCGCAGCGCACGAACTATACCGGGCCGCTGCAATTGAATGTGCTGGTTGGCGGAGCTTCGCGCGGAAGCGTTTCGATGGGCGGCACCAATGGCGGGGTGCGGTTTCAGCACCGCTTGAATGGGTGGAGCATTTCCGGGACGCCGTGACCCTGTAGCGCAGGCCTCTGGCCTGCCGTATCGCCGGCGTCCGTGCCGGCTCGGGCTGCGGATGTGCTGTTTCGCGTTCGCACGCTACAGGCCGGCGAGGACGCCGGCGGCACGGCAAGCCGGAGGCTTGCGCTACACGGCTTCACCCGCCCTTCCGCACCACCGTGTCCCGCTGCGCCCAGGCCGGGTCGGGGTTTGGGAAATCCAAATTGTAGTGCAGCCCACGGCTCTCGGGCCGCGCCAGCGCGCAAGCCACAATCAGCTCCGCCACGGTCGCGATGTTGCGCAGCTCCAGCAGGTCGCTGGTGACGGTGAAGTCCCAGTAGTATTGCTGGATTTCCTCCTGGAGGAGCGCGATGCGGGCCTGGGCGCGCTGCAGGCGCTTGTTCGTCCGCACGATGCCCACGTAGTCCCACATGAGGCGGCGGATTTCGTCCCAGTTGTGCGAGACGACGACGAGTTCGTCCGCGTTCTGCGCCTTGCCGGACTGCCACGGCGGGATGTTCACCTCGTTCTGCGGCAGGGGGCTTTCCAAGACCCGGCGCGCGGCGCGGTGGGCGCAGACGAGGGCTTCGAGCAGGGAGTTGCTCGCGAGCCGGTTCGCGCCGTGCAGGCCGGTGCAGGCCACTTCGCCCACGGCGTAGAGTCCGGCGATGTCGGTGACACCATTCACATCCGTCACCACGCCACCGCACTGATAGTGCGCCGCCGGCACCACGGGAATGGGTTCCTTCGTCATGTCCACGCCGAGCTTCAGCAGGCGTTCGTAAATGGTCGGGAAGTGCGAGATGATGAAGCGCGCGGGCTGGTGCGTGATGTCCAGCCACATGTTGTCCGCGCCGGTGCGCTTCATCTCGCTGTCAATCGCCCGGGCCACGATGTCGCGCGGGGCCAGTTCCGCGCGCGAGTCGTAGCGGGGCATGAAACGCTGGCCGTCCGTGCCGAGCAGGTAACCGCCCTCGCCGCGCACCGCCTCGGTGATGAGCAGCGTGCGCTCCTTCGGATGGAAGAGGCACGTCGGGTGGAACTGCATGAACTCCATGTTGGCCACCGGCGCGCCCGCGCGATAGGCCATGGCCACGCCATCGCCGGTCGCTATGTCGGGATTGGTCGTGTAGAGATAGACCTTCCCGCAGCCGCCAGTGGCGAGGACGATGACCGGCGCGGCGAACGTCTCCACCTGCCCACTGGCCTTGTTCAGCACGTAGATGCCGAGGCAGCGGTTCGGGCCGACGTAGCCGAGCTTCTGCGTGGTGATGAGATCCACGGCGAAGTGGTTTTCCAGCACCGTGATGTTTGGCTGGCGCGCGATGGCATCAAGCAGGGCGCGCTCGATCTCAGCGCCGGTGGCGTCTTTGGCATGAAGCACCCGGCGTTTGGAATGGCCGCCTTCCTTCGTGAGATCGAGTTCCTTGCCGTTGCCGCCCGGCAGTTCCCGCTCGCTGAACTTCGTGCCCAGTTCCATCAGCTCCTGAATCCGCTCCGGTCCCTCGCCGATGATGGTGCGGACGATGTCCTCGCGGCAGAGGCCCGCGCCGGCATCGAGCGTGTCACGCACATGCATCTCCACGGAATCCTCGCGGCTGGTGACGGCGGCGATGCCGCCCTGCGCCCAGTTCGTGTTCGAGTCCGCGCGGCTCTTTTTGGTCACGATGGCCACGCGTCCCTGCGGCGCTACCTTGAGGGCGAAGGTCAGCCCCGCGATGCCGCTGCCGAGGATGAGGAAATCAAATTGGCGGGTTGTCACAGCCATGTGGAGGACGATTCAACGGCAGAATGCACAAGCGGGCAAAGGGAATTCGCGCCGTCCCCGTAGTCGCAACCTTCAGCTTGCAAATGCCGAATGCTGGACGCGCAGGCTAAAGCCTGCGACTACTTCGCTGGCGTCAGATACTTCTCCGTGTAAACCTTGATCGCCTCCGCGAGTGTCTTGGCGGTCGCCTCCCGTTTCTTCACGTCCATGCGGAAGCCGCCGCCGAACTCTAGCTGGATCGCGTCCACTCCGTTCGTCGTGTGGCTGCCGTAAGTGCGGACGATGTGGCCGCCGCCGAAGCCTTTGGACTCGGGTGGCGTGCCGGGCGGCGTGTTCGTGGGCGAGACCTTGATGCCCTTCGAGGCGAGATAGCCGAGGATGCTCTCCTCACCCGTGAGCGCGACGGCTCCGTGCCTTTCCACCATCTTCATCACCGTGGTGCCGTTTTGTGTCCCACGAAAGATCGTCTCCGCGCTGGTGGCCTGCCCATGGATGTCCAGCAGCAGCGCTCCGTTCGGAAACTGCTTCCGCAGCTCGTCCACAAACTCGCGCACCTGCCCGTGGAATGCGGCGTGAACCACTCTGGCTTTCTCATGCTCCACGCCTTCCTTCTCCGGGCGGTTCGGGTCCATGAATTGCCGGTGTGCCTTCGAGGCCACGAGGTAGGGCTTCTTGCCCGTGATCTCTTCGACGCGCTTGGCGGTGGCCGTGGCCAGCTCGAATGTGCGGGTATCCTGCCCGGTAACGAACTTTCCGCTGGTGCGTTCTACCTCCGGGCCAAGGCGCCTGGGCACACCGGGGATGGCCAGCGAACCGCCGTGGGGCGCAGTGATGATGATGGGCAGCTCGCCGCGTTGGACTTGAAGAAACTCGTTGGTGGCGTAGGTCTGCGCGGAGGCAGAACTCACAGCCAACGTGAGCATCAGGGCAAGGGCGCGCAGCGTCATCACACGGGATAGACGGAAGTGAACCGGCTTCGGGTTACTTCGCCGTCAGCCGGCGCGTGATGAACTGCCGCACCTGCGGGATCTGGCACTTGGCCAGCAGCAGCGCGGCCTTGGTCGGGTCGGCGGCGACGGCGGGCTCGATGCCATACCAGGTCAGCAGGGGAAGATCCTTGTCCGTGGCATCCTCGGCCCGCCCAAGCAACGCCGTCGCCAGCTCCCAACGGTCGGCCACCGGCAGGCGTTGCAGTGCGGACGCAAGGCCAAGGCGAACCAAGGCGGACTTGTCCTCGCGGGCCATCGCCGCAAATTTCGTCAGCAGGGCAGGGAAGGCCCTGCCATCCTCCGTGAGCAGGCGGATGGCCCACCAGCGGACGTGCTCGCTCGTGTGGCCAAGCTGTCCCACCAGAAACGACTCGTCGGCCCCGCCGGTGACATGCAAGGCCCACAGCAGCCGGAGCTGGCGCGGCACTTCCGGCGTGGTCTCGTAAAGGCCGCGCAGGAGCTTGAGCGTGAAGTCGCCCAGCTTGCCCGCTCCCGCCCGCTCCTGGAGGAGCCGCTGGGCATGACGCCGGTGCCACTCGTTCGGGTGCCCGAGCAGCTTGGCCAGTTCCGCGTCCGCGAGCAGGGCCAGATTCAGGGGGGCCGTGGTGGTCTTCACCTTCTCCGGCCCATACATGACCTTGTAGATCCGTCCGCTGCTGCGATACGAGCCGTCGCTGTCGTGACACTCGCCGAGGTCGCTCCAATCCGTAATGAAGACGCCGCCGTCTGGCCCGTAGTATTGCGCGGTGGAACGGAACCACGGATCGTTCGCCATGAGAAAAGCCCCGCCGTGCTTGGCGGCGTAGCCGGAGCCGTGACGCTCGATGCCATCATAGAGCACGCGGTTGCCGTGGATGTTCCCCATGAAGGCCCGGCCGCGCCATTCGGGCGGGAAGTTGTCACCCTGGTAGATCATGAGCCCGCAGTGCGAGTGCCCGCCGCCCAGCGCGTCATGGTTCGTGCCGCCGCGCGCCTCCTGCCATTTCGCCCCGGCCCAGTGCAGGTGGTCCGAGCAGCTCTCCATCAGTTCGTAGAGATGCGGGTTGTCATGCGTGCCGAACATGCGCTTGTAGAAGCCGCCGGGGATGACATGCCAGAAATGGCCGATGACATTGTTCGAGAAGAAGGCCTGGCCGTTCTCGTCCCAGTCCAGGCCCCACGGATTGGTCGTGCCGCGGCAGACCGTCTCGAACTTCCTCGTCAACGGATGATAGCGCCAGATCGAGCAGTCGAGCGTCACCACCTCGGACTCCGGCGCACCGGGCCGACCCACTTTGGATTTCGTGGTGATGCCGTGGCGGCCGTAGAGCCAGCCGTCCGGCCCCCACGCGAGGCCGTTCACAAAGTTGTGCCCCGCCTGGATGTTCCAGCCCGTCAGATGCACCACCGGTGGACCGTCCGGCACATCGTCGCCGTTGGCATCCGGGATGAAGAGGAGATCCGGCAAGGACAAGACCCAGACCCCACGAAAGCCAGGCAGGACGCTTGTCACATTGCGGCCGTTCTCGAGGAAGACCTTGCGCTCCACGCTGCGCCCGGTGCCATCGCGGTCCGTGAAGATCAGGATCCGGTCGGGCGCGGGGTTGGTGACGCCGTTGTTTTTCTTGAGCCCCGGATAGGAGAAGTTCTCGACCACCCAGAGCCGCCCGCGGTCATCGAACTCCATCGCGATGGGCTGCATGACCTGGGGCTCGCCGGCAAAGAGCTGCGCGCGGAAGCCAGGCGGCAGCGTGATCTTCTTGAGCGACTCCGCCGGGGACAAAGGCACGTCGCCGGGCTTCTGGGAATCGGTGACGCCGGGCGGGAGCTGAGCGGAGACGGTGCCGAGGGAAGTGGCAACGGCGGCGAGGCAGGAGAGCGTAGCTGGCCAGTGGAGGCGGAATTGCATGAGGCGGTTGTAGGGGAAGGTGAAAGCGGAGGCAACCGAAAGGACAAGCAAGCGTTGATTTGACTGGCGAATGGGGACTGACGACTAAAGAAGTCCGTCTCATTTGATGGGCAGTCTTGGCGATCACGATTGACCCGCCACGTCCAAAGGACTATTCCAATTCCAGTCGAGAGGGAATTTATGGAACTCACCAAGATCCTGACGGCGCGCGCGGCCCAGCGGCCGGTGGTTTCCCGACGTTCCATCGCTTTCACCCTGATCGAACTGCTCGTGGTGATCGCCATCATCGCCATTCTGGCCAGCATGTTGCTGCCGGCGCTGGGCAAGGCGAAGGAGCAGGGCTTCCGGGCGCGCTGCAAGAACAACCAGCGGCAGCATGACCTGGCCCTGCTGCTCTACGCGGATGACTACGCGAGCAAGTTTCCCATCTGGCCTTCGATTGGCGGGAACTGGGCGTGGGACATGCACACGAACACGACCGCGATCATGGCGGCCTACGGGCCGTCGGAACCGGCGATTTACTACTGTCCCTCGTTTGTGCGGGCGGAAAACATCCTCAACTGGTGGAATTACGGTGCCAACAACGGCGCGCCGGCTCAGCGCTGCGTGGGGTATGTGTTTCTGGTGCCGCGCGCGGCGGGGAGCATCCCGGCGCAGTTCCTGCAGGCGGACACGGTGGGGAACAATGGCCGGTCCCCCTCGGAAAATGAACTGGTGGTGGACATCACCCCGAGCCAGGGCCCGCCGAGCTACACCACCTACATCTTCACCCCGGCCGGCGGTTTCAGCGATCACCCGGCGCACATGAAAGGGAACATCCCGGCCGGGGAAAACGTCGCCTTCGTGGATGGGCATGTGGAATGGCGCGACTTCTCCCGGATGACGAACAAGTGGCTGGTGCCCGGTGGGGCGACGCAGTTTGCTTTTTGAATCGTTGCTGGCCGGCCGGGCGGTGCGATTGACTCAATAGGATGGAAACCTTGGATCGTGTTCGAATGGGAGTGCCCTAGCTTGGTTGGTCACGACGCCCTGGTCGTTCATGTCCGGATCGTAAACCTGGACTTGAGCCCGGTAGATCGGGGACTTCAGCGTCTGCCAGCTCGCGAAGCCGAGGCAGGCGGCCAGAACTGCCACCACCCACGGCCAACGGCTCCAAGCCAGCGCTCGGAGGTAATCCAGTTGCAGCACACGCATCAACGCGGATCGGCGGGACTCGGTCGCGAAGCGGATTGGGGTGCGGAGGGGCAGTTCACTCATTCAGCCTCCAAGTCAACGCCGTGCTCGTGGAATTTTTGAATGGAGAAGGGGGCGACATAGACGGTCTGGCCGGTGGGATCTTCGAGTTCGAGAAAGTGATCCATGATATGCAGCGGGGCGATTGCAAAGAGGTGCTTGAGGCCCTTGAACAAGACGTTCCGATAGACACACGCCTCACCCGTGCCCTGCGAGCAATAAACGTCATAGCGCTTGGTGGTGTCAATCGGCTCCGGCTGAGGTTCCATCGGCATCACCGAGGACGACGGCGAACTTTTGAAGAGCATGACAGACTGGAAGTGTGGTGGGAGAGGTGTGGACGCCAGCATGGAAAAGCCACTTACCCAAGTCAATCAAAGGAGAATCAACCGGACCCCAACGTTGGCCGAGTGACTTCGGTGTGCGGTTTCAACCCGTCTGGCGACAGCTTGAGTTGGTGCCGAGCAGCACGAGGCGGAAGCCCGTGTCGGCGGTCCTGTTTCATCACCGCCTGAAGGAAGGGGTGGGACGCTGCCCAGTGCGGCGAAGAGGCGCGTTCTTACAGAGCGCTCATGCTTCGCTAGCCAGGCCGCCCGGCTTTCAGCCTTGGAGCCGGTGGCCTTCGGGGCGGGGCGGTTTGAATCCCTTGGGATTCAACTCGGAAGTTCCCGAAAGGCATTTAGGGCTGGACTGGCGGATTCGCGCCAAGAAAAAACCCGGAAGCAACAGCTTCCGGGTTTTTCGTAATCAGATCCGTTGTCCGCCCTCAGCCCATGGCTGCCGGACGGTGAGGCGCAAGCCTCAGAGGGTGTGACCGCTGCCAGAGAGCGAGCAACTCGGGGAAGCCGAGACGGTCGCACCGGCGCTGTAGGCTCCGCCGCCAGGGCAGACGGGGAGGAGGGAGCCCTTCAAGTAGGCCAGCAGCGTGGTGTCGCTGAGGGCGTAGGTGTCGGTGGCGGCCTTCTTGTTTTCGAGCGCCCACTGCTGGACCGCGCCGTCAATCTGCTTGAGATTGGCGATGCAGGCGTTCTTCTGGGCGGTGGCGCGCGCCTTCACGAAGTTCGGAATCGCGATGGCGGCCAGGAGGCCGATGATCGCGACAACGATCATGATTTCGACGAGGGTGAAACCGGCTTTGCGGGTGGATGTGGCTTTCATGGTGTTCTGCGTTTATGTCGCGTATCCGCGACGTTTTGATGTATGTTTTGCTGCGACTACGTAATCGCTTCTGACGGAAGCAATCGCCGCACCATCGTCGCGATTGGCTTGAAAACCTAGCTAATTCTCAAAGTATTTTCGGTCTGTAATGCCACCATTGGCCCGGCTGAGGGCATCGAAAAGCGGTGCGGCACGGCTGAGACCGGCGTTGAACTGGAGTTTTATCTGATCCGCAGAAAGCAAAACGGGGCGGCCAATTGGCCGCCCCGTGGTGAGAGGTGACGAAGTTTGCGCTGGATCAGCGCCCCTTCGGCAGCGCGCTGCGACCGGCATACACCGCGTTCTTCCCCAGCAACTGCTCGATGCGCAGGAGCTGGTTGTATTTCGCGGTGCGGTCGGTGCGGCTGAGCGAGCCGGTCTTGATCTGGCCGCAGTTCGTGGCGACGGCGATGTCGGCGATGGTGGCGTCCTCGGTCTCGCCGGAGCGGTGCGAGAGCACGGCGCGGTAGGCGTTCTTGTGCGCGAGTTCCACGGCGTCGAGCGTTTCCGTGAGCGAGCCGATCTGGTTCACCTTCACGAGGATCGCGTTCGCGGTGCCCGTATCAATGCCCTTGCGGAGGAACTGCACGTTCGTGACGAAGAGGTCGTCGCCCACGAGCTGGGTCGTGGCCCCGAGCTTGTCCGTGAGCTTCTTCCACGTCACCCAGTCGCCCTCGGCGCAGCCGTCCTCGATGCTGACAATCGGATACTTGGCGCACAGCCGGGCGTAGAACTCGACCATCTCATCGCCGGTGAGCTTCTGGCCGCTGCTCTTCTTGAACACGTAGGTCTCATTGCCCGTGTAGAATTCCGAGGCGGCCACATCCAGCGCCAGGAAGATGTTCTTGCCCAGCTTGTAGCCGGCGTCCTTTACGGCCTGCGCAATGGCGTCCAGCGCGGCGTCGGCGCTTTCCAGCTTCGGGGCGAAACCACCCTCGTCGCCGACGGTGGTGGAGAGGCCCTTCTTCTTCAGCACGCTCTTGAGGGCGTGGAAGATCTCGGTGATCGCCTGCAGGCCCTCGCTGAAGGTGTCGAAGCCATGGGGCATGACCATGAACTCCTGGAAATCAATCGGGGCGTCCGAGTGCGCGCCACCGTTGATGACGTTGGCCATGGGCACGGGGAGCACCTTGGCGTTGGGTCCGCCGAGGTATTTGAAAAGCGGCTGGCCCAGTGCGGCGGAGGCGGCCTTCGCATTCGCGAGCGAGACGGCGAGGATCGCGTTCGCGCCGAGTTTGGACTTCTTGAAGCCGGTGCCGTCCAGTTCGAGCATCGCGGCGTCCACGGAAAGCTGGTCGGTGGAGTCCATGCCGAGCAGGACCGGGGTGATCTTCTCAATGACGTTCTTGACGGCCTTGCTGGTGCCTTTGCCGAGATAGCGCTTCTTGTCGCCGTCGCGGAGTTCGAGCGCCTCGTGCTCGCCGGTGCTCGCGCCCGAGGGGACGGCGGCGCGGCCGAGGATGCCGGAGGAGAGGGTGACGTCCACTTCGACGGTGGGGTTGCCGCGCGAGTCGAGGATTTCGCGAGCCTGGATTTCAGCGATCTGGGTCATGGTGTGTGTCAGTTGTGCGTTGTCTGTGTCAGTTGGGAACGGGCCGTCCGGCCTGCCGGAGAGACGCGGCAGTTTAGGGAGGTGTAAAAAGCCGTCAAGCGATGAACCAGCGTGCGCCGGCACGCGAGTTGACTCAAATTAAAAGACGACGCAGGGGACGCGCTGGGTTGGGGCAGAA
>CAZCBE010000062.1:0-39722 GCA_964496695.1 uncultured Klebsiella sp.
CGCTCCGCGAAGGGAGAAGGCGCAGAACGTGGCATCCCGGGTGCAAGAAACTGAGCTGCGCCCTACGGTGGCGGGCGCATCCGCGCACTGCCCCCGGAGCGCGGCACTCCGGGCCGCAGCGGCAACCCTGCAGAACGGGCTGCGGAGCTTCCCAAGCCTTTCCCTGCTGCCAGCCGCTGCGGCCCAGCGGGCCGCGCTCCGCCGTCGTGCGGGGGCAGTGTCAAGATGCGCCCTACGGTGGCTGCGGGCGACAATTCCACTTGGCAGCGGGGGCGCGTTGGCCTAGAACGCGGGCGGTTCTTTGAACGCGGAGTTTTTGGCTCCGCAAGTTACCGCTTACAAGTGCAGGGAACCCCGTGAGAACCGGGGACGGTTGCGCCACTGTGACGGGCTACAGACTCCCAATGCCACTGGCTGAAGGCCGGGAAGGCGGGAGCGAGGTTTGAGGCCCGGAGTCAGGATACCGGCTTGTCAGCGCTCGTCCGGGCGTGCTCACGCACGCCCACTTCTCCGACAAAGAGAAGGATGAGGCCAGCCTGCCGAACTGTCTTTCGTCGGGATTCTGAGATGCCTTCATTCTCCAATTTGCGGAGGTGAAGGCTTTTTCGTTTTCACCTCCCTTCTGGTCTCCAACTCAAACCGCCCATGCGCTGAAGAACCCGCGTGGGCTGTAGGGAAAGACCAGAATGAAGAAAGTAATTAGTAATCAGTGTTCAGTATTCAGTGGAGGGCGGAACGGTCGTTTGATCCTTCAGCCCTTGCTCGCCGGCCTTGCGGCCACGGCGGCGGTGGCGCAGGAGAGCAAGACCAATGCAACCGTGGATCTGCCGACAGTGGTGGTGACGGCGGCGCGGCTGCCGGAGCAGACGGTGGCGGTGGAGAAGGTGCCGGCCCATGTCAGCGTCATCACGCGCGAGACCATCGCGCAGTCGCCGGCCTTCACGCTGCCGGAGCTGTTGCGGCAGCAGGCGGGTTTCGTGTCGCTGGACACGGTAGGTTTCGCCGGGCAGCAGTCGCAGTTCAGCCTGCGCGGCTACGGGGACAAGGCGGGCACGCTCATCCTGCTGGACGGCGTGCGCGTGAATGACGCGGGCGGCGGTTTCTTCCTCTGGAACTCCGTGCCGCTGGCGGCCATCGAGCGGATCGAGATCATCCGGGGCGGTGCCTCGACGACCTACGGCGAGGGCGCGGTGGCCGGCGTCATCAACATCATCACCAAGCAGCCGGAGAACGGGCCGCTCTCCGGCAGCGTGGGGGCAAGCGTGGGCAACCTCGGCTTCTATCAGGGCAACTTCACCCTGAGCGGGCGCACGAACGCGCTCAGCTACGTCGTCTCCGGGAGCCGCAATGAGTGGGCGGGCTGGCGCGATGGCGCGAATTACCGGGGCTGGAACCTCCTGGCCAAGCCGTCCATCGAGACGCCGGCGGGGCGCTTCACCCTGGGCTACCAGTTCCACGACGACTACAGCGAGAACCCGGACATCCTCACGCCGGCGCAGTTCGCGGCGAACCCGCGCCAGCGTGGGGCGACGCAGTTCACCTTCGAGCAGGAGCTGCATCGCGGATGGATTGACTACCACAAGACCTTCGATGAGGCCTGGGCGGTGAACGCGAAGCTCTTCGCGACGAAGGATGACGGCTACGGCACGGGCTTTGCCAACGTCACCACAGTGCAGCCCAGCTATGGCGGCACGGTGCAGGTGGACTGGAAGACGGAGCCGTGGCAGCGCGCGAACACGCTGACCTTCGGCGGTGAAGTGGTGCGGCAGGAATTCGCGCAGACGCTGGAGGGCTTCGTCACGACCACCACGGTGGTTGACACGACCACCCTGAGCCTCTTCGCGCAGGACACGCTGGAACTGCTGCCCAAGCTCTCGCTCGCGGCGGGGGTGCGCTTCGATCACCGCGACGCGTATCTGGACATCCCGAACCCCTTCCCGCCGCCGCCGCCGTTCACGGGGACCAAGCAGAACAACGTGTGGAGCCCGAAGGCGAGTTTGAGCTATGAGTTTGCCGAGAAGTCTTCGGCGTGGGTGTCCCTCTCGCAGGCCTACCGGCTGCCCAGCGCCAACGACGTGGTGAGCGGCGATCCGCGCTTCGCCAGCAACGCGTCGCTCGTGCCCGTGAACGCGCGCACGGTCGACGTCGGCGCGCGCAGCCAGCAGCACAAGCTGCTCGGCGGCAGCCTGGCCTACTATCATAGCTGGGTGGAGGACGACATCTTCTCCGATCCCGCGACCTTCGGGAACAACAACGCCAATGCGATCCGCCAGGGCGTGGAACTCACGTTGAACTCGCGGCCCGCCGAGTGGGCGGAACTGGACTTCAGCGCGACGTGGTCGGACGCACATTTCACGAGCGGCACGTATGCCGGGCAGAAGCAGGTGCTCGTGCCGGACTGGCAGTTGACCGGCGGGGTGAACCTCCGGCCCGCCACCGGCTGGCTGTGGCGGGTCGAGACCCTCTATGTCACCGGCCAGCGTCGCTTCTTCGACCTCCCCAACGCGCTCCCCCAAAACACCTACACGGTCGTGAACACCAAGTTGAGCTACCAGTGGAAAAACCTCACCACCTACGCGGCCGTGAACAACCTGCTGGACCGGCTCTACGAGCAGTTCCCCACCTACAACACGTTTGTCACGGCGTTCCGGCACAACCCCGCGCCGGGGATCAACTTCCAGTTGGGCGTCACCGCGAAGTTCTGAGCCATCCCTCCCGCAAGGGCCGGGCGGACGAGAACACGATTGCGTCCGTCAGGCCCGTTGCGGGAGGCTTCCGCCACCGATGATGAGCCGCCATGCCGAGAAGAAAAGCTGCCCCGAGTGCGGGGCGGAATTTGAGTGTCTCGCGCACTGTGCCGCGAACACCTGCTGGTGCATGGAGCTGCCGCGGCTGCCGATGCCGACGAGCCCGGATGCGGATTGTTTGTGTCCGAAGTGCCTGCGGGCGCGGGTGGAGCGGATGGCGAAAGCGGAGCGGGAGTGAGGGCCCGCGAAACACGCGAATAGACGCGAAAAGGATGCGGTGTAGCGGCTGGCAACTGCGTGTGGAGGCCCGGCCTTACCCAGAATCATGGAGCACAAAATCATGGGGCCGGGAAGTTCCAAGCCCCAAGTCTCAAGCTCCAAAGAAACTCCAAAGCCCAAATTCCAATGGTTCCGTGTGCCACGCCGCCAGCGCTTCCGTCTTGGTTCGGTCCGGCTGGCCCGGACAGTGCCGGGTGACGCCGCCCTTTGAAATTTGGAGCTTGGAACTTGGGATTTGGAGTTTCGCCCACACTCCATGCCATTGAAAACAGCGGAGAACCCTTTTTTGAGTCCCCCAAGATTTGGGGCGGACAAAGATGGGGTTGCGGTGGTTGGTCAGCGCACGGCCTTGCTCAACCCGCTATACTCCGTGGCGCGCTCCCTCACCCTCAGCCTCCTCCCGGTGGGGGAGGAGGGTGAGTGGAATTCGTTCATCGTTCGGGCTGCCGGGCGTGCCGGATGGTGTGCTGGGACTGTGCTGATCGCGTCTCGGTGGTCAAAATGCGGTGGGGCCAAAAACCTGTTGTCCGGTCGCGCGGACGCCGCCTAAGCTGTGCGCGTGGACCAAGACCCGGCCAAGCCCTCCGCCCCGCCGCTGTTGCCGAGCGTGCTGGCGCTGCCGCTGCCGCGGAGCTATCTCAATTTTGTCGGCCGGCAGATCTTCCGGCTGATCCGGGCCACGCAGGGAATCGGGGCCTTTGCCTTGATCACGCTGGGGGTGACACTGACGAAGTTCAACGTGTCGTGGCGGGTGATTCACCCGCTGATCCGGGCCCAAATTGACCGGGCAGGGGTGCGGCTGCTGCCAGGGATCGTGTTTTTCGGACTGGCACTGGGGCTGGTAATCGTGGGGCAGACGGTGTCGTTGCTGCAAAAGGTGGGGGCGGAGCAATATGCCGGCACGGTGATGGTGACGGTGCTGGTGCGGGAGCTGGGGCCATTGGCGACCGCGCTGCTGGTGCTGGCGCGGGTGGGCACGGCCATTGTCATCGAACTGGGCCTGAGCCGGGCGCAGGGCGAGGTGGAGGCGCTGGAGGCGCTGGGGATTGATCCGGTGCATTACCTGGTGATGCCGCGCGTGGTCGGGCTGGCGGCGGCGATCTTCTCGCTGACGGTGTATCTGATCATCGTGGCGGTGTTGAGCGGTTATCTGTTTATCTTCCTGCAGGATGTGCCGCTGATGCCGGCCGACTATTTCGGCCAGCTTGCGCGCGCGCTGAAGTGGGAGGATTTCGCGCTCCTGGGGTTGAAGACGGCGACGTTCGGCGCAATCATTGCAGTGGTGACCTGCTATCAGGGCCTGGCGTCGCGGCTGCGGCTGGAAGATGTTTCGGACGCCACGACGCGCGCCGTGGCCCAGAGCGTGGCGGGCTGCGTGCTGGCGGACGCGCTGTTCATCCTGGTTTACCTGCTCATGTGACCATGGCCGCCCCTGACGAAACACCCTCCGCTCCTCCGCTCATCGAGCTGACGGAAGCGAGCATCGCCTCGGCGCAGGACTCGCATGTGGCGCTGGTGGAGGGGGTGAACTGGCGGCTGCTGCCGGGCGAGTATTGGGCGGTGGGCGGCCTGCAGTGGACGGGCAAGAGCGACTGGCTCACGACGGTGGCCGGCCTGCAGCAGCCCATGGCGGGCGGGCACTATCTCTTCGGTCAGGAAACCTCGTCGCTGACGCAGGATGAACTGGTGGCGACGCGGCTGCGCATCGGGCTGGTCTTCGAGAACGGCGGGCGGATGTTCGCCCACATGACGGTGACGGAGAACATTGCGCTGCCGTTGTGCTACCACCGGAATTGTCCGGCGGAGGAAACCCGTGAGGAAGTGGCGGCGGTGCTCGAATTGGCGGGGCTGACGGCGTTTGCGCAGGAGCCGACCAGCCAGCTCAACCGCAGTTGGCGGCAGCGGGTGGCGCTGGCCCGCGCGCTGGTGCTCCGGCCGGAGGTGCTCCTGCTGGACAACCCGCTCACCGGCCTGGACCCGCGGCACATGCGCTGGTGGCTGGACACGCTGGACGCGCTGAACGCCGGGCACCCGTGGCTGGCGGGCCGGCCGCTCGCGCTGGTGACCACGACGGACGATCTGCGCCCGTGGAAGAACCGGGCGGAGCGGTTCGCCATCCTCAAGGACCGGCAATGGCGCCTGCTGGGCTCCCGGGCCGAGCTGTCCGCCAGCGACGAGACCTCCGTGCATGATGCTATGACTTTCTGACCGCATGAAGTCCCGCCCGCAACTGTTTCAGCCGGCGTTGGCCGCCGGTGCATCATTCTTTCCCCACTAAACTCCCATGCCGCTGCAAGACCTTACCCCGCAACTCCGCACCCGCCTCAGCCGCGTGGAGCACACCGTGGGCGTGTTCGTCATCATCGCCACCGTGCTGCTGCTGTCGGGCTTCGGCTATTACTTCTATTACCAGGCGCAGAACAAGGGGTGGTTTGACTTGAAGGCGCCGTTCTACACCTATCTGGACAGCGCAGGGGGGCTCAAGGAAGGCGGCAAGGTGAGGATGATGGGCCGTGAGGCTGGCGAAATCTCCATCATCAAGGCCATGCCGCCGGACTCGGCGGAATACTTCGAGCGCCACTTTGTATATGTGGAGTTCACCATCCGGAGCAAGGATATCGGTTACATTTGGAACGACTCCCGGGTGCGGGTGAACGCCGACGACCTGCTCGGGGGACGGCACTTGGAAATCCTTCCGGGCGGCTGGAATGGCTACACCAATCGTGACGGCTCCAAAAAGAACCTGAAGGCTGTCTATGAGATCAAGGGCAAGCTCATCACCGCCATGTGGGAGGACCAGTTGGGCACCTACACCAACTGGGGCGTGGGCTCGACGCCCTATCACATCGTGGCGGACGAATCACCCGCGCTCACGCAGCGGGCGGAGAAGCTGGTCTCCCAGATCGAGGGCGCGCTCCCGAACATCCTGGGCCTGACGAACAAGGTGGCGGCGCTCCTGTCCACCAGCACGCAGACCATCACGAACCTCGACGCCCGGCTGGCCGAGCTGAAGCCGGTCGTGAGCAACGCGAACTTCCTCGTGGCCAGCTTCCACCCCGTCAGCTCGAACGTCCACCGCATCACGGCGAACCTGACGAACCCGGCGGGCTCGCTGGGCACCTGGCTGCTGCCCACCAATCTAAGCGCTTCGGCCGAGCAGACCCTGCTCTCGGTGCGCGCCACCTTGGCCGAGGCGCGGACGACCTTTAGCAACGCCAACGCGACGCTCACGGACACGCGCCGGCTCATGCAGACGGCGGACCACACGATTGCCAACACGGACTCGAACATCACGACGCTGGCGTTGAGCCTGGACAAATCGTTGGCGAACCTGGCGAACCTGACGAGTAACCTGAACGCGCAGGTGGAGGCCAACACGAACCTGGTCTCGGAAGTTTCCTCGGCCATCCGGCATACGGACAGCCTGGTGCAGGGCCTCAAGCATCACTGGCTGCTGCGCTCTGCCTTCAAGGAGAAGCCGCCGGTCAAGCCGAAGAAGTGAGCGACAGCCGGGCAGGGAGCCGGCTCGCCGCGCAAGGGCAGAGCGGGTTCCCGGGCCGGATTAGGATCAGGATCAGGATTACGAGCAGGAGCCGCCGCAGCTCGGGGCGGCCCAACCTTGGAGGGGATGAACGCACACCACCCGATGAGCGCACGCCCTCCGGAGTGGTGCGAGTCCACGTCAGCAACCTGCCAGGAAACCATGATGCGTCCGGCAAATGGGGAACCGGAAAAAAACTGTTGTCACGACCTTCGCCCTTGATATTCTCATCGCCAATGCACCGTCTTTGGTGTGTGGGCAAACGGTTTTTGCCCGCAAGCAAAACGCAAAGAAACTAACAGTAAACAACTCGCAAGAGGAACTAACACAAAATGAAAGTCAATCAATGGACACTCGGGCTGGCCGCCGCAGGCGTGATCAGCTTCGGCGCTGTTGCTCAAGCGGACGAGAAACCGTCACACCAAGTGCTTACGGCTGTCTCCTCCACGACGCTCAGCGGCTACATCAGCACCTCGGCCATCTGGAAGCCCGGCAGCAGCGCCGGTGTGGGCGCCCCGGCCGCTGTCAACTCCTACGGAGTGGGCAAGACCGACGGTTTCAACCTTGACGTGATCAACCTGACGGTTTCCAAGCCCCTCGAAGAGGGTGAGTGGGCCGCTGGTTACACCGCCGAGCTGCTCGTCGGCCCGGACGCGGTGACCTTCGGCACCGGTGGTGCTGGTAACACGCTCGCGATCAAGCAGGCCTACGTGGCGTTGAACGCCCCGGTCGGCAATGGCATCACGTTCAAGCTCGGCGTGTTCGACACCCCGATCGGCTACGAAGCCTTCAACTACACGGCCAACCCGAACTACAGCCGCTCCATCGGCTACTTCCTTGAGCCGACGACCTACACTGGTCTGATCGCCAGCTACAAGGTGTGCGACGGCTTCAGCGTCAGCGCGGGCATCGCGAACAGCGCTGGTGGCGCGGTCGGCATCAACGGCAAGTCCGCCACCGAGTCGGACAAGGCCTACATGGCGGCCCTCACGGTGACCGCTCCCGATAGCTGGGGCTTCCTCAAGGGCTCCACGCTCACCGCTGGTGTGATCAATCACGCCGGTGCCGGTGGTGTGGGTTCCGCCTCCAAGGTTGTGAACTACTACGCGGGCCTCACGCTCAACACGCCGGTCAAGGAACTGACCGTCGGCGCGGCCTATGACTATCAGGGCCGTGACGCCACCGCTGGCAATGGCTCCGGCTATGCCAACGCCACCAGCCTCTACACCTCGTATGCGGTGACGGAGAAGCTCAAGGTCAACACCCGCGCTGAGTATGCCACCGGCACCTCCGGCGGCACGCTCGCCAACTTCGCCCCGTTCGCCAACGCGGGCAAGGCGGCTGGCGCCAACAACTCGGCGTTCCTCAGCCTCACCGGCACGCTGGACTACGCCCTCTGGGCCAATGTCACCAGCCGTCTGGAAGCCCGCTGGGACTCCGACATCTCCGGCAGCCCGAACAACGTGTTCGGTGGCGCCGTTGCTGACGAAAAGAACAACTTCACGTTGGCTCTGAACGTCATCTACAAGTTCTAATCTGAGCCTCGCTCAGTCCACACCCCTTCCGGGCAACCGGAAGGGGTTTTTTGTTGCCTCATTTGAGTCTGGAATCCACCCATGGTTGGAATTGGCAGTTGCCTCCGGACGATGAACTGACAGACGAGGAGCAAGATTAGGAGCAGGATCAGGAGAACCGAGCCACCGGGCTCCTGCTCGTAATCCTGATCCTTATCTTGCTCCAGCTTCGATCGCGCTTGGTATCAGCCGCGGACCAGACCGATGGCGGGCAACGAGCTGGCTACCGCCACTGTTTCCACCACTCGCTGAAGGACTCCGCAGTGCGTGCCGTCGTGAGCACGTCGTCCTCGTGCCACAGCACGGCGGCGAGCCCGTGCGAGAAGCGCGTTTCCCAAGGGACGTGATACGCCCCCGCCTCCAGCCACACCAGCCGGTCGCCACGCCGGAGTCGGCGCGACAGCGGACGGCGCGTGAGCTGGTCGAAGGCCATGCAGGTCGGGCCGTGGACGGCGGTGAGGATCGTTGGTCCCGCCCGTGGCGGCACGGACAGCAGGGCATGTTCCTCCCAGTTTGAGACGAGTGCATTCATCGTGCGCCCGCCGTCGCAGATCAGTTGCCGCAGGCCGCCGCGCTCCTTCACGTCCAGCACCGTCACCACCAGCACGCCGCTGCGCGCGCTGAGGAAACGCCCGTTCTCCAGCCACAGTTCGCGCAGGCCCTGGAAGCGCGGCAGCCAGCGCCTAAAGGCCACCGCCAACTCCTCCAGCCCGGTAGCAGCCGACCTGAGGAGGCTCTGCTTGAATTCCGCAGTCCGCTGTCCGCGGTCCGCAGTTGGAGAGAGCCTCCTCACGTCGGCTGCTAGGGAGGACTTGAACCCCGCCGCGAACTCTTTTCCTTCATGGCTGAACGTGTGCCGCGGCGGCAGGCCGCCGCCGCAGTCGAGGAACGCCGGCCACCAGTTCGCTGCCGTGCAAAAGGCATGCGCCTCGCGGACGGCGCGCTCGTAGGTCGCCGCGTCGGCCACGTTCGTGCGCAGGTGGAAGTGCAGCGTCTCCGCCGTCACGCCGACACGGCGCAGCCGTTTCAAGGCCGCCTCCGCCTCGTCCGGCGCGAAGCCAAACTGCGTCGGGAACTCCGGGTGCTCGGGGTCGTGTTCCAGGCTGGTGCGCAGGCGCAGGCCCGTGCGCCACCCGTGCTGTTTCGCCAGCGGCAGCAAGGCCGCGAGTTCGCCCGGTGAATCAAAGTTCACCCGCAGGCCGGGCGCGGCCACGCGCGGGAGCCAGCGGTGCTTGGCCGGGCCGTTGATGAGGATGTTGTCGGTGGTGAAGCTCTCGTGCCGGGCGGCGAGATACTCAAACTCGCTCACCACCTCGATGGGGCGGCCCTGCCCGCGCCACCAGCGCAGGAGCGGGGCGACGGGCTGGGTCTTGCAGGAGAGCCAGTGCCGCACCGGCACCGGGAGGGAATCCAGCTCCCGCAGTTCCGCGAGCGCCTCCGTGATGGGATCAGGAGAGAAAAGGTAGAACGGGGTGGGGGTGTCGGTGGCAAGTGCGTCCCGCACCCGCCGCCGCCAGGAGGCCAGCACGCGCGGCGGATGGCCGAAGTCAGGAGGCAGGTGAGATTTCATGCCACTTTTCCGTTGATCTCAGCAAGGTGAAGCAAAGCTCCAAGCTCCAAATTCCAATGAGCGCGTCGTTCTAGGACAGCTCGTTGGACCGGCTCGCTGCGTTGACTCCCCGCGCTGCCAGGCACCTTTGGAGCTTGAAGCCTGGGGCTTGTTTGGGATTTGGGGCTTGGGATTTGGAGCTTTCATCCGCGTCCTGCCCGCATGGCCTGCCGCGCCTAAAACCACCACTTCATGGACACGCCCACTTCCCACAAATCGCTGCCGCCATCCGTCGTGGCGGCGCTGGTCGTGTAGGCGATCTCGGTGCCGAATTCGAGGCTCTTGCGCGCCTGGAAGACCAGGCCCGCGCGCCCGCCGAACTCCATCGAGTCGCGCTCGAAGGCGTAGTCCGCCGTGCCTTGCAGATGGTAGAAAAGCGGACCCCAGAGCCGGTCGCGCAGGTCCGCATAGACGCCTTCGCGATGCAGCCAGTGCAGCACCATGCTGTCGAGCACCTGGGTCTGTTGTGGCACGGTCAGGCCGGGGGCGAGGGCCGGGGCGATGAGCGAGAGGTTGCCGGTCTTGCGCGTGTTCGCATGGTAGGCGCCGCGATAGCCGAGCTTGAACTCGGGGGACTCGCGGCGAGCGAGGAACTCCACGCCCCAGCTTGCCTGCCAGCCCACGGCCAGCTCCTCGCTGTCCACGAGCACTTCGCGGCCGGTAAGCGCGGCGTAAGTCTGGAAACGCTCGGCGAAAAGGTAGTTGCCCGCGAGGGTGAGCCGGTGCTGCCGGCCATCAAGCGAGTTGAGCAGGAGGCCGTCCCGGGCGCGTTCGTTGGCCTGGCCTTCGAGCCAGACCGAGCCGCTGCTGGAGGGCAGGCGATGCATCACCCGGCCGCCGCCCAGCAGCCCGTCCTGAAACCCGCCGACCCAGAGGTCGCTGGTCCAGCGGCCGCTCCAGGCCGTCTGCAGGCCGAGGTAGCCCTCGGTGTCATCCGCCCAGCGGCGGTTCAGCAGCGCCGTCCCGCGCACCAGCACGTCCTCGCGCATGGCCTCGGCGTAGAGCTGGTTGCGGGCGGAGACCTGCGTGCGGCCGCCGAGCTTTTCCTGCCAGAGCTGGCCGGAACCAAGCAGGTAGGCGGTGCCCTGCGCCGTGACCTGGTCACCGTGGTCGCGCTGCATCGGTTCGAGCACGCGGCGCACCACGACGCGCGTCTGGTCGTCCACCTGGTTCTGGTCAAGCATCTCCTGGTAGGCCGTCATCTGCGTGCGCCAGTCGCCGGACTTCTCGGCCGCCCCGGCGAGATCAAGCTGATAGGGGAAGGGCTTGCCCGCGAACTTCTCGAGACGCAGGTAGCGCAGCACGCTGGCGGCCTCCTGATAATTGCCGGCGAGCTGGTTGGCCGCGCCGTAGTAGTAGAGCGCTTCGTCGCTCTCGGGGTAGGCCTTGTAAAGCTGCGTGGCGTAGTTCAGCGCCCGGCCCGCGTCCTTCTTGTCGGTGAAGAGCGAACTCATCGCGAGCAGCGCCTCCTTGTTCGCGGGGTCACGGGCCAGGATTTCCTGCGCGAGCGGCTCGGCCAGGTCGGCGCGGCCGGTCTTCGCGTAGAGATACATCATGTAGCGCCGGTCCTCGGGCTTCACGCCGGGCTGGAACAGGCGCTCTTCGGCCGGGGACAAGTTCGCCGGCACGTTGAGGGGCGGGACGATGGGCGCATCGTCAATCGAACTGCGTGGCACGCCCCGCAGCGGAGGGGCCGGCGGCGGCGGAGAATTCGCCGGGGCTTCGGGGACGTATTCGTTCGCGCGGCGCGCGGGGCGCTGGCCGGAGAAGGGGTCTTGCTGCGGTGCGACCGTGGGCGACGGCGGCACAACGCTGCGGGTCGGCGGGATGTATTCCGGCGGCGGAGGCGGAGGCGGCACCGGAAAGTTCTGCACGGGGAGCGGGCGCATCGTCGAGTCATCCACAATGCGCGGGGCACCCACGACCTCCGCACCGGGTGCGTAGCGCACGCCGCCGCTGGTTGTGTGTCCGGTGGCCGGGGTTTCCGCCGGGGGCTTGGCCCCGAAGAGCCGGCCGAAGAAGCCGGGGCGGTCCGGTGACTCATTGCGTGAGCGCGGCTCGGGAACGGGGTAGCCGGCGGGCACCGCGCCGGGCGCGTAGCGCACGCCGTCATTGACCACATGGGTGGTGAGCGGACGCGGCGCGCCCGTGGGCGGGACGACGGAGGTGGAACCCGCGGCGACCCCCTGGGCACCGATCACGCGCGGGTCGTTTTGATCCGGCCAGTTGGGTGGGACGCTGCTGGGGGGAACGTATTGCGGAGCGACAGTGGACGGCGGCGGCCATTGGGGCTGGGGCGCGGGATAACTCGGGGCCGCATACGCCGGAGCCGGAGCGGCCGGAGCGGCGGCTTCCCCCCGCATCCGCCGCTGGCCGCTGAACGGATCATTCGAGGCACCGCTGAACGTGACGCCGGGGGTGATCCGGGAGCCGGAAGGCGCGGTGTAGTTCACCGTCGGTTCCGCCGCCGGGGCATAACGGACGTTGGCGGGGACCACCACGGTGGAGGCCGCGCCGGGGTCGTTCGACGGCGGCCACTGGGGATTGGACGGCACCGGGTATTGCGGTGCGACCGGCTGCGGTGGCGGCCACTGCGGGGTGGCCGCCGGGGCAGGGGGGGGAGCATAGCCCACCGGGTCCGAGTAACGCACGCCATCGCGCACGTAGGTCGTGCCCGGTTGCGGATAACCCGCCGGGGTCGCGACCGGCTCGCGGCGTTGATTGTAAGTCGGCTGGGGCTGGGCCGGTTCCGGGTCGCGGGAGAACAGCCGTCCGAAGAACCCTTTCTTCTCCGGCTGCGGGGCGGCTTCCGCACGCGGCGCGGGTCGTTGAGCCTCATCGTTCCGGTCTCCGCGCGCGTTCCTCCGGGCGGTGTCAGTCGGGTTGAGCGGCTGGTCGGTGAGGAACTGGAACTGGGCGTGCGCCGTGCCGCCCGCGGCCATGATCAGGGCGGTGAGCGCGAGGGCGGTGGTCTGTTTGGGTTGCCGCTGCATAATGGGTTGGCGGGGAGGATTAAGAGTAGGATTAGGATTAAGAGCAAGCGGCGATGGCAGTTTCGCCGCGCTTGGTTCCAATCTTAATCCTAATCTCGCTCCGGCTCGGGCGGCCTACATCCGCCCAATCGTCTTGAGCATTTCCTGAATCGCCCGCTGATACGCCACGCGCGCGCCGAGTTTGTCGCCGCGCGCCAGCAGGATGTCACCCAAAAAACCCCACGCCCGGCCCGCGTCCTCGGGCTGCGCGGCGACGAATGCGCGCTGATGCACCGCGGCGCGCTTGAAGTCGCGCGTGGCGGCCAGCAACTGCGCGGCCAGTTCGTGCGTGGTGGGCGTGGCTTGGTCGAGATACCGCTGGAGCACCGCGAGCGCGTCCCGCTGGCGGTTCGCGCGGATGAGCAGGCGCGCATAGGCGAGGCCGTGCGACGTGTTCGCCGGGTCCGCGCGGTGGAGCTTTTCGTAGAGTCCCATCGCCGCCTGCCAGTTGCCGTTGGCCTCGTAAACGCTCGCGACACTGGCCACCAGGCCCAGCTTCTCGACGCGTTCCGGCGTGAGTTCGGTGGTGACGAACTGCTCCGCTTCGGTCAGCCGCTTGGCCTGCAGCAGCAGGCCGAGGTAAAACTTCATCAACTCCTCATCGGTGCGCAGTTCCGGGTGCGGGCGGAGCGCGTCGGCGGCCTCGCCGAACTGGCCGCTGTCCGAGAGCGCATAGACGAGCTGCTTGCGCATGGACGGATCATCCGGGAAACGGGCCAGCCCGCGCTGCAGCGCGGCGCGGAACTTTTCCGGCCGGCCGGCGACACTTTGCAGGTAGGCGAGGCGTTGAAAGTCCCGGGAAGTCGGCTCCGGCGCGCGCTCCAGCCAGAATTCGAGCCCTTCCGCCGCAGCGTCCACCTTGCCCAGGCTTTCCGCCAGGATGAGCAGGCCCTCGACATTGGCCTTGTCCGGGGCGCGCTGCACGAGGCGGCGGTAGGCCTCTAATGACTTCGAATACTCGCCCAGCCGGAAGTAGCATTCCGCCATCGCCCCCAGGGTGGCGGTGTCCTCGGGCTGCTGCTTCTCGATGCGCAGCAGCACGGGGAGCGCGCGGTCGAAGCGCGCCAGGTCCAGCTCCAGGCGTGCAAATTCCTTGAGCACCTCAAGGCTGGCCTTCGGGTTCTGGATCAGCCGCTCGTAGTGGGCCTCCGCCTGCTCGAAGTTGCCGATGCTCGCCTCCAGCCGCGCCAGCAGGGGCGCGTGCTTCCGGTAGTCGAGCAGGTTGCCGGCGTCATTCAGCGCCTGCGCCAGGTCCCCGTCGCGATACAGGCCGGGAGCAAGTGCGATGAGCCGGTCAATCGCCGCCGGCTCCTTCAGCCGGAGGGCGATGCGATAATGGTCAAACGCATCGTTGGGCTGCGCGTTCCATTCGTAGAGCTGCGCGAGCCGCAGATGGTTCGCCGCGGCGTTTGGCTCCAGTGCGACGATCTGCCGGAGCGCCGCCACGCCGGTCTTCTGGTCGCCGCCGGCGAGCGCCAGTTCCGCCAGCATCCGCCAAAGCGGGAGGTTTTCCGGCTGGGCGAGGGCGCGCTGGTGAATCTCCGGCAGCAGCTCGCGGATGCGGTCGGACTCGCGGGCCGTGGTCATCAGCAGGCTGAAGAGGCGCTCGCGGTCGGCGGGCTCCACCACGGCCATGAGTTCACGGATCGCCTCATACGCGAGGCCAGGCTGGCCCGTCTCACGCAGCAGGGTGATGCGCTCCCAGGCCAGGCGCGGCGACACGCGGGCCAGCGGCCGGCCGGTGCGCCGGGCGAATTCATCCACGGCGCGCAGGCCGAGCGCGGGCTGGCCGGCCTGCCGCGTGAGCGTGATCAGCCGGAGCGTGGTGGCATCGGTCAGGTTCGCCTGCCAGTGCTGGGCGTAAATCTGCATGGCCAGCACCGGCTTGGCGGCGGCAAGCGCCTTCTTCGCGAGGGTCTCGTAGAGCGGGGTGCGGACCTCCGGCGGCACCTGCGGCAGGATCGGACGGAGCAGCGTGTAGGCGGCCTCCGCGTCCTGCACCTGGTCCAGCATGCCCGCGATCTCCTGCATGAACTCCGCCTCGAATTTGAACGGCGCGGCGAGTTCGCACGCGCGGGCGAGGAGGTTGCGCAGGGCGATCGGGTCGTCCGGCGCGAGCAGCCGGCGCTCGAGCTGGATCTCCAGCAGGGCGAAGCGGCGGGCGTCCTTGGCGCGGTCCTTGGCGGACAGCGACTTCAGCGTGCCGAGCGCCTTGCCCCAGGTCTTGTCCACGAGCTGGCGCTCCAGCAGCCGGGTTTCCGAGGGGGCGAACAGCAGCCCGAGCGACACCACGAGCACCACCCCGCCAATGATCAGGACCGGGGAGAAGACTGTGTGCGTCTTTTTTGCAGGGAGGGCCATCAGTGCGTCACGCTGGGGGAGAGACTAAGGCGAGGGGCCGGATCAGGAAGTGCATTAAGCGTCCGGCTGCCAGAACAAATGCCTCCGGCCGAACGGCCCCTCTTGGAGTGTCCGCTCACAACCGGACCTCCACCTTCGCTTCATTGGGCAGCGTCAGCTTCAGGCTGCCGCTCGCGTCGGTCTGCATCGAGGCGGCCTGGCCATTGACGGTGACGGTGGCGGTCGCACGGGCGGGCAGGCCGCCCAGCGTGACATGGCAGGGGCGGATGTCCCGCACTGTGAAGGCGGCCTCGCGCGCGGCGAGCCGGCTGAACTGGATCGCGGCCGTGCTTGCTTCGAGCCGCAGGTGTGCCACCGGCTGTTCGGACAAGACCAGTTCCACGCGCGGCGAGCCGTCCGTATGCACATAGATGCCGTCACCGCCCACACGCCAGCCGGTCACGCCGCGGCTGGCGTGGAGGTCGGGCACCAGCGCGGTCTTGGGCAGGCGGTAGGTGCGAACCCGGCCCGCGCTCACCAAGGTCCAGCGTGTGTCCGACTGCCGGAAGATGCGCGTGTTCCGTGCGTCGCGCACGATGCCCGCGTATTCCGAGGCGGTCATGGAATGCAGTTCCTGCTTCACGGACCAGTCAAACAGCCGGGTCAGGGCGTTCAGCGAGGCGAGGTTGTCCCCGCTATACCAGTGGAAGTAGATGTTCACCGGCTTGAGGCGGCGCGGCTTCTCCATCCGCTCAAACCCGTCCTGGGCCAGGATGAATCCGCCGTAGAACGGGGCTTCCGTGCTGCCGCTGGCGGCCCAGCGTTCACGGTAGATGTTCTCGTTTTCGTTCGACGCCGTGATCTGCAGTTCGTTGTCCCACGGCACGCTGCGGGCGGCGACACGCGTGAGCGAGGGCTGCTTGCGGGAGATTGAGGTGCCGCCGCCGTTCATGTTCTCGATGCCCAGTTCGCGCACGAGCCGCAGCGCGTCGGGCCAGGGCCGGCAGTTGCCGGACCAGAGGAAGAGCTTCACCGGCTTGCCGGGCGGGCACAGCTCGCGCTCGATGTAGCGCACGGAGCCTTCGATCTCGCGCCGCAGGTCCACGCCGGTGTGGTTGAGCGGCTCCCGGAGCAGCAGGTTCATGCGCGCGTATTCCTTCACCGTGCGATCTCCGGCGTTCCAGTAAAACGGGTGCGTGTAGGCGTGCGAGGCCGCCTCGACCTTCGGCAGGGCGAGCACCGCGCGGGCCTGCCGGGTGAGCAGTTCGGCATCGCCCGGCGGCTGGTCCACCACCAGGCCGCGAATCTCCGCCTCGATGAACGAAATCGTGAAGGGAAAGGGATACGGCTTCACAATCCGGTCAAAGACGATCTCCCCCGAGCGCCGGCCCGGCTCCACGCTGGAGCGGTGGCGGAAGCCGTCGCCATCAATGTGCGAGTAGAAGATCCGCACGCCGTCGCGCGTGGTGGTGTCCGGCACCGGCAGCGCGGTCCGGCCCAGCGCGGCCTGGAAGAAGTAAAACGGGTCCACCATCCAGAGTTCCTCTTCCGACGGGCGGCGGAACAGGGTGTAGGAGTCCAGCAGGAACCCGCCCCAGGGCGCGATGAACACGGGGTCAAACTGCACCTGCGTCCCGGTCAGGCTGGTGCCGGTGACGGAATACAACACCTCCGCGTCGGCGGGCGCCTGCAGGTCGCTGAAGCCGCGCGGCGTGAGCGGGACCGGGGCCTCATGGTTCATCCGGGGGGAGAGCACGCGCGGCTGCAGGCCGGTGACGCCCCGGACCGAGGCCCCGGTGCCGCCGATTTGGAAGGCCTTGAACAACCGCGCCTGCACCGCTTCGTCCGTGAAGGGCAGGGTGCCGAAGAAGATGACGCGGCGGCCCCGGTTCTTCTGGGCGATGAGCCAGTCCGCCACCTGGCCCTCGCGCCCCGCTGGCATTTCCACGAAGCGGTCCAGCATCACGGCGGCATACTTGGGGTCCAGTTCCGTCGGCAGCTCCTTCAGGTTGATGTTCAGGTAATCCAGTTCGTAGCCCAGCCATTCCAGCGGCATCTGCGCGACCTGGGAAACGCTCGTGTCAATCGGCCAGCGCACCAGTTCCTCGACGTTCCGTTCCCGGTTGCCGAAGAGCGTGAGGATATAGCGCGGCACTTCGCCGGTGGGCAGCGGGGTGGCGGGCACTATGACGGGAGGTGTTTGCGCCAATTCGCTCACGGTGGCGACCGCCGGCAGCGCCGGCGGCAGCGTGGGCACCGTCCGGGGCGGTTGGATGTCGAAGCTGGTGACGCCGCCGGACTTTCCCGCCGGGGCGGAAGGTGCCGGCTGGGGCGGCGGTGCCGGGGCCGCCCGCCGGGCCGGGGTCGGGGCAAGGAATTTGCCATCCAGCTCCACGGTGCTGATGAAGGGGACAAATCCTTCGGCGGCGATGCGCCGGGCCGTGGCTTCCGCCAGTTGCTTGTCCGCCGGGTCCACATAATCCACCACATACACCGGCAGGCCCGCCTTGTGGATGGTGCGGAGGATGTTCAGCAGCCACTCCGTGCCCTCCTTCGCCTCGGGCACATAGCGCTTGGCGGCGAAATCGTATTTTTGAAAGACCGATTCCACCAGCACGCCGTCCACGCTGCCGGTGAGCCGCGACAGCATCGGGAAGCCGCGGTTGAGGATGATCTTGTGCTGCGGGAACTTCGCCTTGAGCTGCTTGATGAGCAGCAGCAGGCCGTCCCGGAAGGCCGTGCCGCGCTGCGGATACTTCTGTTCGAGCAGTTCCACGCTGTCCGCCGTGTCCAGGAAGAAGCCGCCGAAGCCCTGCTGCGCCGCGCGGGCCGCCAGCGTGTTCACCACGAAGTCCGCCCACGCGGGCTGGGAGACATCGGCCAGGTCGCCCTGCCAGATGTCATTCTTGCCGAGCAGCGGGATTTTCCGCGCCGCGACCTCATTGCGGTAGGCCGCATCCTTGGCCACTTCCACCACGCTCAGATAGGCATACGGGATGTGGCCGCTCCGTTTCAGTTCGCCCACATCCACCTTGGCTGCCGGACTGAGAATCGAGAGGTCGAAGTCGCGCAGGGCGGCCACATCCGGCGTGGCGGAGTAATTGATGCAGAAGGTCGCGGCCCGGATGGACAGGGCCGAAAGGAGGAGGCAGAGGGTCAGAAAACCCCCGGCAGACCAGTGTGACCGCTGACGGGGACGAATCATCGTGTGTGCAAGCCCTGCCAGCATAGAAACGGCTGCCGGCGAAGTAAAGCCGTGAGCCAGTCATCCGGGCGCAGCTTGACCCTGCCCCGAATGCCCCCGGAGCGCGGGTCTGTGACCCGCAGCAACGTCCGATTGGCCGCCCCCTTTGGCCTACCCGAAGAGCCATGGACAAGGGCGGGCCGCTGCGGGTCGCAGACCCGCGCTCCGGGGAGGGGCGCTTCGACCAGCTCCGAACGCGCCGTGACCTGCCGCCCCTCCTCTCCCCGGTCCTCTCTTCCACTCCATGCGGAGCAGCTTGAACGCCGCGCTCCTCGCACCACCCGCTCGTCAATGACTCGGTGGAATCAGGGTTCCTTGGAGCTTGGGTTTTTGAAGCCTGAAGCTTGAACCACTATTTCTTCTTCACCCAATACCCGAAGAAGTTCGTTGTCAGGTAAGGCTCGATGTCCGTCGTCAGCTCCAGCTCCGGGTGCTGCGGCATGTATTTCTGGATGGAGCGCAGCGGCCCGCCGTGCTCGCGGAACTTCCGGAAGTTCAGCACGTCCACCAGCGTGTCCTCCATGATGAGCGCCTGGCCGGGGCTCACCATCGGGGCGTAGTGGGCCAGTTCCTTGTCCACGAACTCGGCATGGTGGTTTGCGTCCACGATCACCGAGCAGGTGCGGTTGCCGACCAGTTCCTTGACCTTGGCGATGATCTCGGGTGCGCCGGTATCCCCGGTGAGGTAGGTGGCGATGGGGATTTTCGGACGTTCCAGCTCGCCGATGTCCACGGACACGATGGCTTCGATGCCGGCGAGATGGGCAAACGAGGAGAAGAACAGCGCGCTGCCGCCATATTGCGTGCCCAGCTCGACGAGCACCTGCGGCCGGCAGCGGCAGAGCAGCTTTTGCATCGCGAGACAGTCGGACGGGAACTTGCGCAAGGAGACGCCGTTCCAGCTTTGGCTGTCGTCGCGGCGGTCCAGGGCGGCCTTGACCGCGCGCTTGCGCCAGAAACCCACACGAAAATCGTAGTTCATCAGCGCGGAAACTCTACCACCCGCGGCTCCGGGATGGGAATGATGAACCGCCCGCCGCCGCGCTGATACTCCGTTTCGCGCGCGATGATCTCGTCGGCGAAGTTCCACGCCAGCAGCAGCGCGTAGTCGGGCCGGTCCTTGAGCAGCGTCTCCGGCGGGCGCACGGGAATCCACGAGCCGGGTGCGACCTTCCCTTGCTTGAACGGGGTGTTGTCAATGATGTAGTCGAGGTCCGAGGCGGTAAGGCCGCAGGTGTTGAGCAGCGTGTTGCCCTTCGCGGACGCACCGTAGCCGATCACCCGCTGGCCGCGCGCCCGGATCTGCCGGAGCAGCGTGGGCAACTGCGCCTGGATGTGCTGCACCCGTTTCACAAACGGCTTCCACGCCGCCGCCTCGTGCAGGTCCAGATGCCGCTCGCGCCCGATGAACCGCGCCACGCTCTCATGCACCGGCGCGGGGTCCGCGCGGTTGCGGATCTGTATCAGCACCGAGCCGCCGTGGATCGGGTAATGGTCCACGCGGTGCAGCCGAAACGGCGAGTCCGCGAGCAGCGCCTCGACCGAGCGCACGGACACGTAGGACAGATGTTCGTGATACACCGTGTCGAACTCGATCTTCTCGAAGAAGTCCACGAGGTAGGGCACCTCCAGCGCAATCAACGAACGCTCGTGCGTCACCGCGTCCAGCGCGGCCACCACGTCCTGCCAGTCGTCAATGTGCGCGAAGACATGCCGCCCGCAGACCAGGTCCGCCGCGCCCCACTCGGCGCGGATCTCGCGGGCGTTGTGCGCGTTGAAGAAATCCGTCCACGTCGGCACGCCGTCGCGCTCGGCCAGCTCGGCGATGTTGCGCGCCGGTTCCACGCCCAGCACGGTGCAGCCGCGCGCCTGGAATTTCTGGAGGTAAGGCCCGGTGTTGCTCGCGATCTCCATCACGCGGGGAGCCGCCGTGAAGCCGCCGGTCTCGAGCAGGTGCTTGCTCTGCGCCTCCAGATGCGCCTGCATCGTGCGCGAGGTGGAGGTGACGTAGGCATAGCGCGAGTAGAGCACGCCGGGATCAACGACCTCCGCGAGCTGCACCAGCGAGCAGTCCTGGCAGAGCCGCAGCCGCAACGGGAGGAACGTGCCGTAGGCTTTCACTTCGGACGGTTCGAGGAAATCATTGGCCAGCGCCGTGCGGCCCAGATCAACGATGAGCGCGAGGTTCCGCGAGCCGCAGGCCCGGCAGGTATGGCGTTCGTGAATCATGCCGGGAGCAAGTAATACCAATTCCCGATGACAATCGGTGGCATAGCTGATGAGGATCGCAACGCGTTTTCGGCTCCCTCTCCCTTCCTCGGAGGAGGGGAGAGGGTTGGGGTGAGGGGTGACGTGCGGCTGCTGGCTGCCGATTTACATTGGGAATTGGTATAAGCGGGTGCCCGCCGGGCGCACCCGCCCACGGAAACCATGTGCCAGTCAGTCAACATTGTGGGGCGGAGTATGCGGTTCTTCGGGACGGCGGTGCAATACCGCACGCGGGCACTCCGTAGCGCAAGCCTCCGGCTTGCCGTGCCGCCGGCGTCCGCGCCGGCCCTCGCAATGGCCGCTTCCCCGCCCGCCCCGCCCGCGCTACTGTCCGCCCAACGATGCGGTTCAAATCTGAGATCAAGTTCGCCCTGTTCGCCGTGCTGGGCCTGGCGGCGTGGACGTTGCTGGCGTGGCAGCTCGGCTGGCACGACAAGGACTTCACCACTGCCCAATACGGCAAGAAGGTCGCGGCGGTCATCTTCGCCCTGTGCCTGTGGCTGGCGGTCCGCGAGCGGCGCGACCGTCGGCAGGGCGGCTTCATCGAGTTCGGCGAAGGCTTCCAGACGGGCATGGTGGTCAGCGCGATCGCCGCCTTCCTGAACGGTGCCTTCATCGCCTTCTACAGCCGGGTGCTGAATCCCGGCTGGCTCCAGCGCGCGTGGGAATGGCAGAAGGCCGGCCTGCTCGCCGGCGGGGCCAAGGAGGCGGAAGTCGGTCGGCACGAGGCCATCGCCAACGTCTCGCAGCAGCTCGCGTTTCAACTCCTGCTCGAACCCGTCCGCACGATCATCATGGGCATGATCCTCACGACTGCGGTCGCCGGCATCCTGCGCCGGAAGCGGGAGGCGGATGCGCCGCCGGCGGTCCCCTTTGCTAGGCCGCCGGGCTGAGGCCGACTTTTCCCGCAGATTCAGGACGACCGCAGATTGCAGTCTTCATCTGTGGTCGTCCTGAATCTGCGGGAAAGCTTCCCCAAAGATTTAACAGCCCCTATCTTTGTCCTTCCCGAATCTTTGGGCATCCTTCCCCAAAATCACTTCGCCGCCTTGAGGAAGGCCAGCAGGTCCGCCAGTTCCTGTCGGGTCAGCGCCTGCTCCAAACCATCCGGCATCAGCGAGACCTTGCCGGGTCGCATCTCGACCACCTCTGCGCGGGACACGCGCGCCTCGGTCTCTGGGCCGGTGGCCAGCACCACTTCATCTGGCGCATTCTTGCGCACGATGCCGGTCAAATCTTCGCCCCCCTTCACCACGACCGTGAACGGCTCATAGCTCCGCACGAAGCTCGCGCTCGGATAGACGATGCTCTCCAGCAAATCCATCTCCGTGCGCACCTGCCCGATGCGCGTGAGGTCCGGCCCCAGCTTGCCGCCGAGGTAGCCGATGGCGTGGCAGGTCGCGCACGCGGCCTTCTGGCTGTTGAAGAGCTCGTGGCCGCGCCGCACATCGCCGTCGCGGACCGTCGGGGCCAGTTCCTCCAGGTGCGCCCGCTGCTTCGCGGCATCCGCGTTCAGCAAGACCAGCAGCTCCGCGCCTGCGTCCTGCACGGACTTCGGATACCTTGCGAACAGCGGCTTGAGCAAGTCCACGCGCAACCCGCGCAGCCCGGTCGAATCCTTGAGCGAGGCGACAAGCTTCAAGCCCAGCGCCTCATTCGGTGACTTTTCGAAGGCGGGCAGCAACCTTGGTGCATCGAGCGGGGAAATGCTTTTCATGGTGTCGGCCAGCGTGAGCTGCTGCGCGGCGGATAACTTCCCTTTCGCCAGCACGGTGCTGGCGGCGCTGCGGGTGAGCATGGGTTGTCCTGAGTGAACGCCATTCAAGAGCAGGTCGAACAACACTGGTTCATCCGGGCTCATCGCACCGGGAATCGCCGCCAGCGCCGACACTCGCTCATTAACCGGCTGTTCCTCCAGCTTCGCGAGCGCCATCAGTCGTTGCGCAAGCTGTGGGTGTCCGCCTTTGGGCCACGCTAATACACGGCTGGCACTCAGGAGGTCACGGACAGGCAGACTTTTCGGTTCATCAATTATTTCTGCCAGCCGGTCGAACCATTTCACCGGTGGCTCCTTCAAGTTCGCCCCGACCATCGCTTGAAGTGCCAGACGGCGCGCCGACATGGGCAAGCTCGTGTCCCCGATGGAATGGGCCAGCAAGTCTTGGATGACCGGCGAGGACGCGAGCTGACTCAGTGAAGCTTGGAGTTCGGGCGCGGTTCCTGGAGAAGCCGCATTCTGCTTTAGATGATCTTTCAGATGGCCGACGATTTGAGCCCCCCAAGCTGGATGCTGTCCCAAAATCCGCAAGGCAGCCTGTCGCAAGGCCGGCTGCCGAGTGTTTAGCGCCGACAGGACTTCCTCCGCCTTCAAATCACCGTTTGGCATCTGATCCAGGGCAACCAGCTTGGCAACGATGGCGTCAGCCAAGACATTGTTGCGATCAGTGGCGCACCATCCGCCGAGCCGGTCGAACGCCCTGCGCAGCGCTGCGGGCTGATTGATTTCAATCATCGCGTAGTTCAACGAGTGACCAAGGACGCGCTTGCTGTCTGTGGTGCCCGGCTTGCCACCGGAGAGCCATGCGGACTCGAGCAGGGGCTCCAATACGTTCGTTCCACCGAGTCTTCCGGACGCTTCCGCCGCCACCCGCAGGAGCGGTGCATTAGTTTGGGCATGGCCAAGAAAGCCTTGGATGCGTCCCACCGCATTCGTATCCCGCCACACGCTGACCACATGCAGCGCCGCATGGCGGACGGAAGCATCCGTGTCATTCAGCGCCGTGCGGACGGCCTCGCGGGCGGCGGGTCCGGAGATGCGGGACAGTGCCCACACCGCCTCGCGGCGGGCGTCTGCGGCTGGGTAGGGCGCGCTGTCCTCAGCGCGCCGCTCCGTTGCTTTCGGACGTCCAACCGGCGCGGTGAGGACACCGCGCCCTACCACGACGTCGTGCAATGCGGGCACCGCGGCTTCCCCGCGCTTGCCCAGTTCGTGGATGGCGCGCTGGCGGACGTATAGCCGTTCATCGGCGAGCAGTTTCGTGAGGTCGGCGGGTTTGAGGGCGGGCCAGTTTAGCTTGAGCCCGCGCGGGTCAGTTAGTGGGGCAGGCTTCCAGCCTGCCCCACTGCCGATCTTGCGCACCCGGTAGATGCCGCCGAGCACATCCGGCTTCGCCAATTGTGACGTGGGGCAACAAATCTTATACCACCCGCCCGTGTCCACGATGAGCACGCTGCCGTCCGCGTCTTCGAGCACATCGGTCGGGTGATAGTCCACATGGTCGCTGGCGAGGAGATCAGTGTCCTTCGTCTTGAAGGTCGCACCGTCGGGGATGAGTTCGTGGCGGACGACTTTGCGGAGATTGAAGTAGCACGCGAGCAGATTGTCCGACCAGTCCGCGCCAAAGACCCGCGAGCGATACATCGTCAGCCCGCACGGGGCGGACGCGCTGGAGTGGTGCAGCACCGGCATGAGGTCGCCCGTGCGCGGATGGCCGTCCAGCGCCGACTGCTCCTTGCCATACACGCCGCCGTAAATCGCGTGCAGCAGGCCGTCGCGCTTGCCGCCGCCGGGCTGGACGAACGTGCAGCTCACGAAGCGCTCACCCGTGGAGTGGAACGCCACACCCACCGGATTATCCATGCCGCCCGTCATCACCGGCTCGATGCCTGTCCCATCCGGTCGCGCGCGAAAGATGTGCGAAGCTCGCGAGACGAAGGGCTTGCCGTTCGGGAGCGTGTAGCGCTGCTCGGCGAACGCACCCTTCGCCCAGTAAATCCAACCGTCCGGGCCGAGGTAAGGACCGTGCAGGTCGTTGGCGCAGCCGGTGAGCGTCTTGCCATCGTGCCAGACTTCGCGCTTGTCCGCGATGCCATCGCCGTCGGTGTCCGTGAGCTTCCAGATCTGCGGCGGCGCGGCGACATAGAGCGAGCCGTCGTAAAACATCGCGCCCTCGGGGAACATCATCTTGTCCGCGAACACCACGGACTTGTCGAAGCGCCCGTCACCATCCGTGTCCTCCAGCCGCACGATGCGGTGGTCCTTGCGCTCGTATTGCGTCGGTCCCTTGTCGCTGGAGCCGGAGGAGTCCGTCGCGTAGAGGCGACCCTGCGGATCGTAGGCGATGGAGATGGGGCGGCTGACCAGCGGCTCGCTGGCGACCAGCTCGACGGTGAAGCCGTCGGGCAGGGTGAAGGTGCGGCCATTGAGATTGGTTTGCGCGGCCTGGGCAGAATTCCAAACTCCAATTCCCAAACTCCAAACAATCCCCAAGCTCCAAACAATCCCCAAGCTCCAAACTCCAAAGCCGCGCGCACGCGATCGGTTCGCTCGGATTGAAGCTTGGATTTTGGAGCTTCCTTGGAGCTTGGGATTTGGAATTTGGAGTTTGTTCATGGCGTCCTTTGATAGACGCGCACGTAGTCCACCAGCATTCGTTGCGGGAACACGGTCTGCGCATCCGGCGGTCCGGGCCAGTTGCCGCCCACGGACAGGTTCAGGAGCAGATGGAACGGCTGGTCGAACGGCGCGGGAAACGGCCCGCCATCACTGCGCCACTTGGTCTGCGTGGAGACGAGCAGCCCGTCCACATACCAACGAAACGCATCGCGCTCCCACTCGATGGCGAAGACGTGGAAGTCGTCGGCGAACGTGCCGCGGGGCAGGGCGTAGGGTTTCCCGGCGGACTGGTTCTTCGGCCATTTGCTGCCGAAATGAATCGTGCCGTGGATCTGGTGCGGCTCGTGCCCGATCAGCTCCACGATGTCAATTTCCCCGCTGGCCGCCCAGCCGCCGTATTTCTCCGCCGTGGGCAGCATCCAGATCGCCGGCCAGATGCCGCGCCCGCGCGGGAGCTTCGCGCGCACCTCGACGCGGCAGTAGGTCCAGTCCGCGCGATGCTTCGTGCGGATGCGGCCCGAGGTAAACTGGCGCGTCTGGCCGGACAGCGAGAACACTTCCTTGCGCGCCTCGATGACAAGCTGGCCGTTCTCGATCCGCACGTTCTCCGGCCGGTCCACGAAGAACTGCTGTTCATTGTTGCCGCCGCCGTGGCCGTTTTCCTCCACGGCCCACTTGGTGTAATCCAGCTTGGGCGCGTCGAATTCATCCGACCAGACCAGTTTCCACGGCACCGGCACCGGCGAGGCGGCCCAGGCCGGCCACCCAAACGAAAGCAGGATCAAGACAAACGTCCGCAGCATCATGGCGCCACCCTAGCCGCCAGCCCCCGCTTGGCAAGTTGCGTGGCGCAAATGAAATTGGGGACAACCCTTCCGTGAGTGTCTTCGCAACCGAACCGACTGGGACGCGGGTGCAATGTCGCGCCGGCCTCCGGCCGGCCGTGCCGAAAGCGTCCCCGCTTGCCCGGTCGCGTTGAGTGCCGGGAAGGTTGCAAACTCGCCCAACCGCCCGGACGCAATCCCCTTGCGTCCTCCCGGTCAACGGTCGTAGCCGCGCAGCCGCTGGCGGCTCCGGTAGCGCCAGAGATATTTGCCAAAGATCGCCAGCAGGATGATGAACACCACGCTGGCGATGTAGGCAAACATCCGCAGCGTGCGCGCCTGCTTTAGCATCTTGTCCGTGTCGGCGCGCAGATGCTGCTTGAGCATCGCCTCCTCCTGCGCCGGGGTCATGTCGGCGAACGGATCATCGCGCACCTTGAGCGTGAAGAGCGGTCCGGCCTCAACGTTGCCGAAGCTGGGGGGAAACGCCGCCAACTGTTCCTCATCCGGCGGATCGAAGCCCAGGGTGCGCCAGAAGAGCGATGACTCGCGCGTCCACATCCGGGCGAGCGCGTGGTTGCGGCCCACGGTGCGCATGCGCTCCCAGAGCAGGGGCCGGAGCGTGTCCGCGAGTGCGAAGTCCGCGAAGACCTCGCTGTGCAGCAGGCCGTGCTGCTGATGGCGCTGCATGGCCAGCGCGCCAATCACCGTGCCCTCCGCGTCGCAGGCGACCTGAAACTCCGTGAGCCGTTTCTCGAGCGCCACGGCGTCCAGCCGGTCGGCCTGCCAGAGCGGCACCAGCGCTGGCAGGTCGTCCAGCGTGGCGCGGCGCGTCTGAAACTGCGGCTCCGTCATGCGGCGTGAGACTAGGGAAGGTGGGGGAGAGCGTAAAGCCACTCTCGGAGCGGTTGAGAGGAGCAGGATTAGGATCAAGATTACGAGCAAGAGCCGAGGCTCAGGTCCTCCTGCTCGTAATCGTAATCCTGATCCTGCTCTCTATTCTTATGGTTCGCAGGAAGAGGCCCGCCACCCACTGCTATCGAGCCGCCTAGAACAAGCTGTTCACCGCAATGCCCAGCACGCTCAACGGCCCTTGGTCTTCCAGGCCTTCGGTGGCCTTGTCGAGTTTTTGCAGAGTCATCTTGGCGTTCTTGAAGAGGCTGTCGTCATTTACGAACTTGCCCACGCTGCCGTGACCGCGGTTGATCTTCTGCATGATCTCCCGGAGGTTGCTCATGGCCAGCGTCGTCTCGTTGTAGAGCGCCTCGTCCTTGAGCAGTTTGCCGAGCGAACCTTTGCCGGCCTGCAGGTCGGCGCGCACGTCGGTCAGCGTCCCCTTGGCGACCAGCATCGTTTCGCTGGCGTTGGTCAGGGCGCGGCGGGCGTCCCCGATGGCGAGCCGGGCGTCGCTCAGCGAGAGCTTCACGTCCCCGAGCGAGCCTTTGGCTTCGGTCATGAAGCCCTTCACGTCGCCGATGGCTCCTTTGGCGTCGGTGAGCAGCCCCTGCGCGTCCGCCGCCGTCTTGTTGAGCGTGTCCACCGTCTTGAGCGTGGACTGGTAGAGCGCGTCGTCGCTGATGAGCTTGCCGATGGTGCCTTCGCCTTTGGCGATGCGGTCGGAAATGGTCTGGAGATTGCCGAAGAGCGCGGTGAGCTTGGGGTTGTTCTGCTTGAGGAAGTCGGTCATCGGCCCGAGCACGTTCTGGATGGTGTCGCCGCTGAAGCTCTTGGTGAGGTTCTCGATGCCGGCGGCGGCGTTGTCGAGCTTCTGCATGATCGCGGAGAGGTCGGCCTGCTCGGCGGTCTGGATCACGTCACCGTCCTTGAGTTCCGGCGATTCCGGCGTGCCGAGGTTGATGGAGACGAAATTCTGGCCCATGAGGCCGGCGAAGCGGATGGTGGCCTTCGCGTCCGTCTTCACGTCGGCGCCCTGGTTCACCTTCATGGTCACCTTCACCTTGCCCTGGTCGAAACCGATCTTCTCGACCTTGCCGATGGGCACGCCGGCCATCTTGACCGGGTCGCCGATCTTGAGTTCCTGCGCGGTGTTGAAGAGGCCGTGCAGCCGGTAGCCCTTCTTGAAGAAGTCCGAGCCGCCGGCGATCTCGAGCAGCAGCAACGCCGCCATGACGACGATTGCGACGAACATGCCGAGCTTGGTTTCGAGGGAGGTGTTTTTCATGCCACAGGTCTTTCAGTTAACGCCACGCCGGCCACGGCAACGATTCGCCGCCGGAAAGCACCGGCGGCGCAAAAGGAAATCTCTTTTGCGCGCGGGGTGGCATTTCGTGGCCGGTTCATTGCGCGGTTCATTGGGGCTTCCGTTTGAAGTCCGCCGTCAAAAATTCCTGCACCAGCTTGTGCTGGCTCTGGCGCACCTCCTCGGGCCGGCCAATCGCCAGGATCTCCCCCTCGGCGATCATCGCCACCCGGTCGGCGATGCCGAAGGCGAGGTCACGGTCGTGCGTGACGACGATGCTGGTGGCGTGGCTGCGGTCGCGCAGGGCGAGGATCTCCTGCCCGATGGTGATGGCGATGAGCGGGTCCAGTTCGCTGGTGGGCTCGTCATAGAGCACGAGCTGCGGCTCGATGACCAGGGCGCGGGCCATGGCCACGCGCTTCTTCATGCCGCCGGAGAGTTCGCCCGGGATTTTCTCCTCAGCCCCCTTGAGGCCGACGGTTTCGAGCTTCTCGGTGACGATGCGCCGGATTTCCGCCTCGGGCTTGAGCCGGTGCTCGCGGAGGTAGAGGCCGACGTTCTCGCCGACGGTAAGGGAGTTCAGCAGCGCCCCGGACTGGAAGACCATCGCCATGCGGTAGCGGTCGCGCAGCCCCTCGGTATGGATGTCCTCGCCCTCCAGCAGGAGTTCGCCCTCGTCCGCCTCTTCGAGGCCGATGATGTGCTTGAGCAGGACGCTCTTGCCGCTGCCGCTGGGCCCCATGAGCACGAAGATCTCCCCGGGCTCGACGGTGAAGCTCACGCCCCGCAGCACCTCGTGCTCGCCGAAGCTCTTCTTCAGTCCGCGCACTTCGATGCGGACCCCTTGGTGATTGGTGTCAGCGCTCATTTTTCAAGCTGCACCAGCAGATGGGTGAGGAAGTAGTCGAGGATGAGGATGAGCACAATGGAGTTCACCACGGCCTTGGTCACCGTGCGGCCGATGCCGCGCGGGCCGCCGATCGTGCTCAGGCCCTGATGACATGAGACAGTCCCGATGACGAGGGCGAACACGAAGGTCTTGATGATGCCGTGGAGCACGTCCTTGACCTCGACGGTGTCGCGCAGATTGGCGAAGAAGGACTGCATGCCCACGGCGATCTGCTGGTTGGAGGCGCACACCAGCGCGCCGCCCAGCCAGCCGACCAGGTCCGCGAAGATCACCAGCATGGGCAGGCCCACGGCGATGGCCACGATGCGCGGGAGGACGAGGTAATGCACGGGGTTGATGTTCATCGTCCGCAGCGCGTCAATCTCCTGATAGACCGCCATGGAGCCGATCTCCGCCGCCATCGCCGAGCCGATGCGGCCGGCGATGAGCACGGCCATGAGCGTCGGGGCCAGCTCCCGGCAGAGGCCCAGGCCCACAATGCCGCCGAGGAAGTTCGACAGCCCGCGCTCCACCATGACCGGCCCGATTTCCAGCGCGAGCACGCCGCCGATGAAAAAGGACAGGATGCAGACCATGAGCAAGCTGCCGAGGCCGATCTCGTAAAACTGCTCGCAGACCTTGCGCCGATGGCGGAAGGCCAGCGGCAACGCCTCAAGCGTCCGCCAAAACAGCAATACCAGTCCGCCAATGTCTCGAAACATAGAGTGAACCCAGAGGCCCGTCCGACAGGGAATCAATTAACCGCGCCAAGCGGCGTTGGCAAATGGAGTTTGCGGGCGGAAGGGAGTTTTTCGGAGGGGGGCGGCGGTTTCCCCGCGTCTGCGGGGTGACTAGCGGGGCTTGGTTTCCTCCCGGGCCGCCGGCACCGGCAGGAACTGCACCGCATCCGCGATGACGTTCTTCCCCTCCGTGCCCTCATTGGAGATGCGCACCCAGCCGTTCGTGCCGGCCCCGAACCGGAACGTTCCCAACGTGCGGAACAGCCGTCCATGCGCCGGCTCCTCCTGCTGGTTGATGCGGAGCTTTGTCTCGCCTTCGGCGTGGTGGATGGTGACGGGTGTGTTGGTAGCCCGGCGGACATTGTAGCAGTGCGCGAGGCGCACCTCATACCAGCCCGCCTGTGGGAAGTCGGGGGTGAAGGTGACGGACTTCGTTCCCTTGCCCTCCTTCAAGTCATGCAGGTAGCCCAGGCCGACGTAGGGCGGTGTGTGCGTGGAGTATTGCCACTGGCCCACGAGCGTCGCCGCCGTCTCGTCCACCACGATGCCCGGCAGCTTGGCCGGGTCGGCGACGATGAAGGGCACCAGCTCGGGCCGGTCCACCTCGCCCGGCGGGTGGATATTCGCCATGGCGGCAGGGTGCGGCTTCAACGGCGGCTTCGCGGTCTGGGCCAGCGCGCCAGCGAGGAGCAAGGTGGACAGCCCGACGGCCGTCAGGCTGGAGAGTGAGGAACGCAAGGACATGGTCGGCGGCAAAGTTTCTACGCCCCCAGTTTTGAGGCGGCAAGTCTCAGCGTTCGGAGTCCCGGCTTCAGCCGGCGGAACGCAGCTTGCCTCCAGACGCTTCGCGCGCAGCGTCGTTGATGTTCGATAGCCTCGCCGCCTGAAGGCGGGACTTCGAGCGGCAAACCATCACTCCTTCACCATCGCCTCCCGGTCCCTTGCGGAAATCTCCGCGAGCCGCTGCTTCATGTCCTTCAGCACGTCCGGTTTTTCAGCCGCCAGGTTCTTGGTTTCGCAGGGATCAACGGCGAGGTTGAACAGCTCCTCGGCCGGCGGCTGCTTCGCGCCTTTCTTGCCTTCGGCGACACGGTTCACGACCAGCTTCCAGTCTCCGTGCCGGAGCGCGGCGGAGCGGAAGCTGACGCCCGCGCTGTAGATCGTGCGCGTGGGGAAGGACTTCTCCTGCCGCGTGAGCACGGGCCAGATGTCCACACCGTCCCACTTCAGGTCGCCCGGCGGTTTTGCCCCCGCCAATTTGCAGAGCGTCGGCATCCAGTCCACGGCGTGCAGCGGCGTGGATGCTTCGCCGGGTGAGCAGCTTGCTCGGCCAGTGCGCGATGCCCGGGGTGCGGATGCCGCCCTCATACACGCCGCTCTTGTGGCCGCGCCAGGGCAGGTTGTCGTTGCCGACTTTCAGCGCCCCGTAATCGCCGGGGTAGGGCCCGCCTTGGTTTGGGCTGGGGCCGTGCGCGCCGTTGTCGCTGAGGAAGAGGACGAGCGTATTGTCGCGGAGCTTCCGCCGGTCCAGCACGGCGAGCACCCGGCCGATGGCGTCGTCCATGTGTGAGGCACTGGCGGCGCGGAGGCGTTGTGCGAGGTCGGTGAGATGGGCGTTCGCCTGCAGCCACTTCTCCGGTTCGGCGATGGGGACGTGGATGGCCGTGAAAGGGACATAGAGGAAGAACGGTTTGCCGCTGCGCTGCTCCAGCCATTGCACGGCTTCACGCGCGATGAGGTCGGTCACATGGCCTTCCTCCTCGATGAGTTTGCCATTGCGATGCCAGGTGACGCTGAACTCGCCTTCCTTGTAACGATGGCTGTAGGGCGAGACGCCGCCGGCCAGCGAGCCATAGCCGTGGTCAAAGCCGAACTTCTGCGGGCCTTCGTCCGGCTTGGAGCCAAGGTGCCACTTGCCGGTGAGCGCGGTCTCGTAGCCCGCCGCCTTCAACGCGCCCGCCAGCGTGACCGTGTCCCACGGGTAGGCGCGCTGGTTCTGCGCCGCCGTGACGCCGAAGCGGCTGGCGTAGCGACCGCTCAGCAGCGCCGCGCGCGTGGGGCTGCACATGGGATGGACATAGTGCGCCTCCAGCCGCACGCCGGTGCGCGCGAGCTGGTCGAGGTGCGGCATCTTCGCTGGCGAGCCATGCCACGGCACATCCGCCCAGCCGAGGTCATCAGCGAGGAAGAGCACGATGTTTGGCGGCGGAGCGGCGAGGGTCTCGGCGGCGAGGCTGGTCAACAGCAGGATTGCCGACAACAGAATACCGGTGGCAGAGCGCATGGCAGCAGAGTGTTGCTGACATCTGAGGCCAACCCGACGCGCGGGGCAATGACATTTGAGCCGGGCTGCGCGTCCCCCGGCGTGGCAAACCCCGCGAATTTCCCCCTGTCCCGCCAGTCGAACCCGTGTATTTTTGCGCCATTGCACTGCATGAAGTTTATCGCCGTCATCGGAACCATCGCCGCGTCCACCGCCGCGCTGGCCGCCGCGCCCGTGGATTACGTGAAGGAAATCCAGCCGCTGCTCGCCCAGCACTGTTACCAGTGCCACGGCGCGACGCAGCCCAAGCATGGCCTCCGGCTCGACACAGCGGCGTTCGCCCTCAAGGGTGGCCAGGGCGGCCCGGCCATCCTGCCCGGCAAATCTTCCGACAGTCTGCTGGTCCAAGTCATCTCCGGCACGCACAAGGACATCACCCGGATGCCTTACAAAAAGCCGCCGCTGCCGGACGCGCAGATCGCGCTGGTGCGCCGGTGGATTGACGAGGGCGCGAAGGCCCCGGCGAACGAGCAGCCGGGGAGCAAGGCGCATTGGTCGTTCGTGGCGCCGAAGCGGCCCGAAGTCCCGAAAGTAATTGGTAAGGAAGTGATTAGTCCGAAGGCTGGCAAGTCCGACCCGCTGAACACTCAATCACTAATTACTACTCACCCAATTGATGCGTTCATTTACGCGCGGTTGGCTAAGGAGAAACTTTCTCCCAGCCCCGAGGCCGACCGTGTCACGCTCATTCGCCGTCTCTCGCTGGACCTGCTCGGCCTGCCGCCCAAGCCCGCTGACGTGGACGCGTTCGTGAACGACAAGTCGCCGGACGCCTACGAGAAGCTCGTCGAGCGACTGCTCGCCTCGCCGCACTACGGCGAGCGCTGGGGGCGTTGGTGGCTGGATGTGGCGCGTTATGCCGACTCGAACGGTTACAGCATCGACGCCCCGCGCAGCATCTGGCGCTACCGGGACTGGGTCATCGCCGCGCTGAACCGCGACCTGCCGTTCGACCAGTTCACCATCGAGCAGCTCGCGGGCGACATGCTGCCCAACGCGACGATGGAGCAGAAGGTGGCCACCGGCTTTCATCGCAACACGCAGATCAACCAGGAGGGTGGCATTGACAAGGAGCAGTTCCGCATCGAGTCCGTCGTGGACCGCGTGGCGACGACGGGCTACGCGTGGCTCGGTCTGACCATCGCCTGCGCGAACTGCCACGACCACAAGTTCGACCCCATCGCGCAGAAGGAATACTTCGGCCTCTTCGCGATGCTGAACAACCAGGACGAGCCGGACATCCCGCTCACGTCGCCGGACGAGACCAAGCGCGTGGCGGCCATCGAGGCGAAGGTCTCGGGCTACATTGCCGACCTGTTCAAGAAGGAGGCGGGCATCGTTGAGCGCGAGTTGAAGTGGGAGGCCAGCATGACGCCCGAGCAGCGGCAGGCCATGCCGCAGCTCTGGCGGGAGGTCTTCGACACGCCGCCCGCCCAGCGCACGGACGCGCAGAAACTCGTGATGGTCACCTCGTTCGTGGAGAACGCGCCGGAGAACAAGACGCATCAGGCCGCCATCAAGAAAATGCGCGCGGACAAACCGAAGGCGGACACCACCATGATCATGCGCGAGGCCGCGAAAGCCCGCCGCACCTACCTGCACATCAAGGGCGACTTCACCCGCGACGGCGGTGATGTGAAGGCGCATTTCCCCAGCGCACTGCACCCGTTCAAGGGGGCCGCCGACCGGGAGCCGAACCGCCTCGACCTCGCGCACTGGATCGTGGACGCAGCGAATCCATTGACGGCGCGCGTCACCGTGAACCGGGTCTGGCAGCAGTATTTCGGCAAGGGCCTGGTGGACACGGAGAATGACTTCGGCACACAAGGCTCGCTGCCGACGCATTCCGAGTTGCTAGACTGGCTGGCGGTGGAGTTCATGAAGCCGACGACCGGAGTTGAAGCGTTGAAGGGTTCAAAAGTTAAAGAGGCACCCGCTTCAACCCTTCAACCCTTCAACCCTTCAACTCTTCAACCTTGGAGTTTGAAAGGTCTGCACCGCCTCATCGTCACTAGTGCCACCTACCGCCAGTCCTCCGCCGTGCGCGAGGATCTCCAACGCGTGGATGCGAACAACAAGCTGCTCGCCCGGCAGAACCGCCTGCGCCTCGATGCCGAGATCGTCCGCGACGTGGGTCTCACCGCAAGCGGCCTGCTCACGCCCACGCTCGGCGGGCCGAGCGTGTATCCGCCGATTCCTGAGAACGCGATGGCGCTCGGCCAGCGCAAACAACCCTGGCCCACCAGCACCGGTCCCGACCGCTATCGCCGTGGTCTCTACACCTTTTATTATCGCGCCACGCCGCCGCCTTCCATGAACGTCTTCGACGCGCCCGACGGCTACAGCACCTGCACGCGCCGCATCCGCAGCAACACGCCATTGCAGGCTCTCGCGCTCCTGAACGACACGGCCTTTTTCGAGTTCGCCGAGAACCTCGCCACCCGCGTGCTCAAGGAAGCCCCGGCCGGTGACACGGCCCGGCTCGAACACGCCTTCCGCCTTTGCCTCGCGCGCAAGCCCAGCGCGACCGAAGCCAGCCGGCTCGGTGATTTGTTGAAAGCCGAAACCGCCAGCGTGACCGATGCCGAAGCCAAGGCCGTGAAAGCTCCGGCGGGCGTGGAGCCGAAGCAGTTCGCGGCGTGGACGACCGTGGCAAGGGTGCTGTTGAACTTGGACGAGACGATCACGAGGGAATGATGAGAAGCTCCAAATCCCAAGATCCAAGTTCCAAAGAAGCTCCAAGCTCCAAGCTCCAAGAGCGTGGGATGGCAGGGACGCGAAATGGCGAAAGCATGGGGCTGCGCTGGTGGGAGGAAACAGTGGATTGCGAGGTTCTGCGTGAGAATGCACCTGTTTATCGGGCTGGCGTGGGGCAGCCGAATGGGGACAGCGGGCGGCCCTTTGATTTCCAGGAACGAAGCGCGCAATTCGGTGAGGCAATCGTGCGCTTCAGCAAGCGCATCCCCCGCGATCCAACCAACAATCGGTTGATTGACCAACTGGTGGGTGCGGGCACGAGTGTTCCGGCAAATTTTTGCGAAGCCAGCGAATCGGTTTCCAAGAAGGATTTCCGGTTTAGCATCAGCCGCTGCTTGAAAGAAGCGAAGGAAACGCGCTTGTTCCTCCGGGCAGTCGTTGCTTCCGAACCTCAGTTGGCCGACGAGGCCCGCGGTTTGTGGAGGGAGACAACCGAACTGATTCGCATCCTCTCGACGATGAAGAACAAATGAAATCCCAAGCCCAGAACTACAATGTTCAGGCCTCCAGCGCAGGCAGACGCGCGAGGGCCTTTGATCATTGGAGTTTGAACTTTGGAATTTATTTGGAATTTGGACCTTGGATTTTGGATTTTTGACCATGACCTCCCCCTCTCACCCGCTGCTCGCCACCACGCGCCGGCATTTCTTCAACCGCTGCGGCATGGGCCTCGGCTCCGTTGCGCTCGCCTCACTGATGGTGGACAAGGCGCAGGCCAACGCGCCGGTGCTGGTGAATCCCTTTGCGCCCAAGGGCGGGCAAAGCGAGCCGAAGGCCAAGCGCGTCATCTACCTCTTCATGGCCGGCGGGCCGAGCCAGTTGGAACTGTTCGACTACAAGCCCAAGCTCGTCGCGCTGAACGGCCAGCCGATTCCGCAGAGCTACATCGAGGGCAAGCGCTTCGCGTTCATGGGCAGCAGCCACGGCGTCAAGTGTCTCGGCACGCGCAAGCACTTCGAGCGGCGCGGCCAGGCGGGCACCTGGATCAGCGACATGCTCCCCTACACCAACGGCATCGCGGACGACATCGCGGTGGTCACGACCTGCGCGACCAATCTCTTCAACCACGCGCCGGCCAAGCTCTTCATGAACACCGGCGCGGGGCAGTTCGGCCGGCCCAGCCTCGGCGCGTGGGCGACTTACGGCATCGGCAGCGAGGCGAACGATCTTCCGGGATTTGTCGTGTTGCAGAGCGGTCCTCGCGGTCCGCGCGGCGGTGCGGTGAACTGGGGCAGCGGCTTTCTGCCGACGACCTTTCAGGGCGTGCCCTTGCGCGGGCAGGGCGAGCCGATCCTCAATCTCACCAGCCCCGCCGGCATCACCGCCGATCGCCAGCGCCGCACGCTCGATGCAGTGCGTGACTTGAACCTCCAGCGCCTCGTCGCGACCGGCGATGACGAGATCAACACGCGCATCTCCGCCTACGAGATGGCGTATCGCATGCAGTCCAGCGCGCCCGAGCTGATTGATATTTCCGGCGAAAGCAAGGCCACGCTCGATCTTTACGGCGTGGACCCGGCCAAGCCGTCCTTCGCGCGGAACTGCCTGCTGGCGCGGCGGCTCATCGAGCGCGGCACGCGCTTCGTGCAGCTCTACCACACCAACTGGGACAGCCACGGCGGTCCTGGCGAGACATTGGAAGATGACTTTCCGAAGGTCGTGAAGGACGTGGATCAGGCCTGTGCCGCACTGGTGAAGGACTTGAAAGCGCGGGGTCTCCTCGAAGACACGCTCGTCATCTGGGGCGGCGAATTTGGCCGCACGCCGATGGGCGAAAACCGCGACAAGACCGGGCGCAACCATCACATTGACGCGTTCTCGATGTGGTTCGCGGGCGGTGGGATCAAAGGCGGCCAGACCATCGGTGAGACGGATGAGTTGGGCTTCGGCCCCGCGCAGGACCGCTGCCACGTCCACGATATCCACGCCACCATCCTGCACCTGCTTGGGCTGGACCACCTCAAGCTCACCTTCCGCTTCCAAGGCCGGGACTACCGGCTCACGGACGTGCATGGGGAGCTGATCCAAAAGCTGCTGGCTTGACGCGGAGGAGCGCGGCCTTCAGGCCGCAGCATCGCGGGCACGTCAGCAGTGATTCGAATGCACGATTGCGTGCGTGGCCTTCTGCGGCGTGAACGCCGCGCGCCGCTGTCACGCCTTCGGCAGGGTGACGTTTTCGAGACCGAGCTTGAAGAAGTGGTCCGGCGGGGCGGGCTCGCAGACGTGCCAGCCTTGCACGTAGTCCACACCGATGGTTTTGAGCACCTGCAGGACGGCGGCGCTCACGACGTATTCGGCGACGGTCTGCTTGCCGAGGATGTGCGCGATCTCGTTGATGGACTTCACCAGCGCGCGGTTGATCGGGTCCACGTCCACCGAGCGGATGAAGCTGCCGTCAATCTTCAGCACGTCCACCGGCAGGTCGCGCAGGTAGAGCATGGAGGATGCGCCGGCGCCGAAGTCATCGAGCGCGAAGCGGCAGCCGAGCTGCTTGATCGCGGTGACGAGCTGCCGCGCGTGCTGGAGGTTCTGGATCATCGCCGTCTCGGTGATCTCGAAGAGCACGCGCTCGGGGGCGATGTTCGAGGCGGTGAGCAGGCGCTCGACGATGACGGGCAGGTGCGCGTTGTTCAGCGTGCGCGCGGAGAGGTTGATGGAGAGCGACAGCTTCGGGTGCGCCGCCAGCAGGTTCATGGACTCGTAGAGCGCGAACTGGTCAATCTGCTGCATGTTCCCGAAGTTCTCCGCCGCGGAGAGGAACTGCCCGGGCATGATGATCTTGCCGTCGGGATCACGCAGGCGGACGAGCGCCTCGAAGTAGGCGCGGCCATCCAGGCGCAACGGCAGGATGGGCTGTAGCCACATCTCCATGCGGTGCTCGCGCAGGGCGTCCTTGATGCGGATGGACCAGCCGGCCTCGGTGCTGAGCTGGGCGATGGCCTGATTGTCGGGGCGGAAGACTTCGTAGCCATTGCGCCCGTGGGTCTTCACATAGTAGCAGGCGGAGTCCGCGTGTGAGAGCGCGTCCTCGGCGGTGACGGCCCCGTCAATGCGGGACAGGCCGATGCTCGCGGTGCAGCAAAAGGTCCGGCCGCCTTCCTTGAAGCGCGACTCATCGAAGATCTGCACGAGCAGCCGGGCGAACTGTGCGGCCGCCTTCTCGTCCGCGCCATTCAGCAGCACGGTGAACTCGTCGCCGCCGAGCCGGGCCAGTTCGTCGCCGGGCCGGAGCTGGTCGCGGAGCTTGCGCGCCACCTCCACCAGCAGGCGGTCACCGGCCTGGTGATCGAGCGAGTTGTTCACGACCTTGAAATTGTCGAGGTCGAGGTAGAGCAGGAAGCTGTGGGCTCCGCGTGCGGCCTTGTCCACGGCGCTCTGGAGGAGTTCGAGGAAGAACCGGCGGTTGTGCAGGCCGGTGAGGGGGTCGTGGTTGGCGAGGTAGAGCAGGTCCTCCTCAAGGCGCTTGCGCTGGGTGATGTCCGTGAAGATCAGCACGACGCCGAGGAAGGCCCGGCGCTCGTCGCGGATGGCGTCGGCCCGGCAGAGCGTCGGGGCCAGGCGTTCGCCGGCTGCGTGCATCTCCACCTCGCCGCTCCACGCGCCGCCATCTTCGCAGGTGCGCCAGATTTCATCCCACAACTCCGGCTTGTTGAACAGCCGGCGGTGCCGCTCGGACACCTGGAACTCCGTGGCGGTCAGCCCGAAGAAATCCAGGCACGCCTCGTTGACGTAGGTGATGCGGCCTTCCGGGTTCAGGATGGCGACGGCGTCACCGGCGGCGTCCACGGCCCGGCCGATGCGGAGCAGTTCGTCGTGCGTGCGCTGGCGTTCCTGGGCCACGGCCTGCTCGGCGTCGTCGGCGGCGGATTTGCGCTTGAGCGTGGCGATGATGCGGGCCTGGACTTCGAGGAAGTTGAAGGGCTTGTTGACGTAGTCCACCGCGCCGAGGTTGAAGGCGCGGAGCTTGTCCTCGGTGCGGTCGCGACCGGTGATGACGATGACGGGCAGGTTCTTCCACTGCGGATCGGCGCGGAGGATCCCCAGCACGTCCAGACCGTCCATGTCCGGCAGGCCCAAGTCCAGCAGCATGAGGTCAAAGGACTTGGAGCGGGCGAGGGCGAGGGCTTTCTGGCCTTCCGGAGCGATTTCCGACTCGATGCCGTCGGCCTGCAAGGAAATCGCCAGCAAGTCGGCCATCTCGGGGCTGTCCTCAACGATTAGAACTCGCGGTGTGCGCATGATGAACCGGTCCGCTGACGGGCTGATGATTCCGTCCAAGTCCCTAATGTCCAACTTAAAATGGGTGCGCGGGCGAATGCGGAGGCGCTTGCGTGCTGGTTTTGAATGACAGCGGAGCGTGTGGTTCAGCCGTAGAGCCATCCGGCCCGTCCGGGTGGCAGGCCTGCGGACAGGACATGGCTCCGACCGTTTTTGAGGCGGGACTGTCCGGCGAGGGTGGTCTGAAAATCGCGCTGCGGCCCGCGCCGACCCGCTTGGGCTGAGGTGGTCAGGCATCAGCCTCCGTAAATTGTTTTTGCTTTGCAGTCCGCATCTGTGGCATGAAACGCGCAGAAATTAGATTGGCAGACCCAGATTTAGCCCGACAGCACTGTTCAAAGCACAGAGCATGACCAGCACCCTCCTGCGCGCGGCAATCATTCTGACGCTCCTTCTGTCGTCCGTCGCGCGACCGTCTGCGGCAGAGGCCCGGCCCACCCAGCAGCAGATCGAAGCCACACGTCAGCAGTATCTTAAGGCGTTGGAGAAGGGTGATTTTACGTCGGCTAGCCGGCTTGATGCCGAGCTGAAAGCCTTGGAAGCCCGGGCGGGCACAGTGAGCACCACGGCGGCTGCGGCCCTGGTTTCTTCTTTCTTCTCGGCTCCGCCGGGCAGCCCTTCGGTCGCCCCGGCGGACAGTTCGTCGGTGTTCAGTCCGCCAACAATTTCATCCAGCCCCTT
>CAZCBE010000063.1:0-39246 GCA_964496695.1 uncultured Klebsiella sp.
CCCATGTCTATGCCCTCGTTGTCACCCATGTCTATGCCCCGTGCCGTGAGGGGTGGAAAGGCCGATGGGGCTGCCATCGCAGAAAGAGCCTGCCGCATAAATCTGTTTGTATTCGCCCGCCATATCGACCTCCCACCCCTCACCCTCAATCCCTCTCCCTGTTGAGGGGAGAGGGAAGTCGGCTCCGAGCGCGTTGGCAGGCAAGCTCGCCCCCCGGCCTCGTAAGAGACGACGTGAGGAGTCTCTGATATTGAATTTGAAAGGAACTCCCCAAAAATTTGGGAAAGACAAAGATTGCCGAAGATAGTGCCACGGAACCCTACGGTGGTGGACTTGGCTGAAATGCAGTTCCTCCTGCCGATCTCCGTTTGAAATCTTTGTCTTTCCCAAATCTTTGGGTGCTCCTCAGAAAGCGTGAGACTCCTCACGTCGTCTCCTACGGGAGGGCGGGGCTTTCCGGTGTTCTTTGGGGCGGTGGCTTGGTAGTTTCCTCGCGTGCGCATCAAAGCTTGGTTCCCGACGTTCATCTACTGCGCCCCGTTGCTCCGCACGGGCGCGGCGCGCTTCAACGCGGAACTGCTCAAGGAGGCCTATCAACTCCGCGACTTCGACCGCGACGGGCAAAAGTGGTCGAAGCAGAACTACCCCGGCGGCTTCACCACCTACGGTTCGCTGGACAAGCTGCACCAGTTCTCGTCCACGTTCACCGAACTGCAGCGGCGCATTGACCGGCATGTGAAGGCCTTCGCGCGCAAGCTGGACTTCGATCTCACGAACCGCCGGCTGGAGATGACCGACTGCTGGGTGAACATCATGCCGCGCCAGACCGCGCACGGCCTGCACCTGCATCCCACCTCGACGATCAGCGGCACTTTCTATGTGAAGACGCCCAAGGGATGCCCGGCGATCAAGTTCGAGGACCCGCGCCTGGACCGCTTCATGGCCGCGCCGCCGCGCAAGGCCGGGGCGAGCCGGGAGAACCAGACGTTCGCCCACTACGCGGCGGAGGCGGGCAACGTGATCCTCTTCGAGAGCTGGCTCCGTCACGAAGTCCCGGCCAACCCAGTCGCCGCAGAGCGCGTGAGCATCAGCTTCAACTACAACTGGTTTTGAGATGCTTGTAGACCCAAATCAGGAGAAGGCAGGGAACTTGACGCGAATTGCGCGAATTGTCGCGAATGGGAAAACGGCCTGTCCCAATTCGCGGCAATTCGCGAAATTCGCGTCAAACTCCCCGTCTTCATTCGTGTCTAATCGTGTCCATTCGTGGTTGCCCCATGCCTGACTCCCCCGAAATCTCCCGCACCGAGATCCTCCGCTGGCGCAGGGGCGCGGAGCCGCGGTGGGAGATGGACGCGCTGGCCCGCGAGGAGCCGCTGGAGATTCGCGTGCGCGGTCAAAGCGTCGCCGTGACCATGCGCACGCCGGGCCACGACGCAGAACTGGCCGCCGGGTTCCTGCTGACGGAGGGGCTGGTTCAGCGGCGAGAGGACATCATCGAGATCGCCCACTGCCAGCAAGGCGAGGCGGCGCACTTGGGCAACACGCTGAACGTCTTTCTTGCGCCGTCGGTAGTCGTGGACTTCGAGCAGCTTACGCGGCATGTCTTCGCCTCGTCGTCTTGCGGGTTGTGCGGCAAGGCGACCATCGAGTCCGTCCACCAGCACTTTCCGCCGGTCAGTTCCTCCATTCGCATGGCACCTGCAATCCTGCTTCAGCTCCCGCAGAAGCTCGCCGCGCAACAGGCCACCTTCGACCAGACCGGCGGCCTGCACGCCGCCGCGCTCTTCACCTCCACCGGCGATCTCCTCGTCCTGCGCGAAGACGTGGGCCGGCACAACGCCGTGGACAAAGTGCTGGGCTGGGCCTTCCTCAACGGCCCCTTCCCGCCCGCCGATCACGTCCTGCTGGTCAGCGGGCGGGCGTCGTTTGAGATCTTGCAGAAGGCGCTGGCCGCCCGGGTGCCGGTCATCGCCGCCGTCTCCGCGCCGTCCAGTCTGGCGGTGGAGTTCGCGCGGCAGAGCGGGCAGACGCTGGTAGGTTTCTTGCGGGGTGAGGGGATGAATGTGTATGCGGGCGCGGAGCGGCTGGCTTGAGCCGGAATGGCACGGCAGCATTTTCTTTAACGCAGAGACGCTGAGAACGCGGGAGGGCCGCAGAGAACTGCTGCTATTGGAATCCCGCGTATCCCACAGCCTCTTTGCGATCTGAGAAGATTTTCAGAACTCATTTTTGACCACAGAGACGCGATGAACACAGAGGAAGACAAACGCTCAATGTCCCACACTCAATCTCGCACAAAACCCCGCTGGACGTTGGAGGTTGAGCCTTGTGCGTTTCCTTGGCCGTTCCTTCTCTGTGTTCATCGCGGCTCTGTGGTCAAATTCGGGTTGTGTTTGCGAGGAGGGCATCGCGCCACATTCCGTCGCAGTGCGCTTGAAGCGACCTTCTCAGGCCGCCGTCAGACATCCATCGTAAAACTTTTGAAATCGCTGCTCCAACCGCTGTTCGCGGTCGCTCTGCTCGCCATGGCAGTGGCGGTCGGTGCCGCGCCCGCCAAGCCCGCCCCGGCGCGTTCCTTCAATTTCGAGAACGACATCAGCCCGCTGCTCACGCGGCATGGCTGCAACGCCTCGCAATGCCATGGCAAGGCCGAGGGGCAGAACGGCTTCAAGCTCTCCGTCTTCGGCTACGATGCGCTGGCGGACTACCGCGCGTTCACCGCCGAGAGCAAGGGCCGGCGCGTCTCGGCTGCCGCTCCCGAGCAGAGCCTCTTTCTCGCCAAGGCCAGCGGCACGATGCCGCACCAGGGCGGGGCACGCATCCCCGTGGGCACGCCGTCCTACGAGATCATTCGCGCCTGGCTCGCTGCCGGCACGCCGTTTGGTTCAACGAATGATGCGCGCGTCGTGCGGGTGGAACTCGAGCCCCGTGAACGCATCCTCGCGCCGGGCAGCCAGATCCAGCTCCGGGTCAACGCCACCTACAGCGACGGGCGCAAGGCGGACGTGACGCACCTGTGTGTCTTTCAATCGAACAACGACTCGCTCGCGAAGGTGAACGAGCACGGCGCGGTGAGCATCGGCTCGCTGCCGGGGCAGACCTCGGTGATGGCGCGCTACCTCGGCGAGGTCACGTCGTTCATGGCCATTGTGCCGCGTCCGGGCAAGCCGGTCGGGAACACGGGCTTCGCGGAGTTCAACTTCGTGGACCGGCACGTCAACGCGCACCTGAAGAAATTGAACCTGCGCCCAAGCGAGGTCTGCGACGACGCCACTTTCCTTCGCCGCGCGCACCTCGACGTCATCGGCACGCTGCCCACGGCGGACGAGTCACGCCGTTTCCTGGCGGACAAAGCCTCGGACAAGCGCGCCCGGCTCGTGGACGCACTGCTCGCCCGGCCTGAGTTCGCCGACTTCTGGGCGCTCAAGTGGGCGGACCTGCTGCGGGTGGACCGGCAGAAGCTCGGCCAGCGGGATGCCTACGCCTACTATCGGTGGATTCGTGAGCAGTTCGCCGCGAACCGCCCGCTCGACCAGTTCGCCCGCGCTCTGCTCACCGCCGAGGGGCCGCTGGATGACGCGCCCGCCGGCCACTTCTACAAGGTAGTCACCCGCCCCGGCGACATGGCCAACGCGGTCTCGCAGGTCTTCCTCGGCATCCGCCTCGCCTGTGCGGAGTGCCATCACCATCCCTTCGACCGCTGGAGCCAGACGGACTACTACGGCATGTCGGGCCTGTTCGCGCAGGTGAACATCCGCAAGGGCGCGCAAGGCGAGGCCTTGCTGGCCGAGGGCAACCCCGCCACCAAACACCCGCGCACGGGCGAGAACGTCCCGCCGCACGCGCTGGATTCCGAGCCGGCCAAGGACACCACCACCGGTGACCGCCGCCGCGTGCTGGCCGACTGGTTCACCGCGCCGGAGAATCCGTGGTTCGCGCGCAACCTGGCCAACCGCCTCACGGCGCACTTCTTCGGCCGCGGCGTCATCGAGCCCGTGGATGACGTGCGGGCCACGAACCCGCCGGGCAACCCCGCGCTGCTCGACGCGCTGGCCGGTGCCATGGTGTCCGCGCGCTTCGATCTCAAGCAGTTCATCCGCACCCTGACGGCGTCGCGCACTTATCAACTTTCCGCGACACCCAACGACACCAACGCGCAGGACGAGCAGAACTACTCTCGTGCCCTCTTCAAGCGCCTGCCCGCCGAGGTGCTGCTGGACGCCGTGTGCCAGGTGACGGGCGTGCCGGAGAAGTTTGACGGCGTGCCCACCGGCGCGCGTGCCATCCAGCTCTGGGACAGCCAGACGTCCCACTATTTCCTCAAGCTCTTCGGCCGCCCCGTGCGCGTGACCGCCTGCGAGTGCGAGCGCAATGGCGAGGCGAGCATCGCCCAGGTGCTGCACCTGCTGAACTCCCCGAACCTCCAGGCCAAGCTTACCCACGCGGACGGCCAGCTTGCGCGCCTGGCCGCGCGGCATCCGGACAACGCCAAGCTGGCGGATGAGCTTTATCTCACCTTTTTCAGCCGCCTGCCCAGCGACGCGGAGCGGCAACTGGTGGTGAAACACCTCGCCGCCAGCCCCAACCGCCAGCAAGGCGTCGAAGACTACGCCTGGAGCCTGTTGAACACAGTTGAGTTTGTGTTCAACCACTGATTGCCGCATCTTTGTGCGGCCCGACGCTCCGCCTATGAAAATACTTGTCGCCGACGACTCGCGTGTCTCCCGCAGCCTCATGCGCGTCATCTTGGAGGAGATGGATTTCGAGGTGCTCCTCGCGGAAAACGGCCTGGAGGCCTGGAACATTTTCGAACGCGAGGAAATCCCCCTGCTCATCTCGGACTGGATGATGCCGGAGATGGACGGGCTGGAGTTGTGCCGCCGCGTCCGGGCCGCCGCCGTCCACCGGCCCGGCTACACCTACATCATGATGGTCACGGCGCTGGACGGGCTGAAGAACTTCGTCACCAGCATGTCGGCCGGCGCGGACGACTTCATCGTGAAACCCTTCGAGCCGGAGATGCTCCGCTGCCGCGTCCGCGTCGCGCAGCGTGTCCTGGCCATGCAGCATGAACTGCGATCGCTCGCTGCAGCGCTGCCTTTCTGCGGCGCGTGCGACACGATCCAGAACAATCCGGCCAGCACGCAGCGGCTGCACGAATTCCTCGCCTCGCGTCCGGAACTGAAGCCCGTGCTGGGAACCTGCCCCGTCTGCGCCGCCAAAAAGTGACCCAAAATCCGTTCGCCACCACTCCGACCTCGGGCTATCTTTTCAAACTCTCGTGACCAGGCATACGTTCACTCCGTTTCTCGCCGCCCTCCTGCTGGCCGGCTGCAATCCGCCGGATGCTTCCAAGGGCGGCAAGAAGGACGTCAAGGCCGCCCCGGTGCTGCCCGCGCGGGCCGTCAAGGCCGCCGCCGCCGAGTCCCGGCCGATGGAGCGCGCCGTGTCGGTCATCGGGGCGCTGGCGGCCATCGAGCAGGCCACATTGAGCGCGAAGGTCTCCGGCCGGCTGCAGAGCCTCAGCGTGGATCTGGGCACGCGGGTAAAGAAGGGTGAGATGGTCGCGCAGGTCGAGCCGGCGGACTACGAATTGAAGCTCAAATCCGCCGAGGCGCTGCTGGCCCAGGCCCGGGCGCGGCTGGGCCTCACGCTGGCCGGGGCGGATGACAAGGTGAATGCCGAGGAAACCAGCACCGTGCGGCAGGCGAAGGCGTCGCTGCTCGAATCCCAAAAACAGCGTGACCGCATCCGTGAGCTGGCCAAACGCGGCATCAGCCCCCAGTCCGAGCTGGAAGTGACCGAGGCCAATTACGAAATCGCCTTCAACCGCCACCTTGAAGCCCTCGAAGACATCCGCCAGCGGCAGGGCGTGCTTCAGCAGCGCCGCGTCGAGGTGGACATCGCCCGCCAGCAGCTCGCGGACACGAAGATCATGGCTCCGTTTGATGGCATCGTGCAGGAGCGCCGGGCCAGCCCGGGCGAGTTCCTGGACAGCTCCGCCCGGGTCGTCACCCTCGTGAAGGTGGACCCGCTGCGGCTGCGCATCGAGGTGCCGGAACGCACTGCGGCCGGCGTGCGGCCCGGCCAGAAGGTCCGCCTCGCCATCGAGGGCGACACGAACCACTACACCGGCACCATCGCCCGCCTCAGCCCGGCCATCACCGAGGTGAGCCGGATGCTCATCGTCGAGGCGGACATCCCGAACGGCCAGGGCTTGCTGCGGCCCGGTGCCTTCGCCCGCGCGGACATTGTCCTCGCCGAAAACGAGCCGACCACGACCGTCCACAAGGACGCGCTCGTCACCTTCGCCGGCATGGAGAAGATCTTCCTCGTGAAGGATGGCAAGGCGGCGGAGAAGAACATCGTGACCGGCCGGCGGGCGGGAGATTTCATCGAGATTGCCAAGGGTCTCAAGCCGGGGGATCTCGTGGTCCTGAGCCCCGGCAGCCTGCAAAATGGCCAGCCGGTCACGCTCAACGCCCCGCCCGCTCCGCCCGCCGGTGGGAAGAAGCGGCCGGGGACCACCGAACCCGAACCGGACAAGGCCCCTGCCTCCGGCGCCCAGTGAGCCTGCCCGCTGGTCATGCAAAAACTCGCTGAAATCTCCATCCGCCGCCCGGTCTTCGGCACGATGATCGTGCTGGCCTTCGTGGTCGTCGGCATCGCGGGCTACCTCAAGCTCGGGGTGGACCGCTCGCCGCCGGTGGACATCCCGCAGATTTATGTGGGCACCCGCCTGGCCGGCGCGTCGCCGGTCGAGATCGAGTCGCTGATCGCCCAGCCCATCGAGGAGCAGGTCAACACCGTCGAGGGCATCACGGAACTCCGCTCCATCTCCGGCGTCGGCAGCTCCTTCGTCATCATCCAGTTCGACCTCAGCCGCAAGGTCAACGAGGCCCTCGAGGATGTCCGCAACCGCGTCTCGACCATGGGCAACGAGCTGCCGCGCGATGCCGACCCGCCGCAGGTGACCAAGTTTGACACCGAGCGCAACGGCGTCCTCACCGTCTCGCTCTCCGGCGACCGCTCGCAGCGCGAGCTGACCGAACTGGCGGACAAGATAGTCAAGGTGCAGCTCGAACGCGCCCTCGGCGTGGGCGAGGTGGAGATCACCGGCGGCCTCCAGCGGGCCATCAGCATCTGGGTGGACCCCGACCGTCTCGCGGCCTACCAGATCCCCATTACCGTCGTGCGCGACGCCGTCGCCCGGCAAAACGCGAATATCCCTGGCGGCAACGTCATCTCCAATGTCCGCGAACACACCATCCGCACCGTGGGCCGGCTCACCACCGCGCTGGAGTTCAACGATCTCGTCATCACCACCGTCAGCAATTCGCCGGTGCGCATCCGGGACATCGGCTGGGCCGAGGACGGCACCAAGGAGCAGCGCACCGTCTCGCGCCTGAACGGCCGCCCGTCAGTCACCCTCGTGGTCAAGCGCCAGGCGGACGCCAACACGGTCGAGGTCATCGAGGCGGTGAAGAAAAAACTGCCCGGCATCCAGGCCCAGCTCCCGACGGACATCAAGTTCGAGGTGATCGAGGACCAGTCCCGCTACATCTACGAGGCGCTGCACGAGATCAACGTCCACCTCGTGCTGGGCAGCATCCTCGCCAGCCTCGTCGTGTTTGCCTTCATGCGGAGCTGGCGCTCGACCTTCATCGCCGCCGTCGCCATTCCCTGCTCGGTCGTTTCCACCTTCGGCGTGATGTGGGCGCTGAACTTCACGCTGAACAGCGTCACCATGCTCGCGCTCGTGCTGATGGTCGGCATCGTCATTGATGACGCCATCGTGGTGCTCGAAAACATCTTCCGCTTCATCGAGGAGAAGAAGATGCATCCGTTTGACGCCGCGCGGGAGGCGACGAAGGAGATCGGCACCGCCGTGCTGGCCACCACGCTGAGCCTGGTGGTCATCTTCGTGCCGGTGTCCTTCATGTCGAGCATCGCGGGGCGGTTCCTCTACCAGTTCGGCATCACGGCGGGCGTGGCGGTGATGGTCAGCCTGCTCGTGTCCTTCACGCTCACCCCGTTGATGAGCGCGCGGCTCTTCAACCTCGGGGACGGGAAGGGGCATAGCGGCCCGCAGTCACGTGGCGGCTTCTACGGCTGGATGGAAGGCCTCTACATGAAGGTGCTGGGGCTCTGCATGAGATTTCGCCTGCCCGTCCTGATCCTCGCCATCCTGGTCATGGCTTCCTCCGTGCCGCTCTACCGGGCGCTGCAGCAGGAGTTCACCCCGGGCAACACTGACGAGGGTGAGTTCGAGATCGGCCTCACGGCGAAGGAGGGCACCAGCCTCACGCAGATGGACGAGGTCTCGCTCATGGCCGAGCGCGAGCTGCTGGCCATGCCGCAGCTCCGCATCGTGCAGGGCGGCATCGGCTCCAGCCGCATCGGCGGGGCGAACATCGCCCGCTACTACGTCCGCCTCGCGCCGCACAGCGAGCGCGTCTTCATGTGGTCGCGGCTCCTCTCCTGGCACCCGATGGACGCCTTCAAGGGCAACTACTCCCAGCGCGACGTGTTGCAGGAGGTCCGCACCCGGCTGCGGAAAATCCCCGGGGTGCGCGTCTCCGCCCGCCCGTCTTCCGGTTCCATCAGCCTCGGCGGCGCGAACTTTGAAATTGATTTCTCCATCCTCGGCCCCGACCTCGAATCCCTCTCGAAGTATGCCGAGGAACTCCGCTCCCGCTCCGCCGAGCTGGGCCTGGCCGACGCCGACACCACGCTCCGGCTCGACAAGCCCGAGTTCCGCGTCCACGTCAACCGCGAGCGCGCCGCCGCACTGGGCGTCTCGGTCGAGGACATCGCCATCGCCCTGCGCATCATGGTGGGCGGCGATGACCGCGTCTCCCGTTTCCGCGATGCCAGCGTGGGCGATGACTACGACGTGCAATTGCGCCTCGCCGACGGCAAGCGCAACGACCGCGACACCATCTCCCGCATCTTCGTCCCGCGCCAGGGCGGCGGCCTCGTGCGGCTCGACAACGTGGTGGACATCGTCGAGGGCCAGACCGCGTCGCGCATTGACCGGCTGGACCGGCAGCGGCAGGTGAGCATCCGTGGCAGCATCGCCCCCGGCTACGCGCTGAAGGACCGCCTGGAAGCGCTGGAGGCCGCCTTCAAGGCGATGAACCTGCCGCCCACCTACACGAGCAAGGTCTCCGGCCGCGGCCGCGAGCTGGAGCGCACCTTCTCCGAGTTCCTCTGGGCGTTCCTGCTCTCCGTCATCTTCATGTATATGATCCTGGCCTCGCAATACGAGAGCCTGGTCCACCCCTTCACCATCCTGCTGTCGCTCCCGCTCTCGCTGCCCTTCGCGCTCTTCTCGCTGTGGGTGACGAACAACACGCTGAACCTCTACTCCGCGCTGGGCCTCCTCGTGCTCTTTGGCGTCGTGAAGAAGAACGCCATTCTCCAGATTGACCACATGAACACGCTGCGTCAGCACGGCATGGAGCGCCTGCAGGCCATCATGGACGGCAACCGCGACCGATTACGGCCCATCCTGATGACCACGCTCACGCTCGTGGCCGGCATGATCCCGCTCGCGCTGGGCACCGGCCCGGGCGCGGAAGAGCGCCGCGCGGTGGCCGTGGTGGTGATCGGCGGCCAGACCCTCTGCCTCCTGCTCACGCTGCTGGTGACGCCGGTGGTTTATTCCTATCTCGACGACTTCGCGCTGCTGTTCAAACGGAAGCCGGCCACCGTCAACCCGCCGCCGCCCGCCGAGCAGATCTTGGCGAAGTAAAATCGCGGCCGGGCGTTCGGCCGCAGCAACGCTCGGAGGGCACTGCAAAAGGCATCTGACGCTAATTCCGCGAATTGGCGCGAATTTCCTGGCCGGTCTCATTCGCGATAATTCGCAGAATTCGCGTCAACCCTCCGTTCGGGTCTGGCCTTCCGGAGCGCACTTTCTGCTTTTCACCCCGCGCCGCTTGCCGTTTAGTCCCGCCCTGATTTGAACTGGCATTGATCACATGAAAATCGTTCTCGCTTACTCGGGCGGCCTCGACACCTCCGTCCTCCTCTCCTGGATCAAGGACACCTACGGCAACGCCGAGATGATCGCCTTCTGCGCCAACATCGGCCAGGAAGACGAGCTCAAGGGCCTCGAAAAGAAGGCCCGGAAGACTGGTGCGTCCAAGATCTACATTGATGACCTGCAGGAGGAATTTGCCAGCGACTTCATTTATCCGATGCTCCGCGCCGGGGCGATCTACGAGGGCCAGTATTTCCTCGGCACCAGCATCGCCCGTCCGCTCATCGCCAAGCGCATGGTGGAGATCGCCAAGGCCGAAAAGGCCGACGCCATCGCGCACGGCGCGACCGGCAAGGGCAACGACCAGGTGCGCTTCGAGCTGACCGCCGCCGCGCTCGCGCCCGAGCTGCAGATCATCGCTCCGTGGCGCGACGAGCGGTATCGCAAGGACTTCCCCGGCCGGCAGCAGATGATTGATTACTGCGCCGCCAAGGGCATCCCCGTGCAGGCCAGCGCCAAGAAGCCCTACTCGATGGACCGCAACCTCCTGCACATCTCCTACGAGGCCGGCATCCTGGAAGACCCGTGGTATGACTCCTTCGACCTGAAGAACCGCGAGTATTTCACCACGCTCTCCGTGCTGCCCGAGGACGCGCCGGACAAACCGGAATACGTCACGCTCGACTTCGTGAAGGGCGACTGCGTGGCCGTGAACGGCAAGCAGCTCACGCCGTTGCAGGTGATGAAGACGCTGAACAAGCTCGGTGGCAAACACGGCGTGGGCCGCGTGGACATGGTGGAGAACCGTTTCGTGGGCATGAAGAGCCGCGGCGTGTATGAGACGCCGGGCGGCAGCATCTTGCACTACGGGCACCGCCAGATGGAGAGCCTGACCATGGACCGCGAGGTCATGCATCAGCGCGACGCCTTCATCCCCAAGTATGCCGAGCTGGTTTACAACGGCTTCTGGTATGCCCCCGAGCGGCTCGCGCTCCAGGCCTACGTCGAAGAGAGCCAGAAGAACGTCACCGGCACCGTGCGCGTGAAGCTCTACAAGGGCGGCCTCTACGTGGCCGGCCGCAAGAGCCAGTTCTCCATGTATAACCCGCACATCGCGACCATGGAGGCCGACCCGACCAAGGCCTACAATCAGGACGATGCCACCGGCTTCATCCGCCTCAACGGCCTGCGCCTGCGCGTGAACTCGACGGTGAACGGCTCGAACAATCTCGCGAAGCTCAAGTAGCCGGAGCGCCGAGCCCCCGCTCGGCGTGAACCACCGGCCGCCCGTCGGAACCGATCACGCCATGCCAGCACCGAAGCCCACGATCTACCTGATCGCCGGCTGCAACGGGGCTGGCAAGACCACCTTCGCGCGCGAGTTTCTGCCGAAGGAGGTGAACTGCCTCAACTTCCTGAATGCCGACCTTATCGCCCAAGGACTTTCCCCGTTCAATGTGCAGGCCGGAGCTGCCCAGGCAGCCCGGCTGCTGTTGACCGAGTTTCGTTCCTTGGTCGCACGCCGAGAAACCTTCGCCTTGGAAAGCACTCTCAGCGGACGGACCTACATTCGGCTGTTCAGACAGGCGAAGGCCGCTGGCTACCAGATTGAACTCCATTACCTCTGGCTGCCCAATCCGGCCATGGCCATCGCCCGCGTGCGCAACCGGGTGAAGCAGGGCGGTCATCATGTCCCGACGCAAGACATCCGCCGCCGGTTCCCTCGCAGCCTCGTCCATCTGGCGAAAGACTACGCCCCGCTCGCCGACCGCTGGGCTGTTTGGGACAATGAAACCAGCCCGCCAAGTCTGCTGGGTGAATCGCGGACTTGTTCCGCTGATTGGTTGAGGACTATGCTAATCCAGCCATGAAGAAGAACGGCCACAGCCAACAGAAGCAGGATGACTTCATAGCGCCAGCCATGCGCGCGTTCCGTCGTGTCGCGAAGCAGCTCCGCTTAGAGAGTGACCATCAGGGGATTCCGCTTGTTGTCAGTCATGGCAGCGGCTCGCGCCTGCGCGCGGGCTCCAACGTGACTGGAACGAAGCGCCCGGCAAGCTAGAACGAAGTGTTTGCGGGCCGTTTACCGCGGGAAACTCTCAAGACTCGCAATCATGCTGATAGGCGACCCAACTCAATTTGCCATTGAGTCCCAGATCAGCCTCGCATACGAGGAGTTGGGCGCACGCGCGTTTGGATATTTCGTAATTCACATTGGAGGTCGTTGCTATGGAGTTCGTGAACCTAACGCGACTTGGTTGGCCTGCTCTTTCGGTGATGTTGAAGACAGAATAGCTCGGCGCGGTCGCCACACCGCGCCTTTTGTCACCGAAGATAATGCTGGCAGAATTGCAGACGCTTATCGTGACGCAATCTACGCCCCCGACCAAGAAGGGAATTATTATTTTGGAATCCAGCAACCTAAGTTTCACGATCTCATCTACTCAAATCATCTTGCATGGGCACCTGATGGCGACGAGGCGTTTGATGACTGGAGTCACGTGCTGCAATTCGATGTGGGTATTCGCGTTCGCCTGATTGGTTTCAGAAGCTTGAACGAGGGCTATCATCATGATCCGTCCACCCTTACAGACGTGACGCTGGAGGCTGACAGGTTTTATGGGATTCTTCAGAATTGGCGCGATGCATTTGTGACCGAATGGGCCGCGACACCAAAGCTGTTCAAATTCGACGAGCATTCCGAGGAGCATATTGCCGAGATAGACCGACTCGCCGCGCTATCAGAAGCGCTTCGGAAGTCACGCGGCGGAGCCCGATCCTAACTTTCAAGGCCTATGACACGCACCGTCGCCATTTACCTCTTCGACGAGATTGAGGTGCTCGATCTGGGCGGGCCGTTTGAGGTGTTCTCGACGGCGTCGCGGATGAAGGGGCGGCTGAGTCCTGGGGCGGCCAAGCCGTTTGAGGTCTTCACCGTCGCGGACCGGCTGCGGCAGGTCCGGGCGCGGGGTGGCTTGCTGCTCCAGCCCAATTACGAATTCGCCAGTCATCCGGCCATTGACCTGCTCATCGTGCCCGGCGGCGTGGTGACGGCGGAGCTGGAGCGGACGGACATCATCGAGTGGATTGCGCGCACCTCGGCCAAGGCCGCGCTGACGGCGTCGGTCTGCACGGGGGCGTTTCTGCTGGGAAAGGCGGGCGTGCTGGCGGACAGGACGATCACCACGCATTGGGAGGATGTGGCGGATTTCCGGGCGATGTTCCCGGACATTCCGGTGCAGACGGAGCAGCGCTGGGTGGATGCGGGGAACGTGGTGACCTCCGCCGGCATCTCGGCGGGACTGGACATGAGCCTGCATCTGGTCGCGCGGCTGGAAGGCGAGGAACTGGCCATCCGCACCGCCCGCCAGATGGATTACGACTGGCAGCGCTCCGCGTGAACGACGAATGGTTCACAATACTGACCCGCACTTATCCTGAACTCCGAAATTGAAACCGCAGATTTCGCGGATGACACGGATGGGAGAAAACGGCTTCGCCGCCCTTTGCAGGGGAAACAAGCCAATCGGTCGTTTCCGTGCGCAGCATTTTCCCTATCCGCGTAATCTGCGGTTCTCCCGTCGGGATTCTGGCTGATGAGGAAGACATTCCTGCCTCCCTTACCCAGTGCGGCGAGCATGGCTTTCCTATCAGTGCTGGTTAGTGCCGGTCAGTGGTTTCCGCATCGGGTCGCCTCGTAAATGTTAGGACACACGCCGATTCCCCACCCGCCGGACTTGCTCCGGCCCGGCTCCGTGATTAACTTGCCGTGACCTTGAAAAAGAACGCGCGCCCCGAGATTCCGCGCAAGGCGGTCTATCGCCTTTCGATCTACCTGCGCTGCCTGCTCCGCCTGAAGGAAAACGGGCTGCCCACCATTTCCAGCGAGGCGCTCGCGCGGGCGGCGGGGGTGAAGTCCACGCAGTTGCGCAAGGACCTCGCCTACTTCGGCACCTTTGGCACGCGCGGGCTGGGCTATGACGTGGAGCAGCTCGCCGGGATGATCTCCGAGGTGCTGGGCACGAGCCGGCTGCAGCCCGTGGTGCTCGTCGGCGTCGGCAATCTCGGCGCGGCCCTGCTCGCCTATCAGGGCTTCGGGCCGGAGGGCTTCGAGGTGGTGGCGGCGTTTGACGCCGAGCCGCAGAAGGCGCGGGCACGGACCACTTTCCCCCGCATCCTGCCGATGCATGAGATGCCCCGCGTCATCCGGGACCGGGGCGTGCGCATGGCCATCCTGACGGTGCCGGTCACAGCCGCGCAGGAAGTGGCGAACCAGCTTGTGGACGCGGGCATCGTCGGTGTGCTGAACTTCGCGCCCATCGTGCTGCAGGTGCCGGAGGAGGTGACGGTGAACAACGTCAACCTCGCCATTGAGCTCGAGAATCTGAGCTATTTTATCCAGGGGTGAGGCGAACACTCTTGTCCGTGTCCGCTGCGCTTGCGGCGGCTGCCTGCGCAGCGTAGAACAGCCGCACTCAAGCCATGCACTTGCGCCGAACTCAACCGTTCTTTGTCGCGTCCCTCTGCGCCGTCTTCCTAGCCGCTGGGTGCCAGTCGGAGCGGACCGCCCCACCGGGGAAGGCTGCCCAGGGGACAATCGGCCAGGCCAACTCCAGCCTGACGCAGCCGAAGCACGCCGGGGCCGAGTTTTACGCGCCCAAGCTCGCTGAAATGGACGGGGCCATCACCCAGGCCATCGCAGACAAGAAGCTTCCCGGCGGCGTGCTATGGCTCGAACGGCAAGGCGCGACTTACCGCCAGCACTTCGGCAATCGTGCGGTGGTGCCTGCGGTGGAGCCGATGTCCGAGGACACCATCTTTGACGCCGCCTCCCTCACCAAGGTCATCGCCACTGCGCCGGCCATCATGCGCTTGATCGAGCAGGGCAAGGTCGGTCTCGATGATCGGGTGGTGAAGTTCATCCCGGAGTTCGGCACGCTGGGGAAGGAGGTCATCACGGTTCGGCAGTTGCTCACGCACACGTCCGGGCTGCGGCCGGACATCGGCCTCAAGCCCGACTGGATGGGCTACGATGCGGCCATGCGGCTGGTGTATGCCGAGAAGCTTTCCGCGCCGCCCGGCACCAAGATCATCTATAGCGACACCTCCATGATCCTGCTCGCCGAGATCGTCCGGCGCGTGAGCAAGCTGCCGCTCGACCAGTTCGTGCAGCGCGAGGTGTTCGGCCCGCTGGGGATGACGGACACGGGCTTCAACCCGCCGCGCAGCAAACGCGAGCGCATCGCCCCCACCACGCAGATCAGCGAGGCCGAAGTCACCCAGCCGGTGGCGCCGGTCTGGCTGCGGGGCGTCGTCCATGATCCGCGTGCCCGGCGCATGGGCGGCGTGGCCGGACACGCGGGGCTCTTCACCACCGCGAACGATCTCGCGCTCTTCGCCCGCATGATGCTCAACGAGGGAGCACTGGGCAGCGTGCGCGTCTTCAAGCCCGAGACCATCCGCCTCTGGACTTCGGTGCAGACTCCGGACGGCGTCGTCGGCCGGCGCGGGCTGGGCTGGGACATTGACACGAGCTACAGCGGGCCGCGCGGCCGGCTCTTCCCCATCGGCTCCTACGGTCACACGGGGTGGACCGGCACGAGCCTTTGGATTGATCCGTTCTCGAAGACCTTCCTGATCTTCCTCTCGAACCGGAACCATCCGACCGAGGCCGGCAGCGTCCTCGCGGTGCGCAGCAAGATCGCCACGCTGGCGGCAGAGGCGATCAGAAACTTCAACTTCGCCTACGTCCCCGGGGCGCTGCCGCCGCGGGAGGACTCGACCACCGCCGGCCGGCTGCGGCCGAGCGTCGCACCGGTGGAGACCGCCGCGCCGGTGCTCAACGGCATTGACGTGCTGGTGAAGAACAAGTTCGCGCCGCTCAAGGGCCTCAAGCTCGGCCTGATCACGAATCACACCGGCCAGGACCGCGCGCGCAATGCGACGATTGACCTGCTGCACAAGGCCCCTGGCTTGCAGCTCAAGGCGCTCTTCAGCCCGGAGCATGGCATCCGCGGCGCGGTGGATGACAAAGTGTCCGACTCGAAGGACGAGCAGACGGGCCTGCCGGTCTTCAGCCTCTACGGCGTCCGCCGCACGCCCGCGCCGGAGCAGCTTGCGGGGCTGGATGCGCTGGTGTTCGACATCCAGGACATCGGCTGCCGCTTCTACACGTATCCGGCCACCCTCATCAACTGCCTCGAAGCGGCGGCAAAGGCGAAGCTCAAGTTCATCGTGCTGGACCGTGCCAATCCCATCGGCGGGACGGTGGTGGAGGGGCCGCTGCTCGTGGGCACGAACTCCTTCGTGGCGTGGCACAAGGTTCCGCTGCGCCACGGGATGACGCTCGGCGAAGTCGCGCGCATGGTGAATGCCGAACGCGGGTTCAACGCGGACCTCACCGTGATTCCGGTCGAGAGCTGGTCGCGCAGCCAATGGTTCGATGAGTTCGGCCAGCCGTGGACCAACCCCTCGCCGAACATGCGGAGCCTCGCGGCGGCGGCGCTTTACCCCGGCGTCGGCCTGCTGGAGAGCGCCTTGAGCGTCGGGCGCGGGACGGACACGCCCTTTGAGATGGTGGGCGCGCCCTATGTGACGAACGACGTGCGGCTGGCCGCCGAATTGAACCGCGCGGCCCTGCCCGGGGTGCGCTTCTACCCGCTGCGCTTCACACCGACCTACAGCACGTTCAAGGACAAGCCCTGCGGCGGCGTGCGCATCGTGCTGAACGACCGCGACGCGCTCAACGCGGTGGACGTGGGCCTGACCATCGCGACGACGATGCAGCGGCTCTACGGGACGAACTTCGCCGCCGACCGGATGCAGGTGCTGCTGCGCGAGCCGTCCGTGCTCGCGGGCATCAAGGCAGGCAAGCCGGCGGCGGAGCTGAAGGCCGGCTGGGCGGCGGACCTGGAGGCGTTCAAGCAGCGCCGCGAGCCGTTTCTGCTCTACCGCTGAGCAGGAGCATGCACAGCGGGGCGCAGTTGCGGCTGCTCGACAAGCGGGGCGGCGCGGACGCCCGTGCCATGGAGCGCCGGCCTCCGGCCGGCCGTGTCGCAAGCGCCCCGGGCGCATCTCAGTTTCTTGCACCCGGGATGCCACGTTCTGAGCCTTCTCCCTTCGCGGAGCGAGGGGAGAAGGTGGCCGGAGGCCGGATGAGGGGTCGCCGCTGGCGCCGACGCAGCCACCCCTCACCCCAACCCTCTCCCCTTGCTCCGCGCAAAGGGAGAGGGAGTGGAAAGCTACCCCCTTCGCAGCCCTGCTTGCTTGCTGCGGCTGTGTTGCCATTGCAACCGTTGGGCTTCATTTGGACCAACAGGCACCGGGTTCAAGCCCGGTGCCAATGAGAGGACTGGAAACTGAGATGCGCCCAAGCGTCCTCGCTTGCCCGCTTCCTCGTTGCGTGCCCGCCCGTGTTTGCTACGCTTTCGCCGTCACCCGACACACAACCGCACAACAACCATGTCCCTCACCGAATCCCCCTGGCTTGCTGAACTGATCGGCACGATGCTGCTCATCATCTTCGGCGGTGGCGTCGTCGCCAACTGCCTGCTGGCGCACTCCAAGGGCCGCAACGGCGGCTGGATCGTCATCACGGCCGGCTGGGGATTGGGTGTGGCCGTGGCGATCTACTGCGTTGGGTCGTTCAGCGGCGGGCACTTGAACTCCGCCGTGACCATCGCGCTCGCGGTCATCGGGAAGTTCGAATGGGCCAAGGTGCCGGCCTATCTCGCCGCGCAATTGGTCGGGGCCTTCCTCGGCGGCGTGGTGGTGTGGCTGGCGTATCTCCCGCACTGGGCGGCGACGGAGGACCAGGGCGCGAAGCTCGGCGTCTTCGCCACCGGCCCGGCCATCCGCAACCCGGGCGCGAACCTGCTCTGCGAAATCATCGGCACGGCGGTGCTCGTGCTCGGCGCGCTGGCCATTGGCACCAAGGCGAACCTCAAGCCGGAGTTCGGCTGGGACGCGGGCTTCGGTCCGGCGCTGGTGGGCGTGCTGGTGTGGGCCATCGGCCTCTCCATCGGCGGCCCGACCGGCTACGCCATCAACCCGGCGCGCGACCTTGGCCCGCGCCTCGCCCATGCATTCCTGCCCATCGCGGGCAAGGGCGGCTCGGACTGGGGCTACGCGTGGGTGCCCGTGGTGGGTCCAATCATTGGCGGCATCGTGGGCGCGCTGATCTTCAAGCAGTTCTGGCCGGCGGCGTGAGCTGCCGCTGATGCGCAGAAGATTCTCCCGCAGATGCAAGGCGACCACAGATGGAAAATCCAATCTGCGGTCGCCTTGCATCTGCGGGAGGTTCATCGGAAGCCGACTTCGTTCCGGAGGGAAATAGTCCGATTTCGAGGGCCTGAACGGCACCGGGCGCAGCTTGACACCGCCCAGAGCGCGGCTGTGTCCCGCTCGGCGCGGGATCAGCCGCAGCAACGTGGAAGTGCTGAGCGGTAGCGGAACGACTCAACGCCTTCTGCCAGGCGCAGCCGCTGCGGCTGGTCTCCGCGACACAGCCGTGCTCCGGGGGATTTCGTTCCTCGGGGGCAGTGTCGAGATGCGCCCAACGGCACCCGGTGGAATGGGTAATACTTGCCCCGCTCCCGTCCGCGCCTACATTGGCGGCGTGACGGAGACACCTGCTATCATTCGGAACAATCTGGCCGCCGTGCGGGACCACACGCGCGTTTACAAGGATTTCACCTACGTCTATCCCGTCATCTCGCGGCGCTCCGGCGGCCTCTCCATCGGCATCAACCTCAATCCGGACAAGGTCTGCAACTTTGACTGCGTGTATTGCGAGGTGGACCGCAAGACGCCCGGCAAGCGGGCGGACGTGGACCTCGGCCAGATGCGCGAGGAACTGGTTGCGATGATCCACTACGCGCGCGACGGCGGCCTGGCCCGTGAGCCGAAGTTCGATGAAGTGCCCCCGGCCCTCACGCAGACGCCCAAGGACATCGCCTTCAGCGGCGACGGCGAGCCGACCATGCTCCACAACTTCGACGAGTGCGTGCGGATGGTCGCCGAGGTGAAGCGCGCCGAGGGTCTGGACGCCACCAAGCTTGTCCTCATCACCGACGCGGCGGGCCTCGACACGGGCAGCGTGAAGCGCGGCCTTGCCATCATGGATGCCAACCAAGGCGAGGTCTGGGCCAAGCTCGATGCCGGCACGGAGGCCTACTACAAGCTCGTCAACCGCACCACCGTCCGCCTCGACCGCATCCTGCACAACCTCCTCGCCACTGCGCGCGTGCGGCCCATCATCATCCAGAGCCTCTTCCTGCGGATGCACGGCGAGCCGATGCCGCCGGAGGAACTGGCCGAGTATTGCTTCCGCCTGGAGGAACTCGTCCACGACGGCGCGCAGATCAAGGAAGTCCACCTCTACACCATCGCCCGCCCCACGCCCGAGCCCTTCTGCGGCAAGCTGACCAAGGCCGAGCTTGAGGCCATGGCGCAGACGGTGCGGGAAATGACGGGATTGAAGTTGGTGACGTTTGACTAGCTGAGGCATTTGGCGGACACTGCCGCATCCATGAGAGCGGTGGGCACGACAAGGTTTTCAGTCAGTTTGCCGGGCTATTGCGGACTGGCGTGGTTCCTCAGCACCATTCCAGCCTGGGCCGGCATGCCCTCATATGATCTGAATGACATGGCCCGGCTGCGGTTTCAGGAGATCTCCTTTTTCATCGTCCTCTTCCTGGCCTGCGGTGGATTGCTGTGGTTCCTTTGGAACTATGTGGCCAAGGGCATCCCGGGCCTGCCTCGGCTGGACTACAAGCGTGCACTTGGCCTGATGTTTATCCTCTCGTTGGGAATGCTGCTGGTGCTCTCGATGATTTCCGGCGCGCGGGAACTGCTCACGCCCGGAGCGTGGAAGAAGCAAGGCAGCACCTACAGGGCGAGCGATCTTGCCAACGAACCGCTTCGGCGGCAAGCGATGGAACAGCTCCGCTCAGCACTGATGACCTACGCCCGCGAGCACGACGGCGCATTTCCTCCGCATGATTACTCACCAGAGATCCCGGAGCATCTCTGGCGTGCACCGGATGCAAGTGGAACACGCTTCATTTATCTGGGCGGCAGCTCCACCAACGGGACGCCCAAAATCCTCGCCTGCGAGCCGGCGTATTTCCGTGAGCCCCGCTTTGTCCTGATGAGGGACGGAAAGATCCAACAACTGGACACCGCGCGGCTTCGCGCGGCTCTTGGAGAGGTGACGCCATGATCGGCAAGGCCATCTTGTTCGCGGGGAAGATCGTCCTCGGCCTGTTTCTGTTCATGCTGCTGGCGAGCCTTTTCCCGGTCGTGGTCCTGTTAGAATCGATTTCAGCACTCGCCTTGGGCTGGATTCATTTCCTCGGTCGAGTGCTGCCCGAAGTCATCATCAATCCCGCAGCCATTGGCATGGTCGTGATTTGCTCCGCGTTCTTTCTGTGGGGAACGCAACGGTTCTGCGCCTGGCTCTACGGCAGCTTCCGTTCCCGGGATTCAACCGGATCAGCATGGCCTTCCACCTGGCCTTGGCGTTGGTCGGTTGGCATTTATTGCGGGCTTTGGCTGCTGTTTCTCACCTCCATGTCGGTGACGGGATTGGCTCATCAAATCGGCTGGCTGATCCGTTCCGATAAGCCCATCATTGAGAACCGGCGCTCCAAAGAGCGTTGGGAAACCAAAAGGGCAGCGGATCGACTCAGCGTCAGTAGCGAAATAGTCGGCTGGGCGAGCCAAGGCGTTCGCGAGGCGTGCAAGGAATCCCTCAGCCACTATACCACCCGTGAGGGCGAATCCTCTCACGAACGGTGGCAGACGGTTTTCATCGAGACCAAAGCAGGCATCACCGAAGCGGTGTTTATCGCGTATCGCGATCCCGAACTGAGACATAAATATGGCTATCATCGCGTGACGCCAAAGGAAGTCGTTGCTGGTCCGATTGAGCGCATGGCTGAGGACATCCGCACGTTCACGGTCAAGCCGGAGGCTCCGGCCAAGTGACGCATTTGCAACCATGCCTGCAACCTTCGACTTCGCTATTGCCCAAGAAGCTGATCTTTCAAGCCTCCTCAATCTGAAAGACGCCTGCATCGCGCGGATGCGGGCGGACGGGATCGAGCAGTGGGACGAGGTGTATCCTGACGCGGCGGTGTTCACCCGTGATCTGGCGGCGGGGACGTTGCATGTCTTGCGCGAGGGGGACGGCGTCATTGCCTGCCTCACGCTGGACACCGTGCATGATCCGCTTTGGCAGGGCATGGCGTGGTCCGTGGCGGGGGAACCGGCGGCGGTGGTGCATCGGCTCATGGTGCATCCGGCGGCGCAGGGGCGCGGTTTGGCGAAGCAATTCATGCTCCACGCCGAGGTGCTTGCGTGGGCGAAAGGTTTCCGCGCCATCCACCTCGACTGCTTCACGGCGAACCCGGCCGCGCTGGCGCTTTACGAGCGGCTTGGCTATCGGCGCACCGGCACCGCGCAGATGCGCAAGGGGCCGTTCGTGTGCTTCGAGAAGCTCCTCGCCCCGTAGGAGACGACGTGAGGAGTCTCACTTCAAATTCGGAATGCGGAACTCGGAATGCGGAATGAAGTCAGAGACTCCTCACCTCACGGTGTCTGGGGGCACAGTTGACTCTTGCGAAGTCGCGTAGCGACGGCCCGATGGTAGCCGTGGGTTTCAACCCACGGATTGGCATGCGAAAGGGACACGTCGCGTAGCGACGTTTGAACGCTCCAAGGGCGGAATGAAATGACCTGACGGCTCAAGCGTCGCTACGCGACGCTGGCTGTCATTCGTCCTGACCGTGGGTTGAAACCCACGGCTACCATCGGGGCCTCGCTACGCGAGGCGACAAGGCCATCGCTCGAAGATGACGTTCGTGCATTGGTCTCCCACGGAGGATTTCGTCGTTTCCCCGCGCTTGCGCGGGGCTTCTGACCGTGCCATCAATCTGGCATGAACACTGAGCGCATCAAGCAGAAGCTCACCAACGGGTTCCGGCCATTCGCCATCGAGGTGTCCAGCGGCAAGCGCTATCCGGTTCCGCATCCTGAGTTCATCATGGTCGGACGCGGCGTGGTCGCCATCCTGGGCAAGGACGACTCCGTAACGACGATTGATGCGCTGCATATCGTGGCGGTCGAAGATTTGCCTGCGGGCAAGGCCAAATGAACCGGGCCTGCCTGTCCTTCGCAATAAACTGGCGCACCGGTCCGGTCGTTGGCTTCTCATTGTGATCCAGAACATCATCTTCGACTGGTCGGGCACGCTCGTGGACGACCTGCCGGCTGTCTTGCGCGCGACGAACCATGTTTTCACCTCGGCTGGCAGGCCGGAGATGTCGCTCGACCAGTTTCGCTCGGAGTTCTGCCTGCCCTTCCAGCCGTTCTATGACCGTCATCTGCCGGGAGTGGAGATGGCCCAGCTCGAGAAGTGGTTTCACGAGCGTTTCCGCGAGGTGCAGGACCTCGTCGAACCGCTGCCGCACGCGCGCGAGTTCCTCGTCTTCTGCCGGGAACGCGGGGTGCGGACGTTCCTGCTGAGCACGGTGCATCCAGATCACTGGGAGACGCAGGCGGCGAGTTCGGATTTCGGGCAGTTCATTGACCGGCCCTACACCGGCATCTGGGACAAGCGGAAGGTCATCCAGCAGCTTGTCGCGGAGAACGGCCTCGACCCGCAGGCCACGGTCTTCATCGGGGACATGGCGCACGACATCGAGACGGCGAAGCATGGCGGCATCCACTCGGTGGCGGTGCTCACCGGCTACAACAAGCTCCCGCAGCTCCGCGCCGCCGCGCCGGACCTGATCGTCGAGCACCTCGGCGAACTCCGTGACTTGATGACGCGGAACGGAATGTCTCTCAACTCTCAACTTTCAACTCTCAACTCTCCCCCCATCCCCGTCTCCACCGTCGGCGGCCTGATCCTTGATGCGGATGACCGCGTGCTGATGCTGCGCACGCACAAGTGGTCGCATCTCTGGGGCATCCCCGGCGGCAAGATCAAGTGGGGCGAACGCTCCGAGGATGCGCTCCGCCGCGAACTGCTGGAGGAGACGGGGCTGGCCATCACGGACATCCGGTTCGTCATGGTGCAAGACTGCATCCACTCGAAGGAGTTTTACCGCGACGCGCATTTCCTGCTGCTCAACTACACCTGCCGCGCCTTCGACAGCGCGCCCCCGGTCACGCTGAACGACGAGGCGCAGGAGTTTCGTTGGGTGAACATCATAGAGGCGATGGGGATGGAGCTGAACCAGCCGACGAGGATTCTTCTGGAAGAAGTTCAAAGAGTTGAAGGGTTGAAGGGTTGAAGGGTTGAAGGGTTGAAGGGTTGAAGAGGAGCACCGGTTTGCTCTTCAACTGTTCAACATTTCAACTCTTTATCTGCGTCTGACATGACCGACACGATCACGCTCGCTGACCTCGAAGTTCACTACCACGTCGGTGTGCCGGATGCGGAGCGGGCGCAGGCGCAGCGGCTGCTGGTGACCATCGAGATGCAGCATGACTTTACGCGGGCCGCCGCCAGCGATGACCTGCGCGAGACGATTGACTATTACGCCGTCTCGCGGCGGCTGCTGGCCTTCGGCGAGGGCCGGAGCTGGAAGCTGATCGAGAAGCTCGCGGCGGATATTGCGGCGATGGTGCTGGCGGATTTCGGGGCAAGGGCAGTCACGGTCGAGGTGAAGAAGTTCATCATCCCGGAGGCGCGCCACGTCAGCGTGCGGTTGTCGCGGAGTGCGGCTTAACAGACTTACCTGTCATGCAACTCTCCATGAACCTCCCGCAGATTCAAGCCGACCACAGATTGGAATTCCCATCTGTGGTCGGCTTGAATCTGTGGGAAATACTCTGCGGTTCATGGTCCCAATGCGCGGCTTTCGGGCCGTGGAAGCTACCCATGAACCGGAGCGCCGGTCTCCGACCCGGCGGGTTGGCCAACCGCATGACCACGCCGGGTCGGAGACCGGCGCTCCGCCCGCGTTCATGTTCGGTGGGTGGGTCTGCCAGGAACAGGGGGCTTCCTCTGAACCGGAGCGCGGGCGTCCCGCCCGCAGCGGCCACCTCGGTGCAGAAAGGCTTCGGATATCCGTCCGCCTCGCTGTGCAAGTTGCCGCTGCGGCCCGGAGGGCCGCGCTCCGCCGGCTCGTCCAGGGCGCGTTGGGCCGGCTCATGGATCTTCCCTCACTTGTTCCTGGCGGTGTGCATCGCGCTGAGTCCGATGGCTGGGCTTGCTGCGGAGGCCGGGGCGGCGGTGCAGATCACGAAGTCGGGCGACGGGCAATTCAGCATCGTTGCCCCGAACTACCGGGCGCGGGTAGGCGCGGATGGGCATCTGCATTCCCTCACCACGGGCAACACGGAGTTCCTGCTCGATGGCCAGCGCGGCCTGGTGGGCGCGGGCTTTCAGACCATCAAGGAGGGCGACGACTGGGTGGCTTCGCCGCTGAAGTTCACCGACGTGAAGCTGGAGGACGGCCAGCGGATTGTCGCCACCGCCGAGCGGCGCAAGCTGGTCTATCACGCGCTGCCGGATGCGCTGGAGTTGGAGATTCACAATCCCTTGGAAGCGATCCTCTGGACCGTGGCCATCCATCCCGGCGTGACCGATCTTTGGGAAACCGGCTCCGGCGAACGCGTCCCGGCGAAGATTCCGTATCGCGATGGCGCACTGCGGCTCTTCGCGAAGTCCGGCGCGAATGTGAGCCTGCCGGCAGGCAGCTTTTTCTACGTGGGCCGCAACTCGCGCGTGAAGCCGGACACCGACCCCATCGTGCATCAGCTCTGGATTAACCGAACGGGTCCGAGCACGCCGGTGCGGCATCGGCTCGTGATCCATGCGAAGCCCACGGTGGCGGATGCGTTGCAGGCCTCGGCCTTCGCCGGTGCGGCGAACCACATCCAGACCAAGGCCGGCCCGATGGAAACCGGCCTCGACCTGCGCCTGCGTTTTCCCGCGCTTGCCTTCGCGGGGCAGGCGGACCTCGTCATCCGCGAGGCCGTCACTGGCAAAGAGGTTTTCCGAAAATCTCAGCCCGTGCAACTGACCGAGCTGAGCCAGGGCCGTGCGGCATTCAAGGCGGAGTTGCCGGCGGGCTTTTACGAGGCGGACCTGACGGCGAAAGAGGGGACCAACGTGCTCGTCACCCGCACGATCCCGCTGGCGAACCGGCTGGCCGAAATCCCGGCTCCGGTGCGTCCCGATGATTTCGATGCGTTTTGGGACGCAACGCTGCGCGAGCAGGAGCGCATCCCGCCGAACGTGCAGTTGACGCTGCATCGCGACGAGCCGACGCACCAGCTCTTCAAGCTGCGGTTCGACGGGCTGCTGGGCCGGCAGTTCCATGGGTGGCTGTCCGTGCCGAAGCCGCCGGGCAAATATCTGGCCCAGCTCACGCTCCCGCCCAGCGGCATCAATCCGCCGTATCTGCCGGCCTCGGGGCCGAACGTCGTGGGGATGAGCCTGGCCATCGCGGGCCAGGTGGCGCTGCCGCCGGAGGGCGGATATAAGCAATGGGATTACTGGCGGTCGGGCATCGCGACGCGCGAGACGTGGTATTACCGCAGCGTGTTTGCGGCGTGCAGCCGGGCGGTGGACATCCTCGCCGCGCGCCCGGAGACCGACCCGCGCAAGATTTTTGTCAACGGCGGCTCGCAGGGCGGCGGGCTGTCCTTCATCACCGCCGCGCTCAATCCCAAAGTGGGCATGGCGGTCTGCGGCAGTCCCGGCCTGTTCGGGCTCGAAGGGAAGCTGCGTCATCTCGGGCCGCGCTGGTGGCCGCCCATTGACGTGCAGGATGAACGCGGTCAAGCCATGGCAAATCCGCCGGCCGAGGCACTCGACGCGCGAGTTCAGGTCGCGCGCTACGGTGACGCGGCGAACTTCGCCCCGCGCATCCGCTGTCCGGTGCTGCTGAATGTCGGCCTGCAGGACCGCGTGACTTCCCCGGCGGCGGTGTTGGGCAGTTGGTCCCGTCTCACGCAAACCCCGCTGAAGGCGCTACTGGCGGACCCGTGGGGCGGACACAATGGGCCGCGCGGCGGTCAACGGCTCACGAGCAACTGGATGCTGGCGCTTGCCGCTGGCAATCTGACTGGCCTCGCCACGCTGACTGAAATCGAGAACCTGCCCGTGGTGGTGGAGGCCAAGCCGGGGCTGTAAGAGGGGTTCTCGCGGGGCGGGGAAAGCGATCAGTTTCACAGAAGCCCCAAACTGCAAATCTCAAAGGAAAGAGAGTTGAGCCCGAAATCCGAAGCGGGCAAATACCGACGACGAGGAGCACGGCCTTCAGGCCGCAGAAACGGGGGGCACGCCCGAGGTGGTTCGAGCGAACCTTTCCATTCCAAGCTTTCTGCGGCGTGAACGCCGCGCTCCGTTTCGTCCGTCGCCGCCTCCGGGTTCTCGATTTCGGACTTCGGCTCAATTCCTTTCACCACCTGGCTTCACTTACCGCCGGGGGCGGGCACGGTGAGCACTTCCTTGAGCTTGGCGATGATGGCATCAGCGGAGGCACCGGTGCTGGACTTCATCCCGGCAGCAAGGCCGGAGACAAACGCCGTGGACGAAGAGGTGCCGCTGACCATGTAAGCTTTGCCGCCGAAATAAACGATGCTGGAGCCAGGCGCGGCCACGTCCACGAAGTCCCCGCGGTTTGCATAGCTGGCCAGGCCGTTCTTGCCCCCGGCGGTCACCGCTAGCACCTCGGGATACGCGGCGGGATAGTTCGCCGTGGTCGTCGGCTCGTTGCCGGCGGCGGCGATGAAGAGCACCCCCCGGTTGGCTCCGGCGGTGATGACGTTGTGGAGCAACTGGCTATCGCCACCACTGGCGAGGCTGAGATTGATGATGGACGCCCCGGCGTTGAGCGCCTCGACGATCCCCAGCGCGACGCTGAAGGTGCTGGTGCTGTCCGCGTTGCCATAGACATCCACCGGCAGCACCCGCACCGAGGTCGTTCCGTTCTTGTCCTGCGTGCTCGCGAGGCCGCGCATCAGGGTTTCAAACATCGAAGTGCCATGCGTCGGACTGGTGTCGCCCGGGGTCGCCTCGCCGGCCACGCCCACGCCTTGCAGGAGGAACTCGCTGTAAGGCACGTTCTTCTGCACCGGCTGATCCACGAGCCCCACGATCAACTGGCCCGCCGGGGCGCTGGCATCGGGCTTGAGCGTGAGCGGCAGTGCGGAACTGGCGGACAGGAGTGCATCCGGGATGGTGGGCCGGGGCAGGGCGTAGTTGTAGTCCACGTTGAAGTCCGCGTTGCCATTCAGCGCCGCCAGGGCCTTGCGCGCGGCCTCCTCGTCCTCGAACTTGAGCCGATAAGCACCAAATTGATCCACGCGCCCGGTGACTTTCGCGCCCAGCCGCTTGGCCAGCTCCTCCGCGTCGGCCTTGCTGCCGGGCTTGCGGAGCAGGACCAGCTCGTCTGCGATGGGCTTGGCCTTCGCCGCTCCGGGCCGGCGCACCTGCTGGGTGGCGTCGCCCACCGAGGTGCGGAAGACGAAGAGCTTGGCCGGCGCGTTGGGCGGCTGGAGCACCGCGAAGTTCAGTTCGCTGAGCATCCGGCCGAGGGCGTCGCGGATGGTGAGACCGCTGAACTTCACGGACACGGGCTGCTTGAGCCGGGCTTCCGGGTCCACGAACACCTGCCAGCCGGTGGCCTCGGCCAGGTGCTCAAGCAACTGCGGGAGCGACCAGCCGTCAATATCCGCGTCCACCCGTTCGCTGGCTGAGCGCCAGACCAAGGTGTCCGCCCCGCGCGCCGCCCCGATGGTCAGGGTGAGGGCCACAAGCCCCAGCAGCAGACTGGATAGAAGCCGTCGAGTCACCCAGCACCCATACCACCGGGCTGCCGGTGCGGCGAGCCGTCTTTGCACAAATGAGGCGATCACTCCCCAGTTAAACGACGCCGGGGGCGAAAGGTTGCCGGTTTTTTCGCAAGTCCCCGGCCAAATGAAGATTGCGTCCACCCGCCGGGCATGGAGAATCCCGGAGAACGGTCCGGGACGTAGCTCAGCCTGGTAGAGCACTTGGTTTGGGACCAAGACGTCGCAGGTTCAAATCCTGTCGTCCCGACCACCTTGAAATTTTCCTGACTTCCGTAGCCCCGTAAGGCAAGGGGCATGGCAGCCCTGAGAACGTCGGGCGGTTGCCGATTGCGGGCGAGCATCCGTCCAAGCGCAAACCCCTTGCGGCTGCCGCATGGTAAAGCCATCTTACCGGCATGACTGCGACCACTGTTACGCTTTCCAGCAAAGGCCAGCTTTGCCTGCCCAAGAGCCTGCGCGAGTCGGACGAGCTGGACGCCAGCGATGTGTTCCGCCTGGAACGTCTTGCCCCCGGCAAGTATCTGCTGGAAAAGATGACGCCCCCGGAACTGCCCAAAGCGAAGCTGGTGAAGTCTCCCGATGGCTTCCTGGTCTTTCGTGCCCCGAAAGGCTCGCCGACGATCACTAGTGAGCAAATCAGGAGGCTGGAAGCTGAGACGCTATGACCTGCCTCCTCGACACGAATGCCCTGATTGCCCTCGCGTGGGAGAATCACGAGCATCATGCCCACGCCGCTCGCTGGCTTCGCTCCGTCAAATCCTTCGCGACGTGCCCCTTCACGCAAGGCGGCTTTCTGCGGCTCTCCGGCAATCCCGCGCTTGGGTTCTCGAATGGCATGGAAGACGCCTTCCGTTCGCTCTTCTCCATCCTCGCCGACGAACGGCACCAGTTCTGGCCCGATGATCTCGCCTTTGACGCTTCGGAGGTTCATGCCGATGGCATCCATTCACATGGGCAGGTCACTGACAAATACCTCGTGGCGATTGCCCGGCGGAACCGTGGCCGCCTCGCTACCTTTGACCAGCCGCTAGTCAAGGCGTTTGCTGGTGAGGCTGGGCTTGTCATTCCGATAACCTGAGCCGCTCTGACGCGCGCAGAAGAGGGCGTGCATTTGTCCTTTCGGTGACAGGTTGCGGGTGGGGCGTTCTCCGAAAGATGGTCAAAGCCAACCGGCTGGGTTGACAGTCTGCCCGTTCTTGCCAGCCTGCCCCACAGCATGAGCATGGTCACCGCAGCCCCGACACAAACCGCGTGGCACACGCGACGATCGAAGTGGTGGTTGCGCATGCTCGGGGCGCTGGTGGTGGTGACGGGCCTGGTGGCGGCCGTGTTGTATGGGGAGATCTACCGCAGCAATGGCGAGGTGCTGACCGGCGGCAAAAAACGGTCCTACCTGCTGCATGTGCCCAAGACGTATCAACCCGGACGCCCCACGGCCCTGGTGATCTGCCTCCACGGTTTTGCCGAATGGCCCGCCCACTTGATGCGGTTGAGCCACTGGAACCGGCTGGCGGACGAGGCCGGCTTTCTGGTCGTTTATCCCTTCGGCAGCGGTTTTCCGTTGCGTTGGAACAGCGGCGGCTGGTTCAGCCAGCGGGACGTGCGGTTCATTGCCGACCTGATTGACCAACTGAAGAAGGAATACAACATTGACGAGACCCAGGTTTACGCCAACGGGCTGTCCAACGGCGGGGGCATGTCTTTTCTGCTGGCCAGCGAGTTGTCGGAGCGCATTGCGGCGTTTGGCAGCGTGGGCGGGGCGCATGTGCTGCCGTGGACCGACTACCATCCGAAGCGGCCCGTGCCGGCCATCATCTTCCACGGCACGGCGGACACCATCGTCCCCTATCACGGCAAGTTCATCCTGCCCGACCTTCCTCAATGGGTGCAAACCCTGGCCGCCCGGAACGGGTGTCAGACCAACGCCGTGCCGTTACCGGCCAGCGGTTCTGTCAGCGGGGTGCATTACCCGGGCGGCACCAATCATGCGGATGTGGTGTTCTACACTGTGGTGGGAGGTGGTCATACCTGGCCAGGCGGGAAGCAGATGACGCCCTTCATCGTCGGGAAGACCACGGCGGACGTGGATGCCACCCGGCTGATGTGGGATTTCTTTCAGGAGCATCCGATGGGGAAGTGAGCTGACGAGAGGCTGGATTGCAGGGCGGGGGATTGTTAGCGTCGCCGCACCATGTCAGCCGCCCGTCCTCAGCCTGCTCCCGCACCGGTCGCCCGGGCGGGTTGGTGGCCGGTGGTGGCGGGCGTCTTCCTCTCGTTCGTCCTCCTGAAGCTCGGCAATCCCGTCGTGCTGGATCACGTCGTGGCGCCTCCGGAAGGGTGGCGGGAGGTGCTCTTCGAAAGCTGGCCGGCCCTCTGGGGATATGGGGTGCTGGCGGTGATCGTGGTCGTGGGGGCGCTGGTCGGGAAGCGTCCTGCCGGCGTGCCGGTCTGGGTGATGGCCCTGCCGGGCGTCTGGCTGGCTTGGCAGTTCTTGGCCGCCGCCAGCACGGTGGACACTCCGTTGACCAAGGCCGTGCTGCCGCAGTTCGTGGCGGCGGTGATCTGTTTCTGGCTGGGGCTGAGCACCGGCGGTTGCGCCGGAGCGCGCCGCGTCTGGCTGGTCCTGCTGGCGGGGCTGCTCATTGAACTTGGGTCCGGCTTCCGGCAGCAATACGGCGGTCTGGCGGAAGGGCGGGAGTTCTTCTACGCGAATGAGAAGACTGGCTGGAAAGAGGTGCCCCAGGAGGAACTGGACCGGCTGGAGGCCAGCCGGCTCCTCGTGCGCAAACCCGATGGCAGCTACACCACCAACCCCGACCTGCTCCCCAAGCTGGCGAAGGACCGCATCTTCGGAACGCTCGTGTATCCGAACGCTCTCGCCGGGGTCGTGCTGCTGCTGTTGCCGGGGGCGCTGGTCGCAGTCTGGGCGGTCACCGTGCGCTTGCAAAACGTTACGCGGGGCGTGCTGATCGGATTGGTGGCCTATATGGGGGTGGCGTGTCTGTATTGGTCCGAGTCGAAGGCCGGGTGGCTCATCGCGCTGGTGGTTGGCGGAGTGGCGTTGCTGAACTTGCCGCTGCCCAAGGCGCTGAAGATCGGGCTGGTGGTGACGGTAGCCGTCGGGGGATTGGCGGGCTTCGTATGGAAATACCAGAGCTACTTTGCCAAGGGAGCCACCAGTGCGGGCGCGCGTTTTGATTACTGGTCGGTGGCCTGGCAGACGGCGGTGGAGCGTCCGGTGCTCGGCGGCGGGCCGGGGACCTTTTACGCCATGTATCGGCAGAAGAAGCCGCCCGAAGCGGAGATGGCCCGCCTCGCCCATAATGACTACCTGCAGCAGGCATCCGATTCCGGAGTCGTGGGTGCGCTGGCGTTCGGCGGGTTCATCTGGGGCTCGTTGGCGATGCTTTACCGGATAACGCGGGATGATTGGCGGCTGTTTGCCGTCTGGCTGGGGCTGCTGGGCTGGGCGTTGCAGGGCTTTGTGGAGTTCGGCCTCTACATCCCTGCGCTCGCATGGATCGCCTTCTTCCTGATCGGCTGGCTCTGGACGGCGGTGCGAAATGAATTCGACACTGAACGGCTCCAAACTTAACCTCCCGCCACCATGAACATCCTGTTCTTGAACGGTCCCAATCTCAACCTCCTCGGCCAGCGCCAGCCGGAGATCTACGGGCGCACCACTTTGGCAGACATTGAGGCCAAGCTGCGAGAGCTGGCAGCGAACGCCGGGGTGGCCGTGGACTTCCGCCAGTCGAATCACGAGGGCGAACTGGTCACTTGGATACAGCAGGCACAGGGAAAGTTTGCCGTTATCGTGATTAACGCCGCCGCCTACACCCACACCAGCATTGCCCTGCGGGACGCCATCGTGGCCGTCGGGGTGCCCACCATCGAAATTCATCTATCCAACATTCATGCCCGGGAAGAATTTCGTCACCGGTCCCTGATTGCGGCGGTGTGCAAGGGGCAGATCGCTGGATTCGGCGACCAGTCCTACTACCTCGGGTTTCAGGCGGCTTTACAGTTAAAGCTCTCCTAAGCCCACCGTTGCCCGCAGGAATCTTGCCAGATTGCATGGCCCAAGGCCCGGTCTAGGAACCCGTCGAATGACCGCTTGACGCTCCCCGCCTCGGTCTTTACGCTCCGCCCCCATTGAATGTTTAGCGTGCAGTCAGGCCTGAGCGGACTGCCCTTCACAAGAATGAGCAACAGCTCTCATCTCGACCCTAATCCCTCAACCGGGAGGACTCTGTGGACCTGAAAGACATCAAAGCCATCATCGACTTGATGAAGAAGAACTCCATTGCGGAGTTCGAACTCGAAAAGCAGGAATTCAAAATCCGGCTCAAACGCGGCAACCTTGGCCCCGCCTACGACGACATGCCGGCCGTGCCGCAGTATGCCACGGCGGCCCCGGTCGCCGCGCTGCCGGCCCCGTCCGCCGCGGCGGTCGCTGCGGCCGCCACCGCCGGGGATGCGGAGATCAAGTCGCCCATGATCGGCACCTTGTATCGCTCGCCCTCGCCGGAAGCCGCTCCCTACGTGGACGTCGGTTCCGAGGTCGGCCCCGACACCGTCGTCTGCATCATCGAGGCCATGAAGGTGATGAACGAGATCAAGGCCGAGACCCGCGGCATCATCACCCAGGTCCTGACGGAGAACTCCAAGCCGGTCGAGTTCGGCCAGCCGCTGTTCAAGATTCGTCCGCTCTAACCCCGGCCACCCGCCGGGCACTCCCTTCCCAGATGTTCGAGAAAGTCCTCATCGCCAACCGCGGCGAAATCGCCGTCCGCATCATCCGCGCCTGCAAGGAGCTGAACATCCGCACCGTCGCGGTCTATTCCGAGTCCGACGCCAACTCCATGCACGTCCAGATGGCCGACGAGGCCATCTGTATTGGCAAAGGCCCGAGCAAGGAGAGTTACCTGCGCATTGACCGGCTCATCAGCGCGGCGGAGATCGCGGACGTGGACGCCATCCATCCCGGCTATGGCTTCCTCTCCGAGAACGCCCACTTTGCCGACGTCTGCGAGAGCTGCAATATCCGCTTCATCGGCCCCAGCTCCCGGGCGATGAACGCCTTGGAGGACAAGCAGGTCTCGCGCTCCCTGGCCAAGAAGGCTGGAGTCCCCCTCCCGCCCGGTTCCGAAGGCATGGTCGAGAGCGAGCAGGAGGCCCTGACGGTCGCCAAGAAGATCGGCTACCCGGTCATGATCAAGGCCATCGCTGGCGGCGGCGGTCGCGGGATGCGCGTGGCGCACAATGACATCTCGATGATCAAGGGCTTCCACACCTGCCGTTCCGAGGCGGAGAAGGCCTTTGGCAACGCCGGGGTTTACATTGAGAAGTTCATCGAGAACCCGCACCACATCGAGTTCCAGATCCTCGGTGACACGCGCGGCAACCTGATCCACCTCGGCGAGCGCGACTGCTCCATCCAGCGCCGCAATCAGAAGCTCATCGAGGAATCTCCCTCGCCGCTGTTCGAGCGGAAGGAATTTCGCGACCTCCGCAAGAAGATGGGCAAGGCCGCCCTCAAGATCGCCGAGGCCGCCAACTACACCAGTGCCGGCACCGTCGAGTTCATCGTGGACGACAAGGCCAACTACTACTTCCTGGAGATGAACAAGCGCATCCAGGTCGAGCACCCTGTCACCGAGGAGATCACCGGCGTGGACCTCGTGAAGCAGATGATCCTCATCGCCGCCGGCGAGCAGCTTCGCATCAGCCAGGGCGATATCGTCGTGCGCGGCCACGCCATCGAGTGCCGCATCAATGCCGAGGACCCCTTCGACGACTTCCGCCCCTCGCCCGGCCGCATTGACATGTATTACGCGCCCGGCGGCCCCGGCGTCCGCATTGATAGCCACGCCTACGCCGGCTACACCATCCCGCCCTACTACGACTCGATGATCTCCAAGCTCATCGTCTGGGGCAAGGACCGCCGGGACGCCATGGAGCGCATGAGCCGCGCCCTGAGCGAATACATGATCACCGGCATCAAGACGACGATCCCCTTCGAGCAGGCGATCCTCCAGGACCCGAACTTCCGGCGCGGCGTGTATTCCACGAACTTCATCGAGCAGTTGCTCGGCGGCGGGCGGCGGGAGCTGATCGAAGAGAAGGCGTAGGCCATGGCCCAGGAGGGGCAACCTAGGGAAGACAAGCTGGGAGCATTTTCCGGCTGCTTCTGTGTGGTGATGGGGTTCATCTTGGGAAACATCTTCCTTGGCTTGCTCGTCCCAGCGGTGATTCGGGCCATCACATCGCCCGCGGACAATTTCCCCAAAGTTGAACTGCGCACCAGCCGGGCTGAGGTCATTGCTTTGCTGGGTCGGCCAAAGGCGGAATCTGGAACGAATCCCTTTCCTCCGAACAGCTACGAGCATCAGGACGCCAGCCGCCACGGAGTAAAGAGCTTTCTCATGTGGCAGTCGAGGCGGGGGAAACGGTTCTTCGTCGGGCTGGATGCGCAAGAGGCCACCGTGTTCAAAGCCAGCATGGGAGAGTCATCGCCATGAAGCTGCCAGAGCAAGCCAACCACGCGGTATCCGAATCAAAGCCGCTACCAGAATCGACAAGATTATTCCTGTTAGGCTTTCTGGCCGGCGTCCTCTTTCTTCCGGTGCTCATTGGCTTGGCGATGATGTCAAACCCTTCAAGATCCTCGCCTGCGGACGAATCGCACTACCACCGAATCGTCATAGGCCAGACCTTAGATGAAGTCGGCAAACTTTTCGCTGGCGAAGGCATTCGGCTGAGCCGCGATGAACACCCGAAGGGGCATGTGCACCCATCCTACATATACGAGAATCAAGCGGCGGAGCGAAGTGATGCCGCCTTCTTCGTGGAATGGTGGAATCGAGAAGATGGTAACATTCGCTACCGTATCGGTTTTGATGCGGACAAGAAGGTCGTTTTCAAGGCGCGGTTCCTCCGTTCATGATCCACTGAAGTTTCGGCGTTATCCGTGACTCGTGGAGCCGGACATTGGCTCTTTGCATTTGGCCCAAACGGATGTCCCAACAAAAAAGACCGGGCGGCGTCCATTCCATGAACCTGGATTCAAGCTCCCGCGTCACGATCACCTTGATTTGGAAGTGTTTGAAGATAAAGGATGAGCCATGACCCAAGTCGGGCAACCACCAGAAAACAGGCCGCAGGAACTATCCGGCTGCTTCTGCGTGGTGATTGGCTTCATCTGCGGGAACATCTTATTCGCCTGTCTCCACGGCTGGCTGTCGGCTTTCGTGTTTGGGTCCACCGATTTTTACAAAGTCCAGATGGGCACCAGCCGGAGTGAGGTCATTTCCTTGATGGGCAAGCCGAAGGCAGAGCTTTCAGCCAATCCGGTTCCCTCAGGCTACTATCATCAAGACGCCAGCCGGAGCGGGGCGCGGCAATATCTGGTCTGGCGGTCTCGTCGCGGAGCGAGCCGAGTCGTCGGGCTGGATGCGGAGGGCAACACTGTCTTTAAGTGCATTATGAACGACTGATCTGCCATGGAGACGCCCGAAAATGTCAATCAGCCGTCGCCCAAGCCCGGGCGGATGTCGAAATCAACGAGGATTTTTCTGTTCAGCCTGCTGGCTGGCTTCCTGATCGGCCCCATCCTGATGGTTTGTGTCCCGCTCTTGGATCCTTCATCCGCGAACGATGAATCGCCGTATCATCGGATACTAATCGGACAAGATCTTGACGCGGTGGCCAAGCAATTGGGCGAAGAAGGGCATCCACGGAGCCGGGAAGATTTCCTCAAGGGAAAGGACCACCCGTTCTACAAATACGAGTATCAATCCGCAGAACGAAGCGGTGCAGTCTTCTTTGTCGAGTGGGGGAACCGGCAAGACCCGAACATCCGCTACCACGTCGGTTTCGATACCGACAAGAAGGTGATCTTCAAGGCGCGGTTCCTCCGTTCATGATCGGTCAGCAAATCCGTTCAGAGCTCCGATCGCTCTGATTCGCGTTCATTCGCATGATTCGCGGGCCGTTTGAAATTCCCATCGCTTCGGCTTGGCGTCAAAAGCAGTGGCATTCCTCAATACCGCTTCGAAAACTTCTTCCGGGACTCTTCTTCAGCCGGAGCAGCCGGAGCCGCAGCGGGGGTAGTTTCAATCACTGGTGCCGGCTTCTCCACAGGCGGAGCCACAGGCGCGGCCGAGATGCCTCCCTGCTCATGCAGTTGCGCTGCCTGCACAAACGCCATGCGGACGCCGACGAGGCTTTGCTTGAGCAGTTCGTCCTCGTCCTTGCTCAGGTTGCCCTTCGTCTTCACCGCCAGCATCTCCAACTGCTCGATGAACATCTGCGCGCCTTCGAGGTCCATGACTGCCTCGCCGGTCTCGGGGTGCGGGATCTGACCGAGCAGCATCAGCGCCATCTGCGTCTGCTGCATCACCATGGTGACGAAGAGCGAGGCCATGATCTCCTCGCGGGTGGGTTCCGGGTGTGTGTCAGGGGATGGGCTGGTGGGGTTCATGCTCAAAAGGGCAGTTGAATTGGCCGCGAAAGGGCGCGGAGGTCACGAAGGAACAACGATACAAACTTCCAGCGTCGAGAAGGCTCTGGTTCGCGTGGAGCGTTGGAAGGTCGTCCCTCTCTGTGCTCTCTGCGCCCTTTCGCGGCTGACGTCTCAGAACTCATAGAGCCGGGCCGTCGGCGCGAAATTCCGTGACCAGCAGCAGTTGATGCAGGCGCTTCAATCGGTCTTCGATCACCGGCGTGGCCAGGAGCATCTGCCGCGCGAGCGGGTCGCCGATCAAGGTGCTGGCCACGAGGTCGGCCAGTTGCTCGGGGGACTTGATGCTGGCTAGGTGCCGGCCGAACTGCCGGAAGGACGCATTGGCCAGGTCCTGCATCTGCTGGAGCTGCTTGGCTTTCTCCGGATCGTCGGGCAGGGGGATGCCCAGGTTGAACCCTTCCTTCACGCGCTTGCGCACCAGGGCACGGACCTTCTTCGCCAGCGCGTCTGTCTGCGGGGTGTCGGTGGGTGGCGAAGCCAGGGCCCGGATCGCTTCGACGCGATAGGGCTTGAGGCGGGTCGGGCCGAGAAACTCCACGCGGGCCAGACCCAGCAGGGTGAGCAGGCTGGTGCCGTCCGACTGCTCCACCGAGGTGCTCACCAGACCGAGACAACCGATGGACATCGGAGTCTCCGATTTGGTCTTCGGGTGCCGGAGCGCGATGGCGAACATGCGGTCGCCCTCCAGCACGTCCGCGAGCATCTTGCGGTAGCGTGGCTCGAAGATGCGCAAGGGCAGCGTCATCTGCGGAAACAACGTGGTCTCCGGGAGGATCATCACGGGCACTTCGGAAGGCACTTTCACCGAGACAGAGTCTAGGCCCCTTGGTGGCCAAAGCAAGCGGGTGAAACTCCAAATCCCAAGTTCCAAATTCCAAGCAAGCTCCAAAATCCAAGCTTCAAAACTTGCAGGTCAAGGGCACCACGAAGCGAATTGAACCCGACTTTCGAAATAGGAATTTGAAAACCACGGATGAACACCGATGGACACGGATAAAGGCTCGCCATTTTGGCGAGCGTTTCCTTCCCCCGTGTCACTCTGGGTGACACAACGTGCTGTCGCGCGGCCTTTGCCTGATCCGTGTTCATCCGTGTCCAGCCGTGGTTCAACTTCGGATTGAATCCGCAGAAGGGCATGCCAACGCACCGGCTGCTTGGAATTTGCAGCTTGGGGTTTGTTTGGAACTTGGGATTTGGAATTTGGAGTTTTGCTTCATCCCTTTTCGCTTGAGCTTTGCCCGATGACCTTTGAGCTTCTGCGCGATGTCATCGTCCGCCCGCCGCTTCTCGCCCTTCTGGGTGTCGCTCGGCGTGGTCGCGGGACTTTACCTGTTCTTCCTCGTGGCGATGCTGGTGGCGACGGCCAGCTACAGCTCGCCGGACAAGCTGGTGGAGGCGCTCGGCAAGCGGGAGATCCAGCACTCCATCGTGCTCAGCCTCATCACCTGCACGGTCACCGCGCTGCTCTCGCTCCTGCTGGCGGTGCCGGTGGGCTACCTGCTGGCGCGCGCGCGCTTCCCCGGCAAGCACTGGCTCGAAGCCGCCTTGGACATCCCCATCGTCCTGCCGCCCATGGTCATGGGGCTGTGCCTGCTCATTCTGTTTCAGACGCCGCTCGGGCAGTTCTTCGAGAACCTGGTGCCGCAGTTCTCGCTCTTCGGCACCACGTTCGGTCCGCTGAAGTTCACCTACACCGTGTTCGGCGTGATCCTGGCGCAGTTCACCATCGGCGCGGCCTTTGCGGTGCGGACCATGCGGCACACCTTCGACCATCTGTCGGCGCGGCCCGAGGACGTGGCGATGACTCTGGGCTGCACGCGGGCGCAGGCCGCCTGGCTGGTCACGCTCCCGGCGGCGCGGCGCGGGATGTTCGCCGCCGCCAGCGTCGCGTGGGCGCGCAGTCTCGGCGAGTTCGGCCCCATCCTCGTCTTCGCCGGGGCCACGCGGATGAAAACGGAAGTGCTGCCCACCACCGTCTGGCTCGAACTCAGCGTGGGCAATCTCGAAGCCGCCGTGGCCGTGAGCCTGCTGATGGTCCTGTGCGCCATGCTTGTCCTCGCGGCGGTGAAATGGGTGGGGGAGGAAGTGTGAACCGAGGAAGCAGTGATTAGTAATTAGTCTCCGCTCAATGCAAGTAGCCATGCTTTCGCCACTGATCACTAATTACTAATCACTTTCCCACTCCCCATGATCCGCTTCGAACAACTCGCCTGGCACGCTGGCACCTTCCGCTTGGAAGGCGTCTCTTTCACCGTGCCTGCGGGTGCCTACGCCGTGCTCATGGGCAAGACTGGCTGCGGCAAGACCACACTGCTGGAAATCCTCTGCGGCCTGCGCCGACCGACGAGCGGCCGCGTTTTCATCGGTGAGCGGGACGTGACGGAGCGGCCGCCCGGCGAGCGTGGCATTGGTTACGTGCCGCAGGATGGCGCGATGTTTCCTACCATGACCGTGCGCGAGCAGATCGGCTTTGCGCTGGCGATTCGCAAGCGTCCGGCGGCGGAGATCGCCGCGCGGGTGAAGGAACTCAGCGAACATCTTGGCGTCGCGCATCTGCTGGACCGGCTGCCGCAGCATCTTTCCGGCGGGGAGCGTCAGCGCGTGGCCCTCGGTCGTGCGCTGGCCGCCAAGCCCAGCGTGCTGCTGCTGGATGAGCCGCTCTCCGCCCTGGACGAGGAACTGCGGGACGACCTCGCGGACCTGCTCAAACGTCTGCAACGAGATCTTCGCATCACCGCCCTGCACATCACGCACAGCCGCCACGAAGCCGCGCAGCTCGCCGACGTGATGTTTCGCATGGAGGCCGGGCAGGTGACGGAATCCCGCGCAGAGCCGCAAGCGGCCTGCCCCAAGCTCTGAACCCGAACTCCGAAGCAGCGGCGGCGCAGCCGCCGGGTAGCACAGGCTACCA
>CAZCBE010000064.1:0-39221 GCA_964496695.1 uncultured Klebsiella sp.
TCGCCGGCGTCCGCGCCGGCTCGGTTTCGGGGGGCAGTGTCAAGATGCGCCCCCGGAGCGGGAGGCAGCCTGGCACCCGCACCATCCGACGGCGACGCGCTCCGGTCTCCCTCTCCTCCATGGAATGGAGGAGAGGGCCGGGGAGAGGAGGTGCGTTACGCCAAACCCTGTCGCAGCACGGTCAAAGCTCCCCGCTCGTGCCTCGCAGGGCGAGGGGGTTCATCTGTCGGGGTGCGTGTGTCAAGGTGCGTCCCCGTGACACGGTTCAGACGTTCGACCCGTTCCAATTCAGCTTCTGCCGCAGGGTCCGGAAAAATGAAGCGCCCGCCAGATGCACCAACCGGACCACCCGCTCGCTCCGGCGGATCAAGACCGTCTCGCCTGCGGCCATGGGCGTGACCACCTCGCCATCGGCGGAGAGCAGTGTCTCGATCTTCCTGCTCAACGCCCGGATGCCGATGACCGAGTGGAGGCTCACCACCACGGAGCGGTTCGAGAGCGTATGCGGGCAGATCGGCGTGATGGTGAAGACCTCCGCGCTCGGGCTGACAATCGCCCCGCCCGCCGCCAGCGAGTAGGCGGTCGAGCCCGTGGGTGAGCTGACAATCAGCCCGTCGCACCGATAGCGCGTCAGCTCCTCGCCATCCACCGTGACATCCAGCTCAATCAGGCGCGAGCCCGTGCCGCGGCTCACCACGAAGTCATTGAGCGCCGGACGCGCCAGGAGCCGCCCACCCGGCACGCCGCCCACCTCGATGAGCGGACGCGTCTCCGTGGTGAACTTCCCCTGCCATACCGTGCGCAGCTCCTTCGCGAACTGGTCGGCGGAAATTGCGGTGAGAAAACCGAGGCCGCCGAGGTTGACGCCCAGCAGCGGCGTGCCGGCCTCCGCCGTGTCCCGGGCGGCCCGGAGCATGGTGCCGTCGCCGCCGAAGACCAGCAGCAGGTCCGTCTCACGGGCCAGGGCTGCCGCATCCTTCGCGGTGGCAATCTTCAGCTTGGCGAGCTGGGCGGTGGCGAGGTCGGCGACCGGTTCGCGCCCGCTGTCACGGACGAGCCGGACGGCCTGCCGCACGACCGAGATGCAGGAGGATTTCTCCACGTTCGCCACCAGCCCGACGCGGCGGATATTGTCAGCCAGTTGTTTCACACAGGTTCAGACGGATGAAATGCTGAATCGGCTCCGCTGGCAATGCAATGCCGCGAACGCACCCGTTCGGAGTCCCGCCTTTAGCCGGCGGAAAGAACGCGTCTCAAAGACGCCGCGCGTGCGTGTCTGAGACTCACCCGGAGCGCGGCCCTCCGGGCCGCAGCGGCAACCTTGCTAACAAGGCCCCAGGCTTTCCTACGTCATTCCCTGCTTCCAGCCGCTGCGGCCCAGAGGGCCGCGCTCCGGAAATTGTCCCGTCTTTACTCCTCCTCCGCGTGACCGCTGGCATGACGGCAGATGCCGCGCTTGCTCGTGGTCGCGAAGTCCAGGAACAGCTTGGCCGCATCGCCTTGAACCGTGGCCTGCGCTTCGGCGAGGGCTTCCCGCCACGGCTTTCCGCTCAGGAACAGCAGGTGGTAGAGGCGGCGCAACTCGAGCCGTTGCGCGGAGGTAAAACCGTTCCGGCGCAGCCCGATCACGTTCAGCCCGCAGATGGTGTTGACGCCCATGCCGATGCAGTAGGGCGGCAGGTCCATGCTGACGGCCGCGCCCCCTTGCAGCAACGCCATCGGACCGACGCGGCAGAACTGGTGCACCAGCGAGTTAGCTGACAGGAAGGCGCGTTCCCCGATCACTGCGAAGCCCGCGATGGCCACGCCGTTGCAGATGATCGCGTGGTCCTTCACCTGCACGTCATGGCCAATGTGCGCGTTGCCCATGATGAAGCAGTGCGAGCCGATGGTCGTGATGGTGTCCGCCTTGGTCGAGCAGTGGATGGTGGCGTGCTCGCGGATGACGTTGTCATCGCCAATGGCCAGGCGCGTCGGTTCGCCCTTGTATTTCAAGTCCTGCGGCGTGTCGCCGATGACCGCGCCAGCATGAATGCGGTTGCGCGCACCGATGGTCGTGTGACCTAAGAGATGCACGAACGGACCGACCACGCAGCCGGGGCCGATGGTGACGTTACCTTCAATTACCGCGCAGGGCCCGACGGTCACGTCCGCAGCGAGCTGGGCGGTGGGGGAGATGATGGCGGTGGGGTGGAGCACGGAAAGTAATTAGTAATTAGTTCTTAATGGCCAATGCCTGGCCCTGTTCGGCCGCGTGACCTGACTAAACACTAAACACTAATTACTGACCACTGGAAGACAAGCGCCTGCCTCAACCGTAGAAGTGCCCCAGCTCCCGCAGCGACGAGTAATCCCGTTCCCGCTCCGTCGTCTTCCGGCCAAGGATCACATGGTCCAGCACGTCAATCTTGAGCAACTGCCCGGCACGGATGAGATCGCGCGTCACCTTGATGTCGGCCTCGCTGGGCGTGGGGTCGCCGCTGGGGTGGTTGTGGACCAGCACGATGGCGGCGGCGTTGGCGGTGATGGCGTGCTTGAAGACTTCGCGGGCGTGGACGTGGATGGAGTCCAGTGTGCCCTGCGAAATGCGCTCCATACGGATGAGCCGGCGGCGGGTGTTGAGCAGCAGCACGAGGAAGTGCTCCACCTCATAGCCCCGCGCGTCCTCCCGCAGCAGGTCGGCGATGCGGTCGGGCGAATCCAGCACGGGCGACTCCGCGCGCAGCTCGGCGGCCAAGCGGCGCGCGAGCGTGAACGCGGCCTTGAGCGTCACCGCCTTGTCGCGCCCGATGCCCTTCACCTCGCACAGCTCCTCCACCGACGCCTGCGACAACCGGTCGAGGGTCTGAAATTTCGCGAGCAGTTCCTGCCCGATCACCAGCGCCGATTTCCCCTGCAAGCCGGTGCGCAGCAGGATGGCGATGAGGTCGGAGTTGCCCAATGAATCAGCACCGTTGGCCGCCAGCCGCTCCCGCGGACGCTCGCTGGCGGGGATGTCCTTGATGCGCGGGCTGCTCATGCGGGGAAGACGTGCTGCGTGTTGCGTGTTGCGTGAAATACTTCGGTGCGCTGCGGAGAAACACGCAGCACGCAACACGCAGCACGCTCCAGGTTCATCATCTCAAAGTTCCTTCACCACAAACTCCGCGAACTCCGCATGCAAGTGCGGCGGGATGCGGGCCTTGAACCGTGCGGTCTCGCCGCTGTAGTCGCGCTCCACGATCTGCGCGACCTCGTGCAGCTTGGCCATGACACCGGAATCGGCGTGCGGGATGGCCAGCTCGACGTAGTTGCGCACCGGCCGCAGCGCGGTGCCCAGCTCGCTCATCAGCGCCTCGAAGCCCTCGCCCGTGCGCGCGGAGACCGCCACCGCGCGCGGGTAGGTCATCAGCCAGCGCGCGACCAGGTCCGGCGGGGCGTGGTCAATCTTGTTCAGCACGAGCATCGTCGGCTTGTCACCGGCGTGCAGCTCCTCCAGCACGGTGTTCACGGCGCGGATGTGGTCTTCCGCCTGCGGATGCGTGCAGTCCACCACATGCAGCAGCAGGTCCGCCTCGACGACTTCTTCGAGCGTAGCCTTGAAGGCCTCGACGAGCCGCGTCGGCAGCTTGCGGATGAAACCAACGGTGTCCGAAAGCAGCACGTTCTGGTTCGTGGGCAGGCGCAGACGGCGGGTGGTCGGGTCCAGCGTGGCGAAGAGCTTGTCCTCGGCGAGCACGGCGGCCCCGGTCAGCTTGTTGAACAGCGTGGACTTCCCGGCGTTCGTATAGCCCACGATGGAGGCGAGCGGCCATTGGTTCCGCTGGCGGCCCGCGCGCTGCGTGGCGCGCTGGCGGCGGACGGTGTCGAGTTCCTCATCCAGCTTCTCGATGCGCTCGGAGATTTTCCGGCGGTCGGCTTCGAGCTGGGATTCGCCCTCACCGCCGATAGCTCCCATGCCGCCGCGCTGACGCGAGAGGTGCGTCCAGTAGCGCGTGAGGCGCGGCAGCAGATACTGGAGCTGCGCCAGCTCGACCTGCAGCTTGCCTTCCCGGGTGCGGGCGCGCTGGGCGAAGATGTCCAGGATCAGCGCCGTGCGGTCCATGACCGTGCCGTCGAAGACCTTCTCCAGATTGCGCGTTTGCGCGGGCGACAGCTCATCGTCGAAGATGATGGTGTCCACCTTCAGCTCGCGGCAGGTGTCGGCGAACTCCTGGGCCTTGCCGGTGCCAATGAAGGTGGCCGGGTTGATGTTCTCCAGCTTTTGGATGCCCTCGCCGACAATGTTCGAGCCCGCGGTGCGCGCGAGTTCCGTCAGTTCGGTCATGGAATCCGTGGTGGCCCACGCCGTGCCGGACTTCAATTCGACACCGACCAAAAAGACGCGTTCGGCCCGGTGATTGGGATTGGCGATGAGTGCTTTCAAATCAAGACGTGGCGCAGCCTAGCACGGGGCGGAGCGGGGCGGAAGGGCGGTGTGCGGGCGGCGGACGGCGAGGGCTGGCTGCTCCTGCTCGTAATCCTGATCCTGATCTTGCTCCATTGCAGAGGGCCGAAGAAGGAGCAGGATTAGGATCAGGATTACGAGCAGGAGAAGTCCTCGCCACGGATCACGGCCTCGCGGGCGTGGGAAGATTCAGTTCCACCCCGACATCCAGGCGCACGGAAGTCCCGGCGGCATCCAGCGTGGGCGTGAGGTTGATGAGCGGGCCGGTCTGCGTGCCGTCGGGGCGCGCCTCGCGGACGGATATCTGGGCCTGCTGCCCGCTGGCGGTGGCCACGCGCGGCGCGGAGAGCACGTCCACGCCGGGGAGCTTTTCGGCGGCCGCCAGGATGGCCTTGAGCTGGTCCCCGGTGAAGAGCGTCTGCAACTGGCTGTTGGCCTGATCGGTGCGCAGGGCCTGAAGGCCGAGTTGCTCCATCACGGCATCGGGCATTTCCAGCAATCGCGTGGTGACGGTAACCACCCCGGGCGAACCGGCATCAGCATCAGGCGTGATGAAGCCAACGATGCGCTTCCCCGCCGTGGGCGAATCCCAGCCGCCGATGGCCAAGGCCTGCCCCAGACCGACGTTTGCAGAGAGTGTGGTGGTGAGGGTCTGGATTGTTGACGCCAAGGTCTGCGGCGCTGGGGTGTTGGTGGGTGTCTGCCGGGGCAGGACTGCGGCGGTCTTGGGCGCGGCGGTCTGCAGTTCCTTGCGCAGGCGCGTGACTTCGCCACGGAGGCGGGCGAGTTCGAGCAACTCATCGTTGTTCAGCGCGGGCTTGGGGGCACGGGAGCGGCTCGCTTCTTCGAGTTCCCGGATGCGCTCCGCCATCTGCTTGCTTTCGCGCAGCACGAGTTGAGTCTGAGTCTCAGCGAGTTTCAACCGCCCGAAACCAACGACAAGCAGGACCAGCAAGACAAGGTTCGCCGTCAGGGAGGCGTAAAGAAGAAGTCGTTCGCGGCGCATGGATGACAGTTGTGCGGAGGAAAGTAGCAGGCGAAGGCAGCTTGGAAAGCTGGGAGTTCCTCGCTGTGAAGGGCGCGCGGCATTCATGCCGCTTCAGCGTCCGAACGCAGAAGCGTTATCGAATCCAACGGGACGCAGCGCCCTGAAGCGGCATGAATGCCGCGCGCCATCTCGCTTCCGGCCGTCACCTACGCCACCGTTCACTTGCTTTTCGGCATCAGTTCCGCAATCCGGGCAGCAACCATCTCGGCCAGCAGGCGATTGCCAGCGGCGTTCATGTGGCGCGAGGGGGCGACGTAAAGGGATTCACAGGTCGCCAGGTTGGTGCGGGCGAAGGCCTGGCACACGTCGAGCACCTGTTTGTCACTGGCGAGGGCGTCGGCCAGCGGCGCATGCACCCATCGGCCGGTCCGGCGGAAGTGCTGCAGGTCCCGGCAGGTGGGCAGGATCAGCACCAGCGGCGTGCGACCCCGGGCGCGGCAGACCGCCTCAAATTCACGCACGATGGCGAGCGTGATCGGCAGCGCCTGGGAAGGATGGTCCGCCCGCAAAAAATCCGCATGCCAGGGTTCGCGGCGCAGACGCGGGCCGAGGGAGAAGTGCCGCGCGCTGGACATCAGGCTGAGCACGAACGGGAAGCCGGACTCCCCCACCCCGCGCCCGGTCTCGGGCAGGTAGAACTCGTGGGTCAGATGCCGCCCGGGGTGAACCAAGAGACTGCGCAAGGCGGGTTCATCCACCACCGGCAACGGGATCAATTGCAACCGGCTCTCCGGCCCGAGGATGAAGCGCGGCTTCAGGCCAACGCTGGCATCGGCATAGATCAGGTTGCGCAACTGGTTTACGTTGCGCATGGCGTTCTCGGTGACGAGGCCCAGGACAATGACCCGGGCCGGGTCATTCGTGTTGAGCTGGAAGCGCAGGAACGCCTGGTCGGTGCCGTAGCCGCGCACACCGTAGATGTCCACGCGCGCATCGAGTTTGGCGGCCAGTTGATTGCCCCAGGCCTCGTCGTCACTGACCTCCGAGCCGTAGGTGAAGGAGTCGCCATAGAGCGAGACGAGAGGCAGACGAGGGGTGCGTCGTTCCGATTCCGGCGCTCGCCGCACTTTGAACTCCTCGCTCGCCGGCCAGCCCAGCACGGGGTGGTGGCGCGCCAGATATTTGGCGGCTTCCGTGGCTGAAGGCGGCTGATAAAAGATGCCTTTGGCCGTCAGCAAACGACAGCCGACCCAGGCCATGAGTTCCACTACCACGGCCAGCACCAAGCACAGGCCCAGCCAAAACCAGCGACGTCTGGACGGGTGGGCCGGTGGTTTCATGAACGCCGCTTCAGATACCAAGTTTCCACAGCCAAAGAAACTCCCCGTTCAGCCCCGGGCCGGAAGCACCCCAATTACTGCCCCTCCGCATCCATCTTGGCCAGCTTCTCAGCCGCCGCTTCCCACTCGGCCGTGAAGGTCTCCAACTGGTGCTGCACGCCCATCAGTTCGCGGTTCAGGTGCATCGCGGCCCCGGCTTTCGCATACGTCTCGGGCTTCTCCATCTCGACGGTCAGGTCAGCCTGGCGCGCTTCGCAGTCCGCGATGTCCTTTTCCAGCCGGTGGACCTGCTGCTGCAGGGCCTTGCGCTCGCCTGAGCGTGACTGTCGCTGCGCGGCCTCGGCCCGCTTCTGATCCTTGCGGTCCGCGCCGGGGACGGGCGCGCTGCGGGCCGGCTCGCGCGACTGGGGCCGGCTGTCGGTAAGCCCGGCCGTCAGAGCCACGCGGGCGGAGGTGGCCTTGGTCCGGTCGAGGTAATACTGGTAGTCGCCCGCATAGGGCGTGAGGACGCCGGCGTTGACGTGGAGCACCTTGTTGGCCAGCGCACGGATGAAATAGACGTCGTGGCTGATGAAGATGAGCGTGCCGGTATATTCCTTCAACGCCTTGACCAGCGCGTCAATGCTCGCCATGTCGAGGTGCGTGGTCGGCTCGTCCATCAGCAGGAGGTTCGGCGGATTGAGCAGCAGCTTCACCAGCGCGAGGCGGCTCTTCTCACCGCCGCTCAGGACGTTGACCTTCTTGAACACGTCGTCGCCGCGAAAGAGGAAGCTGCCGAGGACGGTGCGGATGTATTGCTCCGTCACGCGCTGCGGCGTGTCGGACGCCTCGTCCAGCACGGTGCGGGACATGTCCAGCGTCTCGGTGCGATACTGCGAGAAGTAACCGGACTGGACGTTGTGGCCGAGCACGCGCTCGCCGGCCTGCGGCTTGAGCACATCGGCCAGCAGCTTGAGCAAGGTGGATTTGCCCGCGCCGTTGGGCCCGACGAGCACGGTGCGCTCGTCGCGCTCGGCCTGAAAGTCGAGGTTCCGATAGACCGGGGCCGGGCCGTAGCTGAAGTCCACACCCTTGAGCGAGACGACTTTCAAGCCGCTGCGCTGCGGCTGCGGGAAGCTGAAACCGACCGTGGCATCGTCGGCCACGGGGGCCTCGATCTTCTCCATGCGCTCGATCTGCTTGAGCTTGGACTGCGCCTGCGCGGCCTTGCTGGCCTTGGCGCGGAAGCGGTCGGCGAACTCCTGGAGATGCGCGATTTCCTTCTGCTGATTCTTGTAGGCGGCGAGCTGCTGGGCGTCCTTGGCAGCGCGCTGGGCGAGGTATTCCTCGTAGTTGCCACGGTAGCGCGTGAGCCGGCCGTGCCGGATGTCCAGGATGCTGCCACAGAGCTGGTTCAAGAATTCACGGTCGTGGGAAATCATCAGCACCGCGCCGGGATAGCCCTTGAGATACTCCTGAAACCAGAGCAGCGCCTCGAGGTCGAGGTGGTTCGTTGGTTCGTCGAGCATCAGCAGGTCGGGCTCCTGCGTGAGCAGCCGTGCCAGGTGGGCGCGCATCACCCAGCCGCCGGACATTTCGCGCGCGGGCCGGTCGAAGTCGGAGTCGCGGAAGCTCAGGCCCTTGAGAATCTTCTTCGCGCGCGACTCGACCTGATAGCCGTCCAGTTCGTTGAAGCGGTCGTGAACGTCATCGTGCGGGTCAATGTCATCGGGATGCGTCGTGTCCCACGCCTTGAGCTTGCGGCTGATCTCCACGAAGTCCGGCGTGATGGCCGTGGCCAGCTCGACCACGGTTTCATCCCCGGCCGGCGCGCTCTCCTGCGGCAGGAAGCCCAGCGTGATGCCGCGCTCGAAGTTCACCTGCCCGTCGTCGGGGGTGTCGTTCTGAAGGATCAGGGAGAACAGCGTGGACTTGCCCGCGCCGTTGGGCCCGACCAGCCCGATGCGGTCGCCACGGTTCACCTGCAGGGACACATCGCTGAAGAGCGTGCGGCCGCCGAAGGATTTCGAGATTTCAGATAATGTCAGCATCCAGAGCGGCGGATGTTGCGGATACGGGGCACGGGGCGCAAGGGGGAGTATTCAGTATCCCGCTGTCAGCCCGAACGGTCGGCCAAGTGCAGGTCCAGCACCTTTACATGGCGGTCGGCGAAGTCGGTCCAATACTTGATGGCGAACTTGCGGAAGATGTGGACATCCACCCGCCGACCGGCGGCATCTACTTCCACAAAGTCCGAGAACTGCACCGGCGACTCGGCCAGCGCCCGGAATTGTTTGAGGAGGGGGCTTGGTCGTGGCGGTTTAGCTTTCGGAGGAATTCGAGGACTTCGATGTCCACCAGCAGCCGCCACTCGCTCATGACGCATGCCCGGTCAGCCCGAGTTCACGTTCGCACTGCTCGGGTGTCAGCCAGCGCTCGGGCGAGCGATCATCAATCTTCTGCGCCAGCTTGGCTCGGTATTCCGCGTTTGTGCCATCCTCCAGCACGACCATGAAGGCCATCAGGCGGCGGCGCTCACCGGCGGTGAGCGACTGGACTTCGGTCTTGAGCACATCAAAGCTCATGGCGGGAAGCTACGCGTGAGAAGCGACGATGACAAGCATGGCAACTCACGGATTCCTCGCCTCCAGCCCCTCCACGTCCACCTCGTAGATATGGCCGGCCTTGCTCTTGGCGATGAGCCGGATCACGAGCGGGCCGGCGGGGATGCCCTTCAACTCTTGCGTGAAGAACTGGATGGCATCGGTGCTGAAGACGCCGTCGCCGGCCTTTTCGTCGCTCTCGCGGCCCTCGTCGTTCAGCGGGATGGCGTCGTAGTAGGTCCAGCGCACTTTGCCGAGCTTCGGGTCCGCACCCGCGCGCAGGATGCGGACGCGCAGGCTCTCAAGCTGCTCGGGCTGGGGCGGCTTGATGGTGACGCGCAGCTTCGTGGAGCCGTCGAGCAGCATGAACTTGGGCGAGATTGCCACCGTGCCGAAGGCGGGCGCGGCATCGAGCGCCGCCGCGTTGAAGTCCGCGCGGATGACCTGGCCGGAGACGAGCGGGTGCGGCTTGGTAACACCCACGGCGCGGCGGCCATCCGCGCTGAGGCCGTGGTAGCTCCAGATCGGCAGCAGGGCGCTGCCGAGGTCCAGCGGGTCGTAGTAGTCGCTGCCGTCCCGCGCGTAGCGGACGAGCTGTTCGCCTCGCAGCGCGTGCGAACCATTGTGCGTGAGGGACAAGGCCTGGAGCGGAAGGGCGTGATGATACGTGCCGAGCGGTTTGCCATCCCAGCCCACGAAATTCAGCCGCTGCGTGTGCTCCGGTTTGCCGTAGCTCGCGAACCACGAGATGGTCGAGCCGTCGCCGCTGATGACCCCCTGGGGCTGCGTGATGGGCCACCCCACGGTCTCCGAGCCGAAGTCGTAGCTGCTGACCTTGCGCAGGCCGGAGCCATCGCCATTCAGGGCGAAGACATTGTCCCGGGTGCTGAAGACAATCCGGCTGCCGTCGCTGGCGATGCTCAGGCCGTCGTGCAACTGGTAGCCGGTGAAGGTGGCGACCGTATGGCCGTTGAACTTGGCCAGATCCTCGTAGGCGAGCAGGCGCCTGATGTCAGAGCCGTCCGGGTTCAGCGCGTAAATGCCCCGGCCCGGCGAGAGGATGAAGACCCGGTCACCGCGCGCGGTGAGCCGCAGTCCGCTGACCGCCTGCTCGCCCTCGGCGAAGCCGCCCGGGAGCTTGCGTTTGCCGGAGCCGTCGCTGTTGGCCACCCAAAGTCCTTCGCGGCCCGCCCAGGCGACCACCTTGCCATCCGCGCTGAAATCCAGATGCCCATGGGTGTCCCGGGCGCTCAACTGGGCGAGGCTGCCGCCCTGCGCATCAAGGGTGAACGCTCCCTGCTGCGTCAGCAGGCCGATGCGCGAACCGTCCGCGCTCAGGCTCATGACGTTCACGTCCTTGCGCTGCGGCGCGTCCTCGGTGAAGGCGGTGAGCTTGTTGAACGTGATCCATCGTTTCGCGTGCCAGCCCTCGCCGAGCGTGATGCCGGGCGGCTGGCCGGGGACCGCATCCTCCACCACGTTCAGATAGATCGCGCGCACGTCGGTGCGGCTGAAGGATTTCAGTCCCTCGCTGGTGCGGAACACGACGATGCTGGCATCCATCTCCACGGCCTTGCCGCGCAGCACCGCGCCGTTGCGGAAGCGCAGCTCATCCTGGGCGGCGAGCGGACCGGTCAGGCACAAGGCGGTGGCGCACAAGGCGAGCAGGAGTTTGATTCTCATCGCGGGCACAGGGGATTGATTGACGGGAGCGTAGCAGAGAAACCGAGGCCGGCCAGTAATTAGTAATTCAGTGTTCAGTAATCAGTGGGACAGGCCTCGGGTGGCAACTGGACACTGAATACTGAACACTGATTACTGAATACCGTGCCTCAAAACACCTCCGGCACGCCCTCTTCCATGATGCGCAGGTGCTGCATGAACTTCTCGCGGCGCGCGATATCCCGGAGCCAGCGGGGGGGCTCGTCCATTTCCTCGAAGGACAGCTTGAAGGTGCCGTAGTGCATGGGGATGAACCACTTCGCCTTCACCTCGCGGAAGACCTTCACCGCCTCGTCCGGCCCCATATGGACTTTGCGGAAGCTTTCGGGGTAGTAGGCGCCGATGGGCAGCAACGCGATCTCCGGCGCAAGCCGTTCGCCGATCTCCTTGAACCCGTCGAAATAGGCACTGTCGCCCGCGTGGTAAACCGTGCGGCCCTGGTGCTCCAGCACGAAGCCGCCGTAGCCGCGATGATGGTCGTGCAGCGTGCGCGCGCCCCAGTGCTTGCTGGGCGTGAGCGTCACCTTCCAGTCGCCGTGGCTGAAGCTCTCCCACCATTGCAGCTCGACGATGCGGCTGAAGCCCAGACCCTTGGCGAGCGGCCCCATGCCCCACGGCATCACGCCGATCTTGGGGTGGGGCAGCTTGCGGATGGACGGCTTGTGGAAGTGGTCGAAGTGCGCGTGCGTGAGCAGCACGAGGTCAATCGGCGGCAGGTCATCAATCTTCAGGCCCGAGCGGCGCAGCCGCTTCAGGAGGAACAGCCAGTTGGCAAAGTTCGGGTCGATGAGCGCATTGAGGTCGTTGAACTGAACGAGGAACGAGGCGTGGCCAATCCAGGTAAGCGCGAGCTGGCCCTTTTCAAGCTTCGGGAAGGTCGGCGGCTTGTGCTCGCCCAAGCGGCGCGTGATGAGCGCCTTCCAGACCATTTCCCGGAAAAAGGTGCGCGGGTTGAACGCCTTCGTAGGCGTGAGTTCCTTGAACGACTTCGGCACCTTGCGGCGACCGGAGGCGGCGTGCCCGTGACCCATGGCTGGTTCCATACGCGTTGCCCCTGCTGACCAAGACAACTAACTCCACCTTCCGCGAAACCGAAAGCGAAAATTTGCGCTTTGCACAACTTGCCCGCCCGCCGTTTCATCGGCCCATGACCTTGTCCGAACAGCTCGACACGTTTCTCCGCAAGCAACCGGTGCTGGGCCGGAATGTCTATCTGGCAAAGACCGCCGTGGTGCTGGGCGACGTGACCCTCGGGGACAACGCAAGCGTGTGGTATGGCGCGGTGCTGCGCGGGGACATCAACCGCATCGTGGTCGGCGCGAACTCCAACATCCAGGACAACGCCGTGGTGCATCTCGCGGATAACTTCCCCTGCCTCATCGGCGAGTGGGTGACGGTCGGCCACTCGGCCATCGTCCACGCCTGCACGGTGGGTGATGAGTGCCTCATCGGCATGGGCGCGACCATCCTGGACGGCGCGGAGATCGGCGCGCAGAGCATCGTGGGTGCGAACGCGCTCGTCACTGGCGGGACCAAGGTGCCGCCCGGCTCGCTCGTGCTCGGCTCACCCGCCAAGGTGGTGCGCGCGCTCACGCCGGAGGAACGGGCGGGCCTGAAATGGTGGGCGGAGAAATACGTGGCGAATGGGGGCTATTGCCTGGCGCACAATTTGAACGTAGGGGTGCCGCTGTCCACACAGTGAGCGCAGCCGATAGGAGCGCGGCATTTATGCCGCTTCACCGTGCGGCGGACTTTGGGGTAGCTCACGCCAAGTAGCATTCGGACGCTGAAGCGACGTAAACGTCGCGCGCCTAGCACCTGCCGCCCAACCTCCATGGGCCAGAGGTTCAACTGATGGCACCACGTTGCCGGAGCATCGCTTCCATCGCCTTGTCCATGAGGAGATCGGCAAGCGGCTGGGTGGCGGCGTCCACGGCGGCGTGCGCGGCTTTCAGGCGGTTGAGGTCGCCGGTCTTGGTGGTGGGCTGCTCGGTGGCGAGGGCGGCGGTCAACTCGCGCACGGCGGCTTCGACCTGTTCGCGATAGGCCGGTTCCAGTTCGTTCGCGCACTCGGCCAGACCGGCCTGGGCGGCGGTGAGAACTTCCTGCGCCTTGAGCTTCGCCTCGATCCAGCGGCGCGCGGCAAGGTCCTCGAAGGCGTGCTCGACGGATTCTTCCACCATGCGCTGCACTTCGGTGTCCGCGACGTCCACGGCGGACTTCATCGCCACGATCTGCTGGACGCCGGTTTTGAGATCGCGGGCGAGCACATGCAGAATGCCGTTGGCATCAATCTCAAACTGCACGCCCACACGCGGCACGCCCCGCGGCGCGCGTTCGAACTCGACGGCGAAGCGCCCGAGGCTCCAGTTGTCCGGCGCACGCTCGCGCTCACCTTGGAGGACATGGATGAGCATCTCGCGCTGGTGGTCCACGGCGGTGGTGAAGACCTCGCCGGCCTTGATGGGGATGGTGCTGTTGCGCGGAATGATCACGTTCATCAAGCCGCCGAAGGTCTCGATGCCGAGCGAAAGCGGCGTCACGTCGAGCAGCAGCATGTTCTTGAAACCACCGCTGAGAATCTCCGCCTGAATCGCCGCGCCAAGAGCAACGGCCTCATCCGGGTTTTGCGAGGTGTTCAACATCGGCCCGCTGCGCTCGTGATAACTCTCACCGAGCCGCAGTCCGCCGCGCTCCTCCTCGAACTCCGCGCAGCCGAACCACTCGGCCACGAGCCGGCGCACCAGGGGCATCCGCGTCTGGCCGCCGACGAGGATGACCTGATCAAGCTGCTTCGCCTCGAGCTTCGCATCGCCGAGCGAGCGCAGGCAGTGGGCGCGCGTGCGCTCGACGATGTCACGGGTGAGCCGTTCCAGTTCCTCGCGGGTGAGCGTGTAGCTGAAGCTGAAATCCGGCGTGAGGAAGGGGAGCGCGATCTCGACGGCGGTCTCGGTGGAGAGGCGGATTTTGGCGGCCTCGGCGGCTTCGCGGAGGCGGGAGAGGAGGGTTGGGGAGGTTGAAGGGTCGAAGGGTTGAAGGGTTGAAGAGACGGCGGCGTGCGGCTTCGATTCAGCACCCTCTTTAACTCTTGAACCGTTCAACTCTTCAACCTTCTGAATGAGGAAGTCCACCAGCCGCTTGTCCAGATCATCGCCACCGAGGCGCGTGTTGCCATTCGTGGCGAGGACCTGGAAGACACCGTTGTTCAGTTCGAGAATCGAGAGATCGAAGGTGCCGCCGCCGAGGTCATAGACGGCGATCTTGGACTGCTCCTTGAGCCGGTCGAGGCCGTAGGCCAGCGCGGCGGCGGTCGGCTCGTTGACGATGCGCTCGACGGTGAAGCCGGCCAGCTCCCCTGCCCTTTTCGTCGCGTTGCGCTGCGCGTCGTTGAAGTAGGCGGGCACGGTGATGACGGCACGGGTGATGGCGGCGCCGAGGTCTGCCTCGGCGGCAAGCTTCAGCACCTTCAGCACCTCGGCGGAGACTTCCTCGGGCGTGAAGTCGCGGCCATGGATGGGAATGGTGACCGGTCCCACGCCTTCGCCACGCACGGGGTAGGTCACGAGCATCTCCTCGCGGGCGATGTCCGCGCCGCGCCGGCCCATGAAACGCTTCACGGAATAGACCGTCTCCGCCGGCTGGAGCACGCGCACGCGGTTCGCCGTGTGACCGACGACCGGGGCCGCGCCCGCCGTCGGGAAATGCACGACCGACGGCGTGAGCCGCTGGCCGTCCTGGTCCGCGATGACGTAGGGAATGCCGGAATCAACCGTCGCGACGAGCGAGTTGGTGGTGCCGAGGTCAATGCCGACGATCTTGCTCATGAGCGGGCGGAGTGTCGTTCAAGCACGGGGAAAGTCCAGCGGCAGCGGGCTGATCTAGCCCAAGGAGCCGGAAATGAAGAGCATCCGACCCTTCTCATTAGCACCGGGCTTCAGCCCGGTGTGGAGAGCACGCAAGGGGGAAGCCGTTTCAACGGCTTCCCTGACCGAATGCGGAGGTGCAAACCGTTGAAACGGTTTGCACCTTGTCGTCACAAAACCACCCGGCTGAAGCCGGGTGCTAATGGGAGCCGAAGTGCTCGCTGGCAACAGAAAATGCATTGGATGAATTGACCAGGTTGATCGGCCAGCCCGCTACTTCGCGCCAGCCGCCGGCTGGTTCTCCCGGATGTTCGCCTCCTGCCGGGTGAGGGCGAGGAAGGAATGCTCCAGCACGCCATCGGAGCCGCTTTGCTTGCGCAGCTCTTCGCTCGTGCCGACGGCGACAAACTTGCCCTGATGGATGATGCCGATGCGGTCGGCCATCTCCTCGGCCACACTGAGCTGGTGCGTGGAGAGGAAGACGGTCATGCCCGTGCGCGAGCGTTCCTTGAGGATGTCCTTCACGACGCGCGCGTGGTGCGGGTCCAGACCGACCATCGGTTCATCAATGACAAAGACCTCCGGGTCGTGCAGCAGCGCGGCAGCGATGGCGACGCGCTGGCGCGTGCCGTGCGAGAGGCCCTCGATGGGCTTGCGCAGGTAGTCCTCCAAGTTGAACCGGGGGATCAACACGCGGGCCGCCGCCTCGATCCGATCATCCGCCATGCGGAAAAGCTGGCCGGTGAAGCGGAAGAACTCCCACGGCGTGAGCTTGTCGTAGAGGAACGGAAAGTCCGGCACATAGGCGAGGCGGCGGCGGACTTCGAGCGGCTCGGCCTGCACGTCATGGCCCGCCACGCGCACGGTGCCGGCGGTGGGCTTGATGAGGCCCGTGATCATCTTGATCGTCGTGGTCTTGCCCGCGGCGTTGGGCCCGAGCACGGCGAAGAACTCGCCGCGGTTGACGGTCAGCGTCACGTCGTTGACGGCCGTGAGGTCGCCGAAGCGCTTGGTGAGGTTAAGCAGTTCGATCATGGGCGAGCGCGTCTCACTCCTGCTCCTACTCTTACTCTTAATCCTAATCTCCCCGTTCCGATCGCAAACGCGGAAGGATTAAGAGCAGGATTGCGATTAGGATTAAGAAGGGAGCAAGTCACAGCAGCATCATCCGGGTGTTCTGAAGCACGATTTCATTGGGCAGCTCGACGCGGAGGATTTCACCGACGCGGCTGATATAGACGACGACCTGGTGCTTCTCCAGCAGGCGGGTCTGGAGGCGGTAGCAGCGGAGCTTGGCGCTGCCGACCTTGAGCCAGTCCTGCCGTGAATCCCACTGGAGACCGAGCGACAGCTTTTGCAGGGCGGGCAGCGCGGCGACTTCCGGCGAGGCCCCGCCCCCGCCCAGACCGGCGAGCAGGCCGCCGGTGAGCAAGCTCAGCGGGATGGGGCCGGCGATTTCCTGCAACAGCGCCTTCGGATCGCGAAGCTGGGCGAAGGTGAACGAACGTTGCGTCACGTCATCGCCCTGCTGATAGCTCACGGCCAGCGTCTGGTTCGTGGCGGAAGCGACCAAATCCAGGCTCTGCGGGCGCTGGGAAAGCTGCACGGCAAAGGTCTGCCACTCGTGGCGGGTCGTGAACGTGGTGTTCATCGTGAAGCGGATGCGCTTGCGGCCGTCACCGAGATCCAGGCGTCCGTCGAGGATGTCAATGGTGTAGCCGCCCACCTTGCGCACCATGCCTTCCTGCAGGTTGTCCCCGGCGGAGGGCAGGTTCGTGGTGGCGAGTTCGCCCGCGTTGGCCGCCCAGCGCAGGTGGCCGACCTTCTTCTTCTGGTGGAAGATTTCGAGATCGGAATCATCCGGGGCGCGCAGGATCTTCTCCCACACCATGGGCAGCGGGACGGGCGCGCCCTCGCCCTGCGCACGAAACTCCGAACGCCAGAGCAGCACGTTCATCGTGAGGAAGAACGCGGTGATGGCGAGGAAGGCAAGGCGTCTCATGCCGGCGGCTTCACGGGGCGGGGATATGGACGGTCTGCCCGACCTTCATCTGCTTCGGGTTCAGATTGGGATTCGCGTCGAGCAGCGCCTGGAGCTTCACCCCATATTGCTTGGCAATGGTCGCGGGGATATCGCCCGACTTCACCGTGTGGGTGCGCGCGGCGGCCGCCGGCGCGGGAGACGCGGATGCCTTGGTAGTCTTGGGAGCGCCTTCCGCAGCCTTGGGGACGGAGGACTTGGGCGAGGTTTCGATCATGGCCGACACAGGGGTGACACGCGGGGCCGGGGCCGCCGTGGTGGCCATGACCGGCGGGGCGGAGGTGACGGCGGCCCCCCGCGCGGCGGCCTGGGTGTTGAGCACCTCGATGTGCCGGCGGAGCTGGCTGTTCTCGAGGCCGAGCCGTTCGACCTCGCTCTTGAGCTTGTCCAATTCCTTCTGCACGGAGGGCGCGTTGGGCGCGATGAGAAAGAGCTTGGCCAGCTCCATTTTGCAGTTGCTCACGCGCTGCTGAACAATGCCCGCCTTTTCGGAGGCGGGCCGCAGCTTGAGGAAGCGCTCCAGATGGAACACCGCCGTGGCCGGCTCGTTGAGCTGCTGCTCGTAAAGCAGGCCCAGCTCGAAGTGCGCGGAGGCGGAACGCGGGTTGGCCTCCAGGGCGCGCTCGAAGGCATCCGCCGCACCCCGGTGATCGAGCTGCTGGCGCAGCTCCTGGCCGCGCAGAAAATTGGGGTCGCGTTGCTCGTCCTGCGCGCCGTCCCGGGTGGGGATGCAGCCCGCCGCGCAAAGCAACAGCAGGAGCAGGCCAGGGATGAGGCGTTGGCACGCCGGAAACAACATGGGGCGCAGCGTAGCGAAAAGAAACCGGGGCGCAATCACCGGTTGTCTGCGGCCACCTGCGAGCGCGCGTTCAGCCCCGGCAATTTGACCGTTGCGCACGGAAGCCGGATTGAACGCACGCTTGCGTTCGTGGCTTTCTACGCCGTGAACGCCGCGCTCTGCGGCGACGCTCCTAACCTCATCCGGGCTTGCCCGGCTGGAACGGATTGGCGTTTTCCGGCGTAGTCGTCGCGGAGGCAGGCTTCTTTTCCTCCGGCGCGGGCGTGAAGGGATTGCCCTCCGGGTCCACCCCGCGGTCGGCCTTTCTCGGCAGGCAGAACGGCGCGCCAAGCAAATAGACGCCGTCCACAACCAGGTGCAGGGCAAAGGCCACGCCCAGCCCGACGAGCGGCAACTGCTCCAGCCCGTAGAGCAGCAGTGCCCCGGCCATCCAGACGGCACCGGGCAGCAGGGCCGCCGCAGCGACGCGCCAGCATTTGCCGAGCGAAGTGGCCCGGCTGGCGAACCACGCCAGCACCCGTAGCGGCACCGCGAAGAGCGTCGCCAACGCGAACCATATGGTGAAGAGGCCCAGGAGGGTCGCGAATACGCCGCCGAACACGAAGGCCGGCCGCCAGGCGTTCCACCACGGGTCCAGCGTCGGCCGGTTCAGCTCGATCTCCACCCCGCCCGGATAGGGCAGCGACGCATAGCCCAGCAGCGAGACCACCTTGATGCGTTCACGGGCGAATTCGAGCTGCACGTCGGCGATCTGCCCGGTGCCACCGGTTTCTTCGGCGTCCATGACCAGGCCGAGGAAGTGATTCTCGGCGAGGACCAAAGGCTCCTTGCCCGGCCAGGCGAGCCGGGCTCCGCGCACCGCTCCATAGCCGTGCAGGTTCTGGACCGCCTGGGTGACGACGGGGAACCAGCAGCGGTTGAGCAGCAGCACCACGGTGCCCACGATGGCCACCGCGACAATGGCCTGCAGGAGCAGCAGCCGCGCCCACGGAGCACGGGCAAAGGAGGCCACGCCGCCAAAGGTCAGCGGCTGCCAGACCGGGAATTTCGGCGGTTCAGTCAACGTGCCCGATGAAACCACGGGGCACCACGCGCGGGCAATGGAAGTTCAAGGCGTGCGTTCCGCCCAACGTGGTGGCAGCTACGTGACTGGCTGGTCCCGGCTCATGAACTCCCCAAAGATTTGGGAACGACAAAGATGGGAATCGAATGAGGGCTGGAGCGCACGTTCCCGGCGTTGTGCATCTCTATAGTAATGGGTGGCCGCTCTCCCTCACCCCGACCCTCTCCCGCTGGGAGAGGGGGCGACGCAGTCCGGACTGGTTAACAAGAGAACGCTGCCTTTACACAGAACGGCGGCGAAGATTCTCCCTCTCCCAGTGGGAGAGGGCTGGGGTGAAGGAGAGCGGCCACGAAATCAGGCGCACTTTCGTTTTACCGCGCTCTTCTCGTAGTTGGTGCCCGCCGATGGTCGGAGTTTCGCCGCCTGAAGGCGGGACTCCGTGCCTTACGCGCCTTGCGGCTCGGCCGGAGCCGGCTGGCCGGGCTGGCCCTGCGGCGGGGCGACGAGGATGGGCAGCGGGAAGCGCAGCTTCATCACGTCGTCCACCAGCACCTCCACGAAGTAGATGCCGCCCGCAGTGATTTCGAGCTGCGCAAAGATGGAGAGATTCGTCGCGTTGTGCGCCGGGTCCTGCAGCCCGAACTTCACCTTCGCCTCGCGCATCAACGTGGTCTGGTCCGGGGCGATCAGCCGCACGGTCTCCGTGAACGTGCCCACGCCCGCGCACCAGCGGGTGAAGACGCACAGGCGGTTGGCCGTGATGGGCACCTGCGGCACGCGCAGAAAGGCGGTGACACCGAGCAGGATGAAGTTGCCGGTCACTTCCTGGCGCACGTCTTCGCAGACAAGGGCGCACTGGAGGTCGGGGAGGATGCGGGTGACGTTCATGGGAAAGTGATTAGTAGTTAGTGATGAGTAACCGAGGGTGAGTGGGATGGCTGTGATGGCGCAGCGGCGAAGACTAAATACCAAGCACTAATTACTCTTTCCTCCCGTTGCCACTTCTGCCGCGCGCACCGTGTTCTGCATCAGCATCGCAATGGTCATCGGGCCGACGCCGCCGGGGTTCGGGGTGATGAGGCGCACGAGGGGCTGGACGGCGGCGAAATCCACGTCGCCCACGAGGCGGGAGCCGTTCTTCGCGGTGGCGTCCGGGATACGGTTCACGCCCACGTCCATCACCACGGCATCCGGCCGGACCATGTCCGCCTTCACAAAGTGCGCCACGCCCATCGCGGCGATAATGATGTCCGCCCGGCGGCAATGCGCGGCCACGTCGCGGGTGCGCGAGTGGCAGAGCGTGACCGTGGCATCCGCATGCTTTGCCTTCTGACAGAGGATGGCGGTCATCGGCTTGCCGACGATGTTGCCACGCCCGAGCACGACCACTTCCGCGCCGGCCATTTTCACTCCGCTGCGGATGAGGAGTTCATGGACACCGGCGGGTGTGCAGGGCAGGAAGCCAGTGGTGTCTCCCAGCATCAGCTTGCCGACGTTGACGGGATGGAAGCCGTCCACGTCCTTTGCCGGGGAAACGGCGGCAAAGATGACGGCCTGGTCAATGTGCGCGGGCAGCGGGGCCTGCACGAGGATGCCGTGGCAATCGGCATCGGCATTCAGTTTTACAATGAGCGCAAGCAGTTCCGCCTGCGTGGTCGTCTCCGGCAGGACTGTCGTCGTGGATTTGATCCCCAGCCGCACGCTGGTCTTCTCCTTCATGCCCACATAGACGCGCGACGCGGGGTCCTCGCCGACCCGCACAAAGGCGAGGCCGGGCTGCACGCCACGCGCCTGAAGCGCCGTGATCCGCTGGGCGGTCTCGGCGTGGATCTGCTCGGCAATGGCGCGTCCGTCAATGAGGTTGGTCATGCGGAATGGATTTCCCAATGCTCAATGTCCAATGAATGTCCAAGCACCAATGCCCAACTAAACGCCGCTCGCCCGCAACAGGCATTTGGCATTCATTGGCCATTGCACATTGGTCATTGATCATTCTCCCGTGGCTACTCCTCCACCGTCTTGAGCGTCTCGATCTTGAGCACCGGCGTGTTGGGCCAGCGCACGTCGAGGGCTTCCTCGCCGGTGACGATGATGGTGCGGCCCTTGAGCGTGGCCCAGGGAATGTTCGTGGAGCCAGTCCAGAGGTAGTTGATGACCCGGCCGGTTTCCGCATCCTGCAATGCCCAGTCGCTCGGCGTCTGGATGTTCCACGAACGGGCGACAACGCCCTCGCGGGTGACGACCCGCAACGGGGCCGGGCCGTCGTCCACCACCGGCTTGGCGGGAGCGGCCGCAGCCGCAGGCTTGGCTGCGGTTTCGGCCGGCTTGCGCGAGAACAAGCCCTTGAACCAGCCCCCCACGCCACGATTCGGCTCCGGGTCGATCTTGTAGCGGCCCGAGGACTGATAGGGATCCACCGGCGGCGGGACGTTTTCGGTCAGCGCGGCGGGCGGCGGGACTTTGACCGGTTCCGGCTTGGGCGTGGAGACGGCGGCGACGGCGGGAGGATTGGTCGGCGGCACGGGCGCGAGCACGGCAGGCGGCGGAGCGACCACGGGCGGCGGCACCACGACCGGAGCAGGCCGCACTGCGGCGACGCCAGGCGCGAGCGCCGTCGGCGGCGGGGCGATGGGCTTGATCTCGACAGGTTCGAGGGCGGGCTTCGTGTCGGGAGCGGCGATGGGCGGCCCCTTCGGAATGGTCTTGGCCATCTGCTTGCCCGACTTGTCAGCGGGCTTGCCAGGAGGAGCCTTCGGCGCGGTCTTGGTCCCGGCGAGCTGATTCACGGAGGCGGGCGGAGCCGGGGCGGGGCCACCAGCGTGACGGACGACGAGGTCGGCCGCGATGTAGGCGAACGTGTTGGCGGGGGCCTCGATCTCGAGCCAGTCACCGTTGCGGCGGAGTTCCTTCATGGCGGTGCCCTTGGGCACGCGGCCGATGACGCTGAAATTCTCGCCCGGGCCGGAGCGGATGTTCAGGCGCGGCACGGCGACCGCACCGTTGGTGAGGAAGTGGGTGTTGACCCAGACCGGCGTGTTGGAGGGCAGCGCGATGCGGAACCACTTGGCCGGCTCGTCCTTGCCGGGCTTGGGGTGGACGATCTCCTCGAGCACGGTGATCTTCTCGCCCTGCTTGAGCTGGGTGACGACCTCGCTGCCGGTGGTGGGCTGGCCGCGGACATTGACGCGCGCGGCCTTGACGACGGCCTCATCGGCGGCAAACGCACCCGCAACGCTGAGGCACAGCGCGGCGGTCAAAGGGAAGTGGCACTTCATAACCCGGCCAGTAGAGCTTTTTCCCGGCCTCCGTGTCAACGCCGCGCACGGCGGAAGCAAGGTGCATGGCCAACCCCAAAAAGTTTCACCGTCCCGTCACCAAACGACGCTTGCGGGCGCGGAAACCCCTGACTAGCTTCCCACCGTCGAGCGTCAGGAAACTGATGCGCCGGTGCCCGGTCCAGCACTGAAAAATCACATGAAAGAGTCCGCGCCCAAACCCAGCGGCAGGCATGACCTGGCGTTCACCCTCATTGAACTGCTGGTCGTCATCGCCATCATCGCGGTTCTTGCGGGGATGCTGCTGCCGGCCTTGAGCAAGGCGAAGGCGAAGGCCGGTGCGACCGCCTGCATGTCCAACCTGCGCCAGTGGGGGCTGGCCGGCACGCTCTACAGCGACGAGATGGATGGCATCTTCCCCTACGAGGGCAACAACAGCAGCGCCATCAACATGGCGAAGAACCTGACCGCCTGGTTCAACACCGTCACCCGCTACGCCGCCCAGCCGCGCCTGGACGAACTCTACACGAACAACACGCCGCCGCTGGCGAAGTCCAAGTCCCTTTTTTCCTGTCCAGCAACGGTGACCACGCCCACCCCTGCCCCGGTCTTCGGCACGCCGTTTTTCATGATCGGTTTCAACAGCGCGATGGATCCGAATGACAGCGCCGTCGGCGTCAACAACCTCTTCTTCCGACAAAACCAGGTGGTCCGCCCCTCGGACACGATCGTCTTTGCCGAAAACAACGAGACCTCATTCCCGACGGCCACCGGGGCAGTCACCCCGGCGCGCCACAACAAGACCGGCAATTTCTCGTTTGCTGACGGGCACGCGAGCCCGCTCAAAACGAACGATTTCACCCGGACCGCCGCCGAAGTGGCCTCTGCCACCTTGGAATGGGCCACGCCCCGTGTGGTTTACTGGTATCCATATGACGGGGCTCCGCAATGAGGTGCAGCGGCTCGAATTGGAACCACGGAACACACGGCGGGAACGGCGATGGAGCGGGTCTGGCTTTCGCCCCGGACATGGAACTCCAATAAGGAATTGCTTGTCTGCTTCCGTGTGTGCCGTGGTTGCTAACTTCCGGCCACAGTCTCAAACCGCTGCCGGTGCTCCTGCATGGCATACCGGTCAGTCATCCCCGCCAGATAATCGCACACCGCCCGCGGCCAGCCCTCCGTCCCGGCCTGCTTGCGCGTCCACTCGTCGTTGGCCTCCGGATGCTTGAGCAGGTGCTGGAACAGTTCTTCCAGCATCTTGGTAGCTCGGACGTGCGGCTCGTGGACGGCGTCGCTGTAATAGAGGTTTTGGTAGAGGTATTTCCGCAGTTCCAAGTTCAGCTTCCGCCGCGCATCGCTGTAACGGATGAGCGGTCTGGCCTGGAGGCGGACCTCGTCGGCTGACTTCACTCCGGCGGCGGTGATCCGCGCTTCGCTGGTCTCCACCACGTCGCGGACGTGGTCGTCAATCAGACAGCGGATGATGAAGTAGCGGCGGCACTCGTCCGGCAGCGCGCCGTGCTCGCGTTTGATGCGGCGTGCGGCCTCGGCCCACAGCGTCACGTCGCGACGGAGCTTCGTTTCTGAGAGCAGGCCGGCGTCGAGGCCATCGTCCAAGTCATGGCTGTAATAGGCGATCTCGTCGGCGAGGTTGGCCACCTGCGCTTCGAGGGAGGAGTTCTTCGCGTCGAACCCGGGGCGCTTGCTGGGGTGGCCGCCCGAGGGCGCGTGCTTCACCAGCCCTTCGCGCACCTCCTCCGTGAGATTCAGGCCCGGGAAACCGGGATACTTCTGCTCCAGCTCCTCGACGATGCGCAGGCTCTGGCGGTTATGCTCGAAGCCGCCGTGCCGGCGCATGAGCCGGTCGAGCGTCTCCTCACCGGTGTGGCCGAAGGGCGAATGGCCGAGATCATGCGCGAGCGCGATGGCCTCGGTGAGATCCTCATTGAGCCGCAGCGCCCGCGCGATGTTTCGCGCGATACCAGCGACCTCCATCGTGTGCGTGAGCCGCGTGCGCAGGTGATCGCCCGTGCCGTTGAGGAAGACCTGCGTCTTGTATTCCAGCCGACGGAAGGCGCGTGAGTGGATGACCCGGTCACGATCCCGCTGGTAATGCGTGCGCCACTCGGGCGGCGGCTCGGCGTGCTTGCGCCCACGGGTGTCGGCGGAGAACTGCGCGAACGGAGCCAGGAACTGGCGCTCGCGAGCTTCGAGTTCAGCGCGGGTGCAGGGCATGAGACTAGTTGGAGAAGAGGTAAATAGTTAAAGGGCTGAAAAGTTGAAGGGTTAAACCGGCTCCCCACCCGCATCGGAGGAATTAATGGTGGCGACTCTTCAACGCTTCAACCTTTCAACTCTTTAACCCTTCACCCCGTCAACCACACAAATTAGTTCGCCAGCAGCTCCTGCACCACGATCCCGCGCAGCTCGAAGAGCCGCCGAATGGTGTCCTCGATCAGGTTGTTCGGACAGCTCGCACCGGCGGTGATGCCCACGGTGAGATCGCCGGCGGGCAGCCAGTCGGGCGTCGTCTCCTCGAGGTGCGTGTGCTGGTTCCAGTGCCGGATGAGCGCGGCGGATTCCATCTTCGCCGCGTTCTTGATGAAGTAAGTCGGCAGCACCTTCTCACCCATCTCCGCGAGGTGCGAGGTGTTCGATGAGTTGTAGCCGCCCACCACCAGCAGCAGGTCGAGCCGTGTCTGCAAGAGCTTTTCCAGCGCATCCTGCCGGTCCTGCGTCGCGCCGCAGATCGTGTCGAAGAAACGGAAGTGCTCCTCCAGCCCGGCCGCGCCGTATTTCTTTGCCATCGCGGCCTTGAAGCGCCGCTGCACCTCCTCCGTCTCGCCGCGCAGCATGGTGGTTTGATTCGCCACACCCACCGCGAGCAGGTGCTCGTCGGGATCGAAGCCGGGCGAGTGCGCGCCTTTGAACTTCTCCAGAAATTCCGCCTTGTTGCCGCCGTTCAGGATGTAGTCGCAGACATAGTCCGTCTCCGCGAGGTTGAACACGACGAGGTAATGACCCGTGCCGTAGGCGGTGGCCTGCGAGGTGGTGGCCTTGGTCTCCTCGTGCTTGGCCTTGCCGTGGATGATGCTGGTGACGCTCTCCTTCGAGTATTGGCGGACGCGCTTCCACACGCTCATCACGTCGCCGCAGGTGGTGTCCACGAGCAGGCAGCCCTTCTCCTCCAGTTTGCGCCGCGTGGCCACCTCGGTGCCAAAGGCCGGGATGATGACCACATCCTCGCGCTGGAGCACGGCCAGTTCCACGTCGGTCGGCTTGTTCGCGAGCATGCGGATGCCGAGGTTGCGGATCTGGTCGTTCACCTCGGGATTGTGAATGATCTCGCCGAGCAGGTAGATGGGCTTCTCCGGTGGGAAGGAACGGCGGGCGGCGTAGGCCAGGTCAATGGCGCGCTCGACGCCATAGCAAAAGCCGAACTCCTTCGCGAGCTTGATGGTCAGGCCGGGGGCGGAGAGCTGGTTGCCATTGGCGCGGATGCGCTCCACCAGCGTGCTGCGATAGTGCGACTCCACCTGCGCCTGCACGGCGGACATGATGTCGGGGCGGCGGAGGTTGATCTTCTGCGGCGGCGCGGCGGGCGCAATCGTTGACATAACGAGGCTAGTTTAGCGCAGGACGGGGCGAGGTCGAGTCTTGGTTTTGGCACCTCGGACAACTCCGAAGTTGTGCCCGCGGAGCACGCGAAAGGCCGGGACAGGGTGGGACTCGCGAAGCGTCTGGAGTGCGGTGGCTTTCAGCACCGCTTTGGTTGCGCGCACGAACACCGGCCCAGCCACGCCCCGAAAAAGCGGCGCTGAAAGACGCGCGCACTCCAGACGCTTTGCGACCCCGAATGCCACAGGGTATTCGTAAGCAGCAGGACGTGGGAAAGCGCACCCGAGGGCCGACGCCGTCCAAGGACCTCGCGGACTCCGCCCTTTACCCGTTGCGGCAAAGCGTTAGAGTGCTGCTGTGAAAGGCCGCTCCGTCGCCGCACTCAAGCGTGAGGAAGCCCGCCAGCGCATGGCCGCGCTGGCCCGGGCCGGCCGGAGCCGCCGTGCTGCGCTGGTGGAGCAACGGCGGGCGTCGCTGGTCGGTGATGGAGCCAACTGGCGTATCACGAATCTCGCCGCAGCGCTCAAAGCCATGGGTTGAGCCGCCGTCGGCCTCACGTTCATGCGCCATTCGCTGAACCAGTTTGCCGCCGTCTTCCGCGTCCGCGACTCCAAGGGCCTGCCCTATGTGCTCATCGGCGGACAGGCCGTGAATTTCTGGGCAGAAACCTACCTGCCACAAGAGCCTGCGCTCTCCGCCTGGCTGCCGTTCACGAGCGAAGACATTGATTTTTACGGCGGTTGCGACGATGTCCGTAGTCTAGCCAACCAGCTGGGCCTCCGCGCGCAATTGCCGCCTCGGGTGACAATGACCGCGCTCGCCGGCACCGTGCCGTTCCGGATCGGCGACATTACCACCAACATCGAGGTGGTCCGGTCAGTGCCAGGAGTGCCGGTGGCGAAACTGGCCGCCTGGTCGGTCACGGCTGAACGCGAAGGGGCCGTCATCCGTGTGCTCGATCCTATTTCGCTGCTCTGTTGCAAGACGGAACTCGCCCTCACCCTGCCACAGGACTCCCGACGGGACGTGGTCCACCTCCGCATCATGGTGCTATGCACGCGCGCCTTCCTGCGCGAGACGCTGAGCGGTGTTTCGACCGGCGAACTGCCCGTGCGCGGCTGGCTCGGTGCAATCGAACGGGTCCTGAAGCTCGCCGAGTCGCGGCGGGGCCGCCAGGCGGCACGGAAGCTCGACCTCGACTGGACGGCTGCGCTGCCCGAGGCGGAGATTGCCGCCAGCGCAGAGCCGAAGGTGGTCCGATTGCGTTCAGGCCGGCTGGAGGAGTGGCGCAACAAGCTGGCCGCGCCAAGGTAGCTCGACATTCCAATGTCGAGTGCTGGGGGAGCAGCCTCGCCCGCCTGGGTCTCGACATTGGAAGGTCGAGCTACAGGCACGCCGTCAGGGTCAGATATTCCCGAAGCGCTCGTTCATGCGCCGCAGCCGCTCGACCAGCACCTTCATCACATGCGTGGCGAAGAAGGGATTTTGCTGCACGAGGAAATGGAAGCGCCGCTGGTCAATCCGCGCCAGCCGGCACGGAGCGGCGGCCACGACGCTGGCCGAGCGCGGGGCGCTCTCGATCATCGCCATCTCCCCCAGCAGCGCGCCGGCGTGCGCCGTCTCCACCACCTTGCCCCCGACCAGGATGTCCACCGTGCCGTCCACGAGGACAAACATCTCGCTGCCCACCTCACCGGCTTTGAACAGCACATCGCCCGGGGCCAGGGTGACCGGGTTTGAATCTTGGCGGAAGAGATCGGCGGGATTCATTTGAGCGGAGGGTGACGGGATGGGCCATGGCCTTCAAGCCAGGAACGCATGGGCGCGGATGATACCCCTCACCCCAACCCTCTCCCCTCATCCGATGAAGGGAGAGGGAGGAGAGGCGTGGCCGTGCGCGTTCACGGCTTACGGGCGCATCCGTAAGCAACGCCAGGTGCAGAGGCGACGGCAATCACAAGACGCTGCTGGGGCCGCTGCCCACCCCCTCTCCCTTCCTCGGAGGAGGGGAGAGGGCCGGGGTGAGGGGGGTTCGTATTCATCGTGGGCCACGGCTGGAGCGGATGATGATGCTCTCCTCTGGCGGAATGAATCTTGTGTTCGCCGTGTCGAGCTTCTCCAGTTCAGCCGCCGCAACGCGGCGCGTCAGGGCCGCCTAGATTTGCAGCAGACTGCCTTCCCGGTTTGACTCCCACTCATGATTCCAGAAGCGCAGGGTTTCAATTCCCTTGGCCGCAAGGAAAGCATCCCGTTCCGCATCGTGTTCCTGTTGACCGGGCAGGCCGTGACCGAAGCCGTCCAGTTCCACTGACAGCTTCGCCAGTGGACAGTAGAAATCCAGAAAGTAGGGCGCGACCTCGTGCTGGCGGCGGAATTTGAACCCGGCAAAGCGGCGGCTGCGTAGCGCCTTCCACAAGTCCTTTTCCTCCGGCGTTTGTTCCCGACGCAGCCGGCGGGAGAATTCGTTGTGGTTGCGGCGGGACATGGTGAGACGCCCGAGTGTTCTGGAAATGGTGGCGGGTGGCAAGGCGCGGACGACACCCCTCACCCCGGCCCTCTCCCCTCATCCGATGAAGGGAGAGGGAGAAGAATTGTGGCCGTGCGCGTTCATGGCTTACGAGCGTGTCCGCAAGCAAGCCAGGTGCAGAAGCGACCGCAAGCACAAGACACTACAGAGGCCGCTGCCCAACTCCCTCTCCCTTCCTCGGCGGAGGGGAGAGGGTTGGGGTGAGGGGTGTTCGGGAGTCCGCTGGCTCAACTTCGCCGCCACCGGCCGGCCGGAGTTGCCGGGCTGAATGAGGAGAAGCTTGGACGCGTGCGGTTCAAACGTCGCTGCGCGACGTGGGCGCAATGGGCGCAAACCGTGGCTTGAAAGCCACGGCTACCATCAAGCCGTCGCTACGCGACTCCGGCGGTGCTCTGCTTCACGGCCTCGACGCAACGGGGGCAGAGGGTGGGGTGCTCGGGGTTTGCGCCGACGGTGGTTTCCGTGTGCCAGCAGCGTTCGCATTTTTGGCCGGCTGCTTTCGTGATGGACACTTTCAGTGGTTCATCGCTGCGGATGACCTCGGTCTGCGAGGTGTTCACCAGCTCACGCAGGTCCGCTAGGAAATCGTCCGAAACGAGAGCGAATTCCGACCCACCAGTGAAAGACACCTGCGCTTCGAGGCTCTTGCCGATGAGCTTCGATTGGCGCGCTTTCTCCAGTTCGGGCAACGTCTGGGCTCGCAGTTTGAAGAGTTCGTCCCACGCCGCCGTTTCCGCGTCGGAACGGTTGAAGGCCTTCGCCTCCCACTCACTCAAATGCACACTCGCCGCCGGCTTGCCGGGGATGAACTCCCAGGCTTCCTCCGCCGTGAAGGCCAGCATCGGGGCGAGCATTTGGCAGAGGCGCGTGACCATGCGGTGCAGGGCGGTCTGCGTGCTGCGGCGGCGCGGGGAGTTCGCGGGGTCGGTGTAGAGGCGGTCCTTCACCACGTCGTGGTAGATGGAACTCAGCTCCACGGCGATGAACTGGCTGAGCTTCTGATAGACGACGTGGAACTCGTAGGCGTCGTAGGCTCGCGCCACCTCGGCCTCCAGCTTCGCGAACTCGCCGAGCACCCAGCGGTCGAGACCGGTGAGTTGGTCGTCGGGCACGGTGTGCTTAGCGGGGTCGAAGTCGTAGAGGTTCGAGAGCTGGTAGCGCAGGGTGTTGCGGATGCCGCGATAGGTCTCGGAAACTTTGTTGACGCGGTCGTCGCCCACCCAGATGTCACCCCGGTAGTCCTGGCTGGCGACCCACAGGCGCAGCACGTCGGCACCGTATTGATTGACGTAACGGTCGGCGGTTTCCGGCTTTTCGTAAGTGCTCTGCGCGCTCTTGGAGACCTTTTCCTTTTGCTTCGGGTCCTGCTTGCTGGCCTTGACCATGAAGCCGTGGGTGAGGACGGTTTTGAAGGGGGCAGAGCCGTTCCCGGCGAGGGAGAGGAGCAACGAGGATTGAAACCAGCCGCGATGCTGGTCGGAGCCTTCGAGGTAAACGTCGGCCTGCCAGGGGAGCGCGGGTCTGTGACCCGCAGCGGGTGCCGCGTCGCTGGTGGCACTGGAGTTTTCCGCGACTGTCCCGGCGGTCGGAGTTGCTGCGGGTCGCAGACCCGCGCTCCGGTGTTGCAACTCCTCCCGCCGCATCAGGACGGCGCGGCTGGAGCTGCCGGAATCAATCCACACGTCGAGCGTGTCGCTGGACTTCGCGGCGGCCTCCCGGCCGGTCCAGTTGGCAGGGCGGCAGAGCGCCCAGAGTTCGGTGGCGGTCTTCTCGAACCACACATTGCTGCCGTGCTGCTCGAAGAGGTCGGCGGCCTTGCGGACAATGGCGGCGTCGAGGATGGGTTCGCCCCGGTCGTCGTAGAAGGCCGGGATGGGCACGCCCCAACTGCGCTGGCGCGAGATGCACCAGTCGGGCCGCGATTTGACCGCGCCTTCGATGCGGTTCTTGCCCCAGTCGGGGATCCAGTTGACGCGGTTGATTTCGGCGAGGGCGCGGTCGCGGAAGGTCATCCCCGCAGGTGACGGGGTGACGGGACTCTGGCTGGATTCCGTGCTGCGTGTTGCGTGTTCCGTGTTTGAAGCGAGACTCCTCACGTCGTCTCCTACGTGATCGATCTTGATGAACCACTGGTCCATCGCGCGGAAGATGATGGGGGTCTTGCTGCGCCAGCAGTGCGGGTAGCTGTGGTGGTAGTTTTCCTGGTGGGCGAGGGCGTTGCGCGTGCGCAGCTCGTGCAGGACGGCGTCGTTGGCGTCGCTGCGGCCGTGCTTTTCCAGGATGGACTTGCCCAGCAGCGCGGCGGGCATCTGCTGCTCCACCGGCATGTCCCCGGTGATGGCGAGGCAGCCGTCGTCGTTGACGGGCGAGTAGATGGGCAGGCCCTCGCTGCGGCCGAGATTGTAGTCATCCGCGCCGTGGCCGGGCGCAATGTGGACGAAGCCCGTGCCCGTGTCCGCCGTGACGAAGGCGGCGGAGAACAACTGCCCAGTGCGCGCGCAGAACGGATGCTCGTAGCTGAGCGATTCCAGTTCCTCGGCGGAAACGGTGCGCTCGATCTGGTAATTGCCCGCCCAGCCGCACTTCTGCGTGACGCTTTCGAGCAGCGAATTGCAGACCAGATAGACATTCCCGTCCGCGTGGATGCGCGAGTAGTGGAGATCCGGGTTGAAGGCCACGGCGAGGTTCGCAGGCAGCGTCCAGGGCGTGGTGGTCCAGATGAGGAGGAACGTGTTCGGCTCGTCCACGAGCTTGAACTTCACATAGACCGACTGGCTGACGTGGTCGGCGTATTCCACCTCGGCCTCGGCCAGCGCGGTGCGGCAGGGAATGCTCCAATACACCGGCTTCTTGCCGCGATAGACGAAGCCCTGCGCGACGAGGTCCGCAAAGAGGCGCAGCTCGTCCGCCTCGTATTCCTTGTTCAGCGTGAGGTAGGGATTCTCCCAGTCACCGAAGACGCCGAGGCGCTTGAACTGGGTGCGCTGGAGATCAATGTATTTGCGCGCGTAGGCGTCGCAGGCGGTGCGGATGGTGGCGGGATCACTGGCGGTGTCGCCGGCCTTGCGCATCTCCTGCGAGACCTTGAACTCGATGGGCAGGCCGTGGCAGTCCCAGCCGGGGACGTAGGGGGCGTCCTTGCCGCGCAGGGTCTGGTATTTGACGATGATGTCCTTGAGCACCTTGTTCAGCGCGGTGCCGACGTGGACGTCGCCATTGGCGAAGGGCGGGCCATCGTGGAGGACGAACTTCTCCCGGCCTGCGCGAGCCGAGCGAATCTGCGCGTAAATGGCGTCGGCCTCCCACTGCTTGAGGCGTTGCGGTTCGCGCGCGACGAGGTCGGCCTTCATGGCGAAGTCCGTGCGCGGCAGATTCAGCGTGTTCTTGTAGTCCATGCGATGTGCCCAGAGAGGGAGCGGGATTAAGATTAGGATTAAGATGAGGAGTAAGAGGGGGCTGCGGCTCTTAATCCTGATCTTAATCCTAATCCCAATCCCCTCCGACCAAAGAGGCGATGAAGCTAGCAGCCCATGGGGAGGCAATCAAGCGCGAGGGCGGAGCGTGGCCACGGCCAGGGATTGTCTGCGGGTATCACCCTACCTGCCGACCGGTTTTCGGTTTTGACCCGGGGTCCACAATGCAGTATCTGTCTGACATGAACCTCGCTGGCTCCACGGGCTTGCGCGCGGTCCGCCTCGCATTGCTGGGCGCGGCCTGCGCTTGGGGTGCGTCGCAGACGCCGGCGGGCGAGCCGATCCGTTTCTCAGGCCGCACCGGCGGGGCTTCGGCGCAGGAATTTGACCGGCGCGAGCCGCTGCTCCCCACCGATGCGCGTTCCACCGCCCGGGAAATGGCCCGCCCCGAACTGCCCACGGACCTGGGCCTCCCCTCCCAGTCGGTGACGCCCACGACGGGCCTCACGCGCAAGCAGGCCGAGGCGCTCGACCAGCGACGCAACTGGATGTTCCAGTCCCCGGAGGCGATCCTCCGGCAGGCGGGCAAGGCCGATAACGACTCCAAGTCACCAACCGAGCGCCCGGATGACCAGCCCAAATCAGTGGCGGAGCGCTTCCTCGAAGGCAAGGAAGACAAGGATGGCAAGGTGGAGAAAATCAATGACGGGGTGCAGAAGGAACTGCGCGACCGCAAGGAAGCCGAAGAACGCAACGAATCCAATCGGAACCGGCAGGACAAAATCGCCAGGGCCAAAGGCGAGGAAAACACCACCGGCCTGGAGATGAAGACCGCCGGCCCGATGCGCAGCTCCGAGGAACGGAATTTCTTCACCATCGGCGAGCCCCGGGGCACCAGTCTGCTCTCCGAAGCGCGGGACCGCGAGCGCCAGCGGGAGCGGGATGCCAGCATTGACTCCTTCAAACGGACGTTCAGCAATCCTTGGGCGCAGAACAACACCGGCGGAGGCGGCCTGGTGGGCACCGGCTTCGGCGGAGGCGGCGGATCACCGGCCACAGCGATGGGCCTGCCCGGAGTGGAGGTGCGTCGTGGACCGGGACTGGGCGGCCTGAACCCCGGCGGACGGCCGGCCACCGATTTTGGCCCGCACACTGGTTTCGGCAACTTCGATGCCAAAGGCCCGCTGAGCTACGGCCCACCGGAATCCACCCTCCGACAGAATGAAGCACCCCGCACCGCGCCCAGGCCGATCGTGCTGGAAGCACCCAAGCGGAAGTTCTGAACCGGGCGAAGGGGTTTTGACGCACATTGCGCGAGGCGAGACCACCCCCTGCCCTGTTCATATCAACTGCGGCTGGTTATCCCCAATCGTGGTTCAATCACCTGCCGGGCCGTATTGCTCGCCCGACGTGCCATCCGGCACACCTATGCTCTTGCTGGTTCAAGGTTTCGATTCCACCTGCCTGATTTGCCGGGGGGACATGGGTGAGGGTCACGGAATAGTTCCCTCCCACCGTAACCTACCCCCCGCCTTCTCCCGTCTTCACTCCTAACCCGCCGCGCTGACTGAGGCGGGTTGCCGAAACTATGACCGACCGACCTTTCGCGATGGCCTTCCGAGGTGCGGGATTTTTGCTGGCGGCCGCTGTGACCGCCACCGCCGCGACCGCCGACAAGCCGACGGAGAAGATCACCCCGGACCAGCTCGCCTTCTTCGAGCGGAAGATCCGCCCCGTGCTCGTGGCCAAGTGCTATCAGTGCCACTCCGCCGAGGCGGAGAAGGTCAAGGGCAGCCTGCTGCTGGACACGCGCGAAGGCATCCGCATGGGCGGCGCCACCGGCCATGCGGTCGAGCCCGGCGATCTCAAGGGCAGCCTGCTGATCACGGCCTTGCATGGCGTGAAGAAGGATTCGCTCATGCCGCCCAAGGAGAAGCTCTCGCCGGAGGTCATTGCAGACTTCGAGAAGTGGGTGCTCATGGGCGCGCCTGACCCGCGCGACGGCAAGGCCAAGGTCGCCAAGAAGCCTGAACTCGCGGACGGCAAAAACTTCTGGGCCTTCCAGCCGGTCAAGCCCGTCGCCGTGCCCCAGCCCAAGGATGGCAAGTGGAGCGCCACCGACATTGACCGCTTCGTCCTCAAGAAGCTTGAGGAGAAGCAGCTCAAGCCGGTGGCCGATGCCGATGCCGCCACCTTGCTGCGCCGGGTTTATTTCGACCTCATCGGCCTGCCGCCCTCGGCGGAGCAGGTGGAGGCGTTTGTGAAGGCCTCAGCAGCCGGTGATCGGCAATTGGCTTTCGCCAAGGTCGTTGACCAGCTCCTCGCCTCACCGCAGTTCGGCGAGCGCTGGGGCCGGCACTGGCTGGACGTGGCCCGCTACGCCGAGTCCTGCGGCAAGGAACGCAACTACGCCTTCACCGAGGCCTGGCGCTACCGCGACTACGTCATCGCGGCCATCAATGCGGACAAGCCCTACGACCGCTTCATCCGCGAGCAGGTCGCGGGGGACCTGCTGCCCGCCAAGGATGCCGCGCAGCGCAACGAGCAGCTCATCGCCACCGGCTTCCTCGCCATCGGGCCCAAGGGTTTGAACGAGCGGAACCGCGAGCAGTTCACCATGGAGCAGGTGGACGAGCAGATTGACGTGACCACGCGCGCCACGCTCGGCCTGACCGTGAGCTGCGCCCGCTGCCACGACCACAAGTTCGACCCCGTCCCCACACGCGATTACTACGCAATGGCCGGCATCTTCAAGAGCACCGAGACGCACTACGGCATCGGCCCGGGCAACAACGGCAAGAACCGCAATCCCTCGACGCATGTCCCGTTGGTGAAGACGTTCAGCCCGCCGCCTCCGCTCACCACCAAGCCGGCGGAAGCCGTGCAGGTGGCCTCCGCGACATCCGAGAAGACGCTCACCCCGGAGATGTTGGCGCGCATGAAGAAGTTTGTGGAGGCGAACCCCCGGCTGGCGACGCGCTTCAAGACCATGACGGACGCGGAGAAGGTCGCTGCGTTCGAGAAGATTCAAGGCAACGGCAAGGCCGCGAAAGCAGCCAAGGTCGTCAAAAAGCCCGGCAAGTATCCCGAAGCTCCGGAAGCGCCGAAGGCCGTCGGTGAACCCAATGGCCAATGGGCCATGGGCGTGCTGGATGGCAAGGCGGCGGACTGCCCGATCTACATCAGGGGCGAACTGGAGGAGAAGGGGCCGGTCATCCCGCGCGGTTTCGTGACCGTGCTCGGCGCGACCGAGCCGGCCAAGATCGCCCCCGGCCAGAGCGGCCGGCTGGAACTGGCCAACTGGCTCAGCAGCCCCGAGAACCCGCTCACTGCCCGCGTGATGGTCAACCGCGTCTGGCAGCACCTCTTCGGCGAAGGCATCGTGAGCACGCCGGACAACTTCGGCGCGACTGGTGAGCGCCCGACGCATCCCGAGCTGCTCGACTACCTCGCCGGCCGGCTCGTGGCCAACGGCTGGTCCCTCAAGCAGATGGTCCGCGAGATCGTCCTGACCCGCACCTACCGCCTCAGCAGCGTCACCGATGCGAAGAACTTTGCCAGCGATCCCGACAACGACTACCTCTGGCGCGCGAACCAGCGCCGGCTTGACGCCGAGTCCATCCGCGACGGCATCCTCGCCGCCAGCGGGCGCCTCGACCTCAAGGCCCCGGGCGGCTCGCCCGTTAGTTCGATGGGCGACGCCGATCTCGGCCGCAGCGCCCGCTCGGCGGGCAGGACCGACCCGCGCTACCGCAGCGTTTACCTGCCGATCCTCCGCGAGCTGCTGCCCGAGGCGCTGGACCTCTTCGACTTCGCCGAGCCAAGCCTCGTGGTCGCCGCGCGCGAGGTGACCACCGTGCCGTCCCAGGCTCTCTACATGCTGAACAGCCCGTTCGTTCAGGAGAACGCCGCCGCCATGGCGAATCGTTTCCAGGGCACGAGTGCGGACCCAGCGCAGCGCATTCAGGCCGCCTATCTCACCGCGCTGTCCCGCCCGGCCACCGCCGCCGAGGTCGCGCGCGCCGAAACCTACTTGAAGACGCATGCGGCAGAGCGCGGCGGCTCGCCGGAAAGCGCGTTGACAACATTCTGCCAGGCCCTGTTCGCCAGCGCGGAATTCCGATACCTCAAATAGATGCTGAAGGCCCAATGACCAATGACGCAATGACCAAAGAATGCCCAATGTCCAACGGACAGTGCCGCCCGGTTCTGCGGGTGCGCGGCAATTCATTGGTCATTGGAAATTGGTCATTCTTTGGACATTGGGCATTGCGGCATTGGTCATTCTCCTTCCCCATCCCCGCACGATTTATCCTATGAACCCAAACCGACCCTTCGATTGCCAGCAGCTTCAACCGCTCGCGCTCACGCGCCGCGACATGCTCAAGAGCGTCTCCGCCGGCTTCGGCTACCTCGCGTTTGCCGGTCTGAGCGCGCAGGCCGCCGGGACTTACCAAAGCCCCTCGCTGCCGAAGGCCCCGCATTTCCCCGCCCGGGCCAAGCGCGTCATCTTCCTCGCCATGCAGGGCGGGCCGTCGCACCTCGACACCTTCGACTACAAGCCCAAGCTCATCGCCGACGCCGGCAAGGCGGGCGACAAGGGCAAGCTGGTTGCACCCGTCGCGGAGTTCAAGCAGCGCGGCCAGAGCGGCCTGTGGATTTCCGAGGCGTTCCCGCAGGTCGCCCAGCACGCGGACGAGCTGTGCCTGCTGCGCGGCATGCACACCGACATCCCGAACCACCCGCAGGCCTTCGTGCAGCTCCACACCGGCAGCGCGCGCTTCGTGCGGCCCTCGCTCGGCGCGTGGACGCTCTACGGCCTCGGCACGGAGAACCAGAACCTGCCCGGCTACATGACGATCGCCGCGCCCATCGCTCTGGGCGGTGCGCAGAACTACGGCAGCGCGTTTCTCCCCGCCTCCTTCCAGGGCACGCGCATGGATGCTCCGCCGAGCACCGGCCCGGTCGTGAAGCGGAACAAGAACGACACCGGCACCAACCAGGGCATCGGCAACATCCACAACTCGCAGCTCTCCGCCGGTGCCCAGCGTGCGCAGCTTGACCTCGTACAGTCCATGAACCGCGACTTGCTCGCCACGGCGGGCGCGAACCCGGAGGTCGAAGGCATCATCGAATCCTATGAGCTGGCCTTCCGCATGCAGAGCGAGGTGCCCAAGGTCATGGACATGAGCAAGGAATCTGCCGCCACGCTCAAGGCCTACGGCATCGGGCAGGGGAACACCGACAACTTCGGCAAGCAGTGCCTCATGGCGCGCCGCCTGGCCGAGTCGGGCGTGCGCTTCATCGAGGTCTGCCACCAGGGCTGGGACCATCACAGCGGCTTGAAGGGCCGCATCGCCTCCAGTTGCGCCGCCGTGGACCAGCCCATCGCCGCGCTGCTCGCCGATCTCAAGCAGCGCGACATGCTCAAGGACACGCTCGTCATCTGGGGCGGTGAATTTGGCCGCACGCCGGGCAACGGCGCAGCGGACGGCCGCGGCCACAACGCCAAGGGCTACTCCATGTGGCTCGCGGGCGCGGGCATCAAGCCCGGCATGTCCTACGGCTCCACGGACGACCACGGCGGCAAGGCCGTCGAGGAAAAGACGCACGTCCACGACCTCCACGCCATCATCCTCCACCAGCTCGGTCTCGACCACGAGAAGCTCACCTACCGCTACGCCGGCCGCGACTTCCGCCTCACGGATGTCTATGGCCAGGTGCCGAAGGCGATTCTGGCATAGTCACGGCCGGAGACGAGGTGACGAGTCTCCGATTGGTTGCCAGGCCTTGCTTGCAGTGAGACTCCTCACGTCGTCTCCTACGGAGTGATGCGGGCCGCCCGTCATTCAAGGCGTGAATTGCCTTCCGTCGGCCCCGGCGGTTACGCTGCGCCCATGACGCAACCAGAGATTCCAGGCGCACGAAGCGCTCGCCTTGGTCCTCTTTGTCTTGCCCAAATCGTTGGGTTCCTCTTTGCGTTCCTCGGCATGCTTTGCGGCCAATCCCCCGCCGCCCCTCGCCCGCCCAACATCCTCCTCATCCTCGCCGATGACCTCGGCTACGCGGAACTCGGCTGCCAGGGCGCGAAGGACATTCCCACGCCGCACCTTGATTCCCTCGCGCGCAACGGCGTGCGCTGCACGGCGGGCTATGTCACCGCGTCCTTTTGCACGCCGTCGCGGGCGGGCTTGCTCACGGGGCGGAACCAAACGCGTTTCGGACACGAGCTGAACGTCGTCGGGCGGCAGAACCTCGAGCCCGCCATCGGCCTGCCGCTCACGGAGAAGACCCTCGCCGACCACCTCAAGGCGCGCGGCTACGCCACCGGCTGCATCGGCAAGTGGCACCTTGGCGCGACCGAGCCGTTCCACCCGCAGCGGCGCGGCTTCGACGAGTTCTTCGGCTTCCTGCACGAGGGCCATTTTTACATGCCCGGCCCGCCGTGGTCCGGCGTGACGACCTGGCTGCGCACCAACTCCTTGACGCCCGGCTCCGGCCCGCGTCTCACGCAGGGCGACGTGATCCTCTCCACGCATTTGAAGACCACCGAGCCGCGCTACGACGACCACAACCCGCTCCTGCGCGGCGCGCAGTCTGTGACGGAGCGCGAGTATCTCACGGACGCGCTCGCCAGCGAGTCTGTCGCGTTCATCGGGCGGCACCGGGCGGAGCCGTTCTTCCTCTACCTCGCCTTCAACGCGCCGCACAGCCCCATGCAGGCCCCGCCCAGGTATCTCGACCGCTTCCGGCACATTGAGGACATCCACCGCCGGCTCTTCGCCGCGATGGTCGCCGCGATGGATGACGCCGTCGGGTCCGTGCTCCAGAAGCTGCGCGAGGAAAAACTGGAGGAGCAGACGCTCATCGTCTTCCTCAGCGACAACGGCGGGCCGACGGCGGAACTCACCTCCAGCAACGCGCCCTTCAGCGGCGGCAAAGGTTCCCTCTTCGAAGGCGGCCTGCGCGTGCCGTTCCTTGTGCAGTGGAAGGGGCAGCTCCCGGTGGGCAAGACCTTCCCGCACCCCGTCAGCGCGCTGGACCTCGCGCCGACGTTTCTGGCAGCGGCCAACACCGGTAGCAGCCGACGTGAGGAGGCTCCATCTCAAATTGGAAATCAGAAATCAGAAATCAGAAATGAAAGTCAAAGCCTCCTCACGTCGGCTGCTACCGCGCGTTTGGAAGGCCTCAACCTCCTCCCGCTTCTTCTCGCAGAAAATCCGCCACCACCCGCTCGTCCGCTCTTCTGGCGCATGGGCCAGCAAGCCGCTGCCCGCGACGGCCAGTGGAAAATCCTGCGTATCGGCACCCAGCCCTGGCAACTCTTCGACCTCGCCAGGGACCAGGGGGAAATGACCAACCTCGCCGTTGAAAAGCCCGCCGTGGTCGAGCAACTCACCGCCGCGTGGGCGAAGTGGAATCAGCAGAACGTCCCGCCGCTTTGGGGCTTGCCGCCCGGGGTGAGGAAGTGAGGTTCATATCATGCAAACCCCGACAAGTGAGCTCGCGCTGCTGAACCGTTCGGAGCACCCGCGCCTCTTCTCCCTCTCCCCCATTGGGG
>CAZCBE010000065.1:0-38561 GCA_964496695.1 uncultured Klebsiella sp.
TCCCGCGCCGAGCGGGACACAGCCGCGCTCCGGGGGCAGTGTCAAGATGCGCCCCTCGCTTGCCCGGCCCGGCTTGCGCCCTTGACTCCGCGCTCCCGGCACAAGAAGAATTCCCCCAGTCTGAATTGATGCCTCTGGCCAAGTGCGCTGCACCAAATTATGAATCAGTCCGACTCACCCCAGCCTCCACCCACGACGCCTCAGCCTTCAATCCGGCAGCCTTGGGAAACCCCGCTGTGCCTGCCGCTGGACATTGGCGAGAATACAGCCAAAGGCTCGAATTCAACCGAACGCACTGCCATCGGTCCGGTATCCTGAGCTGCGCGCCTCCTCCTGATCGTCAAGTCCGAGGTTGGTCCACCCAGTGACGCCGGCCAAACTCTCGAGCCAACACGGACAGGCGACAACCGGCCCGGCAAGCCCTGCCCCAATGAGTGGGGCGTCCACCCTGCTTGTTGATGATTGATTTTCCGAACCATGTTGTGCCGCCGACGGCACATCAGCGGGAACTGACCCGTGACGTCATCGACCCGGTGCTGCCAGAACTGATGGCGGACCTGCTGGATGTGCGCTGCGCGGTGGACCACGCGTTCGCTGATTACCACTGCGAGGTCCGCGGCGTCCGTCCGCCGAATCTCCGACTGGATGACGCCGGCCAATGGCAGCGGTTCGCCGGAGCCGCCGTCAACCGGCTGGTCCGGCGGAATTGTCCGCCGGATGACCGCCTCTTCGGCAATTATCCGAAAGGCTGTTGCAATGGCATCACCTGGACCGTCTTTGATGCGCTGCGGGCGGGAGCGGAAAGCCCGCAATCCGCCGCCTTGCGTCAACTCCGGGAGTTCACCGCCGCCGGGGGCGTCTTCCGGGTCGTATGGGGGGTGATCCGCAACCGCTATTTCCAAACGGCCTTCCAGATTGGCGCCCGATACGTGGACGTGGCCAACGATACGGTGGACCTGGCCAAACCGCGCACGGAGCATGCGCCGATGGAGTCGTCCGGATTCAAGAATGTGGCCTCGCTCGGAGAATACGCACGGATCAAGGCCGGCTACCATTGTCAGGACGTCTTCCTCAACGATTTCCTGCCACGCGTGCTGCCCTACCACCCGCTGATCGCCGTGGACCACGCGCGGCAGACGGTGGAACTCGACACCTACTCATACCTCGCCCGGCTGGCGACCGCCGGCCACGCTGAATTCTTTCAGGAGGAAGCCTGTGCGCCGATCCCCCGGCTGGCCGATCCACAGGTCCTCCAGGAACTGGCGCGGCCATTCGCTACCGAGGGACTCTTCCACCCGCTCGGCCCGGACGAATGGGGGAAACTGATCGCAGCCCTCGCCACGACGCCCGAGCCGACGCGAGTTGGCGCAGCGGCCACCGCCCGCAAGGTGGCCCATCTGGTCAATCACCTCTGGGCGCGCAACGCCACTTACGAACGGATCAGCGGGCTGCTCAAAGCCCGGGTTACCCCGAATTCCTGAACCAGGAATTCGGGATCACGCCAGTTCACCCGGAGCGGAGGTTTGTTCGGCAATCCGCAGCCACTCTTCCAGCACCGGTTTGGCATCCGCCACCCCCAGCGACTGGCGGATCAGTGCGTCGCGCTCCCGTTCGTCGGGGAACAGCTCGGTGAGCGCGAGTTGAAGCTGCTGCCGGGGGTCCTTGACCTTGCTGACCAGCCCCCAGATGCCGGCGGAGCGAACGTCCTCCTCCAGGGCCGCCAAGGCCGGGGCCTGGCTGCGCCCAAAATGTTCCCGCACGACCGGCAGCACCTGCTTGCTGAACACGGGCAGGCTCAGGAGCGACTTCAACTCCGCCAGGACGAGATAGAAAACCACGGCCTCCACGGTGGCCAGATACGCCAGCATCCGTTCCAGAAAGACTTCCGGCCGGGCCTTGAAAACCGCGGCCAGCACCGCCGCCTGCCGCTCTACATTCTGCTGCTGATGCTTCGCCCGATGGGCAAAGCCGCACCGGTGAAAGGCGAACTGCCGCAGGTCCTTGCTGCCGTAAGTGCGGGCCACCAGCGTGAGCGAGGGATTGCCCAGGTGCGCGACGCAATGGATGAAGTCATCCCGCCCAAGGATGGAACAAATCTTGCCCGGCGCGATCATCTCGATCCCCTGCGCCTCCAGCCGGCCCAGCCGCAGCGCCTCCTCTGGCGCGGACTCTTCCAGAAACCGGTATTCGATCTGCACGGAACACCCATTCAACACGCGGAACGCGCCGGTGAACCCATGCCCATGAACGCCCGTCCGGCTCGGAAACCAGAACAGCACTTCGATGTAAAACCCCGGGGCGACGAACACCGCCAGCGGCGGCTGGCCGAAGCCGCCCTTGAAATTGACCTGCTTGGGCAGCGGGCGCTGCTGCGCCGCCCACTCCGCCATGGCCAGCACGTCCACCGGAGGCGCGGGCACCGCGCGCAGCACGTCCGTGGCGATGCCCGCGAACACGCTGTCCGGCTCGGGGTGCTCGCCCAGCCGGTCGGCCATCGTCAGGCCGAGGCTCTGGAAGTAGTCGTTGAGAAGAGACACCTGACGCTCAATTCATGACCAATCCGCGCCGCACAAAGGTGGGCACATCCAGGTCCACGCCGTTGCGCAGCGTCGGCTCGCTGTGCTCGAACGGGCCTTTGGTGACCGTCTCCAACTGGAGTTCGGGATGCACCGGCTTGACCTTCTTGCGCGAGCGCCACGAGGTGGACGCGGCCACCGGGGCGGGCGCGGCCGCCTCCGCCACCAGCTCGGCCACGGCCACGGCACCCCGCTCCGGAGCGGGCCTCACCGCAGGAGTCCGCGTCACCGGCTTGGCCGCGATCGCGGCCCCGAGCAGGTCAATGTCCGAGCCCGTGCGGGGCACCGGCGCCGGCTCGGGGTGCTCCGGCTCCAGGCCCTTCGGCAGATCAGCCGCGTGCGAACGCTGTCGCGAGGCGACGAGCGTGACGGTCAGGCGGTCGCCGAGTTCCTCCTCGATGGCCGCGCCCATGATCAGGTGCGCGTTCTCGCACTGGCGGTTGATCTGCTCCATCACGCGGTTGACCTCCGCCATGGTGAGGCCGGGGCCGCCCATCAGGCTCACGAGCAGCGCATCGGCCTCGCCCAGCGCCGCACCGCCTTCGAGCAGCGGATTGGCCAGCAGCTTCTCCACCACTTCCTTGGCGCGGTGCTGGCCCGCCGCCTCGGCGCTGGCGAAGGAACTCTCCGAATGCCGGTCCCGCAGCACGGAGCAGAGGTCCGCGAAATCGAGGTTGATGAAGCCGGGCCGGGTCACGAGCTGCCAGATGCCCCGCACGCCCTGCGCCAGCAGATCGTTCGTGGTGGCAAAGGTCTCGATGACGCTGGTGTTCTCATCAATGAGCTTGAACACCTTTTGGTTCGGCAGGCAGATGACGCCGTCAGCCGCCGCCTTGAACTCTTCGAGGCCCAGCCGCGCCTGCCGCATCCGCTTCGGCCCTTCGCAATCAAAGGGCAGCGTGACAAACGCCAGCGAGAGCGCGCCGCACTCCTTGGCCACGCGCGCCAGCACCGGGCCCGCGCCCGTGCCCGTGCCACCGCCCAGCCCGGCGCAGATGAAGACCATGTCCACGCCGGTGCACAGCTCGCGCAGCCGCGTCTCGTCTTCTTCCGCCGCCGCACGCCCGCGCTCCGGATCGCCGCCCGCGCCGAGGCCGCCGTTCAACTCGAGGCCGAGGTTGAACTTGTGCGGCAGCGGGCACTGTGCCAGCGCCTGCGAATCCGTGTTCAGCACGATCAACTGCACGTCGCCAAAGCCGGCCCGGTGGATCTGGCCGACGACGTTGCCGCCGCAGCCGCCGACACCGAACACTTTGATCGTGAGCTGCTTCTTGACCGGAGCGGCAGTGGGGGTGGTTTCAGTCGAGGTCATGGGCGGGGGCAGGTTGAGTTGCTAGACGGCTCCAACGGGTTCGACAGCTACTTCCCTCTCCCCTCAACGGGGAGAGGGATTGAGGGTGAGGGGTGCGAAGGCCTTTGGCTGGCGGCGACAGTTTTGGCGCTGCTGAACGCCGCAGGTATTCCCACCCCTCACCCCGGCCCTCTCCCCGTTGAGGGGAGAGGGAGAAAGACTCGACCGGTGCCAGCCAACTGCCAAACGACAGCGTGCCCGCGCGATCGCTTACGCGGGCCAGCATCCAGCATCCAGCATCCAGCATCCAGTGCATCAGAAAATTCCCAGTGAACCGGCGAGGTTCTTGAGTTTGCCGACCAGGCCGCGGCGCTGGCCTTTCTGGCGGATTGCGCCGTATTTCACGAGGCCGACGGCGGTCGCCAGTTCCGGATCGTCCGTCGCGGAGCGCAGCCCGCCGACCATGTTGGCCCGGCCCAGAATCGCGGGCAGGTCGAACACCTGCTCGGCCAGCTTCTCAATGCCCCGGATGCGCGCCCCGCCCCCGCACAGGCACACGCCCGCGCGGAGCTGGTCATGAAAACCCTTTTCGCCGACATCCTCGTCAATGAGCTGAAACGTCTCGTCCAGCCGCGCAATCATGATGCGGCGCAGGTGCTCCACGTTCACCCGGCGGTCGGGGAAGCCGTTCTCGTTGGTGAGAGTGAGCGTCTGCCCGGTCGCGCCTTCGAGGGTCGCCGCGCCGTGCTCGCGCTTGAGCTGCGCCGCGCGGGCCGGGGCCATGCGCAAGCCATAGGAGAGATCGTTCGTCACATGGTCGCCGCCCACGGCCAGGATGCCCGTGTGCTTGATGACGCCGTCCGCATACACCACGTATTCCGTCGTGCCCGCGCCAATGTCCACCACCAGCACGCCCATCTGCTTCTGCTCGGTGTCGAGCAGCGCCAGCGACGAGGCGAGGCCGCTGAAGACCAGCTCCTCGACCTCCAGGTTCAGGCCCTTCACCACGCGCACCGGGTTTTGCAGCCGCGTCGTGACGCCGTGGACCACGTGCATGTCCAGTTCCAGCTTCCCGCCGAGCATCCCGATGGGATCGGTAATGGCCGCCTGGCCGTTCAGCGTAAAGTGCTGGCGGATCGCGTGCAGCACGGTGTTCTCAGACGGACGGTTGAAGACCTTGGCGTTCGCCAGCACCTCGTTCACGTCCGGCTGGGAAATCTCGTGATCGTCCGAGGCGGCGGTGAAGACGCCGTGCGTGTTGAGGCTCGTGAGATGCCCGCCCGTCACGCTGAGATACACGCTGCCAATCTCGACGTCGGCGGACTTCTCCGCCTCGACAATGGCGTTGCGCACATCTTCGGCGGCGAGATCCGCGTTGACGACCTCGCCCTTGCGCACGCCGCGCGACGCGCACTGGCCGATGCCGATCACGTTGACGCCGCCGGCGTCGGTCACCTCGCCCACCACGGCGGCGACCTTCGCGGTGCCGATCTCGAGGCCGACGATGACGGTGGTCTTTTCCGGGAAGAAGAGGTTAAGCATTTTTCCTCCGATAAGGTGCGGGTTTGGCCGGCTTGGCCGGCGGGGCGGGCACGGAACTCGCCTCGACCCAGCGGGCCGGCAGGTTCTGTGAAATGGAGACATCAAGCGTGGAGATCACCTTGCCCTGCTGCGTGGCCACGTCCTGCACGGCGCGCCAGCGGCGGAGCTGCATGTCGAAATCATGGTGCGAGGCGAAGGTGATTTCGCCCCCGATCGAGGTCGTCGCCGTCAGCACCTCCAGCCCGGAGACATCCACGCGGCGGATGTCCGAGCGCCCGAACATGGAGGAACGCTCGAAGTGCCCCAGCAGCCGCAGCGCGGCGCGCACTTGCGGAGACTCGACCTGGCGCCCCAGCTTGAGGTCCACGTCGTTGACGCCGCGCAACTCCGGCAGCCAGTCAATCTGCAGCGCCGTCGGGTCCGCCACCATCGTGCGGTCCGGCGGCAGCATTACGAACCCGGTCGCGTCGAGCAGGTGGATGACCGTCGCGTAGCGGCCGCTGGCGTTCGGTCGCAGCGTGGCGACCTGCGCCACCGGCACGCGCTCGATGACGCGGATGCGCAGCGTGTCCGGCAGCACGCGTTCGACGGCGGCGGACTGGATGAGCGGCACCAGTTCGAGGTCGCGCTTGATGCGCGAGAGATCCAGGCTCATCAGGTTCTCCCCCACGCGGACGCCCGCCCAACGACGCAGCGCCTCGACCGTCAGCACGCCCTCGGTCTGCAGATCAATGGTCTTCGTCGCGAAGGCCGGATTCTCGGTGACAAACTCCCGCACCGCCCAGTCCACGCCCCGCCAGCCCAGGAAGAGCACCACCGCCGCGCCAAACAGCACGGTGAGCACCTGCATCGCAAAGCGCGTGCGCGCCGCGCGGACCTGGTCCGTGCGCAGCTTCACGCGGAGCACGTTCTCGTTCTCGCGGTGCAGCTTGCGGTTGCTGCTTTTGAAGAGCCTTAAAAGTTTTCGGAACATGGGAAAAAGGGGCTGGCAACGGATGGGAGCGGAGAAATTCGGCGGCGCGCCAGCCAGCCGGAGCAACCGGCTTGCTGCGTGTTGCGTGTTGCGTGTTGCGCGAGGGCGTCCGGGCGCAAAAGTGAACACGCAGCACGCAGCACGCAGCACGCAACCCACAGCACGGGCCGCGAGATCACTTCGTGTTCCTTGGTGTTCATTCGTGGTTTCCGTCAGGTCCCGCGCCGCAGCGCGAGGTCCACCATCATCTGGCAAAGCTCCGCGTAGCTGAGCCCCGCGGCGGCGGCAGCCTTGGGCAGCAGGCTCGTCTCCGTCATGCCGGGCAGTGTGTTCACTTCGAGCACCACCGGGTCGCCGTTCGCCCGCACCATCACGTCCACCCGCGCGTAGTCGCGTCCACCAATGGCGTTGAAGGCCGCGTAGGCCGCGTCCTGGATGCGCGCCGTGGTCACGCCGTCGAAGTCCGCCGGGCAGAAGTATTCCGTGTTTCCGGCGGTGTATTTGTTCGTGTAGTCGTAGGCGCCCTGCTTGGGCCGCACCTCGACCACCGGCAGCGCCCGCCCCGCGAGAATGCCCACGGTCGTCTCCCGACCGATGATGCGCTCCTCCATGAGCACCTCGGTGTCATACTTCAGCGCCTCGGCGAGTTTCGCCGGAAACTCCGCTGGTGAATCCACAAATTGCAGGCCCACGCTGCTGCCCTGGCGCACGGGCTTGAGCACCACCGGTGTCTCCCAGCCAGCAGGCCACGCAGCGTCCGCCGACTTGAACGTCATGAACTTCGCGGTCGGCGCACCACAAGCGACGCACTTCTGCTTCGTAAGCACCTTGTCGAACGCGAGCTGGCTGGCCGCCGGGTCACAGCCGGTGTAGGGCACTCCCATCATCTCCAGCTCCCGCTGCACCGTGCCGTCCTCACCGTAAGTGCCGTGCAGCGCGAGGAAGACAACCTCCGTGCCGGCGGGCAACGTCCATTGCCCCGGTCCTTTGGGGTCAAGTTCGTGAACGGTGTGCCCGTTTGACCGCAGCGCGGCCGCGACCGCCGCGCCCGTGCGGAGAGAGACTTCGCGCTCGGCGCTCGGGCCGCCGAGCATGACGGTGATGGTGAGGGGGGCGGACATGAATTAATTGCGGTTGGGGGAAAACTCCAAATCCCAAGCTTCAAATCCCAAACAAGTTCCAAACTTCAAATTCCAATGGATTGGCACGAAAGCTCGGGTCAAAAGCGTGACAGGTCCGCGCTGGGCTGCGCCGAAAAGTGCGCGATCCAGGTGTGCTGCCTCCGCTTCCATTGGAGTTTGAGCCTGGGAATTTCTTTGAAATTTGGAGCTTGGGACTTGGAGCTTCATAAGTCTTCGCCGACGATTTCCACTTCGGTCTCCAGTTCAATGCCGCGCTTTTCCCGCGCGATGCCCCGGATGACCTCGATGAGTGACAGCACATCGCGCGCGGTGGCCGTGCCGTCGTTGATGATGAAATTGCCATGCACGCCGGACACGACCGCGCCCCCGACGCGCGTGCCCTTGAGTCCGAGTTCATCCACCAGCTTCCCGGCGGGAATGGTCTGCGCGTTCTTGAAGATGCAGCCGGCACTGGGCTCCTTGGGCTGCGAAGTCCAGCGCTTCTGCTGGCATTCGGCCAGCCGCGCCTCGATCTGCTCGCGCGGCGCGGTCCGCCCCTTGAGCACCGCCCCGAGGGCGACAGCGGACTTGAGCAACGGGCAGCTCCGGTAGCTGGTCGGCACGTCGCCCGCCGCGCGCTCGTGGGCCACGCCCGCGTAGTCCATGAAGCGAAGCGACTCGACTGCTTCAAACGTCCAGCCGTTCATCGCACCGGCGTTCATGCGCAGCGCCCCGCCGAGGTTGCCCGGGATGCCTTCGAGAAATTCCAGCCCGGCAAGGCCATGACGCTTCGCCGTGTGGGCAATGTCCTTCAGCTTCGCACCCGCCCCACAGCGCAGCCGCTCGCCCTCCACGTCAATGCGTGAGAAGGCCGGCGCCCCGAGGTGAATGACCACGCCGTGGATGCCCCCGTCCCGGATGAGCAGGTTCGAGCCGCGGCCCAGCAGGAAGAAAGGCGCATCCTGCACGGCGCAGAAACGCAGCACCGTCGCCAGTTCGGATTCGTCCGCCGGCTCGACGTAAATCTCCGCCGGGCCGCCCACGCGCAGCGTGGTGCGCTTCGCCAGCGGCTCATTGCGCCGCAGCACCGAGGCGGGCGCGAGCAGCGCGGCGAGATCCGCCGCGCGATCGGCGGCGTGCGTGACTGGCTCTGGGGCAAGGGCGGTCATGGCGCGACGACAGTCGGTAGGTCGAGACTCTGTCGAGCCCTCGATACCGCCGGAGGCGGTGCGAGCGTAGCGAGTTTCTTGGACATGCTCGCTGCGCTCGGCTCGCTCCGCTCGGCATGGGGCTCGACAGAGTCTCGCCCTGCCGGGCTCGGATTTCGCTTCGCGAAGCGGGCGGGCGGCTGCCACTCAGCTTCGCCGGAGTCGGTGGCGGCGAACGGCAGGCCACAGGCGCGCAGCATGCGCTCCGCGATGTCCGCGGCTGCGGCAGGCTGGTGCCAACGAGCGAGCGCCGCCTGCATCTGCACGCGCGCAGCGGCATTGGCGAGCAGCTCCGTCACGAGCGCGGCGAACGGCGCCGGCGAGGTCGTGCGCTGATTCACCATCCGTGCCGCACCGGTCTCGGCAAAGGCGCGGGCGTTGAAATGCTGGTGGTTGTCCGCCGAGGTGGGCAAGGGCACGAGCACTGACGGCACGCGCATCGCAGCCAGTTCAGCAAGCGAGGAAGCGCCGGCCCGGCTGACGACCAGCGTCGCGGCCCCGAGGGCCAGTTCCATCTCGGTGAGGAACGGCTGGACGATGAAACGCGTTTTGAGTTTCGTGTTTTGGGTTTCGAGCTGGGCAGCGTAAGCCGCCCGCACCTTGTCCACATCGTTCGCGCCAGTGAGGTGGACGAACTGGAGGTCGGGGTGGCGCGCGATCAGTTCAGGGAGCGCGCCGAGCGCGAGATCATTCAGGCCGGTCGCGCCCTGGCTGCCGCCGGTAATGACGAGCGTGGGACGCTTCGCATCCAGGCCCAGCGCCAGGCGGCAGCTTGCCGCATCGGCCGGCGCGAACTGCTCGCGCACGGGCGTGCCCGTGACCGCGTGCCGCTGAATCCACAAGCGGCTGGCCGCCTGCGGGAAACCGACGAATGCCTCATCCACGACATGCGCCAGCCACCGGTTGGCGCGGCCCGGAATCGTGTTCGATTCGTGCAGGAAGGTTTTCGCACCGAACTTCCTGCCCGCCACGACCGGCGGCGCGCTGGTGAAGCCGCCCATCGCGAGCACGGCGCGCGGCGGACGCGCGGCGAACAGCTTTTTCGCGGCCTGATACGAAGCGAGCGAGGCGCGGGCAAAGGCCATCGGGTTCCCTTGCAGCGCGACAGCGGGAAGCGTGGCGACCTGCAGGCCGCTTACGGCGCGGACCGCCTGCTGGTCCACTTCCTTGGGCGAGACGAGCAGCAGCACGTCGCAGTCACGACGCTGCAATTCGCCGGCCACGGCGAGGCCGGGAAACAGGTGCCCGCCCGTGCCACCGCAGGCGATGGCGACGAGGGCTTTTTCCGTTGGGCGTTGCATCAGGTGAGACGCGGGAGGGCGGTAAACGGATTGTCATCCACTGGGGCGGCGACAATGAGCGACTTGTCCGTGGCCCGGCGGGCGACGCTGAGGACCAGGCCGGCGGAGGCGAGCAGCATCACGAGATTCGAGCCGCCGTAGCTGATGAACGGCAGGGGCAGGCCCTTGTTCGGCAGGACCATCGTGACCACGCCGATGTTGATGAACACCTGCACGCCCACGAGGAACGTGAGCCCGATGACCAGCAACTGGCCGAACAGGTCGCTCGCGCGCCACGCGATGCTCAGGCCGCACCAGCAGAAGAGCCCGTAGGTGGCCAGCAGGCCCAGCGTGGCGGCCAGGCCAAATTCCTCGCCGATGATGGAGAAAATAAAATCCGTATGATGTTCCGGGACGAAGCCGGTCTTCTGACGGCCATTGCCCAGGCCGAGCCCCGCCGCGCCGCCCGAGCCCAGGGCGTATTTGGCCTGGAGCTGCTGGTAGGCGATGGTCTTCTCGTATTTCTCAGGATGCAGCCAGGCGTCAATGCGCGTGCGCCGGTTCTCATTGCCCATCAGCAGCACACAGATGAGGGCGAAGCCCGCCACGCCGAGCGGGACCAGATACGCCGGCCGCGCCCCGGCGATGAGCAGCACCAGCCAGGTCACGAGGCCCAGCAGCATCGTGGTGCCGAAGTCCTTGCCGGCCAGCACCAGCGCCAGGGCGCAGCCAGCGAGGGCCCCGGGAATCACAATGCCGCGCAGAAATTCCTTCATGCGGTCACGGTAGAGGCTGGCGTAGTGCGCCAGCATGGCGATGACCACCACCTTCGCAACCTCGGAGGGTTGGAACGAGAAACCGGGCAGTTCGATCCACCGCCGCGCCCCGTTGATGTCCCGGCCTTTGACGGCGGTGAAGGCGAGCAGCAGGCAGGCGATGACCAGCCCGGGCCACACCAGCTTCCGCAACCAGCGGTAGTCCATGGACGCCGTGACACAGCAGGCCACCAGGCCGATGGCGGCAAAGATGGACTGCTTGATGAGAAACGCCTCGCCCTGCTGCGTCATGCTGGCGCTGTAGAGCATCACCAGCCCCATCGCGAGCAGGGCCGCGACGCAGCAGGCATACAGAGTGGCGATGCGACGGATGGTCATGGGATTGGGACAGGGAGAGAAAGATTAGGATTAAGATTAGGAGTATGAGTATGAGTATGAGAAGAGGCCGCGTGGCAGTTCCTGCTCTTGCTCTTAATCCCCGCGTAAAAGCCCCCGCCGGCCGACGACAGGAGGAAGCGCGGCGGCACTCGGTGCCGTGCTCCCGTCCCGTCGTCGCCAGTCAGCCGGTGCATCGGTGATTGGGGGGTTGGTTGAGTGAGATGGGTCCGCTCGCTCAGAGCTTCGGAGCCGAGACCGGCTCGCCCACGGGCGGCAGAGACGGCGGCAACGCCGGCACCGCGTCGGCCTTCGGAGCCGGAGCGGCGCTCGTGGTGGGCTCGGCGGGCTTTCTCGCGCCGCCCGTCGGCACCTTGAGCTTCTGGCCGACCTTGATCTGGTCGGTCTTCAGCGCGTTTGCTTCGCGGAGCTTCGCCACCGTGGTGCCGTGGTTCTTGGCGATCTTGCCGAGATTGTCGCCCGACTTGACGGTGTAAGTGCCGTCCGCGTCGGCGGCGGCAGCCGTGCCGCCCGGCGTGCCGGCGGTTTTCACCGGCTTCGGCGCGGCGGCGGGGATGTTGACCTTCTGGCCGATCTTGAGCTTGGTGGAATCCACGCCGGGATTCGCGGTCTCGATGGCCTTCATGCTCACGTTGTATTTCTTCGACATGGTGTAGAAGGAATCGTTCTTCGCCACGACATGGACCTTCGCCTCACCTGTGGGAGCAACCGGGTGCGCCTCAATCGGCGGCGCGGGCGTGGGCGGCGGCGGGATGGGCGCGACCGGCACGGGCGGCGGCGGCGTGCTCACGGCCGGAGCCGGAGCGACCGGCGTGGACGACAGCGGCGGAACCACGGGGGCTCCTGCGTTGCCGGGCAGCGGCGTGCTCCCGATGGGCGGCAGGCTTCCCGGTGCCGCGGGCGGCGGCGTGGCCGGCGGGGCTCCGACGGGGGAGCCGAGATCCGAGGGCGTCGTCATCTGGGGCAGCGGCGGCTCCGGGGCGCGCTTGGCCTCGGGCTTGGGCTCGGGTTTGCACCCGGCCATCATGATGCCGCCGGCGACGACGACATGGATGCCGAAGAAGACGGCGACGATGACGGGGAGGTTGTTTTTCCGCTTGGCTTTCTGCTCGAGGAGCGAGCCTTGCGGGCTTAACGGATTCTGAATGCTCATGGTGTTGCGTGGTGATGCTGTGGTGGCTGCGTGTTTGGCTCGCCAGAGCTGGCCAGACCCCGGCGAAATTATTTGGTTAACTCTGCAAAAATCGTTCGTTCGCGTCGTGCGACATGGTTTCCCGTCTCAACCGGCTTTCTGTCCGCCCCCATTCGTGGGGTTCTCAATGGCGACACCGCCATTACTTGTGCGCTGCAACTGCCCGACCGCCTGTCGAAACACTTCACCCCGATGGCGGTAATCGCGAAACAGGTCGAAGCTCGAACAGGCCGGAGAGAGCAAAACGATGTCGCCCGAAGCCGCGTTGCGCACGGCTTCGTTGACCGCTTCTAGCAATGAATCCACCAGCGTGCAAGGGGTAAAGAGACTCCATGCCGCGCGCAGCTTTTCGCGCGTCTCGCCCAGCAGGAACGCGTGCTTCACGCGCTGGGCCAGAAGCGGGCCAAGGTCATGGTAATCGAGGCCCTTGTCGCGGCCCCCGGCGATGAGGAGGACGTTGGGCTCGCCGGGCTGCGCGGCGGGCATGGTTTGGAGCGCCTTGGCCACCGCGTCGAGGTTCGTGGCCTTGGAATCGTTCACGAATTTCACGCCGTTGATTTCACCGACCAGCTCGCAGCGGTGCGCCCCGGGCTTGAAGCTGCAGATGGCGGCTACCATCTCCTCGAGCGGCAGGCGCAGCACCCGACCGACCGCCAGCGCGGCCATGACGTTCTCGGCGTTGTGCGGTCCGCGGAGCTGCGTCTTGTCCAAATCAATCAGCGGGCCGACCCACCCCTCCATGCGGCTGATGATCAGCGAGCGGTCCAGATGAATGTCCGCCCGGCGGTTTTGCGCGCTGAAGGTGATGAGCTTCGCCGGCACCTTTACGCCCAGCGTGCGGAGCATCGCCAGCGCCTCGGTCTGCACGATGGCCCAGTCGAACGGCTGCTGGTTCTCGAAGATGCGCGCCTTGGCCCGGGCGTATTCCGCCATCGTGTGGTGCCGGTCGAGATGGTCGGGCGTGATGTTCAGCAGCACGGCGACCGCCGGCCGGAAGAAACGGATCGTCTCCAACTGGAACGAGCTGACCTCGAGCGTGAGGTAGTCGAGCTGCTTGGTCTCGGCCGTGACCGAGCAAAGGGGCTTGCCGATGTTGCCGGCGGCGAGGGTGCGCTTCTGGCACAGGGTGAGCAGGTGCTCAATCAACTCGGTGGTGGTCGTCTTGCCGTTTGTGCCGGTGACCGAGACATTGAGGCAGACGGCCTGCTGCCAGCCCAGTTCCAGTTCGCCGATCACCGGGACTTCCCGCTGGCGCAGTTCCTTGATCAGCGGCGAGTCCATCGCCACGCCGGGACTGGCCACGGCGAAATCAAACTGCCCCGCCGGCGGGAGCCGCAGGTCGAGTTCCACCCGCACTCCCAGGTCGCGCAGTTCCTCCGCCTCGCGCCGCAGCGCGGGCGTGTCGGAATTGTCCATCGCCGTGACGCGCGCCCCGCGGGCGAGGAGCAGCCGCGCGGCCGCGGCCCCGCTCAGGCCGAGGCCGATCACCAGCACGTCTTTGTCTTGCAGGCGGAACATGGGTCAGGACGGGAACAGCGGAGTGATGGAATGATGGAGTGATGGAGCAATGGGAGCGGCCACCGCTCCATTGCTCCACCACTCCATTACTCCGTTCTTCCTCATGTCGATGCGGGTTCGCACGTTGGTCTTAGCGCAGCTTGAGCGTGGCCAGCGCCAGCATGGCGCAGACAACGCAGAGAATATAAAAGCGCGTGACGACTTGTGATTCATACCAGCCGAGCTTCTGAAAGTGATGGTGCAGCGGCGCCATGAGAAAGACCCGCCGTCCCTCGCCAAACCGGCGCTTGGTATATTTGAACCAGCCGCGCTGAATCATGACGGAGACAATCTCCAGCACGAACACCCCGCCCGCAATCACCAGCACGAACGGCTGGTGAATCAGCACCGCCATGATGCCCAGCACGCCGCCCAGCGCGAGCGAGCCGGTGTCCCCCATGAACACCTTGGCCGGATGGCAGTTGAACCAGAGAAAGCCCAGGCTCGCGCCGATCACCGCCGCGCAGAACACCGTAAGCTCGCCCGCGCCCGGCACGAACGGCACCAGCAGGTAGCCGGAGATCACCGCGTTGCCCGCGATGTAGGTGAACACCAGAAACACGGTGGTCACGATCAGCGTGCAGCCGATGGCCAGCCCGTCGAGCCCATCGGTGATGTTCACCGCGTTGCTGCTGCCCACAATCGCAAAGACGGTGATCAGCGCGCCCACCCACGCCGCATCCGTCAGCACCGCATTCTTGAAGAACGGCACCTGGATCTCGGTGATGAGCCGCTGTGTCTCGGGCATCATCCAGAGCATCAGGGCGACGAAGCCCGCCAGCCCGAACTGCACGACCAGCTTCAGATTCTCCGCCGCCCCGGCACTCTTCTGCTCGGTGAGCTTCTTGTAGTCGTCGTAGAAGCCCAGCGCCGCCAGCACCAGCAGGGAAACGAGCGTCAGCACTATGAACTGGTTCCACTGCGCCCAGATCAACGTGGTCACATCCACCACCATGACGATGAGGATGCCGCCCATCCCCGGCACGCCCTTCTTCGTGAAGACCTGCTGCGTCGTCGTGCCGGCCTCCTGCGCCTTGTCGAGATACTCCTGGCCAAACTTGAGTTCCTTGAGCCAGGCGATGACCAGCGGCCCGAGCCACAGGCTCAGCAGCAGCGCGGAGATCGCCGCCCCCGCGCTGCGCACGGTGATGTAGCGAAACACCCGCAGGGCCGACAACGTGTCGGCCCAGGCGGTTCCGGTGGCTTGCTCTTGGAGCCATTGGGTGAAATAGAGAATCATCGGCTAGTCGTGCCGGTGCTGCAGGGTGAACAGTCCGTGATGCTGGCGCTGCCGCTCCCACCGGCACAACCGGGAGAGAAAACCCGGCAGCCGCACGTTGGCCTGCAGTTCGCGCGCGAGCTTCTTGGCCGTGCGCAGGGTCTGTCGGTTCGCTTTGGCATTCATGGCGCGTCAGTTCATTTGGGCGGCGAGCGGGTGCATTTTTCCGCCCGCGCCGGTTTCATTTCGCAACACGTCGCCCACGCGCTCCAGGCGCGTTGAGCGGGAGGCTTTCAACAGCACCACATCCCCGGGCAGCAGTTCGCGGCGCACGGTCTCACCGGCCCCCGCGACCTCGCTGATCTCCGTCACCGCGCTCAGGCCCGCGGCCCGCGCCGCGCCGGCGAGATGACCCGCCATCTTGCCCACGGCGAAGAGGCGGTTCACGCCCAGTTCCACCGCCCGGCGGCCAACCTCGACATGCGCCGCGACGCTGTGCGCGCCGAGTTCCGCCATGTCCCCGAGCACCGCCACGCGGCGGCCGGTGCAGGGCAGGTCATGCAGCGTCTGCAGCGCGGCGATCATCGAGTCCGCATTGGCGTTGTAGGCGTCGTCGAGCACCCGCACGCCGTTGGCTTCCCAAAGTTGCAGGCGCATCTTTGGCGGGGTGCATCCCGCCAAAGCGCGCCCGACTTGCTCGCTGGTCAGACCAACCTCGGTTCCCACAGCCCCGGCGAGCAAAGCATTCAAAACTTGATGCCGTCCCAGCAGCCCGATGCGATACCGGCCGGCAAAGGCGGCGTAAGGGCTGGCGACTTGGAACGTGACGCCGTCCCCTTCATACCGAATGTCGCTGGCCCGCCAGTCATTGTGCGCACCAAAACCCACGCGCACCACCCGGGCGTGCGTCCGGGCGGCGATGCCGTCCATCTCCGGGCAGTCGCCATTCACAAACAAGATGCCATCGGCCGGAAGCAGCTCGGCAAGCCAGCCTTCCTCCTGCGCCACGCCGTTCACATCGCCAAAGAATTCCAAATGCTCGCGGCCGATGCTGGTGATGACCCCGAAGCGCGGCTGGATGAGTTTCACCAGCGGCGCGAGTTCACCCGGATGATTCGTGCCCACCTCGAACACTGCCGCAGTGTGCCGCTCTTCCAAACGCAGCAGCGTGTGCGGGACCCCGATGTCGTTGTTGAAGCTCGCCTCGCTCCAGAGCGCCGCACCGCGCTCACGCAGCACGGCGGCGATCAGTTCCTTGGTGGTTGTCTTGCCGTTGGAGCCGCCCACGGCGATGACGGGAAGCTTGAAATCCTGCCGGTAACGCCCGGCGAGCTGGGCATACGCCGTGCGCGTGTTCTGCACCGCAATGACCCCGGCGGTCGCCGCCGGCCAGTTGCCGATCTGGGCTTTCTCGACCATGACCGCCGCCACGCCTTTGGCCAGGACCTCGGCGATGAACTTGTGCCCGTCAAACTTCTCCCCGGACAGGGCGATGAACAAATCGCCCGGCAGCACCTGCCGCGAATCCGTGCAGACGCGCCGGACGAGGGTGTCCGGCGCACCGTGGAGAATGACTCCGCCGGTGGCGTCAGCAACAAATTGGAGCGGGCGCGGGTCCATTACTCGGCGAGGGAACGATACGCGTCGGAGTTGGCCAGCCACGGCACCGTCACGGGCCGGCGGAACAACTGGCGCAGGCCGGCATCCGCCGTCACGGCGGCGGGCACGCTGTCCGCATCCGGGAAGATCGGCTGCACGGCGGCGGGCTGGGTCTGGCGCAGGGCGTTGATCTGCTTGCACAAGTCCACGTTGCGCAACGGACGGCTCGGGGCCGGGGTGGTGTCGGTGGGATTCATGGTTTTGGTTTTGGTTGACTAAAAATGATTGCCAGGCAGGTCAGCGCTTCTTGTCGGGCGGGCGTTGTTCCCAGTGGAGCACGGCAAATTTTGATTTCTTGGGCGCTTTGGCGGGCTTGGCGGCCGGAGCTGCCGCGCGCTTCTCGCCCTCGGCGAAGACCTCGCGCACCACGGACGGCAAGGTCTTTTGCAAGTGCGCTACGCGCGCCTCGATGTCCTGCTTGTGTAGGCGGCGGGGCTTCCAGGTGATTTCTTCCGGGACGTGACGGGCCATGGTTCAGGCGGCTTTCGCCATTGCGGGTTCGGTCCAGCCGAGTTCTTCCAACGCTTCCTGCGCATGCACGCGGTCATCAAACGGGATGACGGTGTCTTCAAATTCCTGATAGGCCTCGTGCCCCTTGCCGGCGATGAGCACCGTGTCGCCAGGCTGCGCCAGCCGCAGCAGTTCGCGGATGGCCTGCGCGCGGTCGAGCTGCAGGGTGAACTGGTCGGCACGGACCGAGCGGAAGCCGGTCTCGATCTGGGCGGCGATGGAGGCGGGCAGCTCCCGGCGCGGGTTGTCACTGGTGATGATCGTGTGGTCGGCGAGGAGCGCGGCGACCTTGCCCATCTTCGCGCGCTTGTCCGTGTCCCGCGCGCCGCCACAGCCGAAGGCCAGCAGCACCCGGCCCGGCGTGATCTCCCGGACCGTGCGCAGCACATGCTGCAGCGCATCGTCCGTATGGGCGTAGTCCACGAAAACGCTGAACGGCTGCCCGGCGGAGACGCGCTCCAAACGCCCGGGCACGGACGGCATGGTGCGCAGCGCCGTTTGAATCTTCGCGATCGGCACCCGCAGTGCCAGGCCCGCGCCGATGGCGGCCAGGGCGTTGTAAATGTTGTGCCGGCCGATGAGCGGCATCGTCACGGCAAAGCTTCCCGCCGGCGTCTCCGCCGTGAAGCTCGTCTCGCCATGACCCAGTTGAAACCCGGTCGCGCGCAGCTTCGCCGCCTCGTCGAGGCCGTAGGTGAGCTGCACCTCGGCGCTCGTCTCGCGCGCGAGCCGGGAGCCGAACGAGTCATCAATGTTGAGGATGGCCGCGCCGGGCTTGCTGCCGGCCTGGATCGAGCTGAAGAGCTGCTTCTTCGCCTCGTAGTAGCTCTCCATGTCGCCATGGAAGTCCAGGTGGTCCTGGGTGAGGTTCGTGAAGATGCCGAGGTCGAACTGGACGCCATGCACGCGTTTCTGCGCCAGCGCGTGCGAGCTGACCTCCATCACACAGGCCTCGCAGCCGGCGCGGATCATCTGCGCCATGAACTGCTGGATCTCGGAGGATTCTGGCGTGGTGCGCTGCGCGGGCAGCACGCGGTCACCGATCTCGTAGCGGATGGTGCCCAGGAGTCCGGCGTGGATGCCCGCCGCCTCGAGGATGTGCTTCACCATGAAGCTGACCGTGGTCTTTCCATTGGTGCCGGTGACGCCGATGACCTTGAGCTTGCGGCTGGGATGGCCGTGAAAATTTGCGGCCGCCATCGCCAGCGCGACGCGCGCGTCGGTGACTTTCACCTTCGTCGCCCGGCCCGAGGAGAAGCCATTGCGCTCGCAGATGATGGCCGCTGCGCCACGGTCAATCGCCGCGCTGATGTAGTCGTGGCCGTCGTGCGTTTCCCCCGGCACGGCGACAAAGACCATGCCCGGCGAAAGACGGCGGGAGTCCGCGGTGACTCCCGCCACCGTCCGCTCAAGCGGACCTTCCGAACGCAACATCGGCAGGCCCTCAACCAGTTGTTTCAAGAGCATAGGTCAGGCGGTGGGTGGTTTGACCTCGCCCCGCCGGGTGGCGAGTTCGCTCGATAAAAGGCTGAGGGCCTCGGCGGCGCTCAGGGCGCTCTGCCGCCGGGCGGCCTGCTCCCGGCGCGAGACGGAGAACGGCACCCAGCTCTGCGCCAGCACCAGCGAGCGGGCGGGTGCGCGCCGCAGGGCAACCGGTCGTGGTTCGGTGGCGCGGGCGGACAGGGTGGCGGGCGGCGTGAGCGGTTCGTTGAGCGTCATGTTCAGTTGGTGCGGTTGGTGGCTGGCAGCCCCTGGGCGAGGCCGACCACGGGTTCACCCACGGCCGTTTCGGGCCGGATATTGAGATAGTTCGCCGAGCGCAGGGCGATGTTCTTGAAGGCCGGGGCCGCCACCTGGCCGCCGTAGTAGCCCTTGGCCTTGTCCGGCTCGTCCACGCACACGTAGATGAGCAGCTCGGGCTGGTCCGCCGGGAAGAAACCGATGAAGGAGGAAAAGTATTTGGAATGGCTGTATTCGCCGCGCTCGAGCTTCTGCGCGGTGCCGGTCTTGCCCGCGGCGGTGTAATAGCCGAGCCGGGCCTTCTCCGCCGTGCCATCCGTGGAGACCACGCGCTTGAGCGTCTCGACCACCTGCCGGCAAATCTCGGGGCGCAGCACCTCCCGCACGACCTGCGGATAGTTCTTCACGATCACCCGGCCCTCCGCGTCCTCGAGGCGATCCACGAGCAGCGGCCGCATGAGCCGTCCGCCGTTGGCAATCGCGGCCATCGCCATCGCCATCTGGAGCGGCGTCGCGGCGGCGGAGTGGCCGATGGAGACGCGCGAGGCGGTGATGCCGTCCCATTTCTTCAAGGGGATGAGCTGACCGTGCGCCTCCCCCGGCAGCGGAATGCCCGTGCGCTCGCCAAAGCCGAAGGCCGTCAGATAGTTGAACAAGCCCTGGTCGCCGAGGCGCATGCCGATCTTCGCCGAACCGATGTTCGACGATTTCATCATGATGTCCTCGACCGACAACATCCCATAGCGCTCGTGGTCATGCAGCGCCTTGCCCTTGTAAATCCAAAGGCCGCGCTCGCAGTCAATCGGCTCGTTCAGAGTCGCCAGCTTCTGGTTCAGCGCCGCGCCGATGGAGACGATCTTGAAGGTCGAGCCCGGCTCATAGCTGTCCACCGTCATGCGGTTTTTAAGGGCGGCAATCGGGGACTTGCCCGGCTGGTTCGGGTCATACGTCGGGCGCGAACCCATCGCCAGGATCTCGCCGGTGCGCGGCCGGAGCACGATGCCGGAGGCGCTGATCGGGTTGAATTTCACCATGATCTCCGCCAGCTCGGTCTCGAGGATGTGCTGCATCGCGGCATCCAGCGTGAGCACGGCATTCAGGCCGTCCTGCGCCTCGACTTCCTGCTGCCGGTTCATCACCAGTTCGGCGCGGTTGCCGCCATACTCGGTCTCGCGCCAGCCGCGCACGCCGTCGAGCTTGGCATCCAGCGAGCGCTCCAGCCCGTCGAGGCCGGTCGTCTCCGTGCGCACCACGCCGGTCGTCTTGTTCGTGATGGTGACGGGCCCCATGAACCCGAGCACATGGGCCGCGAGGGACTGGTTGGGGTAGATGCGGATCTGATCGTCCACGGGATCGGAATTGATCGCCTTGGCGCGGAGTTCGCGGAAGAAGGCGCGCTCCTTCCGGTTGAGCTTTTTCTTTTCGTCCTCCAGCGAGAGGCCGAAGGTCAGCTTCGACATCGCAGTGGTGATCAGCGCCCACTGCTCCAGCGGCACCTTGTGCGCGAGCACCACATGACGGTTGGTGACCACCACGAGCCGGTTCGTGATGACCACGTAGCTGTTCGAGAGGACGAGCGGGGAGTTGGTGGCGACGGCGTAGTAGTTCGTGGTGACGGAGCCGTTCTGGAGGGCGGTGAAGCGGTTGGAATGCACCAGGCCGCGGGGAGCGGCCACATAGCTGTCCACGAGAACGATGTGGCGGTTGGTGAGCACCCGGCCATCCAGCGTGACCACGGGGTTGGTGTGGACGCTGATTTGCGGCAGCAGCCGCTTGTGCAGCTCGGCCTCGGGGACCTGGAAGATCGGCGCGAGCGCCCGGGCGATTTCGGCCTGGCGGTCACCGATGAGCACCGGATCGGCGAAGACCGTCTTCACCGGCCGGCTGGTGGCGAGGAGATTGCCGCGCGCATCGCGAATGTCGCCCCGGCGCGGTTCGAGGAGGCGGGTCTGGCGGACCTGGGACCGGGCCTTGGCCTGCAGCGCCTCGTGCTGCAGCACCTGCAGGTCCACTAGCCGGTAGCCAAGGCCGCTGAAGGCGACAAACAACAGGAAGGCCATGCACACCAGCCGGCGGTTTTGGAACGGCTGGAGCGTGGCATCCGGGTTGGTCACCTTGGCGGACATCAGGCGGCGAAGCTCATCTCAAACTCGGACTCGTTGTCGTCGTTGCGGATGATGGTGGTGGTGTTCATGGTTTTTTTGTGTTTGTGGTTCAGCGTTTACGACTCGGGGGCGGCAAAGCTTTGGTGGCGTAGGCGAGGTAAGTCTTCTCCGCCGGGAACGCCATCGCGACCGACACGGGCTGGGAAGGAGGGCGCGGCGCGACCCGGGTGAGCGACCCCTCGACGAGCGTGAGGATCTGGTCGGGTGTGGGCACGCCGAGGCCGAGCTTGAGTTCCTTGACGCGCGCGTCCAGATACGGGAGCGAGTTGAGCATCGCCATCTGCTGGCGGCGCATCTCGTTCTCGCGCTTGATCGTGGCCAGCTTCTTTTCCAACTGCTCGGTCTTCACGCCGAGCGAGTAAATCTGCCGCTTCTGCCAGACAAAGGTGACCCCGAGCGAGCCGATGAGCAGGCAGATGAAGAACGCCTTCACCGCCGGCCCAAACCGGACGCCGCCGCCCGCGCTGTTCTTTCGATTCTTGGCCATGGTCAACGTGGGGCGTGGGGCGTGGGGCGTGATTGAACGCGGTCGGAGGTGGTGGTTTTCACGCACCACACACCAGGCACCACGCTCAGTTCTGCCTCGCCACTCATCGCCGTTTAGTTCCGCTCAAATCTTTTCCAGCACCCGCAGTTGCGCGCTGCGCGCCCGCGCGTTGGCCGCGACTTCCGCTGCGCCGGCCGGGATCGCCTTCCGCGTCACCAGCCGCACCACCGGGGCCCGGGGCTGCCGCAGTTCCGGCACGTCCACTTCACCCGGCACCACGTAATCCCGCGCCAGCTCGCGCCCGAATTCCTTCACCACCCGGTCCTCGAGCGAGTGAAACGTGATCACCGCGAGCCGCCCGCCGGGCTTCAGGAGCCGCACCGCACCCGCCAGCCCGCGCCGCAGCGAGCCGATCTCGTCATTCACCGCAATCCGCAGCGCCTGGAACACGCGCGTGGCCGGGTGCGCCTTGCGCCCGTGCCGCGGCGCGATCCGCTCCATCAGCCCCGCGAGCTGCCGCGTCGTCTCAAACCGCTGCAACTGCCGGTCCCGCTCGATCGCCCGCGCCATCCGCCGCGAATCCGGCTCATCGCCGTATTCCCAAAAAATCTTCGCCAGCTCGTCCGCGCTGGCGGAGTTGACCAGTTCCGCCGCCGTCAGCGCCTGCCGCGCGTCCATCCGCATGTCCAGCGGGCCGTCCTGCTGGAAGCTGAACCCGCGTTCCGCCCGGTCCAGTTGCGGCGAACTCACACCCAGGTCCAGCAGCACACCGTCACAACTGCCCGCCGGAACCCAGTCCGGCAGCTCGGCAAAGTTCCCGCGCCGCAGCTCGAACCGGCCGGCGAACTCCGCCGCCAGCCGCGCCCGCGCCGCCTCAAGTGCGTCGCCATCGCGATCGCAGCCAAAGAGCCATCCAGTCGGTCCGCTCACCCGCAACATCGCGGCCGCGTGACCACCCGAACCCAGCGTGCCGTCGGCGGCCGTCGCGCCCGGCTTCAACGCGAGGCCGGTCAACACTTCCTCCACCATCACCGGGCTGTGGATGAAGTTTGTCACGGTTCATGGGCCGGTTACGCCGCCGCCAGTTGCTGCCGGGCCGCGAGCGGACCGCGCGGCACACGCCGCCGGACCGCCGCCACCTGTCCGCCGAGGACCCGTGCCAGCCGCGCGGGCACCTTGAGCTTGCGCACCACGGGCCGCTTCACCGTGTCCCGCACCGAGCGGAGCCGGGCCGCCCAGCTCTTCCCGGCGGAAGGCGGGATGAAGGTCGGCAGGATCACCGTCACCGGCACCAGCACCGGTTCCGCCTGCACTTCGAGCGCCGCGTCGGTCTTGGCCTTGCGCCGGGGAGCCGGCGGTTTCGTAAAGGGATTGCGCGGCAGTTTGGGATCGGGCGCGACGGTGCTGCGGATCTTGGGACCGCCGGTCCGCACCGCTGGGCGGCCTTCCCCGTTGAAGGGGTCGCTCCGCTTGCGTCCGCGCACCGCCGAGACGGCGCGGGTCACCGCTCCGGGCCGGGAGGTGAAGTTGGGCACCACCTCACCCAGCGGCACCTTGGTCACGAGCTTCTGTGTCAGGCCCACGAGGCCCTTGCCGGAGTTGAATAGATTGAGCAGGCCCATGGCTAAATCAGTTTGATGGCATCCGGCCGCGCCACTTCGTCGGCGGCCTGGGTGTCGGTGTAAAACTCGGGATTCCAAATCTGAAAACGGTCGAAGAGGCCGACCAAAATGACCTTCTTGCCAAGACTCGCCTTTGCCGCCAGCTTCTCCGGCACACAGATGCGCCCCGCCGAATCCAGCGTCAGGTCATCGCAATCCGCGCCGAGCAGGCGGCGGAGCGACTCCGCCTTGGGATCGCTGAACCCCATCCCCTCCAGTTTTTCCTCCAGTTTCCGGGCCGTCGCGGGCGGCAGGACGAGCAGGCAGGGGTGCCGCTGGCCTTCGGCCTTCCAGAAATGCACCGACAGCGCGACTTCTCCAGCAGGACGCCACTTCGCCGGGATCTGCACCCGCCGCTTGTCGTCCACGCCAAAGTCGTATTCACCCTTGAAGGTGATGCGAACGTTGTCAGTGGTTGAAGACATTTACACAGCACCAGAGCGACATACCTAACCCACACATTGCCCCAGAGCGACCCATTCTTACCCCTTTTGCCCCACCACGGTCAATAGGCCGCAAAGGGATTTTTTGAACAGATTCGCAATGTGTTCATATTCAAGCAGTTAGGATGTTCAAAAAATTGCCGAACAAGCCCTGCTTTAGCAGCGAACCGACCGGGCCTAGGTTTACGCAAGAAACTTTAACGAAAACTGCCTTTTGAAAATGGGTTTTGAAGCGTTTCAGGATGGCCCTGGTTCGGGCGACGCGTGATTCCTGGCACCGACGCGACGCCCCATTTGCCCCACTTCGCTCCCCACAGCCGAATCCAGCAGGCGTGCCGTTCCACGGATTTGAAGCGGATATTTTTGCGGATGGCAGGGGAGAGCGGAGCTTGCTGAGGCGTTTTCGGCAGCGTTCGCCTTGACGGACACGGCGGGAAGTCGTTTCCTACTAATGCTTGAGACGCACACCATCCATGTTACGCCGCGCGCTGGACGCGTTCACGTTGCTGGAAACCATGGTGGCAACGCTCATCATCGGCATTCTGGTGGCGTTGCTCCTGCCGGCGATCATGAAGGCCAAGGCGCGCGGGCTGCAGACGTTTTGCAGCAACAACTTGCGCGGTGTCGGCTTGGGCCTGATCAGCTACGCCGAATCCCACGACGGCAATTTCCCGCAGCAAATCCCCGCCGCACAGGGCGGCAGCTTCCCCATCCCCACCAATGCCATGCACCCGGGCGGCATCATCGCCCGCGATGTGCGCCCGTTCATTCTCGCCTCCAACTCGCTGGGCAGCGCCAAGATCCTGGTTTGCCCCACGGACCGGGACAAACGCCCGCTCACCAGTTTCTCGCAGGTGCGCGGCACGAACGTGAGCTACTTCACGAGCGTCCGGCCCCGGCGCGCCAACCACAACACGTTCATCGCGGGAGACAACCACATCACCTTCCTCCCGTCCGGCGGCTCCCCGTTTGGCTTCCGGCCTTACTGGAGCACCAACCGCCACGATGACAGCGGCAACATCGTCTTCAGCGACGGCCACGTGGAAGGCGTCAAGAGCAACAACCTCGCGCCGATCTTTTATCGCGCGGTGGTCCCGCCCTGATGCGGAAGTTGGTTTGCCTCGCAGGCAAGCGTGCGTTAAGAACCCTCCATGCTCCGCATCCTGTCGGTTCTGTTCGCCGCGCTGCCGCTCGCGCTCGCCGCCGCTGACACCCTCCCGCCCGTCGGCCTGCCGCGTCTGGAACGCACGAACCTCCTCGTCTATCGCGACGTCGTCGGCAACGTGCAGCGCGTGAAGTCGCCGAAGGACTGGCAGCACCGCCGCGCCGAAGTCGTGCGCGGCATGGAGCGCGTGATGGGCCTGCTGCCCGGTGCGGAAAAGCGCTGCGCCCTGGACGTGAAGGTCGAGGAGGAGACGGACTGCGGCAGCTATGTGCGCCGCCTCATCACCTATCAAAGCGAGCCGGGCGGGCGCGTCCCGGCGTATCTGCTCATCCCGAAGGCGGCGTTGGAGGGCAAGAAAAAAGTCCCCGGCATCCTCTGCCTGCATCCGACGGACAACAACATCGGCCACAAGGTTGTCGTCGGTCTCGGCGGGAAGCCGAACCGCCAATACGCCTCCGAACTCGCGGAGCGCGGCTTCGTCACCATCTCGCCTTCGTATCCGCTGCTGGCGAACTACCAGCCCGACCTCAAGGCGCTCGGCTGGGAGAGCGGCACGCTCAAGGCCGTGTGGGACAATATCCGCGCCCTGGACCTGCTGGAGACGCTCCCCGCAGTCAACGTGAAGGCCGGCTTCGGCGCGATCGGCCACTCGCTCGGCGGGCACAACTCGGTATATGTCGGCGTCTTCGACCAGCGGATCAAGGTGATCGTCTCCAGTTGTGGCCTTGATTCCTACCTCGACTACATGAGCGGCAACCCCAAGGTGTGGGAGCCGGAGAAGGGCTGGTGCCAGACGCGCTACATGCTCAAGCTCGCGGGCTACCGTGGCCGGCTGGAGGAAATCCCCTTCGACTTCCATGAAATGGTCGGCGCGCTCGCGCCGCGCGTGTGCTTCATCAGCGCGCCCCTCAAAGATTCAAACTTCAAGTGGGACAGCGTGGACCGCGTGGTCGCCGCCGCCGCGCAAATCTACAAACTGCACGGCCAGCCTGGAAACTTGCTCCTCGAACATCCTGACTCGGACCATGACTTCCCCGACGCGATGCGCGAGAAGGCCTACCAGCTCTTCGAGAAGCATCTGCGGGCGAAGTAGTCGAGGCCCTCGATAACTCTGGTTCAACGCAGAGACGCGGAGAACGCAGAGATCCGCAGAGGAAGAAATCTGAGGAGGTTTGCGGCGCAGCATGCAGTTCCACTCTGCGCCACTTTGTGTTTTCTGCGTTCTCTGCGTTAAAAATTTGGTGCCGCGCTGTTTTCAGTGGAATGGGGTGTGGGAGAAGCTCCAAATCCCAAAGCTCAAGCTCCAAAGAAATTCCAAAGAAGCTCCAAACCCCAAATTTCAAAGGGAAGCGTTGCCGAGTGCCGGACGGGCAAGCCGGGCCGCACCAACCCTTGAGCCAAGGGCCGCACCAGGGTGGCAAGGGTGGCCGCTTGGCCCGCTGACCGATTGGAATTTGGGCTTTGGAGTTTCTTTGGAGCTTGGGACTTGGAGCTTGGAATTTCCCGGCCCGCCTCCCGGTTCCACCGAAAACAGCAAAGAGCCAAAAATTTGCCCGCTTCCACCGCAACCTACCCCTTCAGCCCGCGCACGAACCGGTCCATGCGCTCCAGGCCCTTCTCGATGTTCGCGAGCCCCGTCGCATAGCTGAGCCGGATGTAGTCGTCCGCCCCGAACGCGATGCCCGGAACCGCCGCGACCTTCTCCTGCTCCAGCAGCCGCGCGCAGAAGTCGGCGGACTTCAGGCCCGTGCCGCTGATGTTCGGGAAGAGATAGAACGCGCCCTTGGCGTTCACGCAGGTGACGCCGGGCATCGCGTTGAGCTTGCCATGCGCGAAGCTGCGGCGCTTGGCGAACTCCGCAAGCCACTTGGGCAGATGCTCCTGCGAGCCGTTCAGCGCGGCGACCGCACCCTTCTGCGCGAAGGAGCACGGGTTGCTCGTGCTGTGGCTCTGGATTGCATCAATGGCCTTCGCAATCGGCTCAGGCGCGCAAGTCCAGCCCAGCCGCCAGCCGGTCATGCTCCACGCCTTCGCGAAACCGTGCACGATGATCGTGTGCTCGAAGTGCGCCTGGCTGAAACCCGCGACGCTCTTCACCACGGCGCCGTCGTAGGTGAGGTGCTCGTAAATCTCATCGCTCATGATGAGCACGCCCTTTTCCACGCAGATGTCGCCGAGCGCCTTGATCTCCTCGGGCGTATACACGCTGCCGGTCGGGTTGCTCGGCGAGTTGAGGATGAACAGCCGGGTGTTCGGCGTGATCGCGGCGCGGAGCTGCGCGGGCGTGACCTTGAACTCGGTCTGGTCGCTCGTCTCGATGATGACCGGCGTCGCGCTCGCGAGCTTGACCATCTCCGGGTAGCTCAGCCAATACGGCGCGGGGATGATGACCTCGTCGCCCGGCTGGCAGGTGGCGAGGATGACGTTGTAGCACGAGTGCTTGCCGCCGCAGGAGACGATCACCTGTGAGGGCTTGTAGCTCAGGCCGTTCTCGCGCTTGTGCTTGTCCGCGATGGCCTGGCGCAGCTCCGGAATGCCGGCGGCCGGCGTGTATTTCGTGAAGCCGGCGGCCAGCGCGGCGGCGCAGGCGTCCTTGATGTGCTGCGGCGTGTCGAAGTCCGGCTCGCCCGCGCCGAAGCCCACCACGTCAATGCCCTCGGCCTTCATCGCCTTGGCCTTGGAATCAATGGCCAGCGTGAGCGAGGGCGAGAGGACTTTGGCGCGGTCTGAGATGCGATAGTTCATAAAGCGGGGCGGAGATTTAGACAGCGCCCGGCCCGGCGCAAGGGGAATTTCCAGGGCCACCGGCGAACGGACGCATCGTGAGACAGCCCCGGAAGCCGACGGAGCGCGGGTCTGTGACCCGCAGCAACGTCCAATCATCTGTCCCGCTGGCCTAGGCACGAACCGCCACGGACAAGAGCGGCCGCTGCGGGTCGCAGACCCGCGCTCCCGGGGAGTGCCGAGATGCGCCCCCGGCGAACGCGGCGACGGCTAAACCTCCTCGGTCAGCAGCTCGGCCACCACGTTGCGCATGTCTTCCATCGAGAAAGGCTTGGCCAGCGTGCGGTGCGCGCCGAGCCGCGTGGCCATTTCCAGAAACGACATGCCGTGCGTCGGATTGCCGCCGGAGACCGCGATGATCTTCAGCTCGGGATAGGATTTGCGGATCTGCATGATCGTCTCCAACCCCTCCCGTCGCGGCATGAACAGGTCAATCAGCGCCAGGTCCGGCTTTTCCACACGGATCTTGCGCAGCGCTTCCTCGCCGTCGCGGGCCTCGATCACCTCATGCCCGTCAATCTGCAGAATGCGCCGCACCACTTCGAGCACCGACTCTTCATCATCCGCGATTAAAACCTTCGCCATGCCAGCACAGAATCAGAGAGCTGCCGTAACCGCACAAGGCAAAACTGTGAACGCAGGCCCCGCGGGGCGCATCTGAACACTGCCCCCCCGCAAGCCCCTGCGGCCGCGCCCGCCCCACGCCGGCGTTACGTAGCGCCGGCCTCCGGCCGGCCGTGTCGCAAGCGTCCGCGCTTGCCCGGCGGGCCGAGACCAAGAGCAGTGCCGGGATGGCCCGTCTCCGTTGGGCGCATCCGCGCACTGCCCCCGGAGCGCGGCACTCCGGGCCGCAGCGGCAACCCTGCAGAACGGGCTGCGGAGTTTCCCAAGCCTTTCCCTGCTGCCAGCCGCTGCGGCCCAGCGGGCCGCGCTCCGCCGTAGCGCCGGCCTCCGGCCGGCCGTGTCGCAAGCGTCCGCGCTTGCCCGGCGGGCCGAGACCAAGAGCAGTGCCGGGATGGCCCGTCTCCGTTGGGCGCATCCGCGCACTGCCCCCGGAGCGCGGCACTCCGGGCCGCAGCGGCCACCCTGCAGAACGGGCTGCGGAGCTTCCCAAGCCTTTCCCTGCTGCCAGCCGCTGCGGCCCAGCGGGCCGCGCTCCGCCGTCGTGCGGGGGCAGGGTCAAGATGCGCCCATCTCCGTTCTCCGGCCAACATTCCGCTTCCCTCCGGCCAGCCGCCTCAGCATCCTCGCCGCGCTGATGGCCGAACCCGAGCCCAACACCGACCTCCTGCCCTCCCTGCGGCGCCTGGTGCGGGGTTTGTCCGCCCTGTTCTGGGGCCTGCCCGGCACGCTGCTGGTGTGCGTGCTCATGGCCGTGGCGGAGTTTCCCCGCGTGCTCGGCGGCACGCCTCCCTTGATTGCGACCGGCCTGCTCCTGTTCGGCGCGTTCGAACTGGCCCATTTCAAACCCCAGGAGCGCGCGTGGCAGCAGGCCATTGACCGGGCCAAACTCCTCGCGCTGGTGATCGTCGGCCTTTCGCCATTCGTGTATTTCTGGAGCCGGCTGCCGACCGAGGCCTACTACTATCAGATCGTCATCGCGCTGGCCTTCCTCGGGCTGCTGTTCCTCTACCAGTTGAACCTCGTCCTTCAGCGCCTCGCCGCCATGCTGCCCGACGAGACCCTCCGCGAGGACACGCGCTTTTTCACCCGGCTGAACTTGACGTTGATGATGGTGGCCTTGGTGCTCGTCGGCGGCTACTACCTGCTGGCGGAACTGGACTCCCTGCCCCAGGCCGTCATCGAAGTGCTCGACCTGGTGCAGATGGCCCGCATCCGATTCGCCTTCGTGGTTGTCGTCGTCCTGCTGCCCGTCTCCATGACCATGTCGCTCCTTTGGAAGTCCCGCGATGTGGTGCTGAGCAGCGTGTATGGGGCCAGGAGCTGACTCACCGATGGACCGGCTGCCGTTCTCCGCGTTTCTCTGCGTTCTCAGCGACTCTGCGTTGAACTCGAACTCCGAATGCAGAACCCGCATCCCAGCAGGAGCTTCGGATAGCATAAGAGGCTCTTCGCTGTTTTCGGTGGAACCGGGAGGCGGGCCGGGTAAATTCCAAGCCCCAAGGTCCAAGCTCCAAAGAAAATCCAAAGCCCAAATTCCAATGGTTCGGCGTGCCACGCCGCCAGCGCTTCCGCCCTGGTTCGGCCCTTGGCCCAAGGGCTGGCCCCAGTGCCGGGCGACGCCTCCCTTTGAAGTTTGGAGCTTGGAGCTTGTTTGGTATTTGGAACTTGGGATTTGAAGCTTTCCCCACCCATTCCACTGAAACCAGCGGAGAACCGCATAAGAGCGGGAGCGGTCCGAACGCGCTTTGGAGTGCCGTGACTTGTCACCGCACTCCATATCACAACGGTCGCGCGGCCACGCCAGCTACGTTCCGCGCCCCGCTACAGCACCACCGTCGGGCACGGCGCATCCTGCGACGTGGACTCCACGCAGATGTGCGTGGCCCCGAGCTTCTGCAACCGTCCCCCCACCACCTCGCGCGCCAGCTCCGGCCGGTTGCAGTCGCGGCTCAGATGCCCCAGGTAAATCCGCGTCAACGTGGCCGAGACGATCTGCTCCGCCACGTCCGCCGCCGCCGCGTTGGACAGGTGGCCGTGCCGGCTGAGGATGCGCTGCTTCGTGCTCCACGGCCGCTTCGTGTCGTCCTGTAGCAGCTTCAAATCATGGTTCGCCTCCAGCACCAGCAGGTGCGCGGGACGCACGCGTTCCAGCACGAGCTTGGTCGCGTGGCCAAGGTCCGTCAGGAAACCGATGTTCCCCGCGCGCGTGCGCAGGAGAAAGCCCACCGGGTCCTGCGCGTCATGCGGCACGCTGAACGTGTCCACCGTCACATCCCCCAGGTCGAAGCTCGCGCCGGTCACGAAATGCCGCCCCTCGAACCGCGTCTCCAACTGCCGCTCCGTGGCCTCCTGCGTGAGCCGGTTGCAATACACCGGGATGCGCAGCTTCGCCGCCAGCGCGGTCAGCCCCTGCGTATGATCCTGATGCTCATGCGTGAGCAGGATTCCCGTGAGCGTCTCCGGCGTGCGGCTGATGGAGGCGAGCCGCTGGCGGATCTGCCGCCCGCTGAACCCCGCGTCAATCAGCAGCCGCACCTCCGGCGTCTCCAGGTAGGCGCAATTGCCGCCGGAGCCGCTGCCAAGAATGGTGAACTGCACAGACACGCCACGAACGTAGGGAGCGCAACAAAAACCTTCAACGTCCAACGCTCAACTTTGAACCTTCAACGTTGGAAGTTGAGCGTAGGACGTCCCCGCCGTTCGCTCGCGCCGGGAAGCGTGAACGGGGCGGCCACGCACCAAGGTGGATTCTCCGGGTTCTCCGCTGTTTTCAGTGGCATGGGTGTGGGCGAAGCTCCAAATCCCAAGTTCCAAATTCCAAAGCAGCTCCAAACTCCAAAATTCAAAGGACGGCCAGCCGGCCCGAACCAGCCCTTGGGCCAAGGTCCGAATCAGGGCGGAAGCACTGGCGGGGTGCCACGCTGAACCATTGGAATTTGGACGTTGGAGTTTCTTTGGAGCTTGGAATTTCCCGGACCGCCTCCCTGTTCCACCCAAAACAGCGAAGCACCATTCTCCGCCTCTCAACTCTCAACCATCAACTCTCAACTCTCAACTTCCCTCACACCCACATCTCCTTCGCTCCTCCACCCTCCGGCACGACCATCTCGAACGTCGGGATGCGCACCACCACCCGCACGCCCTGCGCGTCCACGCCGAGATAGCTGCCTTCCGCAATGGCGCGCGTGGTGTCCAGCACATGGCGGCTTTGGTAGCTGAACTTCTCGCCGGGATTCAGCACCGGGAACTGGCCCACCACGCCGTCGCCCTCGATGGCCATCACCTCGCCGCGCGCGTTGGTGACCACCCACTTTCGGCCCTTGATCGTCACGGTGCGGTCCGAGTCATTGTGGATGCTGATGAAATACGCGAACGAGTGCGGCTTGTCCGGCGGCGACGGCAGCTCCGGCGCATAGATCAGGCGGTCCAGCGTCACGCGCAGGCCGGGCAGTTCGAGGAGATCGTTCTTCACAATGGAATCAGCCCGGGATGGGGGCGCGCGGAGCCTACGCCATGGCGCGGACGGCTCCAAGCCCGCTTGTGCCGCCAGCGCAATGATTCCGCGTGCCGCCTGGCGTTCACGCTCGCTTCTCCTCCGGGTGCAGCTCCGCATGCACGGTGCGCAGCAAAGCCTCGACCGGATAGGGCTTGTGCAGGATGTGCTTCACCCCCAGCGCCAGCACCTCGTCCGTGCGGTCCCGCTGGCCGGGCATGCCCAGCGCGCCGCTGGAGGCGATGATCTTCACGCCCGGCGCCAGCCGGCGCACCGCGTGGATGAGCTGCACCCCATCCATGTAGGGCATCATGATGTCCGTCACCACCACCTTCACCTCCCCCAGATGCTTGCTCAGCTCCGTCAGCGCGAAGGTGCCATCGCTGGCCGCGAGCACCCGGTAGCCGTGCCGCTCCAGCATCGAGCGCGTGACCTGCAAGATGTCCGCCTCGTCGTCCACTACCAGGACCAGCTCCCCTTCGCCGAGCGGCAGCGGTTCAGGCCGGTCCGCCGGCAGGCTGCTGGCCGCGTCCGGACTCGCGGGGATATACACCGCGAAGGTGGTGCCCAGCCCCGGCTGGCTCTCCACTGTCACGAAACCACCGTGGCTGCGCAGGATGCCCAGCACCGTGGACAACCCCAGCCCCGTGCCCTTGCCCAGTTCCTTGGTCGTGAAGAACGGCTCGAAGATGCGGTCCAGCACCTCGGGCGGGATGCCGCTGCCGTTGTCCTGGACGCTCAGCCGCACATGCGGCCCCGGCTTCGCCCCCGGGTTCGCCTGCGCCAGCTTCGCGTCCACTTCCGTGTTCCGCGCGCTGTAGGCCAGCTCGCCCCCGTCCGGCATCGCGTCACGGGCGTTGACACTCAGGTTCAGCAGCACCTGATGCAGTTGCGTCGGGTCCCCGATCACCGGCCACAGGTCGTTCGGCACATCCACCCGGAACTGGATGTTCCGCGGAAAGGTCTCGCGCACCATGCGGACCATCTCCTTGAGCACGTGCTTGACCTGCAGCGTGACGCGCTCGCCTTCGATGCCCCGTGCAAACGTCAGCACCTGCTTCACGATCTCCGCCCCGCGCCGCGCGCTCAGCACGATGCTCTCGAGCTGGTGGGCGATCTGGTCGTCCTTCGTCTGCATCTTCAACAGGTCGGCCCCCATGAGGATCGGTGCCAGCACATTGTTCAAGTCGTGCGCGATGCCGCCCGCCAGCAGGCCGATGCCCTCCATCCGCTGCGCCCGCAGAAACTGCCGCTCCAAGGATTTGCGCTCGGTGATGTCCTGCTTGATGGCGATGAAATGCGTCACCTGCCCGGCCGGATCGCGCACCGGCGCTATGGTCATCTCCTCGTCGTAAAGCGTGCCATCCTTGCGCCGGTTGCACATCTCCCCGCGCCAGTTGCGGCCGGCGAGAATGGTCTTCCACATGCCCTCGTAAAACGCGCGCGGATGTTTGCCCGACTTGAGCAGGCGCGGGTTCTTCCCCACCACTTCTTCCAAGGGATAGCCCGTGGCCTTCGTGAGCGCCGGGTTGGCCCACTGGATCGTGCCTGTGACATCCGTGATGACAATGGCATTGGCCGCCGCTTCCAAGGCGGCGCTTTGCAGACGGAGTTGGGCATTGGTGCGGGTCTGCTCGCTGACGTCCGCCATCAGCAGCAGCAGATGCCAGGCGTTGCTGCGCTGGAACGGCACGAACTGCATGGACAGCCAGACATCGTTGCCATAAGTGGTCCTCACCCGCGCCTCCAGCAGCTCAGGCCCGCGTCGCTCCAAGGCCCGCTCGGCGGCGGCCAGCATGCCGGACCCCCGCCACGATTCGAGCTGCCGGAAGTTTTGCGCCAGCACCTGGTCCAGGGACCCGCCGACGATCCGGGCCGCTGCTTCGTTCGCGGTCTGGGCCTGGCCGGTTTCGTCATAGGAGACGATGGCCACCGGCGACGCCTCGATCAACGTGCCCAGATACGCCAGCGCATCCCGCGTCTGCGCCTCCGCCCGCTGCCGCTCGGTGACGTTGCGGCTGATGCCGATGAGCCCGAGCATCTCTCCGCCGGGGCCGTAGTAGGGCGTCTTGAGCGTGTCAAACTGGCCGCCCCCGCCTTCCTTGAAGGGAATCCATTCCTCCGTGCGCACCGGCGCACCCGCCGCCAGCATCTCCTGGTCCTTCTTCCGGTAGAACTCCGCCGCCTCCCGCGGGGCGAAATCCAGATCCGTCTTGCCGACCAGTTCACCCTCCGGCATCCCGGAATAGATTTCAAACGCCCGGTTGCAGCCCAGATACACCGAGTGCTTGTCCTTGAAGAAAATCAAATCCGGGATCGAGTCCAGCAGCGTGCGCAGCAAGGCGCGCTCGCGCGCCAGCCTTTCCTGGCTCTCCCGCAGAAGGGTCTCCGCCCGCCGGCGCTCCGTGACATCGCGGAACGCCCAGATGCGCCCGTAGTGCCGGCCTCCCGGCCCCACGACCGGTGACGAGTAGCGGTCCAGCACCGTCCCATCCACCAGTTCGACCTCCTCGCGGCTGACCTCCTCCGGGTGCGCGTAAAGCCAGTCCACCCGCTCGGCGAACTCCTGCGGATTCCGGGTCTGGCTGATGGCATACTCCCGCTGGCGCCGGTCGTCCTTCTCCGCAGCAATGTCCGCCGGAAACTTCCACAGCTCGTTGAACCGCCGGTTCTGGAGGATCTTCTTGCCGCGCGCGTCCACCACCAGGATTCCATCCAGCGCGGAATCCACCTGCGCCTCGAAGAACGCCGTCTTCCACCGCAGTTCCTCGTCCGCGCGCTTGCGTTCCGTCACGTCGCGCAGCATGCCCTGCACGAGGATTCCCTCCACCGGACCCCAGCTCACCTCCACGTCCACCTTCGTGCCGTCCGGCCGCGCGATCTGCCGTTCCGTGCGGAAGGTCGCCCCGTCCCGCGCCGCCGCCAGCCGCTCCGGCAGCAGTGGCCGCTCTTCCGGCGCATAGGTGTCGGCCAGGTTTAGTTCGTGGAGATCCTCCAGCGGGCGGCCATACAGGCTGCACGCCGCCGGATTCGCCTCCACGAAGCGCCCGGTCACATCCACCAGCACGATGCCATCCACCGCCTGCTCCAGCAGCCCATGGTAGCGGCTGTAAGTGTTGGCCAGCACCTCCGAGGTGCGCCGCTGCTGCGTCACATCCGTGAACACGCCCCGGAAATGAGTCGCCGTGCCCGCCGCGTTCCGCACCACCATGCAGTAATCCTGCACCCAGCGGACCTGGCCGCGTTTGTCCAGCAGGCGATACTCCACCGTCAATTCTGACTTTCCGCCCGCCACCGCCTTGTCCACGGCCTTTACCAGGTCGGCCAGATCCTCGGGATGCACAATGGCGGGAAAGCGGATTTTTCCTTCGACAAAGTCCCGGGCCTGGTAGCCGAAGCGTCCGATGTTCTCCGAGATGAACTCCATCGGCCAGCCCGCCTCCGCCCGGGCCACGTAGGCCACCGACGGGCTTTGATCAATGACCTGTTTGAGCGTCCGCAGTTGCTCTTCAGATTCCCGCAACTGCTCCGTGGTCCGCTGCAGTTCGAACTGGCGGCGCATCGCGGCGATGCCAAAGGCCAGGTCGTCCGCCAGTTCCACCAGCAGCCGCACCTCCTCCTCATCGAACCGGTTGGGCTCCCCGGAATACAGCGTGAGCGCGCCCAGCATCCCGCCGGCCGTCCGCAGCGGCAACGCCACGGAGGAGCGCAATCCCGCATGCGCCGCCCGTTCCCGCCAGGGCACCATCCGCGCGTCCGTTAGGAAATCGTGGCACACTGAGAGTTCGCCCGTGCGGATGACCATCCCGGTCGGACCGCCCCCTGCGGCCGTGTCGTCCCAACGGACTTCGATCCCGTTCAGATACTCCCCCGCCACCCCGGCCTGCGCCGCCACCCGCACCACCGGATCCCCGGACGTCACCAATCCCACCCAGGCCAGCCGGTGTCCGGTCGGACCGATCAGGGTTTCGCAGAACGCCCGGAGCAGGTCCGCTTCGTCCGTGGAACGCACGAGCACGGAATTTGCCGCGCTGATCGCCTGCAAGGTCCGGTTGAGCCGTCGCACCCGCCGGTCATTGCGCACCACCACCGTCATGTCGTTGGCCACCGCCAGCACCTCGCGCACCGTCCCATCTGCCTGGAGCAGCGGGGTGAAAGTGTAGGCCACATGCACATGGCCCGCCGGCAGCAGGATGTCCACCACCTCGGTCTGCGGCTGCCGCTGCTCCAGCGCCCGGGTCAACACCGGCAGATAGGCATTCACCATTTCCAGCGGAAACACCTCCTCATCCCGCCGGCCCAGCACCTCCTCCAAGGGCTTGTGGGCGGCCAGCAACCCCCGCGTGTTCAAGAATCTGAACCGCCGCTCGCCATCATAGATCGCAAACGTGAAGGGCAGTTGGGCCACCGCCGAATTAAACCGCTCCTGGCTCGCCTCCAAGTCCCCCCGCACCGCCTCCTCCCGGGCCAGGTTCCGGCGCAGGAGCACATACAGCAGCCCGGCGGACACTCCCACGAACAGCAACCCTTTGGCGATGTTGGTCCAAAGCTCGGGCGTGGCGCCGCCGAAGGCCATGGCCCCCGCCAGATCGGACAACACGATCCACGCAGCCGCTCCACAGGCATACGCGGCGGTCACCCGGGCTGGCACCCGCGCGGCGGAGAAAAGTTTTGGCTCGTTCATAAATCGGTCAATGTGACCATCAGCGGCAGAGCTTCCGGCGTAAGCCCCTGCCTGACTAACCATCCCTTGGCGGGCTGGAAGCACTCCTTGGCTAGCGCGCCCGCCCAGCGGCCACGGAACCCAGCGTCAAATTGGCTTCGTTTCGCAGATTCGCCCTTTCCCTTCTGAAATCTGAAATCGGAGATCTCCCATCCCGCCTCCCATTGGCTTCGTTTCGTAAAAAAAACCTCTGCGCCCGTCCCGCCTCTGCGGTGCCCATCCCTCCCCGATTCGTGTCCATCCGTGTTCATTCGTGGTTTTCCCTCTCGATTCAACCCTCCCCCACCCCAGCCCCCCGCGCATTTGCGTGACGCCAATTGACTTTTATCCACCGCACTGGCAGCAACTCCGCCAGCACCACCCATGACCGGCCCCAACGACTCCCCCGCCCGTTCCGGTCACCTCGTCCCCGCGCTCGGCCTCTTCACCACCACCATGCTCGTGGTCGGCGGCGTCATCGGCTCCGGCATCTTCCGCAAGCCCGGCGTCATGGCCGGCCAGCTCGGCTCCACGGAACTCCTCCTCGCCGTCTGGGTCCTCGCCGGCGTCATCACCCTCTTCGGCGCGCTCACCAACGCCGAGATCTCCAGCTTCATCACCGAGACCGGCGGCCAATACGTCTTCTTCGAGCGCATGTATGGCCCCTTCGTCGCCTACCTGTTCGGCTGGGCCGTCTTCGCCGTCATCCAGACCGGCAGCATCGCCGCCCTCGCCTACGTGTTCGCCGAGTATTTCACCAAGCTCCAGCCGCTCCCGGAACTCAGCCCCGCCGCCGCCGGCTGGTCCTTCCACGTCCCCTTCATCGGCGACATCGCGCCCCTCCGGGAGTTCGGTGTGAAATGCCTCGCCGCGCTTGTCATCGTCGTGCTCACCGCCGTGAACTACCTCGGCGTGCGCTTCGGCGGCGTGGTGCAGAACATCTTCACCATCGCGAAGCTCGGCGGCATGGCCGCCCTCTTCCTCGCGGCCTTCCTCGTGCCCAGCGCGGGCGGCAGCGTGGCGAACCTCTCCACCTCCGTGCCCGCGCTGCAAAAGCACGGCTTCGAACTTCTCGTCGCCATCGCCGCCGCCCTGCAAGGCGCATTCTGGGCCTACGACGGCTGGGTGAAGACCACCTTCTGCGCCGGCGAAGTCCGCGACCCCCAGCGCAACGTGCCCCGCGCCACCGTGCTCGGCATGTTCATCGTCACCGGCATCTACCTCGCGCTCAACCTCGCCTACTGCTGGGTGCTCCCCGCCGAGCTGATGGCCCAGTCCAAGCTCGTCGCCGCCGACGTCGCCGACCGCGTGATGAACGGCGGCGCGAAGTGGATCGCCGTGGTGGTGATGTGCTCCACCTTCGGCGCGAACAACGCCACCATCCTGGCCAGCGCGCGGGTCTATTTCACCATGGCCCGGCGCAACGTCTTCCCCGCCATGCTCGGCCGGGCGCACCCCCGCTTCCACACCCCCGCCGCCTCGCTCGTGGTGCAGGGCCTGTGGAGCATCGCGCTGGTCTTCAGCGGCACTTTCGACCAGCTCACCGACACGCTCATCTTCGTGAGCTGGATCTTCTACGGCCTCGGCGCCTACGGCGTCTTCGTCCTGCGCCGCAAGGAGCCCGACGCCCCGCGTCCCTACAAAGTTCCCGGCTACCCGTGGGTGCCCGGCATCTTCGTCGCGTTCTCGGCGGTCTTCCTCGTGCTGACCATGGTGAACGACGTGACCGCCTACCGCGCCGCCGTCGCCGCCGGCAAACCCGCCGTGATCAACTTCGCCCTCGGCACCGCGCTCGTGGTCATCGGCATCCCCATCTACTTTTTCTACCGGCGCAAATCAGCGCCGCCGGGCACTCCGTAACCCCGGTCGGCGACCTGCCCCCGCTCGCTAATACTGAATCCCAATTACTATCGGTGGAAGCGTGCATAGGGAGCGCGACGCATATTCGGCTCCCTCTCCCTTCCTCGGAGGAGGGGAGAGGGTTGGGGTGAGGGGTG
>CAZCBE010000066.1:0-38143 GCA_964496695.1 uncultured Klebsiella sp.
TGCGGGTCACAGACCCGCGCTCCGGGGGGCTTTCGGGGCAGGGTCAAGCTGCGCCCGAGTGCGACTACCGGTCTTATTTTGGCTCACCAGCACGGCTCCGGCACCCTAAGGTTATGAACTCCGAGATCATCTTCGAGGTGACAGAGGCCGAGGAAGGCGGTTACTGCGCATCCTCGCTGGGCTACGGTATCAATACGCAGGGTGAAACGCTGGAGGAACTGCGGGCGATGGTGCGGGATGCCGTGGCCTGCTATTTCGACCGCCTGGAGCAGGCGCCTAAAATCATCCGCCTCCATTTCGTCCGGGACGAAGTGCTGGCGCGATGAAGCACCGCGCGATCTTTCCGGGCCGGAACTGGCCAAGGCGCTGAAGAAACTCGGTTATGTCGTAACCCGTCAGCACGGTTCCCATCTGCGCCTCACGACACAGGAAGGCGGGGAACATCACGAGGTCGTTCCCAACCACAGTCCGATCAAGCTCGGCACGCTCAAAGGCATCCTTCGCAACGTGGCCCAGCATCACGGGAAGAGCGTGGCAGAGCTGATGGAGATGCTCGAATTGTAGGCGTTGAACCAAAGAACCTCACCCGTTTTGGGCTGGAGGTTCACTCCTTCCCGACGTTTCACGTGAGCTACAGCAGCCCGACTTCCTTCATCGCGGCTTCGAGTCCGTCGGCCACGCCGTGGCCCCAGAGGCGGTCGCTCACGTAGCCGCCTTCGCGCCAGACCGCTTCCTTCACCGGCAGGATGGCGTTGCCCGGGGCGACCAGCCAGCAGGCATGTTCGTCCTGGAGCATGGGCAGGTCGTTGAAGTGATCGCCGGCCGCAAAGACGCATTCGCGCGTGTAGCCAAGCTGGCGCGTGATCTCCGCCAGGGCCGTGCCCTTGCTGTAGGCGGTGTGGCTGAAACGGGCGTAAACGTCATTGCGCACGACGGTCAGGTTCGGCACGGACTCGCAGTAGTCCCTGAGATGCGCCTCGATGTCGTCCGCGTCCGCGTTGTTGCCCGCGATGAGGCAGAAGGGCGAATAGATGTCCGAATACACCGAGGCGCGGAAGCGGCCGTTGACCCATTGGAACAGGCGGGGCAGATCCTTCTCCACCGCCTTGAACAGCTCCCGGTGCGCACGCTCGCAGTCGCCATTCCACGGCTGGAGCGGGAAGAAGCGCGGCCCCTCGCGGAAGTAAATCTCCCGCTCGACCGTCACCAGCCAGTCCGGCTGGATGCTCAGGTGCGCGCGGCCCAGGCCTTCCATAAGGCTGGAGAGATCGCGCCCGGTGTTGATGATCCACTTCGCTCCGCGCTGCTGCATGTCGCCGATGAGCGCCTGGAGGCGCGTGGGCACGGGCGGCTGCTCGTGGTCCGCGTGGAGCGTTCCATCGAAATCGGTCGAGATGAGTTTGATGGGCAGGTCCATCGGCGGGGAGAGTGTTTCGTAATTAGTGAGGAGTTGCCAGTCGGCAGATTCCTGAGGGCGGGCAGTGGCTGGGGGAAAGTCAATCCGCGCTGGTTACCAATACTCCTCTTGCGCTGATCAGACAAGGGGCGATGCAGGGTGGCAGGGCGCGGGGCGCATCTTGACACTGCCCCCGCACGACGGCGGAGCGCGGCCCTCTGGGCCGCAGCGGCTGGCAGCAGGGAAAGGCTTGGGAAGCTCCGCAGCCCGTTCTGCAGGGTGGCCGCTGCGGCCCGGAGTGCCGCGCTCCGGGGGCAGTGCGCGGATGCGCCCCTGGGCGCGGTGTCCTCACCGCGCCACGAGGCGCAAGAAAGCAACTGGTATTCGGCGGCGGGGTGAGGACACCCCGCCCTACCAGTCTTGGTTCTTGGGACGCATCCCGGGAGACACGCCGCTCTCGGGCCAGACGCCCGGCCTCAGCTCGCGGCCTTCTTTTCCGCCGTGACCAGCCGTTGGTTGAGCAGGTTGAGCGTGCCCATGAGCTTGCCCAGCGTGGTGGGCTTGTAGAGGACGATGCCATTCACCTTCTTGAAGAAGGCCTCGATCTTCGGGTTGCCCTCGTAGCTGGTCACGAAGATGAACCTCGGGCAGAGGTGGGGCTTCACCCGCTCGACGGCGGTGTAAAACATATCGCCGGGCATGTGGGGCATCATCATGTCGCAGATGATGGCATCCACTTCGTGGCGCATGATGAGCTTGAGGGCTTCCACGCCGTTGGGCGCGGTGTTGACGATGTAGCCCTGGGAGCCGAGCAGCTCCTTATACATCATGGCCAGTTCCACGTCGTCATCCACGACCAGCACGGAGCGAATCCGGCGGGCGTTTGAATCGGTGGTGTAAGACATGGTCGTATGCTGGCGGGATTGAACGCTAAAGTGGGGCATTGCTGCAATTCAAAAGCAGGGCTGGCTGCGTAATTGGAGCGCCGGTCTCCGACCCGGCGCGTTGCATCCACGCTGATCACGCCGGGTCGGAGACCGGCGCTCCGCCTGCAATTTGAATCGCCCGGCGGGGCGGCCCGTCGCAAACTCGCCCTATGCGTCGCCCGTCCGTCCGCCTCCTGCTGGCTTTGGCCGTCCTGTTTCTGGCCACGTCCGTCTGCGTCCGCGCGCAGTCCGCGAAGGACAAGGCCGCGCCGGTGGTGCCGCGCTACGATCCGCCGGACCAGCCGTTCCGCATGGCCCCGATGCCGCAGAGCACGCGCAGCATCGTGGTGCCGCTGGCGACGAACCTGCACCTGGCCTTCGACACCGCGCTGCTGCGCACGCACACCGTCTGGTCGGGCAAGGGACTCGCGCTCCTCGGACCGCAATACGGCCTGCCCAAGTCGCCCTTCATCAGCACGAACGACGGCACGGTGCTGTGGACGATGCCGCCGGTGTTTCCGTGGGCGGTGGGGAAGATCCCAGAAGCCGGTTCCACGAACTCAACGCTACAAGGCCGCTTCCTTGGATTGAAAATCACGGGCAAGGCGGTTTTCCGATACGAACTATATTCGGCAAACCAGCGGCTCGCGATAGTCGAGGAATCATTCGAGGCAATTCTAAACGCACCGCGCTTGGTTCAGCGGACACTCATCGTTTCCGCAAACAGTGAGCCTCTCTGGTTCCTTGCTCATGCGGAAATGTCGCCAAGTGCTCCTGCAACGGACGAACTCATCCACGCCACTTTTTTTGAGCGAAAGGACGGCGTGCTGCTTGCCTCCCTCAATTTGCCAAAGCGGGCAATTCAAGTCCAGGTGCAGGAGCGACAAGCCGAATACACTGTCGAGACCGTCACGGAACAGGGCGCAGATAAGGGACATCCGCGGCACGTCGTCGCTGGGAAAGAAACCCGAATGTGGGTCCAGATTCCGCCAACCAAGCAAGGTGGTTTGTTCGACTTCCAAGCTTTGACCATCGAAACGGAATTGCTCGGTTCCAAAAAGGAGGCATTGGAACAGCTCCGGAGTGCGCCACATATCAATGGCAGGATTGTGTGTTATCCGAATACAAACAGCTTTCGCCTAACCACCTCAGCTCAAGCTGGCCTTGGCTACCGTTCTAGTTCCGCCTCCACGCCACACTTCCGCTCCGAGTCCTTCCCACTCCCCAAGGAAGCCAACCTCCTCGTCGGCGGCATGGACTTCCTGCCCAATGGCGACCTCGCCATCTGCACATGGGCGGGCGAGGTGTGGATTGTCGAGGGCGCGCAGGGTGCGCCCGCCGCCGCGAAGTATCGTCGCTTCGCGCGCGGGCTGGCCGAGCCGATGGGCCTCGCGGTGCGCGACGGGAAAATTTACGTCGGCACCAAGCAGGCGCTCTACCGGCTCACGGACACGGATGGCAACGGCGAGGCGGACTTGTTCGAGTGCCTCAACCAAAGCTGGGGCTACACCGGCAGTTACAACGCCTTCGTCTATGGCCCGGTCTTCGACAAGGCGGGCAACTTCATCCTCGCCAATGCCGGGCACAGCGGGCGGTGGGACAGTCCTTACATGGGCTGGGGCATCCGCATCTCGCCCGACGGCACGAAGCTCGACACGATCTGCCCCGGCATGCGCGAGCCGAACGGCATCGGCACCTTCGGCCCGGACCACGATGTGTTCGTCTCCGAGAACCAAGGCCAGTGGATGGCGGCGTGCAAGCTGAACCACGTCACGCCCGGCAAATTCTACGGCCACCCGAGCGCGTGGCCCGCGAAGCAGGAGGAATACGGCAAGCACACGCGCTTCGATCCGCCCGCCGTCTGGTTTCCTTACAAGCTCGCGCGCTCGACGACCGGCATCGTCGAAATCACCGACGACCGCTTCGGGCCGTTCAAGGGGCAGCTCATGGTGGGGGATTTCCAGAACGCCATCGTGACGCGCGTGCAGTTGGAGAAGGTCAACGGTGAGTATCAGGGCGCGGTGTGGCCGTTCCTGAAGCAGTTTCAATCCGGGGTGAACCGGCTCGTGTATGGCCCCGATGGCAAGCTCTACGTCGGCGGCTGCCAGGCCCCGCGCTCGTGGACGGCGGTCGCGCCCTTGGAGACCGCGCTGGAGCGCGTGAGCTACACGGGCAAGCTGCCGTTCGAGGTGAAGGCAGTCCACGCGCTGCGCGACGGCTTCGAGCTGACCTTCACGCAGCCGGTAGAGGAAAAGGCCGCGGCGAATCCCGACAGCTACGACGTGACGCAATACGGCTTCAAGTATCACGCGAAGTATGGCTCGCCCGAACTGGACCACGACGGGAAGGAGAACGCGGCGACGGTCATCAAGATCGCGGGCGCGACTGTCTCGCCGGACAAACTAAAAGTCCGCCTCAAGCTGGAAGGCTGGAAGACGGGCTATGTGACCATGGTGCGCAGCCTGGATGTGAAGAACGGGGCCGGGGAGCCGCTGGTGAACGACACCTTCTGGTATACGCTGAACCAGTTGCCCAAGTAGCGGAGCGCCGGTCTCCGACCCGGCGTGAACTTTTTTGCCACAAAAGGGCGCAAAGAGGCTGCGGACTTGTGGAATCATGATCGGTGGGGGGACATTGTGCTGGATTTGTCGTCGGCATGAGTCTGCGCGAAGCGTCTGGTCGCTTCAGCGCACTATCGAATCCGCACGGGTCACAGGGGTGCCCAAAAAGCGGTGCTAAAAGCCACCGCACTCCAGACGCTTCGCGCATCCGAACGCCAAGAACAATGAGCGGCTTCCCATCGGTTCGGGGGCGAGGTTTTCGACCGTCAGACACGCTGCGCGGGGGGCGTTCAGGGGCAGGTGGCGCTCCACGGGCTGAAGCCGGGACTCCGAACGCGGCGGCGCAGCCTTGCCCTTCGGCCCGGCTCCCCGTAGAAAACGCGCGTGAACAAACCTGCCGCTTCCGCGCCCGCCGGGCTTTCTGTCGCCTTGCGACGCTTTCTCTACGGCACCGCCGCCACCACGGGCGCGGCCATCCTCATTGTCGAGATCCTCGGCGCGAAGATGCTGTCGCCCTATGTGGGCACGTCGCACTTCGTGTGGACGGCGCAGATCGCGGTGACGCTGGTGTCGCTCGCGGCAGGCTACTGGTTCGGCGGCTGGCTGGTGGACCGGTCGCAGAAGCTGAGCCGGCTCTACACCTGCATCCTGCTGGCGGGCGTGTATCTCTGCTTCACGGTGCCGTTCACGGCGAAGGTCGCGTTTGCCTGCCTGCAATTTCCGCTCGCGGTCGGTTCGCTGCTGGCGTCGCTGTTCCTGTTCTTCGTGCCGCTCACGCTGCTGGCCACGGTCGGGCCGTTTGTCATCCGGGTGCTCACCTCGGCGGTGGCGGGCGTCGGAGGCACGGTGGGCCGGCTCTCCGCGATCAGCACGCTGGGCAGCGTGCTGGGCACGGTGCTGATCGGCTACGTGCTCATTCCCTTCCTGCCGAACTCGGTGACAATGTTTGTGACGGCGGGCGTGCTGATGGCGCTGGCGGCGGTTTACTTTCTGTTCTGGCGGGAGGAGGGCGAATCCCTGGGCGTGCTGGTGGTCGCGGTCGTGCTCGGCGGCTTTGCCGGGTGGGCGGGGGTGCGGCAGGATGCGCGGCCGCCTTCCGACTACATGGGCGAGGTGGCGCGGCGCAACTCGAACTTCGGCCTGATGCAGGTGCTGGAGAACTTTGATGGCTCGCGCCGCTACTACCTCAATGACTACCTGACGCAGAACACCTACGACCCCGGAGCGAAGCAAAGCGTCTCCCTGTTCACCTACGGGCTGCACGGGCTGGCGGAGGTTTACACGGAGCAGATCAAGGACGTGCTGTGCATCGGCATGGGCGTGGGCATCGTGCCCATGCAGTTCGCCCACCAGGGGGCAAAGGTGGACGTGGTGGAGATCAACGGCGATGTGGTGGGCCTGGCCCAGGCGCACTTTGATCTGAAGCCGGAAATGCTGAATCTCACGATCGGCGACGGCCGGCAGTTCGTGAACGCGGCGACGAAGCAGTATGACGCCGTGATCCTCGACGCCTTCCTCGGCGATTCCTCGCCGTCGCACCTGATGACCCAGGAGGCTTTCGCCGGCATCCGCCGGGTGCTGCGGCCCCACGGAGTGCTCGTGATCAACAGCTTCGGCGAGTTCGAGGCGGGCAAAGACTTCTTCACCGCGTCACTGGACAAGACGCTCAAGTCCGTCTTCGCCACGGTGCGCATCCATGCCAGCGGCAATGGCAACGTGTTCTTCGTGGCCACGCCGGCGCTGGAGCTGAAACAGCACCGCACGATGAACTTCGAAGCGATGCATGTGACCGTGCGGCAGCAGGCGCGCGATGCCTTCAACGGCATGCCGACCGCCGATCCGAAGAGCGGCATCGTGCTGACGGATGACTTCAACCCGGTGGAGTTTCATGACGCCCACAACCGCGAGCAGTTCCGGCGGCAACTGGCGTTTTCGATGCGGCCGAAGTGAGGTGCGAGGAGCGCGGCGATGAATGCCGTTCGGAGTCCCGGCTTCAGCCGGCGGAACTGGACTGCGGGCCGGACGCTTTGCGCGCAGCGTCATGGAGGTTCGTTCGCCGCACCGGCTGAAGCCGGGACTCCAAACGAGGGCCGTGCTCCGCCACAATGGCGGAGTTGGACACGGGGGCGCTTCGGTGCATCATTGGCCCGTGAACGCTGACGTGACCCATGGCCGCTGAACCGCCCCAACTTTCGTTCGTCCAACGCCTGCTCACCCGGCTGGCGGATGCGGTGTATCTGCACCCGCGCGTTTTCTTCTACCCGCAGATGGTGCTGTTCCTTGTCTGCCTGCTGTTCACGGTCCACGGGCTGGAGTTCAACACGAGCCGCAACGATCTGGTCGGCTCGGACAAGAAGTATCACCAGAACTTCCTCGAGTTCAAAAAGGAGTTCCCCGGCCAGGACGATCTGGTGGTCATCGTGGAGAGCGACCGGATGGACAAGAACCGGCAGTTCGTGGAGCGGCTCGGGGCGAAGCTGGAGGCGGAGACGAACCTCTTCACCGACGTCTTCTACAAGGGCGACCTCAAGCTGATGGGGAGCAAGGCGTTGCTCTTCGTGCCGCAGGCCGACCTGGTGGAGCTGCAGAAGAAGATCAAGGACTACCAGCCTTTCATCAAAAACTTTTCGCAGGCCACGAACCTCGTCTCGCTCTTCACGATCCTGAACCGGCAGTTCCGCACGGCCAAGCAGGAGGCCAGCGCCGAGAACGACTCCATGCTCGGCGCGCTGCCGGCCCTGGAGCGCATCGTGAACGAGGCGCGCGAGGGCCTGCAGCGGCCCGGCAAGCCGCCCTCGCCAGGCGTGAGCGCGCTCTTCGGGGGCGGGCCGGAGGCGGAGCGCGAGATGTATATCACCTTCGGCGGCGGGCGGCTGTATCTCGTGACCGCACATGCCAAGCGGGAGGAGCTGGGCGGCGATGCGGTGGAGCGGCTGCGCGTGCTGGTGGAGGAGACGAAGCGCGAGGTGCCGGGCGTGAGCGTGGGCATCACGGGGGAGCCGGTGCTGGAGTTCGACGAGATGGCGCAGTCCCAATACGACACGACGGTGGCCACCATCGTCTCGCTGGTGCTGGTGCTGATCATCTTCATCTACGGCTACGCGGAGTCCGGCCGGCCGCTCAAGGCCAATGCGGTGCTCATCGTGGGCCTGGTTTATACGATGGGCTACACGACCCTGACGGTTGGACACCTGAACATCCTGACCATCACGTTCGCGCCGATGCTGATCGGGCTGGCGATTGACTTCGGCGCGCATCTGGTCGCGCGGTTTGAGGAGGAGCTGCGGCTGGGGAAGACGGAGCGCGAGGCCATCACGCTCGCGATGGTCAACACGGGGCAGGGCATCTTCACCGGTGCGGCGACCACGGCGGGAGCCTTCTTCGCGATGGGCATCACCAACTTCAAGGGCATCCAGGAGATGGGCATCATCGCGGGTGGCGGCCTGCTCATCTGCCTCGTGCCGATGATGACGCTGCTGCCGGTGCTGCTGCTGCGCGGGAAACAGAATGTGATTGATCACGTGGCCCCGCCGGTGGAGCGCCGCGAGCGGATCGAGCGCCTCTGGCTGAACCGGCCCATCACCGTGCTCGTGGTGACCACCGTGTTGTGCGTGCTGAGCGTGGCGCGGTTCAACCGGGTTCACTTCGACTACAACCTGCTGAACATGCAGTCGGCGGGGCTGCCGGCGGTGGTCTTTGAGCACAAGCTCATCAACACGGCGTCGAACTCGGTGCTGTTTGGCGCGGTGGTGGCGACCAACCTGGCGCAGGCGGCCGAACTCGAGCACCGGCTGACGAACCTCACGACGGTGGCGAACGTGCGGTCCATGAGCCAGTTCCTGGCGGAGGATGCCACGCCGAAGCTGGCGCTGATCCGGCAGGTGAAGGCGGAGGCCGCGGCGGTGACGTTCGCGCCGCTGGACGCGCAGCCGGCGAACGTGCCGGAGCTGCTGCAGGTGCTGTTCTCCTTCCAAGGCTATCTCGGGGCGGCGGAGGACGTGGTGCGGAAGGAGGGCGAGGCGAAGCTGGCCGTCCAGCTCAAGTCCATCAAGGACGCGGTCCAAAAATGGCGCAATGCGCTGGTGGCCGCGCCGCCCGAGCAGGCGGCGGCGCAGACGGCATATTACCAGCAGGCGCTGCTGGACGATCTGCAGGACACCTTCACCGCGCTGGCGGGCCAGCAGGCCAGCGCGCTGCGGGCGGAGGATCTGCCGACTCCGTTGCGCAACCGCTTCATCGGGGCGACGGGCAAGTATCTGCTGCAGGTCTTTCCCAAGGCGGACGTGTGGCAGCGTGAGCCGCAGGAGGCCTTCGTGAAGGAGCTGCGCACCGTGGACCCGAACGTGACGGGCACGCCGATCCAGCTCCTCGAATACACCACCCTGCTGAAGGACAGCTATGTGGAGGCCGCATGCTATGCCACGGCGGCCATCTCGCTCATGGTGCTCATTCACTTCCGGTCGCTCGTGTGTGTGGTGCTGGCCTTGCTGCCGGTGGCCATCGGGACGGTGTGGATGGTGGGCTTCATGGGCTGGGCCGGGATCCCCTTCAACCCGGCGAACATCATGACCTTGCCGCTCGTGGTGGGCATCGGTGTCACCAATGGCATCCACATCCTCAACCGGTTCGCCGAGGAGAAGAATCCGAGCATCCTGGCGCGCAGCACCGGACTGGCCGTGCTGGTGTCGGGGCTGACGACCATTGCGGGCTTTGGCAGCCTGATCCTGGCGAAGCACCAGGGCATCCAGAGCCTCGGCTACGTCATGGCGATGGGCACCGCCACCTGCATGTTTGCTGCGCTGACCTTCCTCCCCGCCGTGCTGCAGATGCTGCTGAAACTCGGCTGGAGAAAAGAAAAGGCCCAGTGACGATAATGCACCATCGCCACTGGGCTGTGAGGAACCGAGGTCAAATGGAACCTCGACCAACTGACGTTATAGCCTAATAGCTGGTGATTAAATGTCAAATCCCGAGATTTCCCTAGGCAGAATCCCTACGCTAACGATATTTTAATGCTTTCACCAACTTTGTCAGCCGCCGTTTTTTCGGCGGGCAACCTTGACCGGGAACCCGGCTCTCCTACCATCCCGCCCGCGTGATTAGCTGCGCCCTTCATCTGCTGAAGCAAGTTCGTCTGGCCTGGCTGCTGTGCCTGCTGGCTGGAGCGGGCACACGGGTGGCCGCCGCCGACTGGACGGCTGGACCGCTGGCCCATGACTTTTCGCTGACGCTGGCTTCCGGCACCCGCTCGGAATGGTTTGGTCCGCTCTACTATCGCGAGGCCACCGAGGGGCAGACCACCTGGGCGCTGCCGCCCTTCTTCGCGAGCACCACCTACCCGGACATCCCGGCGCAGGAATATGATTTCCTCTACCCGCTCTTCACCTACGACCGCTTTGGCGCGGAATACCGCTGGCAGATTCTCCAGCTCCTGAGCTTCATGGGCGGGCAGTCGCAGGAGGAAAAGGCGACGGACAAGTTCACGCTCTTCCCCTTCTACTTCCAAAGCCGGAGCCCCGATCCAGACCAGAACTACACGGCCCTGGTGCCGTTCTGGGGCACGATCAAGGGCCGCCTGTTCCGCGACGAGATCAAGATGCGGCTCTTCCCCCTCTACTCGCGCACGGTGAAGAAGGACGTGGTCACGGAGAACTATCTCTTCCCGATCTTCCACCTGCGCCACGGCACGCAGCTCGAGGGCTGGCAGGTGTGGCCGCTGGCGGGGCATGAGCATCGCGAGGGGTTCACCTGGACCAACTATCTGGACCTGGTCCAGTTCACGCCGGGGCATGACAAGCGCTTCATCGTCTGGCCGTTCTACCTGGAGAGCCGGAGCGGCCTGGGCACCACGAACATCGTCCACCAGCAGGCGCTCCTGCCCATCTACAGCCACTACCGCTCGCCGACACGCGACTCCTCCACCTACCTCTGGCCGTTCTTCACCTTCACCGATGACCGGCAGCGGAAATACCAGGAGTGGGGCGCGCCGTGGCCGCTGGTGGGCTTCGCGCGGGGCGAGGGGAAATTCATGAACCGCGTCTGGCCCTTCTACAGCCATGCCACGAACGCGGTCCTCACCAGCGACTTCGTCCTGTGGCCGATTTACAAATACAACCGCGCCCAGGCCGCCCCGCTGGACCGCGAGCGGATGCGCATCCTGTTCTTCCTCTACAGCGACCTCTCGGAGAAGAACATCGTGACCGGCGAAGCGAAGACCCGGCAGGACCTCTGGCCGCTCTACACGAAACGGAAGGAGCTGGACGGCCGCGAGCGTTTCCAGTTGTTCGCCCCGCTGGAGCCGATCGTGCCGAACAACAAGTCCTTCGAGCGGAGCTGGTCGCCGCTCTGGACCGTCTTCCTGCACGAGAAGAACCCGCGCACGGGGGCGGAAAGCCGTTCGCTCCTCTGGAACCTCTGGCGGCTCGACCGCACGCCGACGAACTCCCACGCCGCTGCGTTCTTCGGCATCGTGAAACGCGATGCGGACGCGCAGGGGGTGCGGTGGCGGTGGTTTGACTGGAGCCGGCCGGCGGGTGAGGCGAAGGCGAAGAGTCCGGAGCAGTGAGTGAATTTTCAAACGCCAAATCCCAAGCTCCAAAGAAGCTCCAAGTTCCAAATTCCAATTTACGCTGTGGCCGGTTCCACGCCTGCGCCAGCTTGTTTCGTTCAAACTCCAAGAGAGGTAGGGCGGGGTGTCCTCACCCCGCCGTCGGCCACCCGCACGCCACGGTCACTCGACGGCGCGGTGAGGACACCGCGCCCTACCCGCCGCTGCTCCAAGGTCACCCTGCGTGAGCTTGGGCAGGCTCCTGGTGCTTGGAGCTTGGAGCTTGTTTGGAATTTGGAACTTGGGATTTGGAGCTTTCCGTTCGCCCGCCCATGAAAGTCCTCTTCGTGTCGAACCTGTTTCCCGACTCGTCCGCCCCGGGTCATGGCCAGGTCAACGCCACGGTGCTGCACCAACTCGCGCGGCATTGCGAGATCCGGGTCATCTCCCCGCGGCCGATGCTGCCCTTCAAGAGCTGGCGCGGCCGCACGCCGCGCGACGAGGACAAGCTTTTCCAACCCCTCTACGTCCGCACCTTTTACGTCCCCAAGTTCGGCGGCCCGTGGAATCACCGGCTGATGGCCCGCGCCCTGCGCGACCCGGTGCGCCGCGTCCGCGCGGAGTTTCGCTACGATGTCGTCCTCGGCGCGTGGGTGTATCCCGATGTCTGCGCGCTGGACCTGGTGGACGACCTGCTGCTGGCGCCCCTGGTAGCCATCGCGCAGGGCACGGACGTCCACAGCTACCTGGGCATGCCGCTGCGGCGGCACGCCATCGTGCAGGCGCTGAGCCGCGCCGCCGCCACGATCACGCGCAGCAAGGATCTTTCGACGCGGCTGCACGATGCCGGGGTGCCCTTCATGAAGCTCCGCCCGATCTACAACGGCGTGGACACCGCCACCTTCCGCCCCGGCGAGGCGCAGGCCGCGCGGCAGGAACTGGGCCTGCCCACGGATTCGCAGATCATTCTCTACGCGGGCAACTTCCTGCCGGTGAAGAACCCGCTGCTGCTGGTGAGCGCGCATGCCCGGCTGAGCCGCAACGCCGCCGAGCCGTGCGAGCTGGTGATGATCGGCTCCGGCCCGCTGGAGCAAAAGATGCGGCGGCTCGCGAATGCCGGCGGGGCGGGGGCGCATGTGCGCTTCGTGGGCCGCAAATCCCCGGCGGAGGTGGCCCGCTACATGCAGGCGGCCGACGTGCTCTGCGTGCCGAGCAAGCAGGAGGGCGTGCCGAACGTGATCCTCGAAGCCTTCGCCTGCGGGCTGCGCAGCGTGGCCACGCGCGTGGGCGGCATCCCCGAGGTGCTCGACAAGGATTTCCTCGGCCGCCTCGTCCCCAGCGCGGATGCCGACGCCCTAGCCAAGGCCCTCGGCCAGACGCTCATGGAAGCCCCGGCCCGGGATGCCATCCTTCGTCATGCCGGGCAGTTCTCCTGGGACCGCACCGTGGAGCGCTACATGTCCGTGCTGGAGGAGGCGTGCGCGGCAAGGCCGGTGGTGTGAACTGCGGAGCGCCGGTCTCCGACCCGGCGTGAACGAGCTGGCCGCGAAAGGCACAAAGGACACACAAAGACCCTTTGAAAGAACGAGTTGGATGACGCACAGGCCACCTGCGGGCAAAGCGGGAAGCAGCCGAAGGCGAGTCATACCAATTCCCAATGCCAATCGGTAGAATGCCGCCGGCCGCCACCCCTCACCCCAACCCTCTCCCCTCCTCCGAGGAAGGGAGAGGGAGCCGGCGTGCAGCCTGGTCCTCATCGGTGATTCCACCGAAAGCCATTGGTATCACTCGTATCAGTTCCTTCGTGCTCTTTCGTGGCTGCTCCAACTTGCTTTCCAAGTTCAACAACGCCGGGTCGGAGATCGGTGCTCCGGCGCATTGGCAGAAGCTTTGCGGCGGCCCGACTACGCCCCGAAGTTCGGGTCGAGTTCCTTCAGGATTTCCATGCGGAGTGGCAAGAGTTGGAGCCCGAGGTCCTTCAGGAGTTTCGCGGCAGTGCCGGCCTCCTCATGCAGCAGGCCCAGCAGAACATGCTCGGTGCCAACGTAGGTGTGCTTGAGCGCCGATGCTTCCTGCTGGGCGTGAGACAACGCCCGCAGGGCCGCTGGAGTGAGGGGCGGCATGATGGGAACGGCGGGGTTCGGGCTCGAATACTCGATCGGGAAGGCAAGCTGCTCAACCACCACACAGAGGCGTTCGAAATCAACGCCCTGCTTCCGCAGCACGTTCACAGCCACTCCACCGCCCAGTTTCACCAGGCCAAGCAGCAGATGTTCCGAGCCGGTGAAGTGGTGCCGCAGGCGTTTCGCCTCCTCCTGGGCCAGCCTGATAGTTTCCTGGGTCCGAGGAGTGAAGTTGCTCCCGTCGGCTACGGAGACCCCGCCGGTGCTGGCCAGTTGTTTGAGGGGCGCGACGCGGTGCGTGCTGGAATCGGTTTGGAGTCCGAGATGGAGGCCCTTCAGGATTTCTTCACGAGTCTGGGCGAGATCAACGCCCAGATTTTTGAGCACCTGCGCAGCGATGCCATCCTTTTCAGCCAGCAGAGCAAGCAGCATGTGTTCGGTTCCGAGGTAGTCATGGTGGAGGGCTTTCGCCTCCTTCATGGCGATCTTCAAGGTTTGCATGACCACCGGTGTGTAGGGAACCGAGCCCTGACTGGCAGCGGCAGCGGCGGAAGCGTTTAGCTTTTCGACTTCGACGTTGACGGTTTCGAAGGTGAGCCCGCGTTGGTGGAGAACGGTGACGGCCAGACCTTCGCCTAGCCTGAGCAGCCCAAGCAGCAGATGCTCGGTGTTGACCTGCGAATGATGGAGCCGGTTCGCTTCCATCCGTGCCAGCGCGAGAACCACTTGGGCAGGCGGCGTAAAATGGCCAAGGCCGCCGCTGTCTGCGGCTGCGCCGAACCACCGCATGAGGGATTTCAAAGGGTTCACGCTTCAATAATTCAGAACCGTTGGGGGCGCGCCGTCCAGTCTTTCCCTGCCCTGCGATTCAAGCAGGCGCACCCGCGCTTCGGAGGGCTACACCTCGAAATTCGGGTCGAGTTCCCGCAGGATTTGCTGGCGAGTTAGTCCTGCTTCAATCTCCAGCTTCACTAGAATTTTCATTGGGATGCCGTCCTCCTGGAGCAGGCCAAGGAGGAGGTGCTCAGTGCCGACGTAGGTATGGTGAAGCGCCTTGGCTTCCTTCCTGGCAATCAAGAGCACCTGCTTGACCGACGACGTGTAGGGGATGTTGCCCACCCGCTTCTGGTCGGAGCCGGGGGTGGAGAGGTTCACGACCTCCTGACGGACGGACTCAAGATCGAGGCCCAGCTTTTGGAGCACGTTAAATGCAACACCTTGGCCAAGGTGGATAAGCCCGAGCAAAATGTGTTCGGGGCCAATGAAAGAATGATGGAGTCGGTCCGCTTCCTTCCGGGCCAATGCCAGCGTCTGGATGGCGCGGGGCGTGAAGTTGCTGAACTCCGACTCGTGGATGCCGGAGTTGTCGAACTGACTGCACAACCAATTCCAGAGGCCCATCAATTCCCTTTCTGCTGTTTGAGCTGCCCCAGCAGTTCAAACAACACCGCCGTGACTTGCGGGGAGGCGTTGACTTCGAGGTAGCTGGATTTTGCGCGCCAGGTCTCGTAGCCGCCGAGGGCGTGCTGCGGCGGCGTGGGGAGGTAGCCGTTGTAGCCGTTGGCGAGCGAGACGGTGAAGCTGGCGGGGAACGGGTTCTTCGCCTTCAGTTCCAGGCCGATCTCCACGAAGACTTCGCAGGGGATCGCGGTGATGGCGAGGTCGCCGATGCGCAGGGCCTGGAGGATGAGTTCCACGCGGTCGGGGTAGGTGGACATCTGCACGGTCTCGCGGGCGTAGATCTCCTCCAGGCCCTTGAGGCGCGGGAACTGGTTCGGGGCCTTGGCGAGGATGTCCTGCGCCCGGGCCAGCGCGGCGGCATCGGGCTTGCGCACGCCGAGGGTGATTTCCTTCTGCGCGGCACCGATCGGCACCCAGTCGTGGAGTTTTACGGCTGGCAGGGCTTTCGCGACTTCCGAGGCAACGCGGTCGGCGACCTTGCGCAGCTTCTCGCCGGGGCCGTATTTGTTCGTGTCGCCGTCGCGCCACGGGACGTTGTTGATGTCGCCGCTCGTGCCGTTGGCCATGACCCCGACGAAGGGCGGGTCCTGCCGGTCGGCGCGGAGCAGTTCCTGGATGCGGTCGGCGAACGCGCCGAAGTAATCCGCCGAGATGCCGGGGTTGCCGCCGACGTAGTGCAGCGAGTAATCCGCGAAGAGGGCGACGTGCTGGCCGTTGGTGCGCTGGACGGTGAGGAAGGAGACGTCGGGATCAATGGGGCCGGCGGGCTTGAGGAGCGCGGGGTTCTTGATGCCGGGGTTCATCTTCACGAGGTCCTCGGTGCCGAAGGGGTTTTTGAGCACGGTGCCGGGCTGCATGTGCCAGCGGCGGTTGTGGACCTGGTCGGGCACGCTGGCCCGGCCCCAGCCAAGGCGCGCGGGAGCGAGGTTGTTGTGCGCGCGGCGGACGGCGTCGGCGATGCGCAGGGCGAGGAAGGCGCGGTAGTCCATGTCCGCCTCGCTCTGGAAGACGGAGGCGGAGGTGGCCGCGGAGTGCGTGTGCGTGGCGGACATGAGCATGTGGGCGGCGGGGATGCCGGTGGCCTCGCTGGCCAGGCGCTTGGCCTCGTCGAGCACCTCGCGCGGGATCATGCAGGAGTCGCTCACCACGAGGGCGAGCTTGGTGGTGCCGTCGTCGAGCACGAGGGCGCGGGCGTGGAGTTCGTCGTGGACGTGTGTGGCCTTGCCATCGGACATGTTGCCGTTGATGGAGGTGCCGAGCTTGGGGGTGATGTTGCTGGTGGCCGCCCCGGCGCGGAGGACGCGGGGTTTGTCAGCGGCGGTGCTACTCAACGCAAAGGCGCAGAGGACGCAGAGAAAGGCAAAGCGGTGGAGGGTGAGCAGGTGCATAATGAATGGGATCATACCAACTCCCAAAGCAAACCGGCAGAATGCCGCCGCCGGAGGACACCCTTCACCCCAGCCCGCTCCCCTCCTCCGAGGAGGGGAGCGGGAGAAGATGGGCGGCGCGGCGCTTGAGCGATTCCAACAGTCATTGGGAACTGGTATTACGGACGAGGGAGGATGGAAAATCTGTCAGGTCAATCCGTCCGTTCACTGGCTGACCCGTTGGGAGCCGACCTTCACGATGTCCGTCACGTAGTCGTAGCCGAGCACGCCACAGCGGGTGTGGACCTCGACGAGGTCCAGAATTCTGAGGTCTCGAAACTCGCCCGAGGATACAGGAAGCTTCTCCTGGAACCCGCGCTCCTCGGTGCTCAGTCGCACTAGGAAGTATCCGCCTTTGCTTCCGGTCCCCGACATGCCGACGACCACTGCCCGTTCGACCTTGGGCTTGCCGAACGAGATTAGCCGGTTAGCGAGTCCGCCCACAGAGACGACAAAAATCACCAACACCACAACGTAAGCGACGACCAGAGCGGCTCGGCTGCTCCGATAACGATTCCAGAGGGGGCCGCTCTTCCAGCACGGGCTGAGTTCCTGCATGGCGCGCGAAAGAACTCCCAAGCGCCAAAACCCAGCAACCAGTCCAATCAGCAGGCCAGCGCATCCTAACCGGAGACCCAAGTTGCCCCCTTCGATGGTTCGCCCTAATGTTCGCCCTTGAAGCAGGAAGCAGAGGATGGCCGGGAGGAAGATCCACAGCACAGGAACCAACTCACGGTCCAACCGGACCTCCGGCGGGGAAACCAGTGCGCCTGACTCGTCCTTAAAATGTGGTCGCCGTGCCTGCATGGAAAGCCCAGCCAAACCGGCCAGCCCATCATCCTTATGAACCCGATGCACTGAACTCAAGCCGCCTTGGCTTTGCCACCCAGCACTTCTACTCGTGAGATGTGGTCGAAGTAGCAGATGACAAAGTTCGCGCCACCCAAGTCATGGCCCGGTCCGCTGCCCAGCACGATTGCCCGGTTGGCCACCATGCCGAAGTCCGGGTGCGTGATCGTGTAACTCCGTCCGTCGTCGAGGCACAAGCGAACAGGCCGTTGAACGGACTCGCGGATCAAGGCGCGCAGTTCGGTCTCTTGCATAAGGGAACCTTCCGAGAGCCGTCGGGGATTGTCAATTCGGCGGCGGAGCACGGTCGCCTGGCACGGAGCGCGAGTCTGTGACCCGTAGCTACCTCCGACCCCCATCTCGTTGGCAGGCACGAACGGCCACGATGACTGGACGTTGCTGCGGGTCACAGACCCGCGCTCCAGGAGCTGTTGGTGCCCGCCCGCGCTCCGCGCTTCACAGCAGGCCGCGCTCGTCGAGTTCGTCCTCGTTCAGGCCGAGGTAGTGACCGAGTTCGTGGATGTAGGTGACATGCACCTCGTCGAGGTAGGTTTCCTCGTCGCCTTCCGCGAAGTCCCAGATGTTTTCCAGGAAGAGGAAGATCTGCGGCGGCATGGGGGAGGCCCCGGTCTCGTCGGGAAAGGATTCGCCCACGAACAATCCGAGCGTGTCCGGCTGCACCACGTCATCGAGCATCTCCTCGCTGGGGACGCGCTCATACACCACGGGCAGGGGGTGGGCGCGTTCGCGGAGTTCCGGCGGCAGGGCCTCGATCGTGCCCTGGACCTCCTCCTGGGCGAGGGAAAGGAGCAGGTTCCAGTTGTCGGCCATGCGGGGTGAGGGTTCAGCCGCGGCGAGGCTTGCGGCGGGATTTGGTGAACTGCTCCAGCACGGCGGGGTTCTTCTCGAAGAACTCCGCGAGGTCCGCGAGGCAGGTGACGGTCTCGGGGCTGAGATGGTGCTCGATGCCCTCGATGTCCGCCTGCTGGGTGTCGGCGGCGAGGCCGAGGAGGGAGAAGAAGCGGGAGAGGGTGGCGTGGCGCTGCTGGATGCGGTGGGCCACGGCGCGGCCCTTGTCCGTGAGGATGAGGCCGCGATACTTCTCGTAGTTGAGGTAGCCCTGCTCGGCGAGCTTCTGCACCATGCTGGTGACGCTGGCCTGCTTGACCTTGAGGGAGGACGCGATGTCCACGACGCGGGCGTAGCCCTTGCCCTCCATCAGCTCCTGGATGCGCTCCAGATAATCCTCAGCACTCTGGCTGGGACGCGAGGAGGAGGTGGCAACGGGCGGCATTGTGAGGGCGTAATAAACACGGGCAGGCGGGAAAGGGAAGCTTCAAGTTGCAGGGCGCAAATCCGATTTAAAGCACCGCGGGAGCGCAGCCGCTCTCTTTGCCAGCGAACCGAAGTTTGGGCAGGAAAATTTGGGGGCAGGAAAATGGGAGGGGGAAATCTTCCTGCCCATAACCCGGACTCCGAATTGGGAATGGGTAGCACAGGGGCCGATACCAATCACCCTTGCCCCGGCGCGAATGGATACGGCCTCGCCGAAGCTCTGGCGTGCTCGGGGCTCCCGCTCCTCCATGGCATGGCGAGTTCGCGACCGCATTCCTGCCACGACGCACCTCCGTCTCCCTCGCCCTGCGAGGCACGAGCGGGGCGAGGGCCGGGAAGAGGGGTGCTTCGACCCGCTCCCAAAGCAACTGGACCTGCCGCCCCTCCTCTCCCCGGCCCTCTCCTCCATTCCATGGAGGAGAGGGAACCCCGAGCACGCCAGTGGTTCGGCGAGGCCGTATCCATTCGCGCCGGGGCAAGGGTGCGCGCCGGGAGGTTCATGGGTGGCCGCCGCGGCCCGAAAACCACGCATTGGGACCATGAACTTTCATGGAGCGGCGCAACTGCGCCCAAGTCTTCCTGCTCGTAATCCTGATCCTAATCCTGCTCTCCCCTTGCTTCCCGGTTCATGGAGAGGGCGGGGGAGGGGGCGCTTCGACCATCCCCTGAGATTGCTTGATGAGTAAAGCTGGCTGCGTATGGCCGCACCCTGACCACGCTGCCGCACCGCATCTTTGTCCGTCCTCAATTATTGGGGGATTCACCAAAGCATCCTTCCCAATGATTTTGTGCTCCATGATTCTGTGAAGCACTCTCCCATCGCGATTTTCCTCCGGTCGGATTTTCCATCTGTGGCCGCCTTGAATCTGCGGGACCCTTCTCAGTTCGTATTCCCGTCTCTGTGGTGACAATGAACGCACGCTTTCACCTTCGTCATTCCTGCCAGGCCACCTTCCTTCCCGCTCGGGCGCATCTTGGCACTGCCCCCGCACGACGGCGGAGCGCGGCCCTCTGGGCCGCAGCGGCTGGCAGCAGGGAAAGGCTTGGGAAGCTCCGCAGCCCGTTCTGCAGGGTGGCCGCTGCGGCCCGGAGTGCCGCGCTCCGGGGGCAGTGCGCGGATGCGCCCTTCCCCCTCTCAGCGGATAAAATCCGTTTGAACCTCCCCCGCCCGCGTCGCATCATCTGCCCGTGCATTTCCCGAAAGTCACCCTCGTCGGCGTCGGTCTCTTGGGCGGCTCGCTCGGGCTGGCGCTCAAGCAGCGCCGGCTCGCCGGCCGCGTCGAGGGCTACGTGCGTCGCGAGGCCAGCGTCGCCGAGTGCGAGCGCCTCGGCGTGGTGGACCGCGCCACCACCGACCTCCTCGCGGCCGTGAAAGACGCCGACCTCGTCGTCTTCTGCACGCCCATCGCCCAGATGCAGGCGCTCGCCGAGAAGTGCCTGCCCGCGCTCAAGCCTGGCGCGCTCGTCACTGATGTCGGCAGCGTGAAAGGCACCGTGGTGGCTGACCTCGAACCGCTCTTCGCCCAGGCCGGTGCGCAGTTCATCGGCAGCCATCCGATGGCCGGCGCGGAAAAGACCGGTCCGTCCGCAGCCCGTGCCGACCTCTTCGAGCGCGCCGTCTGCATCGTCACACCCGGCCCCAAGTCGCCCGCGAAGCTCGTGAAGCAGTTGGAGGAACTCTGGTCCGCCGTCGGCGGCCGTCCGCTCCGGCTCGCGCCCGACCAGCACGACAGCCTCGTGGCCCGCTCCAGCCATCTGCCCCACGTCGTCGCCGCCGAACTGGCCAACTACGTCCTCAGCCCTGCGCACCCGAAGGAGCAGCCCGCCCTCTGCGCCACCGGCTTCCGCGACACCACGCGCATCGCCGCCGGCTCGCCCGAGATGTGGCGCGACATCGCCCTGGCCAATCGCAAGCACCTCGCCCGCGCCCTCGGCGTCTTCATCGAAGACCTCCAGGAATTCCAGCGCGCCCTCGAAGCCGGCGACGCCAAGGCGATGGACGAATTCTTCGAGACCGCGAAGCACCGGCGCGACCAGTGGGTGGGCAATGGAGGCTCGCCGGAGTAACGACGTGCTGCGTGAGGTCAGTTCATGCTGACCCAAAGATGACGCAGTTCAAGTTCCCCAAGGACTCCGCTCCGCTGATGGCGGGAGTTGAGCATGCATACTCCTTCGTGAGGCCCACCGGTCGAAAGATGGACTTGATCCAATTGATTCCATCCTGAGTCTGCTTCCGCAGCGAGGGCACGAATCCATCCGTTCACTTGGCCCAGCCAATGGTCAAAGGTTAGCGCCTGCACATAGGCGATCATCCCGGCAAACTTGTGGACCGCCCCGTGGTGGCCGAACTTGAACCGCTGGATGCCGCCGGTGGTGCCGGGTTCATTGGTGACGTAGTCCCGTTCGTCCCGGTCCTTCTCCTTTGGCGTTGGGAGCCGCTTGCACTCGATGGGAAAGAGCGCATCAAACTGACTGTGGCGACGATTTTCGATATTGATCACGACCCCGCACGGCTTCACCGCCAGATCAATCTTCCTGCCGCCCCGTGTCTCATCGCCGGTTTCCGTGCGAAACTGGACGTGTGACCAATCTGATGAGCCATGGGTGGCCCCGTTGAGATAGTCGCACAGGTGTTCGGTCAGGGCGGCTTCCGACTCCTTGTCTGGCCGGTCTGGATGATCCCGCCAGCGGGGCAGTTCCTGCGCAATGAATTCCATCAGGTGGAGCTTCGCCTCCGCCGGCAGGTGAAGCTCCCGGTCAAGCCGCCCCGATTGAACCTCCTTGGAATTGTCCGCCAGCATCGTTTGGTGTCTTCAGAATCCTTGTTCCGCCAAATCGGCCAATGCCTCGTCCGCATCCCTGAGGGCGACCGAGCGCAGCCAGTATCGCAACCGGTCTGGTTTGATCAGGTAGATGCACGCTCCATCGTAGAGCCGGGCAATTCGGGTCACGTTGAGGCCGCCGCCGCGTTTTTCCCGGAGCAAGGCATCAAGCTTGCCCTTCAACTCATCCGCTCCGCTCCAATCCACCTCGCCCTTGCCGAACACATACGGCTGGCAAATCACACCCGGCAGAACGAGCGGGGTCAATGCGCGCAGTTTGTTCCGTTTGTAAACGCCGTTGATGCGCGCGGTAAAGACTTCGTTGAAGGCAGGCAGCGCCGGCTCGCCGTGTTCCTTCATTGCGACGGAATCTTCGCCGAGGCGGATGAGATCGCGGTAGTAGTCCACGATATCGGCGACAAGGATTTGTTCGTGAGGGGAAAGATTGAGATTACGTGACTCCGGGTATGGCAGTTTGCAAATATCTACACCGGAAAGTGTCGTCGCATGTTGAGTGAAAAGTTTTACACTGATTGCTGCGACATACGCTTGGAGGGTCCGTTTTTCCAATGTGAGATAATCGTGCAGTGTTGAGAGTTTTGGTAAATCATCAGTCTTTGCACAAAATCCGACGATTTGGTTCTGATAAGTAAGGTAATGCTTGGTCCAAATGCCGTGATTGAGGTTGAACTGTTCATGAATCAAAACCATCGGCTTGGAAAAGCGTCGGCAGGAGTAAGGCGAGCGGAACAAGCTAGCCGACTCGGTGACAATCCGGGATTCGTCAATTCCTTGATCGGAAATTGCGTCCGACGGCAATGAACGTTGTCCGGTAATATGCTTTGCAGGAATTCGCCTGCCCTTTTCAGCGACGATATACCCTTCGCCGTAATCCCAGTTTCTGGCGGCCGCAAACTCCGAAAGTGTTGGCAACTTTTTCAATCGATCCACAAACCCGAGCACCCGCCCACCTCCGAGCAGGTCACTCCGCCAAACCCGATCGTTCTCAAGCACCAGTTTTCGTGGCAGCCAGTGCATGTCGTAGTAGTCAATGTCGAAGCCCTGTTCGGCATCGGTGCGTCCGCTACGGCGGAAGGTTGCGTGAAGCATCAGCCGTCCCACCGGAGGCGGCTGAGCTTCCGCAACGACGACAACAACCTTTGTGTCAGCGTCACCCTTCTGGAACAGACCGCGCACTGAGATGAAATCAAGAATCTCACGCACATCCCAACGCTCAATGAACCTCTGCCGGAATCCGCGCGACTGCTGGTTGTAGAGAAAGTTGTATTGCTGAAGCATCGAGAGCACGCCGCCCGGGGCCAGTATCTCCATGGATTCGTGCAGAAACAGATAGGCGACTTGTTTGTCCGGCAGTTCCCCCTGCGCTTTCTGATAACGAGCACATGCTCGCTTTGAACCCTCGGTGGCAAGTCGCGATGCAAACGGTGGGTTGCCCACAATGACGCCAATATTTCCCTTTATCGTCCCGGCCTCGCGCGTCTCGAAGAAGCAGCCGGTGTGAATATTCTCCTCCTTTAAGGGCGGAAAGAGCTTCACGCTCGCACGGATTTCCATCGGCTCAAGCGCGTCGCAGAGCGCGAGGCAAAGACTGAATGCGGCGAGTTCGACGGCCCCTTCCTCCAAATCCACGCCACGCAGACGTGTCGTAAGCAGCTTCTGCAGAACTGTCCGACTTGGGCGTTTCCATTCGTTGCGATAGCGCCAATGGAGGACAAGGCGTTTGTAGGCTTCGACAAGAAAAATTCCAGATCCGCACGCTCCATCCAAGATGACTTCGTCGTTCTTCACCAAGCGGTCAAGCCTCTCCCAGCTCAAAACTTCGCCGAGCATCATGCGAACTACGAAATGTGGCGTATAGACTGCCACGGACGCATCGCTGACAAAGAGCTGGTAGATGTGGCTGATGAGTTCCACTGGCAGGTCCGCAAACGAATAACGCTTCCAGAGGGTAAGCTGCCCCCCCGTCTCCTGCCGCCCCTCGACGAGTTGGGCAAAGCCCGCAAGTTGATTGCTCGTGAGCAACACTTCGCGTTCCTCCTCCTTGAGCATGAACACATTGCCGTTGAAACGTTCCTCCAAGTGTTCCAGCAGGCTGACGAGTGCTGGTCCGTCGGCCAGGACTTGAAAGAACGCATCCGCGCCAGGCAGGAAGCGGCTGAAAAAGTCATCCTCGAAAACCTTTCTGGCTTCGAGGTAGGCGATTAGCAGCGACAGGATGAGCAATTTCCGCTGGAGCGGCGGAGGCAGGTTGGTCTTCGCACTCAGGTCTCGATGCAATTCCTTGACTGCATTGATCAGCGTCTTCTGGGCCGAATATCTGCCGGAGAGGAGGTCTTTACAGGCTTGCGGCTCATCCCAGAGCGTTCCATTGCGCAACCGGTGTTCATCCCACCAAGGATCGTTGGCGATCTGAGCCGCTGCCTTCAAGGTTTTGAACGGTTTGAAGACGATCTTGCCGTCCTTTTCAAAATCAGGCCGGTGCGCGCAGCGGAACAGCTGCACAATTCCATTCGTAACCCGATACACCAGCGGCACGCCGCCCCAGCTCCAAAGTTTCCGGTGCAACTCGGGGAAATCGGGGTCTTTGATCGGTCCGTCGGACAGGTAGATGAACGCCTGCGCCACTGGTGGCTTGCCATCACGGGGTGCCTCGAAGAACACGGCCTGGGCACCGTAAAACTCAGCTTTTTCGACGATGGCGACTTCTTCAGGAGTGTAGCCGGCTTTGACGAAGCCTTCGACAGGCACGAGGCCATCGACAGCCGTGCCGCCGCCAGCACCGCCGAGGTTCATCAGCCATTGTCCTGGGTTGCTCATGCGCTAGGTCGCGTGGCATGAAACTAGACTGCGGCTCCCATGTCCACCCAAGACCCATCGCCTCCGGCACTTGGATTTGAGCGTTGAAAGTTGAGCGTTGGATGTTGAACGTTTCCCGCATGTCCACTACCCGCCGCCACTTCCTCCAGACGACCGCCCTCGCCGCATCCGCCGCCGCGTGCTCCACGCCTCGTGCCGCCGCCCCGCTCGTCATCATTGACACCCACACCCATTTCTACGATCCCAAGCGCCCCGACGGCGTGCCGTGGCCGGGCAAGGGCGATGCCCTCCTCCACCGCACCACGCTCCCCGCCGATTACCGCGCCCAGCCCGTCCCGCAGCCCGTCACCGCCACCGTGGTCGTCGAGGCCAGCCCGCTCCTTGAGGACAACCAATGGATTCTCGACCTCGCCGCGAAGGACAAGTTCATCGTCGGCTTCGTCGGCAACCTGAAGCCCGGTGAAGACGCCTTCGCCGGCCATTTGAAACGCTTCGCCGCGAACCCGCTCTATCGCGGCATCCGCATCAGCGAAGGCGCGCTGCGCACCGGCTTGAACAACCCTGCCTTCCTCGCCGACATCAAGCGCCTCGCCGACGCCAACCTCGAACTCGACGTGAACGGCGGCCCGACCCTCCTGCCCGAAGTTGCCCGGCTCGCGAAGGAACTCCCCGGCCTGCGCATCGTAATCAACCACCTCGCCAACACGCGCATTGACGGCAAGAACGTCTCCGCGACCTGGCAGCGCGACCTCGAAGCCGCCGCGAAACTCCCGCAGGTCTTCCTGAAGGTCTCCGCCCTCGTCGAAGGCACTGGCAAGAACGACGGCTCCGCCCCGCGCGACGTGGAGTTCTACCGCCCCTGGCTAGACATCTGCTGGAACGCCTTCGGCGCTGACCGCCTCATCTACGGCAGCAACTGGCCCGTAAGCGCGCGCTTCGCTTCCCTCGCCACCGTGCAAGGCATCGCCCACGACTACTTCGCCGCGCGCGGCCGCGAGGCCTTGGAGAAGTTCTTCGCGAAGAACGCCGCCACCGCCTACCGCTGGGTGAAGCGCTGACGTGGAGCGCGGCGTTCACGCCGCAGAGGGCTGCGGCTGGACAGAATCACCCTTGGCGTGCTCCCGTTTCTGCGGCCTGAAGGCCGCACTCCGGGAAAGTGCGCCGCCGCGTCCCAATTCCATCCTGTCCATCCCGTCAATCCTGTCCACCAGCGGGCTCAGCCCACCACGATATTCACCATCTTCTTCGGCACGATGATGACTTTCCTCACCGTCTTGCCTTCGAGGAAAGGCTGAACCTTCTCCGCCGCCTTCGCAGCGGCTTCGAGCGTGGCGTTATCCGCATCAGCAGCGACACGGATCACGTCGCGGTGCTTACCGTTCACGGACACGGGCACGTCAATCTCGCTCTCCAACAGGAGCGCGGGATCGTAGCTCGGCCAGGGTGTGTAGGTGAGCGACGGCGGGTGCTGTCCGAACGTGCGGTGCAGGCGCGCCCACAGCTCCTCCGTGAGGTGCGGGGCGAACGGCGCGAGCAGTTGCAGGAAGGTCCGCATCACCGAGAGCGGGCGGGTCTGCCAGCCGTTCGCCTCGTTCACGAAGACCATCATCGCGGAGATGGCGGTGTTGAAGCGCAGGTGGTCGAGGTCCTCGGTCACCTTCTTGATGCAGGCATGCAGGGCCTTGAGCTGCGCGGGCGTGGCCGACACGTCGGCAATCGTGCCGTTCATCACCAGATGGTCAAGCAGCTCGGCGTCGCCCGGCACGGCAGTCGTCTGCGCCTGCTCAAACGCCGTCTCGGACTTCTCCTCGATGAGCAGCCGCCACACGCGCCCGAGGAAGCGATACACGCCCTCGACGCCCTTGGTGTTCCACGGCTTGGTGTCCTGCAGCGGCCCCATGAACATCTCGTAGAGGCGGAAGGCGTCCGCGCCGTATTCCGCGAGCACGTCGTCCGGGTTCACCACGTTGCCACGCGACTTGGACATCTTCTGTCCGTCCTCGCCGAGGATCAGCCCCTGGTTCACCAGCTTGTAGAACGGCTCGGCCGTCGAGACGTGGCCGAGGTCGAAGAGCACCTTGTGCCAGAAACGGGCGTAGAGCAGGTGCAAGACGGCGTGCTCCGTGCCGCCGACGTAGAGGTCAACGCCGGGGGTGGTTGAAGGGTTGAAAGGTTGAAGGGTTGAAGGGGATGGGCTTTTCGGAGCCTCTTCAACGCTTGAACTCTTTAACCCTTTAACTGCGCTCCCCATCCAATACGCTTCCGCCTCATGGCTCACGAACGCACTGCCATTCTTCGCATCCAGATACCGCAGGTAATACCAGCAGCTCCCCGCCCATTGCGGCATGGTGTTCACTTCGCGGACCGCGCCGTCGGGGAGGTTCACCCAATCTCTCGCGCGGGCCAGGGGCGGCTCGCCGGAGGCGGTGGGCTTGTAATCGGTGAGCGCGGGCGGGAGCAACGGCAGCGCGCTCTCAGGCAAGGCCTCGTGATACGATTGGCCAGTCGCGGCGTCGCGCTTCCAGACGATGGGGAATGGCTCGCCCCAATACCGCTGCCGGCTGAAGAGCCAGTCGCGCAGCTTGTAATTGATGGTCTTTTTGCCGAGGCCCTTGGCTTCGAGCCAGGCGGTGATGACGCGCTTGGCTTCGACGGTGGAGAGACCGTTCAGGGAAACCTCGGCATTCGCCGAATTCACCGCCACGCCGTCACCGACGTAGGCGCTGGCGGTTATCGCCATGCAGAGCGTTGGCTCGACCGAAAGATACGCGCCTTTCTTGGCGGCGGTCGAATCGTCACCCGTGTGATTGCTTCCGAACTCGACCTGCTTTTCGACCCACTCCAGCGTCGGCTCAACCACCGGCTTGATCATCGGCAGAAACTTCTCCGCGAACTCGAAATCCCGCTCATCATGCGCTGGCACGGCCATGATGGCCCCGGTGCCGTAGCTCGCGAGGACGTAGTCGGCAATCCAGATGGGAATCCGTTCGCCGTTGACCGGGTTGATGGCATACGCGCCGGTGAAGACACCGGTCTTCTCCTTCGCCAGCTCAGTGCGTTCGAGGTCGCTCTTCCCAGAGGCGTAGGCCCGATACGCGGCCACCGCTTCGCGAGGTGAAGCGATGGAGGGCTTGGCTCCATAGAATTCGGCGAGAATCCGCTCGATGTCGGATTCTGATGCGACGCGGAACTCCAGATTCTCGACCGAGAGTTCGTGTCGCAACGAATCCATCATGCTCAGGTCCGAAGGGTTGCTGATGGCCACGACGAGATGTCCTTCCCCAGAGTAGATGGGCACGGCCTGGAAACGGATCGCCCGTTCCGCAGTCATCGAGGCGAGTGCGGCGGGAGTCGGGGACAAGCCGCTCAAATCCACCTTCTCCAAGCCGAGAATAATTTCCTTCGCGGCGGCGGTTTCCACTCCGGTGGCGACGGACTGTTCTTTGCGTTGCCCCTTCCAACCATCTGGAGTTCCCTCCGGCCAGGACTCGGGGACGATCTGTTCCACCAGCTTGTGCTCCGGCGAAATCACCATGTAAGTCGCGCCAAACAGCGTGTCCGGGCGCGTGGTGAAGACGGTGATGACCGGCGCGGAAGTGGGTGGCACGGGCGACTCGCCCGTGCCGCTCGGCGACCCGCCGAGCGGAATGACGGCAGTGCTGCTTGCGCTAGTAGCTTTTCCAGCTTCGATGCCGCAACCCGTTCCGTCCGGCGAGTCGCCGGACGGCACAGGCCGGTGGCCTGTGCTACCCATTCCTTCGGCCACCACGGTGAAGTGAACTTCCGCCCCTTCGCTCCGCCCAATCCAGTTCCGCTGCATCTCCTTGAGCGAATCCGTCCACTCGATGGTGTCGAGGTCGGCCAGCAGGCGCTCGGCATAGGCGGTGATGCGCAGCATCCATTGCTGCATGGGCTTTCGAACCACTGTGTGGCCCTTGGCGGTCCACTCCTCAACCTCTTCGTTCGACAGCACGGTGCCGAGATCTGGCGACCAGTTAACAGGGGCATTCGCCACAAAGGCGAGGCGTCGTGAATCGCGGTAATCCCGACGCTGCGCTTCCGAAACGCAGTCGGAGGGATACTTCAGCTTGTCGATGGATTCAGCACGGTTCGTCTCGGGGTTGAGCCAGGAGTTGTAGAGTTGGAGAAAAATCCACTGGGTCCACCGCATGTAGTCGGGGTCGGTGGTGTTCACCTCCCGATTCCAGTCGTAGCTGAACCCCAGCCTCTTAATCTGCCCGGTGAAGTTCGCGACGCACCGCTTGGTTTCAACGGAGGGATGCTTGTTCTCCTTGATGGCGAACTGCTCAGCCGGAAGCCCAAATGCATCCCAGCCCATCGGATGCAGCACGTTGAACCCCTTCGCGCGCCGGTAGCGGGCGAGGATGTCCGTGGCGGTGTAGCCCTCCGGGTGGCCCACATGCAGGCCCGCTCCGGACGGGTAGGGGAACATGTCGAGGATGTAATACTTGGGCGGGAGCTGCGCCGCCGTGACCGGCTGGCCGGCGAGCGCGTGGCGCGCCGCAAACGGATGCCCCTCCGGCACGGACTCACCGGGGTTGAAGGCGCGGAAGGTCTGCTCCGCCGCCCACGCCTGCTGCCACTTCGGCTCGATCAAATCAAACGGATACTGTCTGCGACTCGACATAGGGCGGGGATTATTGGAGCACCGACGGGAAGCGGGCAATGGCGGAATTGCACAGACTGATTAGGTGGCGGCAGGCATCCTGCCTGCCGTAGAGCCGGGCGTCCCGCCCGGCGGACCGAAGGCCACCCCGTCGGAGCGTGCTCCAGATTTCCCAGCACCTCCGCGCACACCAGCGTTATCCCCGGGCGGCGGGACGCCGCCCTCTACGGCAGGCAGGATGCCTGCCGCCACCACGGAAAGCGGTGACAAGTCACCGCACTCCATACGCGCCGTCACTTGCGCCGTCATTCGCCCTTCGCCACACTAACGTCATGGCAGCAATCAAAGGCAAACTCGTCGTCATCACCGGCGTCTCGCGCGGACTCGGCCGGGCGATGGCGGAGGAATTCATCCGGGGCGGGCACACGGTCGTGGGCTGCGGACGCAGCACGGCGGCGGTCGCTGACCTGGCGAAGCATCACGGCGCACCCCACGACTTCAACGCACTTGATGTGGTGTCCGACGAAGCCGTGCAGGCGTGGGCGCAGCGCATCCTCTCCTCCCACGGCGTCCCGGACCTGCTGCTCAACAACGCCGCCCTCATCAATCACAATGCCCCGCTCTGGGAGATCAGCGCGCAGGAGTTCTCCGACGTGGTGGACGTGAACATCAAGGGCGTGGTGAATGTCATCCGCCACTTCGTCCCGGCGATGGTAGCCAAGCGCAGCGGCGTGATTGTGAATTTCAGCTCCGGCTGGGGCCGCTCGACCTCGGCGGAGGTCGCACCTTATTGCGCGACGAAGTGGGCGATGGAGGGCCTCACCCAGGCGCTGGCTCAGGAACTGCCCGCCGGCATGGCCGCCGTGCCGTTGAACCCCGGCATCATCAACACCGACATGCTGCAAAGCTGCTTCGGCAGCTCCGCCTCGTCCTACCCCACCGCCAAGGAATGGGCGAAGTCCGCCGTGCCCTTCCTGCTCAAGCTCGGCCCGGCCGACAACGGCTGCCCGCTGACGGTGTCAGGCTCGCCGACAGCGTAGTTGCCCGCCAAACACGCCAAACAGGCGAAAAGGGAACGCCGTCAAGAAGGCGGACGGAATTGGGCCTAAACTCGCGACTGAATCTCGGATGTAACTGAAAGGGAAACCTTGACGCGAATTGCGCCAATTATCGCGAATTGGCCGGATCAAGAATTCGCGTCAATTAGCGCAATTCGCGTCAACTTCCCCAGCTTTGGAAAGCAAGCTTCTCCGCCCTGGGTTGCCGTTCCACCCACGCGGCATGGGATGCGTTTGGATCGCTCTGCTATCGTCTCTGTTCTTGGTGTTGCTTCGCGTGTTTCGCGGGCACGATTCCTCACCTCGCCTTGTCCAAGGCCGTGCGCACGGACTTGAGCAGGGTCATCACGGGGAAGGGCTTGCTCACGCATTCGTCCGGGCAGAAACCCTGCTCTCCCGGGGCGAGGTCACCCGGCAGCGCGCCGGTCATCAGGACGGTCTTCAGCCCGCGAATCTCGGACTTGCCCTGGGCGAGGAGCTGCATCCCGTTCAGGCCGGGCATCCGGAAGTCCGCCAGCAGCAGGTCCGGCTTCACCAGCGCGTCGTGCAGCGCCTCCGCCGCGAGGCGCGGGTCGTTGAACACCCGGGTGCGGTAGCCGTCGAGCTGCAGCAGTTCGGCCACGATGTCGGCGGAGACGGGTTCGTCATCCACGACGAAGACCAGGGGTGCACCGTGCGAAGCGGCAAGTCGGGACTGGTTGGCGGCACTCATGCGTTCGCAAATCTAGGGCGGAACCTGTAGAGGAAGTTCCATGCCAGCCGCGAACCTGCGAAGCCGCGGCGGGGCGCGCGGCATTCGTGCCGCTTCAAGGCGCGGCGTTCTTTGGGGTTCGGACACGCCTGCCCGTTTGGGCGGTGAAGCGGCATTAATGCCGCGCGCCGCTCCGCACCGCCGGGCAGGTTTTGCTTTCCATCCCCTTGCCCGGCGGATAAAACCACGCACGAAGGCACGCGCGACGGAAACCGCTTACAGCGGGGCAATCGCCCGGTTTCGCGGCCTAGCTGTCGAACTATCACATGAAAATCGGCATCATCGGACTGGGCTACGTCGGCCTCCCCCTCTCACTTCAATTCGCGCGCTCGGGCGTGGATGTCACCGGCCTGGACGTGGACGACCGGAAGGTCACCGCGCTCAACGCGGGCAAGAGTTACATCGAGCACATCCCGGCGGCGGCCATCCAGGAGCAGGTCGGCGCCAAGCGCTTCCGCGCCACGGCGGACTTCTCCGCCATCAAGCAGCTCGACGCCGTGATCATCTGCGTCCCCACGCCGCTCAACAAAAACCGCGAGCCGGACATCAGCTACATCATCAAGTCCGGCGAGGCCATCCTCCCGCACGTCCACAAGGGCCTGCTCGTGGTGCTCGAATCCACCACCTACCCCGGCACCACGGACGAAGACCTTCGCGCCGTGCTGGAGCGCAACGGCATGAAGGCCGGCGTGGACTTCAACCTCGCGTTCTCCCCCGAGCGCGAAGACCCCGGCAACCCGAACAGCGTCGTCGCACAGATCCCCAAGGTCGTTGGCGGCCTCACGCCCGCGTGCCTCCAGCGCGCCATTGAGCTTTACAGCAAGGCGATCAAGACCATCGTCCCAGTCAGTTCCTGCCGCGCGGCGGAGGCCACCAAGCTGCTGGAGAACATCTTCCGCGGCGTGAACATCGCCTTGGTGAACGAGCTGAAGCAGGTCTATGCCGCGATGGGCATTGACGTGTGGGAGGTCATCAACGCCGCGAAGACGAAGCCGTTCGGCTACATGGCCTTCTATCCCGGCCCCGGTCTGGGCGGGCACTGCATCCCGATTGATCCCTTCTACCTCACTTGGAAGGCGCGCGAGTATGGCCAGAACACCAAGTTCATCGAACTCGCCGGCGAGGTGAACACCGCCATGCCGATGTATGTGGTGCATCGCGTCCAGGAGGCGCTCAACGCGAAGAAGAAGTCCATCAACGGCAGCAAAATCCTCCTCGTCGGCCTGGCCTACAAGGCCAACGTGGACGACGACCGCGAGTCGCCCAGCTACGTGCTCTTGGACCTCTTCAAGGAGCGCGGCGCGAAGATGGCCTACTACGATCCCCACGTCCCTGTCATCCGCCCGAGCCGCGAGCACGGCCACTGGGCGGGCACGAAGTCCGTGCCCTGGACCAAGAAGAGCATCAGCAGCTACGACGTGGTGGTGATCTCCACGAACCACAAGAAGACGAACAATCAGGACCTTGCCGACTGGGCGCAGCTCGTGGTGGACACGCGCAATGCGATGGCGGATGTGAAGGTCAAGGCGGGGAAGGTGTGGAAGGCGTAGGCCAACCGGCCATGACTTGCGCCTTCCCGCACGCGAAGCAGAGCAAACTCCCGTTGATTTCGGCTTATTAACAGCGGTGAAACGGCGCTCCAAAACTATAGGGGAACACCAACCCCGCAGTGGCAGCAAATTGAGCCAGGCAGCCATTGACGCGGCTTGGGAACTCGAACTCGACCGACGCGAGGCCGAGATTAGTTCTGGCCGAGTCAAACTGCTGAGCCACGAGGAAGTGATGGCGTCCCTCCGCGCAGTGCTCGCCGAGAAGCCAGCCAAGAACTGACGGAAGACTCTCACCGTTTCCCCACCCATCATGTCCGCCTTCACCCAGCTTAAGTCCGAACTCAAGGCCTCGCCGCGCAAGTGGCTCGTCACCGGGGCCGCCGGCTTCATCGGCTCCAACCTCGTCGAGGCGCTGCTCAAACTCGACCAGCGCGTCGTGGGCCTGGACAACTTCGCCACCGGGCATCGCAAGAACCTCAACCAGCTCAAGCATCACGTCACCGCCAGCCAGTGGGAGCATTTCCGCTTCATCGAGGCGGACCTCCGCATTGGCCACCTGTGCCATGAGGCGTGCTCGGGCGTGGATTACGTCCTGCATCAAGGCGCGCTCGGCTCCGTGCCGCGCTCCGTGGCGGACCCCGTGACCAGCAATGAGGCCAATGTCCTCGGCTTCCTCAACATGATGCTCGCCGCGCGCGATGCGAAGGTGAAGCGCATGGTCTATGCCTCCAGCAGCAGCGTCTATGGCGACCACTCGGACCTGCCCAAGGTCGAGGACAAGGTCGGCAACGTCCTCTCGCCCTACGCCGCCACCAAGAAGTTCAACGAAATTTACGCCGACGTCTTCGCCCGCACCTACGGCTTCAAGACCCTTGGCCTGCGTTACTTCAATGTCTTCGGCCCGCGCCAGGACCCGGATGGGGCCTATGCCGCCGTCATCCCCAAGTGGGTCGCCTCGCTGCTGAAGAAAGAACCCGTCTTCATCAACGGCGACGGCGAGACCAGCCGCGACTTCTGCTTCGTGGAAAATGTCGTGCAGGCCAACCTTCTCGCCGCCACCACGCAGAACGAGGAGGCGTTGAACCAGGCCTACAACATCGCCGTGGGCGACCGCACCACGCTCAACGACCTCTACCGTGCCATCCACGACGGCCTGCGCCGACGCAACCCGTCCCTGCCCGAGCAGAAGCCCACCTATCGCGAGTTCCGGGTAGGCGACGTGCGCCACTCGCTGGCGAACGTGGACAAGGCCCGCCGTCTCCTCGGCTACGAGCCGACCCACACCATGCCGCAGGGCCTGGAAGTCGCGCTGGACTGGTATGTGGCGAATGTGGGTTAATCCCCACGAACCCACAACCACGCCGCCCATGAATCTCACCGACTTCGACGACGCCCAGCAGCAGGCCCTGCTCGACCTCACCCTGCTCGCGATGTATGCCGACGGCCACCTCGCCGCCGTGGAGGACGCACGCATTGAGCGCTTGCTCACCGCGCTGGGCTGCGACACCGATTACGACCGCGCCAAGCACTACGACGCAGCCGTCGCGCGCATCACCCGGCCCGCGACCACCAAGGAAGGCGCCCGCGCCCACGCCGCCAAGCTCGCCGCCCTCTTCACCACCCCGGAGCAGCGTCGGAAGTTGATTGAGACCCTCGATGACCTGATGGTGAGCGACAAGAGCATCGCCGCCGAAGAGTGCGGTTTTCTGGCGGTGATCCGCGAGGCCTTGCAGATGCCGTGAAGCGTCGTCAGTCCGTGGTTCGCTCCATCCACCGGGCTGAATGCTGTTCCAGTGACAGCCGAGGGTGAAGCCCGGGTATTGATCCGGTAAATCGAGGGAGCGCTGCGAGCGAGAAACTCGCGCTAGGCTACGCCGCCGGCTGTTCCGGGCTTGCCCCCCCTTACCGCCCCTCGTCCAGCAGCTTCACCAGCAGCGGTTCAATCGCCTCCGCCCAGATCTCATACCCCTTGGCGGCCGGGTGCAGGTAGTCGCCCATGATCTCGCGGGTGATCGTGCCGTCGGGCTGGAGGAACTTCGCGCCGATGTCCAGGAAGGTTACTCCGTCCTTGCCGTCGAGCTGGGCGAGGAGCTTGTTCGTCGTGTCCAGCTTGGCGCGCATCGCATCGGGCTTCGGCCCGCGCGGAAAGATGGCCATGAGGATCACCTTCGCCCCCGGCTGGCGCTGGCGGATCTCCGCGAGCAGCGCCCGCACCCCGGCGGCAATTTCCTCCGGCGTGTTCTTCCCCGCGTTGTTCGTGCCAATGTGCATGACGACGACCTTCGCCTTGGCCCCGTCCAGTTCCCCATGCTGCAAACGCCACAGCGTGTTCTCCAGATAGTCGTAGCCGAAGCCGAGGTTCGCGACGCTGCGCTTGCCGTAATACTTCTCCCACACATCCTTGCCCGGCTGGCTGCGGTCATGCGGCTCGCCGCCAAACATCTGCGTGATCGAGTCACCGATGAAGACCAGCGACGCCTTCCGGTCCGCCGCGATCTTCGTGACCGCCGCGTGGCGCTTCGCCCAGTCGTAGATGGGGAAATCGCGATCCTGCGTGCAAGGGACCAGCGTGTTCGGCTGCGGCTTCGCGCCGGCCACCGCCTCATACTTCGCCTCGAACAGCTCGCTCCGCAGCTTGCGATCCTCGCTGTAGGCGCGCGCCTTTACCGTGCCGCCCGCCGGCAGCACGATGGGAGCGAGATAAGGCCCGCCCTTCGGCCCCGGGTCAGAGCCGTCAATGCTGTAGCGGATGACCGTGCCCGGCGTCGCGCAGGCAAGCGTGACCGTGCCGGCCGCATCCCGCTTCGCCGACGGCACAGCCAGCGGAGCGGCGGTCTGGGCACGCAGGCAAAGGGACGTGGCACAGGCGGCAACAAGACCAAGGAGCAAAGGCCGGAGAGCGATGTTCATGGCCGGGATACTGCCGACAGGTCCAAGGAATCGCAATGACAGGAGTGCCGCCAGTATGGAGTCCCGCCTTCAGGCGGCAAGGCGTCCGAGCACCGGTGGAGCGCCGGTCTCCGACCCGGCGTGTTCATAAAGTCTGCCAGCAGGCCGGGTCGGAGACCGGCGCTCCGGTTGTGGAAAGGAGACCGGAAAAGCGGCGCTGAAAGCCGCCGCACTCCAAACGCTGGCGCGACCTCCAACCGCCTCCTGCCTCGCGAAGCGTCTGGAGTGCGGCGGCTTTCAGCGCCGCTTTCGAGCGCCCTCGCCAAGCGACCGCGCCTGAGACCAATTCCCGATGACCATCACTGAAATCGCTGAGGAGCCGCGACGCGCTCTGGCTCCCTCTCCCTTCCTCGGAGGAGGGGAGAGGGTTGGGGTGAGGGGTGGCTTCGGCTTCCGCGTCTTCCGCGTCTTGAGCCTCACTTCCCCGCCTGCCCCAGCAGCACCCGCCCCAGCACTTTCGCAATCGCCTCATTCCCCGCCCCATCCGGATGCACCCCGTCCTTCGTCAGGCTGCTCTCCGGCACCACTCCGTAAAGCGTCGCGAACTCACACTTCGTCTCCTTCGCCAGCACCACGAAGGCCGCACCCAGCTCCCGCAGCTTCGCGTCCCGCTGCTCGGCGATGGGCTTCGTCGGCCCCAGCGCGCTCTTGTTGATGTTCGGCGGCCCGACGAGCAGGATCGCCACGCCCGCTCCCCACACCTTCCGCGCCCGCTCGATCATCCCGCGAAGGTTCTCCACCGCCTTGGGCACGCACGACTCCGTGATGTCCCGCGAGTCATTCGTGCCCAGTGCGATGACAAGCTGGTCGGCGCGCGGGTGCTTCGCCAGCATCGCCTCGAACTCCTTCACCGATGCCGTGGGCCGCCCGCCCTTGCCCTCATTGACCAGCTTCAACCGCCCGCCGGAATCCTTCTCCACCAGATTCACCCACACCCGCCCCCGGTCCGCCGCCGGCAACGCCCCACCCTGCGTGATGGAGTCACCGAAGACGACAATGAGGCGTGGCTCGACGGCCGAGCCCCCAGTGGCCGTAATGAGCATCACAGTGGCGAGTAGAAGCCAGCGAACGCTTTTGGTGGAACTGGAGTTCATGTGTAGTGGCAATACCCAATGGCTGGTCAGCCCGTTTCATTTCTCGGGTGCTTCTGCCTCGCCCGCGAACACCATATACATCGAGTTGTATTTCGGATCGGCCCCGCAGGGGCCCAGCACGATTCGCCCGGGCAGACATTGCCGGACGAAGACAAGGTAGCCGAGTTCCTGGGCTTTCATGAGTGGGTCATTGGAGAGGATGCGGTCGCCTGTCGGGACGAAGTCCTGCATCCACGCGGGCGCGCCGGTTGTGATGAACGTGGTCAGCATCCGCTCGTCAATGGCGAGGAATAAATGCACCGGACGGTCAGCCTTCAGGACGATGCCGAATCGGCCGTCCACGATGCTCTTGTGGCTCATGCGGGTCTGTAGTTGCGTGAGGCCGGCCAGCCGTTGCGGCACTTCCTCCAGGACGTATTTGCGGTCAGCGAAAGGCTTGGCGCCTTTCACGAATCCGGCGGGGACCACGCGGTAATCCTCCTCGGCTTCCTGAACGAACGGCTGGACGGCGGGGTTCGTGACCTTGTGGTCTGCATCGAACATGGCCAGCGTGCGGCGCAAATCGGGCCGGCCTATCAATTCCAGTTTCGCCGGTCGTAGTTTTGCTGGCAGCTCGGCCACGGGTCGTTTCCAAAATGCGAGCAGTTCTGGCTCTGCCGCATTTACGACATACAGTTGGAGCAGGGTGATTGACAGCAGCAGGCAGCGGTTCATGGTATTGATGGTTAGTTATTTTCCGCCAACCCTTCCTTATGCCCCAGGTTCTTCACCGGTGCAAAAATGGCCTGCACTTCCGCCAGCAGTTGAGTGTCCAGCGGTTCCGCCGCCCACCTGGCCCAGTTGCGGATGTTCTCCGGGTTCGCGCTGCCGCTGACGGTCGTGGTGATGTCGGAGTTCGCGAGGCTGAATTGTAGAGCGAGCTTGGCGATGTCCACGCCCTTGCTGGCGCAGTGCGCGGCGGCGGCCCGGGCGGCGGACTTCACGCTCTCCGGTTCCTTGAGCCACGCAGGCAGCGGCGCGTTGGTGAGCAGGCGCGCGCTGAACGGACCGGCGTTCATCACGCCCACGCCCTTGGCCTTCAGATACGGCACCGCCTCGTCAGCGAAGCGCGTGTTCTGGAGCGTGTATTGGTTGTAGCTGAGCACGCAGTCCACGGCGGTCTGGTCGCAGATGAACTTGAAGATTTTCATCGGATAACCGCTGAAGCCGATAAAGCGCACTTTGCCGGCCTGCTGAATCTTCCGCAGCGCGGGAAGGGTCTCGTCCACGATCTGCTGCATGGGCACGAACTCAATGTCGTGGCACAGAATGATGTCGAGGTGGTCCGTGCCGAGCCGGTGCAGGCTCACGTCCACGCTCTCCGCCACGCGCTTCGCGCTGAAATCAAAGTGCGCGAGGTCGTAACGGCCCAGCTTGGTGCAGAGCGTGTAGCTCTCGCGCGGCACGCCCTTGAGCGCGATGCCCAGCAGCACCTCGCTCATGCCGCGCCCGTAGAAGGGCGAGGTGTCAATGAAGTTGAGCCCGCACTCCAGCGCCACGCGCACGCTGGCCAGCGCCTCGTCGAGCTTCACACTGCGGAACTCCGCACCGAGCGACGACGCACCAAAACTCAGGATGGGGAGGTGGAGGCCAGTCTGGCCGAGAGGTCTGGTTTTCATTGGTTGAACCACGAATGGACACGAATAGACACGAATCCCAGCCGACACCCAAGCCAAACTCAATCCGCGTATGGAGTCCCGGCTTCAGCCGGTGCGGCGTTCGATCCTCCAAGACGCTGCGCGCGCAGCGTCAGGAACAGAGCAGCGTTCCACCGGCTGAAGCCGGGACTC
>CAZCBE010000067.1:0-33848 GCA_964496695.1 uncultured Klebsiella sp.
CCAATTTTCTTCGCCATGCCGGCTATGCGACAACTTAAACAGAAAGTGCTCTAAGATTACGAGTAGGAGTAAGCGTAAGAGGCGCAACTCGTTCCACAGTCGCGTAGCGACGACGTGACGGTAGCCATGGGTTTCAACCCACGGACCTGTGTGCAAGTGAGCGGCGTCGCTCCGCGACCCACCAGCCACCGGCAGCCAACCGTGGACTGAAGTCCACGGCTACCCTCACCCCTCGCTACGCGAAGAGCACCGTCCGTCCCGCGTCCCTCTACTTCGCCCCCACCCGGAACAAATGCTTGTCCGAGCGGATGAAGAACGCGCCATCGGTCACGGCATAGGAAGCTAGGGTGCGTTCGCCCAGCGGGTTTTCCGCAAGCTTCTCAAACGTCTTGCCGGGCTTGAGCACGACGCCCGTGCCGGTCTCATTCTGGAGGTAAATCTTCCCGTCCGCCAGCAACGGTGACGCGGAGTAGTTGCCAGGCACGCGCTCCGACCAATGCACGGTGCCTTTCTCCGCATCCAGGCAGCTCGCAATGCCGGCGTCCGAGACGACGTAGAGTTCGTTGCCCACCAGCAGCGGCGACGGCGTGTGCGGCGCGCCCTTCTCCAGCTTCCAGGCGATGTGCGTGTCGGTCACGTCGCCCTTGCCGTCGGCGCGGATGGCCATGAGCACCGGCTTGTCGTAGCCCGAGCTGAGGAAGATCATGCCGTGGCCGAACACGGGCTTGGGGATGACGGAATAGCCCTCGCCGTAGCGGCAGCGCCAGAGTTCCGCGCCGGTCTTCGGGTTGAGCGCGCAGACCACTCCGCTGCCGGGCGTGATGAGCTGCTGCTGGCCGTTCACCGTGATCAGCGTCGGCGTGCTGAAGGAGAAGGAGCGTTTTGCCGTGGTTTCGCGTTTCACCTTCCAGAGCACCTTGCCCGTCGCCTTGTCCAGTGCGATGACCGATGGGTCGCTCCCGCCGTCGGCGCTGAAGATCAGCGCGTTCCCGGCCAGGATGGGCGAACCACCGTTGCCGTGGACGGGCGAGTATTTCAGCTCGGTGTTCTTCCAGATCACCTTGCCCGCGAGGTCGAGGCACGCGGTGCCGTAGTGGCCGTAGTGGACGTAGATCCGCTCGCCCTCCACCAACGGGGTGGGGCTGGCCTGGCTGTTCTTGTTGTGGTGTTTGACGGGCTGCGTGACGATGACCTCGGTGTTCCAGATCTGCTTGCCGGCGGCGGCGTCATGGCAGAGCACACGGAGGCTGAGATTTGCGCCGGCGTCCTCGGCGGCGGTCAGGTAGAGCCGCCCTTTGTTCAAGGACGGGGAGGACCAGCCTTTGCCGGGCAGGTCCATCTTCCACTGGATGTTCTTCGTGACGCTGTTCGTGGCATCCCAGGTAAGCGGCAAATTCTTGGCGGGCGAATGACCATCGCCATCGGGGCCGCGGAACTGCGGCCAGTCAGGCGCGGCACTGACGGTGGCGGTGGCGGCGAGGAGGGCGGGAAACAGGTATTTCATCGTATCGGCGCGATTGGACTGACGGAAGCGTCGGCCATTCATGCGGGGAGCAACGACCGTATTGGGCTTGGGTGGCACCCGCCGCTGGCGGCTCGTGCCGGGCGTCCCGCCCGGCACGAGGGCTGGGGAGGCGTAGCGGTTTTGGATTCGAGTGGCCCGTGCCCCTTCGCGCCCCGAAGCCGAGCCGGCGGGGACGCCGGCGCGACGTAGCGCCGGCCTCCGGCCGGCCGTGCCGCAAGCGTCTCCGCTTGCCCGATCGGACGAGGCCAGCGGCGGTTTCAAGCTGCACCCATGGAGGACGCACTCATTCCCCGGCTGGCCTGCGGCGTCCCTCGCGGCTACCGTTCCCTCGTGGCTGACATTCTCGACTCCGTGCCTTCACTCGCCGTCAAGCGCGATGCCTTGCTCGCGCATCTCGGCGGCTTCCGCCATCATCAGGAGCGCCTGCAATGGCTGGTGGAGCAGGCCCGCCAGCGCGCCCCGCTCGCAGCGGAATCCAAGATCGAGACCCACCGTGTGCCCGGCTGCCTGGCCAACCTCTGGCTCGTGGCGGAGTCCCGTGAAGGGCGCTGTTACTTCCAGTGCGACTCCGATTCGCAGATCGTGCGCGCGGTCGCCGGGTTGCTGTGCGAATTTTACAGCGGGCAGAAACCCGCGGAGATTTGCGCGATGCCACCGGGTTTTCTCGAACAAGTCGGCATCAACCAGCACCTCACCGCGAACCGGCGGAATGTCCTCTCGCGGGTGTGGGAGCGGATCCGGTCTTTTGCGGAGCAGAACAAGGAGCAGGATTAGGATCAGGATTACGAGCACGAGGAGCCACGTTGTTTCGTGCTCCTGATCTTGATCCTGATCCTGCTCTTCCCTGAACCATGCGCCTCTACGACGCCCACAACCACCTCCAGGACGACCGCTTCGCCGGCCGTCAGGCGGAACTCGTCGCGACGAGCCGCGCGGTCGGCGTCGCGCGCATGGTGGTGAACGGCTCGTGCGAGGCGGACTGGCCGCAGGTCGCCGCGCTCGCCCGGGAGTTCCCGGACATGGTCGTGCCCAGCTTCGGCTATCACCCGTGGTATGTTGGCGAGCGGTCGGCGCATTGGCGGGAGACGCTCGTCGAATTTCTTGATCGCACGCCCGGCGCGGTCATCGGCGAGATCGGCCTGGACCGCTGGAAGCCCGGTCTGCCTTACGAGGGCCAGGAAGAAGTCTTCACCGCGCAACTGCGCCTTGCCGCCGAGCGCAACCTCGCCGCCAGCCTTCACTGCCTGCAGACTTGGGGCCGGCTGCACGACCTGCTGCGCGAGCACCCGCGTCCGGCGCGTGGCTTCCTGCTGCACAGCTACGGCGGTCCGGCGGAGATGGTTGCGCCGCTGGCCAAGCTGGGCGCGCACTTCAGCTTCCCCGGCAATTACCTGCACGAGCGCAAGGCCCGCCAGCGCGAGACTTTCAAGCTCGTCCCCGCTGACCGCCTGCTGATCGAAACGGATGCCCCCGACCAGTTGCTGCCCGACGCGGCGAATACCCACCCGCTCACCGACACCCTCACAGGCAAGGCCTTAAACCATCCAGCGAATCTCCCGGCGATTTACCAATTCATGGCGGATCTGCGCGGCATGCCGCTGGCCACACTGGCTGCGCAGGTGGAGGAAAACTTCCAGCGGCTCTTCGGCGGCAGATAACCCGCATGGAGGTAGGGCGCGCTGTCCTCAGCGCGCCGCCGAAGTCTCGGGGCGTCCGGACAGTCGGCGGCGGGGTGAGGACACCCCGCCCTACCCACGGTTTTCCCGCCTCACGATTGACACTGGCGAACCACCGCCGACAATCCCCTGCATGAGCAACGACCTCATCTACCCTCGCAGCGCCCGCGAAACCATGGCCGGCTGGGCCTACCTGCCGCGCTTCGTGGACAAGATCCGCCTCCACCTCGCCGGCAAACTCCACGCCGACTATCAGGAGAACTTCGCCTACAAGGGCTTCGACGCGAAGTGGCTCCAGGCCGCCGGCCTCACCGCCGACCCCTTCATCGCCATGGTGAAGGACACCGTGACCGACGGCCAGGTCTGCGACTGGGTGACGAAAAACGTGCCGAAGTCCGCCGAGGAGAAAGCCGCCTTCAACACGGCCGTCCTCAACTACGGCCGGGACGGCGATGCCGCCGTGAAGGCCCGCCTCCAGATGCGCAAGGAGCAGTCCGGCCTCGGCCATCGCGACGACCTCCAGTGCTTCATTGACTACATAGACGCGGACGAGAAACGGCTCTGACCGGAGCGCGGGCGTCCTCGCCCGCTTTGCGCGTGCTGCCGCCGAAAGGGTGAGTGTGGCCGGAATCTGCCGGTGCCCGGAGCGCGGCCCTCTGGGCCGCAGCGGCTGGCAGCAGGGAATGACATAGGAAGGCCCGGAGCACCTTCAGCAAGGTGGCCGCTGCGGCCCAGAGGGCCGCGCTCCGCGGGGAGGGCGCGGACGCACCCGCCACTGGGTGCCTCCCCGGAATCCCCTTGCCTCCATGGAGGCCGGCTGCTGTCATGCTGGCAGCACGCACCCACCCATGAAAAACACCCTGCGCCTCCTCATTGTCGCTCTCTCGCTGCTCCTGCCCGCCAGCTTCGCCCAGGCCGGCGACGCGAAGGAGGAACTGAAGGAGCTGGTCGGCAAAATCCAGGCCAAGATCAAGGCCGGGAAGAACACCGAGAAGGATCTGGCCGAGAATTTCACCGAGTTCGACAAGCTTCTGGCCGCGCACAAGGGCGAGAAGACCGACGACGTCGCCCAAATCCTCCTGATGAAGGCCATGCTTTACATCCAGGTGCTCGACGACGAGGCGAGGGGCCTGCCGCTGCTCACCCAGGTCAAGAAGGATTTCCCCGACACCAAGCCGGCCGCGGCCGTGGACCGCATCCTGGAGAGCGTTGAGAAGCAAAGGGCCTCGAAGGAAGTGCAGCGCAAGCTCGCCGTCGGCGCGAAGTTCCCTGACTTCGATGAAAAAGACCTCTCCGGCAAGCCGCTCTCCATCGCGCGCTTCAAAGGCAAGATCGTGCTCGTGGATTTCTGGGCGACGTGGTGCGGCCCGTGCATCGGCGAGCTGCCAAACGTGCTCAAGGCCTACGAGAAGCATCACGCCAAGGGCTTCGAGATCATCGGCATCAGCCTCGACTCGGACCGTGCCAAGCTCGACAGCTTCATCGCCGACCGCAAGATGACCTGGCCGCAGTATTTCGACGGCAAAGGCTGGCAGTCCAAGCTGGCCGGTGCCTATGGCGTGAACTCCATCCCCGCCACCTACCTGCTCGACGGCGAAGGCAAGATCATCGCCAAGGATCTGCGCGGCGTGGCGCTGGAAGAAGCGGTGGCCAAGGCGCTGGCGAAGTAGTGCCTGGCTGGACTCCCTGCCTCTCAGTAGCACCCGGCTTCAGCCGGGTGTAAGCGACCACTCAGTCCCGAAGCCGTTTCAACGGCTTCCTCGCCTTGCTGTGTCGGAGCGCGTCCCGGGCCGCGCTCCGCAGATTGAGCGCGTAGCGCGTCGAATCCGCCGCGTGCCGTCCGCTCGCCAAAATCTTTCTGGCGAATCTCCGCGCGGCTGATTAACTCTGCCGCGCATGACCAAAACCATCATCAAACCCGCCAAGGGCGCTCCCGCCGTTGGCCCTTATAACCACGCCGTCCGCGTGGGCGACCTCCTCTTCTGCGCCGGGCAGATCCCCCTTGATCCGGCCACCGGCCAGCTCGTCCCCGGCGACATCAAGGACCAGACCCGCCGCGTGCTGGAAAACGTGAAGTGCATCCTCGACGACCAGGGCCTGACCTTCGCGAACGTCGTGAAGAGCACCGTCTTCCTCACGAACCTTGCCGACTTCGCCGGCATGAACGAGATCTACAGCCAGTTTTTCACGAGCGATTTCCCGGCGCGTTCGACCATCCAGGTCGCCGCTCTCCCGCGCGCCGCCAGCGTCGAGATCGAGGTCATCGCGCACTTCTGAGGGGAAATTCACCACTGATGGACACTAACCTGCACTGATGGGAAGAAAGGGCGAGTGGCCTTGACTCGGATTAGTGCCGGTAAGTGCAGGTTAGTGGTTCAATTCTGTGAAGCCGAAGAAATCCTGGCGCGAGAAGCTTGCCGACAGCAAGGGCCTCCCCAAGGTCGTTGAGATCAGCGGAAAGATGACCAGGCGCTGGGGCGAGGGCACCTTCGTCATTCCCGCGCCGCTGGAGGTGGATGCCTTGATGCGGCGGGTGCGGAAAGGGCGGCTCGTCACCATCAACGAGCTGCGCGCCGCGCTGGCCGCGAAGCATGGCACCAACCTCGCGTGCCCCATCACCACCGGCATCTTCTCGTGGATCGCCGCGCACGCCGCCGCCGAAGCCGAGGCTGCCGGGGCGAAGCGCATCACTCCCTACTGGCGCACGCTGAAAGTGGGCGGCGAGGTGAACCCGAAATATCCCGGCGGCATCGCCGCCCTGCGCGCGCGGCTGGAGGCGGAGGGGCACCAAATCCGGCAGCAGGGCAAACGCTTCTTCGTCGTGGATTTTGAGAAACGCCTTGCGCAACGGCTCGCCTGAGCACGGTGTTTATGGAGTGCGGTGACTTGTCACCGCTTTTTCTGCTTCGCCGACTTGTCGGCGAAGCAGAACCGCGTTCTAGCGGTTCGTCGAAAATCCAATGTGTCCGATGCTTCGGATGGTGACAAGCCGCCGTCGAAAGCGGTGACAAGTCACCGCACTCCCCATAGTCTCCGCCCGTGGACCCGCTTTTGTATCTGCTGCTCGGCGTCGTGCTGGGCGTTGTCATCGGCTGGCTGCTGGGCGCGCGGTTCCGGGGCGAGCGGAACGACACCCCGCTGGCCGCCACCAACCTGCTCGAAGCCGAGCTGCGCCAGCAGCTCACGCATCGTGATGCTGAACTGGTCCGCACGCGCAGCCAGTTGGCGGAGGCCAGCGCCGGTCTCGCCGCGACCGAAGCCCGGCGCAGCGCGGCGGATGAGCAGGTGGAGGAAATCCGGGCCACATTGCGCAACCGTGAAGTGGAGCTGGCGGACACCGCGCTCAAGCTCACCCAGACCGGCCACCACCTCGCCGCCGCCCAGGCGCAATTGACGGGTGCCACCAAGCTGCTGACCGAGCAGCACGAGCTGCACGAACGGCAGTTGCAGGCGGCCCAGGCGGCGCAGGACAAGGCGCTCGCCGACCTGCGCGAGGCCTTCAAGGCGCTCAGCGCCGATGCGCTCAAGCAGACGCAGCCGGAATTTCTCCGCCTCGCCAACGAGACGCTCGGCAAATTCGCCGAGTCGGCAAAGGGGGATTTGTCCCAGCGGCAGGAAGCGATTGCCACGCTCGTCAAGCCGCTGGAGGAACAGCTCAAGACCTATCAGCAGCGGCTCGCGCAGAGCGAAACCTCCCAGTCTTCGGCGCTGGGCGAAGTGAAGAAGCATCTCGAATCGCTCGCACAGCAGAGCCAGAACCTCTCCAGCGAGACGCTGCAATTGCGCCGTGTGCTCAGCTCGAACCAGGCGCGGGGCAAGTGGGGTGAGGAAACCCTTCGCCGGGTGGTCGAGGCCGCCGGCATGAGCGCGCATTGTGACTTCACCGAGCAGGCGCAGGCCGATGACAAGAAGCCCGATCTCGTGGTGCGGCTGCCCGGTGACCGCCTCATCATCGTGGATGCCAAGGTGCCGGACCTCGATTTCCTCAGCGCGCTGGGCACGGCGGACGAAACCAAGCGCGCCGAGTCGCTCGCCGCGCACGCGGACAAGCTGCGCGGCACCATCCGGGCCCTGGCTGAGCGGGATTACCCGGCCCAGTTTTCCAACGCCTTGGATTACGTCGTGCTGTTTCTGCCCGCCGAGTCGCTCTTCAGTGCGGCCTTGGAAGGCGATCACGACCTGATTGTCTGGGCCGCCCAGCGCCGCATCCTGCTGGCCACCCCGGCGTCGCTCATCGCCTTGCTCCGCTCCGTGAGCGTGAGCTGGCAGCAGCACGAGCAGACGGTGAATGCGCGGGAGATTGCCGAGGCGGCCGGCGAGCTGTTCGCGCGCGTGGCGAAATTCTCCGAGCATTTCGAGCGCATCCGCAGCGGCCTGGAGCGTGCCAACTCCGCCTACAATGACGCCGTGGGCAGCTACGACCGCATGGTGCGTCCCAGCGGCGAGCGCCTGCTCAAGCTCGGTGCCGCCAGCGGGGGCAAGGCGCTGGCCGAGGTGGACCCCATGCCGGACCTGCTGCGCCCGGCTCCGGCGGCGGACCCCGCCGGCAACGCCGGCTGAGGCCGGTTGCGGGCGCAGCTTGACACTGCCCCCGGAGCGCGGCCCTCCGGGCCGCAGCGGCAACCCTGCAGAACGGGCTGCGGAGCTTCCCAAGCCTTTCCCTGCTGCCAGCCGCTGCGGCCCAGCGGGCCGCGCTCCGCCGTCGTGCGGGGGCAGTGTCCAGATGCGCCCGCCGGTTGCCATCCGGTCGGAAAAACCTTGCTCCAGTTCCACCGCGCTCGGACACTCCGCCCAACGCAACCGTCGCATGGACGAAGACAATCGCCCGCTGGAATCGCTGCGCCACCAATACGAGGTCGAGAAGGACCTCCACGGGCGGCTGATGAACTCCACCCGCCCTCAGCGCACCGCCCTCTTTGCGCAGCTCTACGACGAGTTGTTTCAACGCGTTCCCGACCACCCCCGGCTCACCCGCCGGGACACCGAGGAGTTCAGCCGCCGCGCCGTGGCCGCGCGCATGCGCATTCTCCGCCCCCATCTGGCCGGGGTGAAGACCTTCATGGAGATCGCGCCGGGCGACTGCCGGCTGGCTTACGAGATGTGCCAGCACGTCGAGCGGGTCATCGCGCTCGACATCTCGGACCAGAGCGGCGGCCAGCAAAAGGTGCCGAAGAATTTCCATTTCGAGACCTACGATGGCTACACGCTGAACCTGCCGGACAGCTCCGTGGACATGGCCTTCAGCTACCAGTTTCTCGAGCACGTCCACCCGGACGATCACGAGGATCACTTCCGCACCGTGCTCCGCGTGCTGCGGCCCGGCGGCGTCTATATCTTCGACACGCCGCACAAGTATTCTGGTCCGCACGATGCCTCCTCCTATTTCTCCGACCATGCGGAAGGCATGCATCTGCGGGAGTGGACCTATCGCGAGATGAACGAACTGGTGCGCCGGATTGGATTCTCCGAGGCCTTCACCTACCGCTTCGGCAAGTGCCGCCAGAGCGGGCTGTTCAACCAGTTGACCCTCACCACCGAGGCCTGTGTCGGTGCGCTGCCGGTCAAGCTGCGCAAGGCCATCAGCCGGCGGCTCTTCCTGGGCGTGACGATGCTGGTGCGCAAGTGAGCGCCCCCGCCGGAGACGACGTGAGCAGTCTCGCTTCAAACCGGTGGGCTGAACGCACCACGTCGTGCCGGCTCGATCTCGCGCTGGGTTTGTGGAGTTATACCAATCCCCAATGACTATCGGTGGCATCGCTGGGGCGGACCGTGACGCGCCTCTTCCCCCTCTCCCTTCCTCGGAGGAGGGGGGCAGGGTTGGGGTGAGGGGTGGCCTCCGGCGGCTATCTACCGACTTGCATTGGGATTTGGTATTATGATGCTCCGTAAATCCATCGCGCTGGCGTTCACCCTGGCGCTGCTGACCGCCGCCTTCTTCGGGCCCGTCCGGGTCCAGGTGAACGGCGCCTTCTGGAGCCGGGTCTTCGATGTGGGCCATGTCCCCTTGTTGGGCTGGCTGGCAGCAGTGCTGTTCTACGCCCTGCCGGCGCGGGTGCAGCCGGCTGCGCGACGCCACCTGCTGGCCTTTACGCTGGCAGTCGCCTTCGCGGGAGCGGTTGAAATCCTGCAGCCTTACTTCGGGCGCACCAAGAGCATGGCCGACTTCATCAACGGCAGCCTGGGGGCTGGTCTGGCCCTCACGGGCATTGCTGCCTGGCGGCGCCCCGGCCGCTGGGGCTGGCGCGGCGGCCATGCGGTCGCCTTCGCTGGTGCGCTGGCGGTCGCCCTCTGGCCGGCCTACGAGGAGTGGCGCGGGCTGCGGTGGCGGCAGAAACACTTTCCCTCGCTGGGCGACTTTGAGAACGAGGAAGAACTGCGCCTCTGGCGGGCGCAGGGCGGCTCACGCGGGCACCCGACCAACATCGCCTTCACCCGCGCCCGGGCTTCGGAAGGCGAGCAGTCGCTCCGCGTCATCGGCGGGGCCGGGGACTGGGCCGGGGTGAACTATGCCGCCGGCGACAAGGACTGGACCACTTTCCGCGCCCTGACGCTGGACGTGTTCAATCCCCGCGATCCGTTCCGCCTCTTCGTGCGGGTGAATGACAATCGCGGCGGTCGCACCTTGGCGGACCGCTTCGAGCGCGGCTTTGAGCTGCAACGCGGCTGGAATCACCTTCGCATCTCGATGGCGGAGATCGAGCGGGGACCACAGATCCATCCGCTCAACATGAAGTCCATCCGCCGTGTGGCGATTTTCACCGGCGACGGCGAACCACAGCGCTTTTGGTTTCTGGATCGTGTTCATCTGGAAGCGCGCGATGAGTGAAGCGGGCGGGCGGGCGCGACGAACGCCGAGAATGGCCTGCCTCAGCTTCAACCGGGCGCATCTCAGTTTCTTGCAGGGGTGCCGGCACGGACTTCCATCACCCCGGAGGGGTGTCACATGAATAGCCGTGGGTGAAACCCACGGTGAGCGAGTCCAGGGGCACAACCCCGGGAGGGGTTGAACGCAACGCCAGCCGATGAGCGAGTTCGACCCTGTCAGGGTCGAACTGGAAAACCGCTCCCCGTGGGTTTCACCCACGGCTATTCACCTTGAAACCCTCCGGGTTTCTCCATTTGACCGGAGACGCCTTGCAAGAAACTGAGATGCGCCCGCTTCAACGGGCGCATCCGCGCACTGCCCCCGGAGCGCGGCACTCCGGGCCGCAGCGGCCACCCTGCAGAACGGGCTGCGGAGTTTCCCAAGCCTTTCCCTGCTGCCAGCCGCTGCGGCCCAGCGGGCCGCGCTCCGCCGTCGTGCGGGGGCAGTGCCAAGATGCGCCCGCTTCAACCCTTTGTGTCAGAAACTGCTTGCGTGTTTCGCCGCGCGGGTGTTTCTCCCGGCGAAGCTTTTCCATGAAAACGACACTGCCCCCCAATTCCTTCAAGCAAGCCCTCCGCGAGGGCCGTCCCCAGATCGGCCTCTGGAGCAGCCTGTGCAGCAACCTCACGATGGAGATCATCGCCGGCTCGGGCTTCGACTGGCTGCTTATTGACACCGAGCACGCGCCGAACGAGCTGCCGGCGGTCTTCAACCATCTACAGTCATGCGTCGGTGGCACGGCGGCCCCGGTGGTGCGCATCGCGTGGAACGACGCGATCCTCTTCAAGCGCTTCCTCGACATCGGCACGCAGAACTTCCTCGTGCCCTGGGTGCAGAACGCCGACGAAGCCCGGGCCGCCGCCCGCGCCGTGCGCTACCCGCCGCAAGGCATCCGCGGCGTCGCGGTCACGCATCGCGCGAACAAGTGGGGCCGGGTGACGGATTACTACCAGCGCGCCAACGACGAGGTTTGCGTGCTGGTGCAGCTCGAGACGCGCGCGGCCCTGAGCCAGATCGAGGCCATCGGTGCGGTGGAGGGTGTGGACGGCCTCTTCATCGGCCCGAGCGATCTCGCGGCCGACATGGGCCACTTGGGCAACAACCGGCATCCCGACGTGAAGGCGCTGATCGAGGAGGCTCTGCCACGCATCCTCAAGACCGGCAAGGCGGCGGGCATCCTCGCGCCGGTGGAGGAGGACGCAAAGCACTGGCTGAAGCTGGGCTTTAGTTATGTGGCGGTGGGTTCGGATCTGGGGGTGTTGGCGCGGGGAACCGAGGCACTGGCGGCGAAGTTCAAGTCGTGAACGAGTTTGGATTAAACGCACCGAAGTCCGAATACTTCTTCTCCCTCTCCCCCATTGGGGGAGAGGGCTGGGGTGAGGGGGAAGGCCGCACGGAGTCCTGTGAGCGCCTCGCTTTGCGCCAACCGCAACCGAACCTCTGCGCCTCTCCTCCCTCTCCTCCATGGAATGGAGGAGAGGGCCGGGGAGAGGAGGTGCGTTACGTCGTCGTCCCATCAAAGCCACCCTCTCCGCATGCCCCAAGCTCGGAGTCCCGCCTTCAGGCGGCGGGGCGTTCGATCCTCAGTCGGCGTTCCGCGCAGCGTCTTGATCGCAGGCGCGTTCCACCGGCTGAAGCCGGGACTCCATACGCGGTGCAAGGGGAGCAGGTGCGGGACCTCGTAGCATCATTGAAGCTCCCCTCTCCCCAACCCTCGCCCCGCTCGTGCCTCGCGGGGCGAGGGGGTTCGGTTTTCGTGGGCAGGGTGACTGACGGCATTCGGTCGAGGTGGATTGGGCGTGGACTGGTTTCTTGCGCAGGCGAGCGGTCTGTGGTTCGCACGTCGCCCCCTCACCCTGGCCCTCTCCCCCGATGGGGGAGAGGGGATTTGATTTCGGGACTTTGGCGACGGTTTTTCGCAAGCAGCCGCACGGAAATTCGTCGCTTGGATTTTGGAGCTTAACCACGATGCGCTTTCCCGCTGAACAACTCGCCCTGCAAGCCGCCGCCATCCTTCGCGCCTGGGGCCTCGACGATGACAGCATCGCCGCGACGGTCGAGGTGATGCTTTACGCGGACTTGCGCGGCATCGAGTCCCACGGCGTCTCGACGATGACGCTGTATGACGAGTATCGCCGCTCGCAGAAGCTCACGCTGCGTCCGCAGGTGCGCGTGGTGCGCGAGACGCCCGTGACCGCGCTGGTGGACGGCGACGGCGGCCTCGGCCACCTGCCCTCGCAGCGCGCCATGCGGCTGGCCATGGACAAGGCGGCGAAGTGCGGCGTCGGCGTCGTGTCGGTCCGGAATTCGAACCACTTTGGTGCCGCCGGTGCCTACGCGACGATGGCTCCCGAGCGCGGCTTGATCGGCTTCGTCACCAGCGCGACGTGGCGGCCGGGCATCGTGCCGACGTTTGGCGCGGAGGCGATGCTGGGCACGAACCCGATCGCGCTGGCGGCACCGGGCAAGAATGGACCGCCCTTCTGCCTGGACCTGGCCACGAGCACGGTGGCCTTCAACAAGGTGAAGATGGCCGCGTGGCACGGGAAGGAACTGCGTCCCGGCTGGGCGATTGACGCCCAAGGCTGGCCGCTTACCGACGCCGCCGCAGCGGTGAAGAACATCCGGCTCACGCCGCTCGGGGGCCTGCCCGAGATGAGCAGCCACAAAGGCTATGGGCTGGCCACGATGGTGGAAATCCTCTCCACGACCTTGAGCGGGTCCTTCTTCGCGGCGACCCGGCCCAAGGAGCATCCCGACGCGCCCCGTTACAACGTCGGCCACTTCTTCCTCGCGCTGGACCCGAAGGCGTTCACGGAGGAAGGGGAGTTTGAGGCAGGGCTGGACGACATGATGGGCGCGCTGCGGGCCACCCGCCGCGCGGATGAGAGCCAGCCCGTGCTGGTGGCCGGTGATCCCGAGCGGGAGCAGTTCGCCGCCCGCACCCGCGACGGCGTCCCGCTCTCGGACGAACTGTGCAAGACTCTGCGCGGGCTGGGCGAGGCGGTGGGCGCGCCGTGGCTGCTGGGAGCGTGAGGCGCGCGACGTTCACGTCCGCCGAAATCGGGCCGGCGCGGACGCCGGCGCCACGTAGCGCCGGCCTCCGGCCGGCCGTGCCGCAAGCGTCCTCGCTTGCCTCGGAGCGCGGCAACCTTGCTAAAACGGCTCCGGGTATTCCTACGTCATTTCCTGCTGCCAGCCGCTGCGGCCCAGAGGGCCGCGCCCCGGGGGCAGTGTGCGGATGCGCCCTATCAGCATGCCAATGGACTCCGCACGCTGAAGCGGCATGAATGCCGCGCGCCTCTGGGCGGGCTCTGCCCAGTCACGGGACTTGGCTGACCTTGTGCGGCGTCTGCTCGGCATTCCCCGCACGGTCGGTGGCCTTGGCGAGGTAGCCACCGTCGGTCGGAGCTTCCAGCGTGATGACCCAGTCCGCCACGCCGGCGTGCTGGGTGGTGATCGTGGCGGGGCGGCCATTGACGGAGATGGTCGCGATCTCGCCATTGTCGTGGGAGACACCGCGCACGATGCGTTTGGCGCCCACTGGCTGGACGCTCGTGATCAAGGTCGCGGGCGGCAGATCATCCACGGGTGCGAGGAGCTGGGGAAAGGTAATGCCCTTCGCTTCGGTCGCGCGCGCTTCGGGTCCGGTCCAGCCATCAAGGCTGCGAAAGTCACCGTCATTCAGGGCCTGCGGAGTGGCCGTGCGGCGACGCGCGTCACCGTGCCGATCGCGGTCGTGCCATGAAAGTAGTAGCTCACGGGATGCTCGGTCTTCCGCGTCCGGGGGCCGCCGCCGAAATCCACGACCCCGCCCTCGCGTGAGGCGCTGTTGGTGATGGTGACGCCACGGAAGTGCGCCGCGACGCCGGGCTTGGGCGCGATGCCCGTCAGTTGCACGAGCGGATCGCGTTTCAGTGCGCAGTCGGCAAACGCGAGGCGGTCATAGGTGAAATCGCCATACGGAAGGCTGGCCTCGTCATGACCGCCGTTGATCGGCTCGGCGGTGACGTTGTGGAGGGCGATGTTGCGATACACATGCACATCATAGTCGGGATGGTAGATGCCGAACACGGCGTCCTTCACCCGCAGGCCGTCGAGCAGGAAGAACCCCACGTTGGGCCGGATCGCATAGTGCGACGCCCAGGTGCGCAGGTTGCGGACGATGAAGGGATGTTCGCGGTCTCCCCGCACCGAGCCGTGCTCCTCGTCGCCGAAGCGGAAGTCGAAGAGGCCTTCGCTGTGGGACTCGTTGTCCTCGAAACGGAAGAACGGCAGCGTGCGCACGTCGCGCTCGGCGACCGTTCCGTCCGGGGAGCGCAGCCGGAGGACGGGGTCGAAATCGGGCGTCTTGGCGAGGTGGAAGTGGTAGCCATAACGGTCGTTCTCGCACGCGACATTGCGGGTGAGGGTGTTGCGCCCGTTCGCCCACCAGAAGCCCGCCCCGTCGTTCGGATCGTAGGACAGCACCTGCTTGGGCAGGGGCACGCTGCCGAAGGCTTGCACGGCGAGGTTGCGGTCCAGCACGTTCCACTGCTCAGTCCCGTCTTCGAGGAAGTAACCATGCCCGCGCGACTGGTAGCCGACGCAGTCACGGATGAGCAGATGGTCGGTGCCGTGGATGGTGACCCAGCGGTTGTGCGAGTCCCAGATGCTCGCGCCGAGCACGCCGCTGCCGCGCATGGTGTCGCGCACGAGGTGGAAGTGGATCGCGTATTTGCCGAGCACGCCGTCCTTGCCCAAGTGCCGGAACTCCGCGTAGCTGATGCCGCCGGAGGAATCGCGGTGATACATCGTGTGCCCGCGCACGCCGGCGGGATCGGCGGACTCGATGACGACATTGCGCGAGAGGTTGGCGACTTCACAACGCCGCATGGCCTCGGCGTGATGGGCTTTATTGAGCGGACGATCCAAAGTGAGCACCGCGCCCTCGATGGCCGCGATCACCCGCTCCTCCGTGCCCACCGGCTTCTGGCGGCCAAACTGCCGCTTCTGAAACGTGGTGCCGGACTCGATGGGGTGCCACTCGCCGGTGGTGATGATGAGGCGGTCGCCGACTCGCCAGTCCGCCACCGGCTGCTCCACGGTGACGCGAAGATCCCCGGCCTTGGCGGGCGTGGCGAGCTTCAGCCAGGTGCGGTTCATTGGCGCGCCATGCACGTCCCAGCGCCCGCCGCAGGCGATGATGGCGGGCAGGGTTTCCGGGTTCGTGCCCTTGAAATGTCGGAGCCGGAGGGTGGCCTTCACGCCCGCCGGGATGGGCGAAGCCTGCGTGCCGATTTCGAGCACCGGCAGCGCGGTGCCAGCGGCGGGCGCGGGCGCGGCATCGTGACAGTCGAAGCCGTCCTCGGTCGTGGTCTCGCCGGGCTCGACCTTGATGAGGCCGACGTCGAGCAAGGTGGAGACTTCCCGCGAGAACGTGAGCTTGCCCGCGACGTGCAGCATCCGCAGGGCGGCAGGTGAATTCACGTCGTAGGTCACGATGTGGCCGGCACGGACCTGGACGAAGTCACCGGCTTGCGGTTGGCGTCCGCCGGCCCAGGTCCGGGCGTCGGACCATTTGCCGCTCTGCGCCGTGCGGGCGTGGAAGACCACGGGCTCCGCGCCGGAGGCTGCGGCGGCAAACATGAACCCGGCCAGCAGGGGGAGAATGGATTTCATCGGTAGGAGCCGGTGCGCTTGAGTTCGATTGGAATGGAGCCGCCGGGCATGGGTGGATCAGTTCTTCTTGGCCACGCCGATTTGAACCTCAAGAATCACCTCTTCCACCTTGCGGACCGTCACGATCGTTCCTTCCCTGAGCGTTTTCAAAGCAGCGATCCCGGCGGGCTGATGCGCCTCTCCGTCAATGCTCTCGACCACGGGGACATGATCGGCAATCCGCAGGTTCATCACCCGTTCATACTCGTTGGCGGCCAGTGCCGTGAGGCCCTTGCCGCGCAGCCGGAGGACGCCATCCTTGAAGGCCACGAACGAGCCGCGCACGGTTCCCCGGGTTTGCCCGATGTAGCGTTCGATTTTTCGTTTCGGATCGCCGACCTGGAGCACCTCGATGCGGTCCGGATCGTATTCGCTGCGCGCGGTGAGCAGCGTGCCGGGCTTCACGGTCTGGAGAAACTTCCCGGCGGGACCGGCGGGCTTGTAGTCGCCGCCCTGGATGCTTTCGAGCACGGGAATGCCGGGATTGATCGCGAGTGAAACCGTGCCGGCGGGTTTCTGGACGAAGCCCGGCGGAGCATCCGCGGCGCGGAGCACCAGCCGGCCATCCTGATACGAAACGAACGTGCCGATGACCCGGTGGTCCAGCCCGAAAACGAGTTCGTGCGTCGCGACATTGACCTGAAACACCGTCCCGGGCAGGACGCGGCCGAGCGCGTCGGCGGGGTCCACCGGCTTGGCTCCGGGGCCGTGCTCATTGTTCTGGAAGGCGTGGAAGTTGGTGCCGACTGGCTGCCGGAAGAGTTCGCCCGAGTTGCCTTTGAGCGTCAGCGTGCCGTCCTGAAAGGCGACGAAGGTGCCGCTGAAGGCGGGTCCCTTGCCGGGTTCCGCCGCGAAGAGCGCCGTCGCGAACAGCCACGCGCAAAGGGTCGGGAGGTGCTTCATCACGGTGAACTTCGTCGGACGGGGTGTGGTCACTTCGTCTTCTGCACGCCGAGTTCGATCCGCGTGTTGTTGTCGTCGCCCTCGCCGTAAATGGTGACGATCGTCCCTTCCTTGACGGTGGCCAAAACTTTCTCGGCGGGGCCGACCAGCTTGAAGCTGCCGCCATCAAGGCTCTCGAAAACCGGGAGGCCTTCGGGAAACTTGTTGAAGTGAAGCGTGCTGCCATAGCGTTTGGTGAACGCGTCCGGGAGGTCTTTGCCCATGATCATCAGCCGGTCGTTCTTGAAGGATATGAAGGTTCCCGTGACGCGTTCTTTTCTGGCGCCAACCCGGACAAGCGCCCTGCCTTGGGTGACCATGACATAGGCGTCGGCTTCCACTTTGCTCAACCCTTCCGCCGTGCCCGAGGCATTGTATTCTCCGGCGGCGTGGTCCCAGTGAACGACCTTGGTTTTGTCCGTGAGATTGTGCCAGACGAGGATGCCGTGATTGCCCCGGAGGGTCAGCGTGCCGTTCTTAAAGGATATGAATCGGCCAAACCCGTGCTGGTCCTTCTGGTCGGTCACCGTTGACGTCTCGGCGGCTGTGAGCGTCCACGGGGCGACGCCCAGCAGGAGCAGGGCAACGGCGCAGGGCACGATGCGGCAGGTAAGGATGAAGCGGGCGACGAGTTTCATAAAGCACAGGGCTGACACTGCTTGGCAGGGGAACAAGGTGCTTGCAGACGCGGTGCAGTTGCGGGTTACGGCTTCTTCGGCACACCGATCTCGATGCGGGTGATGTTGTCATCGCCCTCACCGTAGATGGTGAGGATGGTCCCTTCCTTGACGCGGGGCAAAGCCGTCGTCGGGGTGCCGGCCAAGGTGAAGTCACCGCCATCAATGCTTTCGTAAACCGGCACGTCGGCGGCAAATTTGTTGAAGTGGACCTGGTTGCCGTATTTCTTCACGTAGCTGCCGCCGAGGTTGGTGCCGAGGAGCAGCAGCCGGTCGTCCTTGAACGAGACGAAGGTGCCCGTGGTGCGCCCCTTGCGCGAGCCGACGCGGATGACCGACTTGCCGCCGCCGACCATGACCCAGGCCCCGGCCTCGACCTTGTGCAGGGCTTCGGCGTTGCCGGCGGGCTTATACTCGACGGCGGCATCGTCCCAACGCAGCACCTGCGTCTTCTCTGTGACGTTATGCCAGGCCAGCACGCCGTAATTGCCCTTGAGCGTCAGCGTGCCGTCCTTGAAGGACATGAACTTGCCGCGCCCGGCCTGGTCTTTCTGGTCGGCGGCATCGGCTGCACGCGTGGCCGGGGCGACCCCGAGCAGGACGACAATTCCCAGCAGGAGGCTGCCAAGGATGAACCGATGACGGGGAGGGCTCTTCATAAGCGACAAGACGAGCGATTGCGGATGGTATTCGTTCCAGACGGAACGGTCGGATGAGCCGTGTGGGCGCGAACGGGCTGCTGATTGAGGCGAGGCCATTGCTGCAACCCATCCCTCAACGGGAACTTTTCCGCTGCCGCGCGGCCCCAAACGGCTTAGCATCACCCCATGCAAGCGCTCGTGGCCCACGTCGAAGCGCAAATCCGCCAGCGGGGTTTGCTGCCGGAGGGGACGGGCGTGCTCGTGGCGGTGTCGGGCGGCGTGGATTCCATGGTGCTGCTGCGGGTGCTCCATGCGCTCGCGCCGGAGCGCGGCTGGCGGCTGGTGGTGGCCCACTTCAACCATCAGTTGCGGGGCAAGGCGAGTGCTGCGGATGCGCGGTTTGTGCAGCGGACGGCGGAGAAGCTAGGATTGGAATGCGTCGTGAAAGCGGGCGATGTGCGCGGTCTGGCAAGCGAGCGCGGCTGGTCGGTCGAGATGGCGGCGCGGGAGCTGCGGCACGGGTTTCTGGCGCGGGCGGCGAAGCGGCTGGGCTTGGGCACGGTCGCGGTGGCGCATCATGCGGACGATCAGGTGGAGCTGTTTTTCCTGCGACTGCTGCGCGGGGCAGGGGGTGGGCTGGCGGGGATGAAGTGGCGGAGTGCTTCTCCGGCGGACAAATCGCTCACACTCGTGCGCCCGCTGCTGGACCAGTCGAAGGTCGCACTGCTGAACTTTGCGCAGGCGGAAACGATCCGCTTCCGCGAGGATGCCTCCAACGCCTCGGTGGACATTTTGCGCAATCGCATCCGCCAGGAGCTGCTGCCGCTGTTGCGCGAGCATTACCAGCCGGGCGTGGAACGCACGGTGTTGCGGGCAATGGACATTGTCGGTGCGGACGCGGAGATGGCGCAGGCGGCGGCCCGCGCGTGGCTCCCGGCCAGGAAGCGCGTGCCCTACGGGGAACTGCCTTTGGCGGTGCAGCGCCAGTGCGTGTGTCTGGAATTGGCGGGGCTGGGGCTGGCCACGGACTTTGAATTGGTCGAGCGCCTCCGGCTGCAGCCCGGGGTGAAGCATTCCTGGGAAACCGGCTGGCTGGTGCGCGAGGCGGCCTCGGGCCGCGTGTCGCTGTTGCACGCGGCCCCGGCAGCGGACAATTCCGGGCTGAAGGAGTGCCGCTTGGACTCCAAACGCGGGACCGTCGCCTTCGATGGCGTGGAGGTGCGCTGGCGGATCGGGCCGCGCGTGGCTCCCCAGCGGCCCCGGCCCGTGAAAAGCCATGAGCGGTTCGACGCGGACAAGGTCGGTCCCCGCATCGTGCTGCGGCATTGGCGGTCCGGCGACCGCTTTCAACCCAGCGGCCTGGGCCAGCCGGTGAAACTTCAGGATTTGTTCACCAACGCCAAGATTCCGGCGGCGGAGCGCCGTCGGCGGCTGGTGGCGGAGGCGGCGGATGGCCGGCTCTTTTGGGTGGAGGGGCTGCGGATTGCGGAGCCTTTCAAACTGAGCGGCAGCACCCGGGTGGAGCTCGGCTGGCGGTGGCAGCGGCGGTGAATTGACGCCGGGAGGCGCACTGCGGGCGCGGAAATCCGTTTGCGCAGAAAAGAAGAAGTTTTTTTCGCCGCTGTCGAATAATGCCGCTGCGGTTCCGTCAGCAATGGGGACGAGAATACTAAAAAGACTGTATGAGCAACTATCAACCTCGCTGGTGCAATTCGGCTGACCACAGCTATTTCACTTCCCGCCGCAATTTCCTCCAAGTCGGTGCACTGGGCACCCTCGGCTTGACGCTCGGCGACGCCATGAAGGCGGAGGCCTATGAGGCCGCTCCCTCCAAGGAAGGCAAGGCCAAGAACGTCATCAACATTTACCTGCCCGGCGGCATGGCGCATCAGGAGTCGTTCGACCCCAAGATGTATGCCCCCGTCGAGTATCGCGGCCCGATGGGCACCGTGAAGACCAAGCTTGACGGCGTGTATTTCTCCGAGCTGATGAAGGAAACGGCCAAGATCGCCGACAAGATCACGGTCGTCCGCTCCATGACCCACGGCGAGGCCGCCCACGAGCGCGGCACGCACAACATGATGACCGGCGTCCGCCCCAGCCCGGCACTTGTCTATCCCAGCTTCGGCTCCGTGGTCTCCCACGAGCTTGGACCCCGCCAAAACCTGCCGCCCTACGTGGCGATCCCGTCCGTCACCGCCAATGGTGGCACGGGTTACCTCGGCTCGGCTTACGCGCCGTTCAGCCTCGGGGCCGACCCCGCGAGCGCCGGCTACAAGGTCCGTGACCTGACCTTGCCCACCGGCATTGATGACCAGCGCTTCGCCACCCGTCGCTCGATGCGCGCTGCGGTGGACGAGCACTTCTCCAAGCTGGAGAAGACCGACGCCCTCGACGGCATGGACACCTTCTATCAGCGCGCTTACAGCCTCATCTCCTCGGAGAAGGCCCGCGAGGCGTTCGACATCGAGAAGGAATCTAGCAAGCTGCGCGACGAATACGGCCGCAACACCGCCGGCCAGCGCATGCTGCTCGCCCGCCGCCTCGTGGAATCCGGCGTCCGCTTCGTCTCCATGACTTACGGCGGCTGGGACCATCACGACAACATCAAGCGCGCGATGGAAAACCAGATGCCCAACTTCGACCAGGCGTTCGCCCGCCTCGTCCGCGACCTCGACGAGCGCGGCATGCTGGACAACACCTTGGTGTATGTGACTTCCGAGTTCGGCCGCACGCCGAAGATCAACCAGACCGCCGGTCGCGATCACTGGCCCAAGGTCTTCTCGATCGTCATGGCCGGTGGCGGCGTCAAGCGCGGCTACATCCACGGCTCGTCCGACGCCCAGGGCGCGGAGCCGGAGAACGACCCGCTCACGGTCAGCGACTACTCGGCCACGGTTTACAGCCTCATCGGCATTGACCCCGAGCGCCGCCTCATGTCCCCCGGCAGCCGCCCGCAGGCCATCGTCATTGACGGCCACGTCCAGAAGGACCTGCTCGCCTGAGCGCGCATGGGATTCCGACCGACGAATTGACTACTTGGCGGGGCAATGTCCGGCATACGGCATTGCCCCGTTGTTCTTAAAACGATGAACAGCGGGAGCAGGATTAAGATTAGGACCACGGGCCGGAACCGAGTTTTCCCCCGTGCCTTCTCCGCCTGCTCATAATCCTGATCCTGACCTTAGTCCCTCTCACCTCCGCATGAACACCCGCACGCTCGCCCTCACCCTCCTCGCCGCCTCCGCGCTCACCGCCGGGGCCGTCGCTCCGACGCTGCAAAGCACCTCGCCCAATGGCGTCCAGCGCGGCACGGAAGTTGAATTGAAGTTCAACGGCTCCCGCCTGGCCGACGCCGAGGAAGTGCTCCTCTACGAGCCGGGCGTGAAGATCCTCGAACTCAAGGAGAAGAAGGACAACTACGTCCTCGCGCGCGTGAAGCTGGATGCCGACTGCCCCCTCGGCGAGCACAAGATCCGCATCCGCACCAAGACTGGCGTCTCCGACCTGCGCACCTTTGTCGTCGGGCCGTTCCCGCAGATTGACGAGAAGGAGCCGAACACCACGCAGGACAAGGCGCAGCGCATTTCCCTCAACACCACCGTGCTCGGCACGATGAGCAACGAGGACGTGGACTACTACCTGGTCGAGGTCAAGAAGGGCGAGCCCATATCCGTCGAAGTCGAGGGCATGCGGCTGGGCCGCACGATGTTCGATCCCTACGTCGCCATCCTCGAAAAGGGCGGCAAGGTGCTGGCCAAGGCCGATGACACCGCGCTGTTCGTCCAGGACGCCTATGCGACGGTCGTCGCGCCGGCGGACGGCGAGTATCTGATCGAGGTGCGCGAGACGAGCTACGGTGGCAGCGGCAACCCGTATCGCGTCCACATTGGCAGCTTCCCCCGGCCCAGCGCGGTGTTTCCTCCCGGTGGCAAGGCCGGCGAGTCCCTCGAAGTGAAGTTCCTCGGCGATGCCGGCGGTGATTTTACCCAGACCTTCAGCCTGCCCCAGCCCAACCGTTTCAAGTTCGGCGTGGTGGCCGAGCGCAAGGGGCTTTCGGCCCCCTCGCTGAACGTGGTCCGCATCTCGAACTTCGGCAACGTGAACGAGAAGGAGCCGAACGACGAGGTGAAGTCCGCGACGGTTGCCTCCGGTTCGCTGCCCATCGCCTTCAACGGCATTATTGACCGGAAGGGCGACGTGGACTGGTTCCGCTTCACCGCGAAGAAGGGCGAGGTCTATGACATCAACGTCTTCGCCCGCCGCATCCGTTCGCAGCTCGACACCGTGCTCATGGTTGCGGACGCCGACGGCAAGACCATCGCCAGCAACGACGACACCGGCGGCGCGGACAGCTACCTGCGCTTCACCACCCCCCGGGATGGCGACTTCACCCTCAAGATCACCGACCATCTCGGCTACGGCGGGCCGGACTGCACCTACCGCATCGAGCTGACCCCCGTGCAGCCGGAACTCACCACCTACATCGCTGACACGGCGCGTTACGACACCCAGACGCGCAAGTCCATCGTCGTCGCCCGGGGCAACCGCTTCGCCTCGCTCCAGAGCGTGCGCCGCAAGGACCTTCCCGGCGAGGTGAGCGACCTGCAGTTTGCGATGGAGAGCTTCCCCTCGGGCATCACCATGCAGGCTGTGAACATTCCCAAGGACCAGACCACCTGGCCGGTCGTGTTCGAGGCCGCGGCGGATGCGCCCATCGCGGGCACCCTGGCCAACCTGGCCATCCGCACCCCGGCGGACGCGAAAGCGTCGGTCAAGGGCGGCGTCTGGCAGAACTACGACCTCGTGCAGAACGGCAACGACGGCGTCTATTACCAGACTTGGACCGACAAGATCGCGGTCGCCGTGGTGGAAGAACTGCCCTTCAAGATCAGCGTCGAGACGCTGCGGGCACCCCTCGTCCAGAGCGGCTCGCTGGATGTGAAGATCCTGGTCGAGCGCAAGGAAGGCTTCGATGAGCCCATCAAGGTCATCAACCTCTACAACCCGCCCGGCACCGGCAGCACCCCGGACATCACCATCCCGAAGGGCGAGAAATCCGCCGCCTACCAGCTCAACGCCAATGCCGGCGCGGCCACCAAGACCTGGAAGATCGCCTTCCTCGGTTCGGCCACGGTCCAGGGCGGCACGGCCTACGCCTCCACGCAGTTGGCGGACCTCGAGGTCGCGCCCGCCTTCGTGAGCGGCAAGATCACCCAGACCAACACCATCGTCGGCACGCCGGTGAAGCTCGTCTGCGCGCTCGACCAGAAGACGCCCTTCGAGGGCCGGGCCGAGGTGAAGCTCATGGGCCTGCCCGCCGGCACCACCGCCGAGCCGAAGTTCATCACCAAGGACGACAAGGAAATCGTCTTCGATGTGATCACCGCGACCAACGCCGTCAAGGGCATGCACCGCACGATCTTCGTGGCGATGAACCTCAAGCTCAAGGGGCAGGACCTGACGCAGACCTTCGCCAGCAGCGGCGCGCTGCGCATTGACCCCACCCGCCAGCAACTGGCCGAGGCCAAGCCCGAGCCCAAGCCGGTTCAGAAGTCTCCGGCCAAACCCGGCAAGTGAGCTGGTTCACCCATCACCAATTACTTTCCCCATGAGAACCCTCCTCACCGCCCTCACGCTGGCGTTCCCGCTCGCCGCGTTCGCCGCCCCGACCCTCGTGGACGTCCGCGCTTACCCGCCGGACATCACCCTGTCCTCGAAGGTGGACTTTCAGACCGTTGTCGTGCAGGCCGTTTATTCGGACAGCACCACCCGGGACGTGACCGGCCAGTCGCAGTTTGCGCTCGCGGACAAGAGTTTTGCCCGTTTCGACAAGGCCACGGTCTTCCCGGTCGCCGACGGCAAGACCGAACTGCAGGTCAAGTTCGAGGGCAGGACCCTCACCCTGCCGGTCGCGGTGGAAAAGTCCGGTTTCACTCCCGCCATCAGCTTCACCTTGGATGTGATGCCGGTCTTCAGCAAGGCGGGCTGCAACACCGGTTCCTGCCACGGCTCGGCCCGCGGCAAGGACGGTTTCCACCTCTCCCTCTTCGGCTACGATCCCGATGGTGACTACGGCAAGATCACCCGGCAGATGCTGGGCCGCCGCGTCAATCTCGCCCTGCCCGAGGAGAGCCTCCTGCTCACCAAGGCCACCGGTTCCGTGCTGCACACGGGCGGCAAGTCCTTCGAGACGACGGACGAACTGTATCAGACCGTGCTGAAGTGGATCGAGGCCGGGGCCGTGACGGACCCGAAGGGCATCGCGGAAGTCACGGGCATTGAGATCTTTCCCAAGCAGGCCGTGCTCGAAGGTTCCGGCGCCACCCAGCAGTTCACCGTCCGCGCGAAGTATTCGGATGGCACCGACCGCGATGTGACGCGGACCGCCTTCTTTGTCAGCAACAACGACACCAGCGCCAAGATCACGAAGACCGGCCTGGTCACCGCCGACAAGCGCGGCGAGGCCTTCGTGATGGCGCGCTTCGATGCCTTCACCGTGGGTGCGCAGATCCTGGCGATCCCCAAGGACCCCTCCTTCGTTTTCCCACAGGTGGCTGAGAACAACTACATTGACACCCTTGTTCACACCAAACTCAAGAAGATCCGCATCACGCCCAGTGAGGTGGCGGACGATGCCTCTTTCATCCGTCGCGTGACGCTGGACATCACCGGCACGATGCCGAGCCCCGAGGAGGTCCGCTCCTTCCTTTCCGACAAGAGCGCGAAGAAGCGCGAGAAGAAGGTGGACGAACTGCTCGAACGCCCTGAGTTCACCGAACTGTGGGTGATGAAGTTCGCCGAACTGCTCCAGATCCGCACCGACAACAACCAGTTCCAATACAAGTCCGCGCTCCAGTATTACGACTGGCTCAAGGACCAGTTCGCCCGGAACGTCCCGATGGACAAGCTCACGCAGGAGCTGCTCACGGCCAAGGGCGGCACTTTCGCCAACCCGGCGGCGAACTTCTACAAGGTCGAGACCGATGTGCTGAAGCTCTCCGAGAATGTCGCCCAGGTCTTCATGGGCATGCGGATGCAGTGCGCCCAGTGCCACAACCACCCCTTCGATCGCTGGACGATGAACGACTACTACGGCTTCGCCGCGTTCTTCGCGCAGGTGGGCCGCAAGACCGGTGAGGACCAGCGCGAGACCGTCGTGTTTGACCGGGGCAATGGCGGCGTTCGCCACCCCGTCGGCAACCGCGACATCCCGCCCAAGTTCCTGGGCACGGACGGCGGCAAGCCGGAGGCCGGTCAGGACCGCCGCGAGGTGATGGCCAAGTGGCTCGCCTCGCCGCAGAATCCGTTCTTCGCCCGCAACCTCGCGAACATCGTCTGGGCGCACTTCTTCGGCCAGGGCATCGTGGAGCCCGTGGACGACGTGCGCATCAGCAACCCGGCCTCGAACCCCGAGCTGCTGGAGGAGCTGGGCAAGCGCTTCACCGACTCGAACTACAACTTCAAGAAGCTCGTGCGCGACATCTGCGCCAGCCGCACCTATCAGCTCACGCCCAAGTCCAACGCGACCAACGCCGAGGACACGCGCAACTTCGCCAAGGGCACCATCCGCCGCCTGCGCGCTGAGATCCTGCTCGACGCGATCACCCAGGTCACCTCCACCCGGAACAAGTTCCGCGGCCTGCCGGAGGGTTCGCGCGCCGTCGAGATCGTGGACGGCCGCACCACCACCTACTTCCTCACCACCTTCGGCCGCGCCAGCCGCGACACCGTCTGCGCATGCGAAGTGAAGATGGAGCCCAACCTCTCGCAGGCGCTCCACCTCCTCAATGGCGACACGGTCAACCAGAAGATTCAAGGCGGCGGCCTTGTCAATGCCATGACCAAGGAAGGCAAGACGCCCGAGCAGATCATCGAGGAGTTCTACTGGCGCGCGCTCTCCCGTCCGCCGACGCAGACCGAGCAGACCAAGCTTGCTGCCTTCGTGGCCGACGCGAAGACCCCCGCCGAGAAGTCCGTCGTCCTGAACGACCTTTTCTGGGCCGTGCTGAACTCGAAGGAGTTCATCTTTAACCACTGATGGTTGAAACATCCGGTAGGATTACGATTAAGATTATGATTATGAGCCTGGCTGCCGCCTCTTAATCTTACTCCTGCTCTTGCTCTTAATCCCCTTCCATGAATCCCCGCCTCCTCCTCGCCGCCGCCGTCCTCGGCCTCCCGCTTGCCGCCAGTGCGCAAAAAGTCACGTTCGACGAGCACGTCCTCCCGCTCTTCAAGAACCAGTGCCTCAAGTGCCACAACGCGGACAAGCCCAAGGCCGACCTCGATCTCTCGACCTTCGGCGCCACGATGAAAGGCGGCAGTTCCGGCCTCATCGTCGTCGGTGGTGATCCCGACGGCTCCTCGCTCTACAAGGTGGTCACGCACGCCGCCGAGCCGACCATGCCCCCGAAGAGCAAGCTCCCGGACAAGGAGATTGACGTGATCAAGAAGTGGATCGCGGGCGGCCTGCTGGAGAATTCCGGCAGCAAAGCCATCGCCTCGAACCGTCCCAAGGTGGACATGAGCCTCACGGCCGCCTCGTTCGGCAAGCCCGAGGGCGCGCCGCCCATGCCGGGCGATCTGCTGCTGGAGCCCGTCCTCCGCACCCCGCGGACCAGCGCCAGCACCGCCATGGCCGCCAGCCCTTGGGCTCCCCTCGTCGCCCTCGGCGGCCAGAAGCAGGTCTTTCTCTACAACACCGACACCCTGCAGCTCGCGGGCGTGTTTCCCTTCCCCGAAGGTTTTCCGCACGACGTGAAGTTCAGCCGCAACGGCAAGCTCCTCCTCGCCGGCGGCGGACGCGGCGCGAACAAGGGCGTCGTCGCCGTCTGGGACATCACCACCGGGGACCGCATCCTCACGGCAGGCGATGAACTGGACGTGGCGCTCGCGGCGGACATCTCCTCGAACCAGAAGTGGATCGCCCTCGGCGGGCCGGACCGGCTGGTGAAGGTCTATTCCACCGCCACCGGCGAGCAGCTTCACAAGATGAAGAAGCACACCGACTGGGTGCTCGCCGCCGAGTTCAACCACACCAGCACCTACCTCGCGACCGGTGACCGCAACGGTGGCGTGGTGGTCTGGGATGCCGAAGTGGGCCAGGAAGTGCAGGCCTTCAGCGGTCATCGCGGGGCCATCACCTCGCTCGCCTGGCGCACGCCGGACCTGCTCGTTTCCGCCAGCGAGGACGGCACGGTGAAGACCTGGAGCATCAAGGAGGGCGCGCAGGTCAAGTCCATCGCCGCCCACAACAGCGCGGTGAGCGTCCGCGTGACCGTGGACGGCCTCATGGTCACCGCCGGCCGGGACAAGACCATCACGACGTGGGACATCGAGGGCAACAAGGGCAAGACCTTCACCATCACGAACGACCTCCCCGTGCGGGCCGCGCTCACCTACAACGGCAAGCGCGTCATCGCCACGGACTGGACCGGCCGTGCCTATGCCTGGGAAGTGGCGGATGGCCGGGAGCTGACCGGCCTCTCGCTGAACCCGCCGACCATCGCCGAACAACAGCAGCAGGTGACCCAGCGCATCGCCGACCTCGAGACGGGGATGGCCAAGCTGAACACCGCCCTCGCCGAGGCCACCGCGAATACCATCAAGGCCAAGGCTGATCTCGAAGCGGCCAAGGATGCGAATGCCAAGCGGTCTCTGAATCTCGCCGCCGAGGTGGCCGCGAAGAAGCAGGAGGACGCCAAGGCCGCCATAGACAACGCCGCGACCGAGTTGAAGATTGCCAAGTCCAGCGTGGACCGCCTGAAGGTGGGCGCGTTCTACGCGCAGGTCTGGCGGGCCAAGGGTGATTTCGCTGCGCGCAAGGACGAGCAGAAGCGCCTCCTCGCCGAATCCGAATCCGCCAAGGGTGCGATCAAGCAGGCCGAGGACGACATCAAGGCCGCGAAGAAGGTCAAGACCACCACCAAGGAGGAGAAGGACAAGGTCGCCAAGCGCATCAAGGATCTGGAGAAATCCATCACCGACAACAAGAAGCTCGCCACCGCCTCCAAGGACGCCGCCGACAAGATGACCAAGCCGCTCGCCGCCGAGGAGAAGAAACTCCAGGCCCTCACGGCGGATTACCAGAAGCTCAAGGCTGCCTCGGCCCCGGCGGCCGCCCCGGTGAAGTCAGCGAAGCTCTGATGTCAAGGTGGCGGCAGGCATCCTGCCTGCCGTAGAGCCGGGCGTCCCGCCCGGCGGACAAAACGCCGCTTTGTTAAGCGGCTCCAAACCTCCTGTCCTATCGGTGGCGGTGAGATGAGGATGCCATCTGGCCAGCCGGCATAGGTAGGACGGGGTGTCCTCACCCCGCCGCCGATGACCCGGATGCCACAGATATTCGGCGGCGCGCTGAGGACAGCGCGCCCTGCCAGCAGCAAACAAAAACCCTCCCGCCGAACGCATCGGCGGGAGGGTTTTGCTTTGAGATTTCGGTGAGGCTACTTCATCAGCGCCAGCGCAGAGGATACGAGCTTGTCGGCGCTGAGGCCGTGCAGCTTGTAGAGTTCCTCGGCGAGGTAGGCGCTCTGGCCGAATTCACCGGGGATGCCCAGCGAGGTCATGCGGTGCGCGATGCCCGCCCGGCTCAGCGCGTGGCTGACCTGCGCGCCCATGCCGCCGACGACCTGATGGTCCTCGATGGTCACCACGCGGCCGTTCGCGGCCTTCACTGCGGCACCGATGGTCTCGATGTCCACATGGTTGATGAAGGGGTTGTTGATGACCGTCGCCTTCACGCCCTGCTCGGCGAGCTTCTTGCCCGCGCTGATGGCCTTGTCCAGCAGCACGCCGCAGCCGATGAGGACCACGTCCGTGCCTTCGGCCAGCACCTGCGCCTTGCCCCACGGGTAGGTCGCGCCGGGAATCCAGCTCATCGGGTAGTTCTCGCGGCCCACGAAGAAGATGTAGCTCTCGCCGTCCTTGCCCGCCGAGCGGTCCGCCGCATAGCGGTGGATGGCCTGATACATGAGCGACTCCGCCTCATCCGGGCAGCTCGGCATGATGACGCAGGTGTGCGGGATGGAACTCACCGCCGCGAGGTAGGTCGTGGCCTGGTGGCTCGCGCCGTCGGCCGCGTCCTGAAAGCCGATGTGGCTGAACATCGCAATGACCGGGGCCTGTGAAAGCGCGGCCATCGTGAGCGGCAGGTTGCCCTTGGTCACGCCGAACTGGCCGAACGTGTCCACGATGGGGATGTAGCCGGACTTCGCATAGCCCGCGCCCACGCTGACCATGTTCGCCTCGGCGATGCCCACCTCGACAAAGCGGTCGGGCAGCGCCTTCTGGAACGCGCTGATGCCGGTGGAGCCCTGCACGTCGCAGGAAATCGAGAAGACCGGCAGCCCGTCCATCGCGGCGCGGACGGCGCCCTTCGCGAGACCGGCCTGAACCTTGTCCTTCTTCACGGCGGGCGCGGCGGTAGCCGGCGCGGCGGCCGCAGCGGCGGCCTTGGCCTTCTTCGCGGCTTCGCTCTTCTCCCAGTCGGCGCGCAGGGCGGCACCCCACGCGACCAGCTCGGCGGGCGCGGTGTCACCGGTGTAAAGCTCCGTCACCCAGTCGGGGATCTTCTCGCCGTTGGCGAGCGGGAAGCCGTGGCCGCCGGCGGAGTTGTCCACCGTGGCCTTGATGCCGTAGCCCTTGATCGTCTTCACCCAGAGACAGACGGGGACATTCGGATTCGCCTTGGCCTGCTGGATCGCCTTTTCCACGGACAGGTAAACGGCCTGCAGGTTGTGGCCGTCAGGGACGCTGATAACGTTCCAGCCCAGCGCGCCCATTGCCTGGAAGCTGCGCTGCATCGAGAAGGAATCCTTCGTGATGCGGCCGGAGAGCTTCGTGTCGTTGTCGGAGAGAATGAGCACGAAGGGGTTGACGCGGTCTTTCGCGGCCAGGCCGGGAATCGCCGCAAAGGCTTCCTTCGCTTCGCCTTCCATCGCCGCGCCGTCGGACACGGTGCAGATCGTCACGCGGTCACGGCCCGCCGTCTTGTCGCCCATCGCCAGGCCCTGCGCCTGCGGGAGGCTGGAGCCGAGCGGGCCGTTGGAGACAAGCACGCCCTCGGGATTGAGGTGCGACTCGCCGTGGCCGGTGAACTTGCTCGCGATGCTGCGGAAGCCCTTGAGCGTGTCGAACGTCATGCCGTCGAAGCCGTAGAGCGCGCGCAGGGCATAGACGCCGTTCTCCGTGTGGCCGGCGTCGTTGACGAAATTGAACGCCTCATGCCACTGCCGCCCCTGCGTGGCGAACATCTGCGCGTGGACCGCCGCCATGATCTCCGCGAAGGCCGCCGGGCCGCCCCAGTGGCAGGCCGCGCCGCCGACCACGGCATGCACGTCCATCAGCGCCACGAGCGCGCGGGTCGCGCGCGGATCGGCGACCGTGACGGACTGCCCGGCCGCGTTCTGGACGGTGACGGAATAAATCGGTGCGGCGGACGGCGTGGGGGCGAGGCGGGACTTGAGCGCGAGCGGCGTCAGCGGCGGAGCTTCGACTTTCGCGACAACGGAATTATCTGCGGCCATAGGTTCGGTCGGGTTGGGTTGCTACTGGTTGAACTGCACAACAAAGCGGGCGACGGTAGGAATCGGCAAGCGAAAAAGGAAGGAGGAATTTGGCGGTCTTGGTTCTTTATCCTAATCCTAATTCTGATCTTAATCGTGCTCTGGTGCCCGAATCTCAGCGTGGAAAGGGGCCTGCGCCACTGGCGAATCCGCTTGGCATTCCCGGTCTCAAATAGATTATCCCGTTATGCTTTCCATTTTTGGGCGGAAGGCCCGTGAACAAACTTTCAAGGAGCGCGTGCAGTGCTTTTGGGGCTGGTATCGCGAGGTGTCCCCTCGCTTCCTGCAAGCCATCAACGCTGGCCAGTGCCCATCGCTGGCCGACGAGGTGAGCAGCAAGGTGGATGAATGGCTCCCGGGCCTGGCCTGGGAATTTGGCGCCGGTGCCGCGCCACTGTGTCATGCGTTTACCTTGAGCGGCGAAGGCAACCTTCACCGGCAATTGCTGGCCCAGTATTGCCGCAGCCAGGCTCCGGAACTGCCCGGCTGGACATTTTACGACTTTCGTCAGGCTACGGTCTTGCAGGACGCGGTGCTTGAGATCGATGGCGGTCGCTTCGACCCCTTGCAATTTTGGCTGACTCCGAAGACGAACCACGACGAGGAAAAGCTTGATCTGACCGTTTGGCATCCGCGGTTTCCTCAGATGGAAGAACGAGCCCGGTGGACGGTGCTGTTCCTGTTTCTGGACCAGGTTCTGGGCGAACACGGCACCGGGCAATGGATTGGAGAAATCATCCTGAACGATCAGCGGCTGGCCGATGCGATGCCGCTGAAGGAATTGCCGGATCACCTTGCACTGGTGGCAGCGGAAACCGGATGGAAAAAGCTGCCGCCCGGCGTTGCGGCCTTTGGCTATTCGCAGGAGCCGCATGATCGCTTTGTTCGCGGCGACATCATCGCCGGGAGCACAATGAATGTGCGCCTTCTGGAGGAATACCTTTCAACCGAGGGCAAGATGAAGAACCCGCTGGCCGGGACGGGAGCCGAATACGTCTATGTGTCTTTCCCGGTCAGTCACCTGCCGGATGGCGGCGAGGCTCATGCGCGCGGAGCCATCGAGGACGCCCTCGACGAGGCCCTGCTCCGGTCAGCCAGCGGGCGGTTGCTCGGCGGGGCCACCGGAACTCAACGCGCTTACATTGACCTGCTGCTGTTCGATGGGGATGCGAGCATTGCGCTGGTGGCAGGCGAACTGCGGCGGCTTGGTTTGCCCAAAGGAACGGCGCTCAACTACTTCGCGATGGAGAAACGCCGGGAGCGAATCACCATTTGATCGTCGCCGAAGCGTTCATTCCGCCTCCTGCCACCGCGGCACCAGTTGCTGCGGCAGTCCGAGGTGGTCGAGCACCCGCGCCACCACCGTGTCCACGACCTGCTCCACCGTCTGCGGACGCGTGTAGAACGACGGACTGGCCGGCAGGATCGTTGCCCCTGCGAGCAGCAGCAGTTCCAGGTTCTTCAAGTGAACCAGGTTCAGCGGCGTCTCGCGCGGCACGAGGATGAGCTTCTTGCGCTCCTTGAGCATCACATCCGCCGCGCGCAGCAGCACGTCCTCGCTCGTGCCGTGGGCGATGCGGCCCAGCGTGCCCATGCTGCACGGGATGACCACCATCGCGTCAAAGGGATTCGAGCCGCTCGCGAACGGCACATTCATGCTCTTCAGCCCGTGCTGGGCCACCCCGGCCGGCAGGCGCAGGCCCCCCGGCAGTTCCTCCGCCAGCACCGCGTGCGCGTAGTTGCTCAGCACCACATGCACCTCGTGCGCCTGGGCGTCGAGGTTGTCCAGCAGCCGCTGCGCATAGAGCGACCCGCTCGCGCCCGTGATGGCGATGACGATTCTCAAGTGCGCAAACTATGTCGGTGCGCGCGATTACCGGCAAGCCGCGCGATTATCGCGTTGCCTTCAACTAGGCCGCTTCGCAAACTCCGCCCGTGCAACTTGTGGTGAGTGCCGTTCAGCATTTGGGTTCAAAGGCCGTCTAACTCGCTTTGTGAACCTGCTCACTGCTTTCCTCCTCCGGCTCCGCACTTTCCTGCCCGTGCTGGCGGCGTTCGTGCTCTGCGCCTGCGGCTCTCCGTCGGCTTCCTCCGGCCCCCGGCTCACGCAGGCTCCGCCGCCCAAGCCGCGCTCCCAGCCTCCTCCGGCGACGCCACCTCGCGTCACTACGCCGCCGGTCCCGGTCGTCGTCCCGGCTCCCCCGCCTGCGGTCGTCCCGAAGTTGCCCTCGAGTTCCCCCCCGCCCCCGGTGACGCCGCCCGCGCTCGTGGTTCAACCGCCGGTGGTCCAGCCGCAGGCCACCGCTCCGCGGCCGCAGTGGATTTCGCTGCCCAACTGGGCGGCACAGGTCGGCGCGCGCGCGCCGGTGCGCATGGGGCAAAACGGCTTCCAGGTGCTTGCCGGAGGCGGCGCGTTCAACTTCACTGTCGGCACGCGCCTCGCGACCTGGAACGGCAATAAGTTCTACCTCGGCTTCGCGCCCACGGCCACCAACGGCATGCCCTATCTCCACAGCCTGGACGTGGACAAGAACCTCACCCCGCTGCTCCAGGTGAACCGGCCTGTCTCCCGCGGCCGCGGCGTCATCGTGCTGGACCCCGGCCACGGTGGCGCGGACAACGGCACCAAGAGCCCCCTCGGCACCTTTGAAAAGGACTACACCTTTGACTGGGCCAGGCGGCTCAAAATCCTCCTCGAGGCACGCGGCTGGAAGGTTCTGTTGACGCGGGGTGTGAACGGCGGCGCTGAACTGGGCGAGCGCGTCATGATCGCCGAGCAGAATCAGGCCGACCTCTTCATCAGCCTCCACCTCAACGCCGCCGGTGCCGGCGTCACCGGCCTGGAAACATATTGTCTCACGCCCGCCGGCATGGCCTCCACGCTGACGCGTGGCTATGCCGATCCCGCGAACATTCTCCTGCCCGGCAACTCGCAGGACGCCGAGAACATGCGCCTCGCCATGCGCGTCCACCGGTCGCTGCTGCAAATGGTCGGGATGGCGGACCGCGGCGTGCAGCGCGCGCGCTTCATGGCCGTGCTCAAGACGCAGCAGCGCCCCGCCATTCTGGTCGAAGGCGGCTATCTATCCGACCACCGGGAGTCAAAGCAGCTTGCTGATGCGGAATACCGCCAGAAGCTCGCGCTCGCCGTGGCCAAGGCGCTGGAGTAGGCGGCGCGTCCTGCCCTCGGAGCGCGGCACTCTGGGGGGGGCCGGCGGGGAGGGGGGGCTGGCGGGGGGGGGTTGCAAACCCATTT
>CAZCBE010000067.1:33858-37979 GCA_964496695.1 uncultured Klebsiella sp.
TGGGCCGCAGCGGCTGGAAGCAGGGAATGACGTGGGAATGTTCCAAGCACTTTCTGCAAAGTTGCCGCTGCGGCCGGAGTGCCGCGCTCCGGAGCAATGCGCGGAAGCGGCGCGCCCGTCATTTCGTTGATTTTCAACTCCCGTCGGCACAGTTCGCCCGCTAGATTTTTCCGCATGCACAGGCAGCGCGACGATTACACACTGACCGACGAAGCCGCCCGGCTGGACCTTGCCGCCATCACCGCGTTGCTCCGCAACACCTATTGGGCTGCCGAGCGCCCGGTCGAAGTCACCGAGCGCAGCATCCAAAACTCGCTGGTCTTCGGTCTCTTTCACGGCCCCACACAGATCGGTTTCGCCCGCGTCGTGACCGACCGTGCCACGGTTGGCTACCTGTGCGATGTCGTGATCGCCGACTCGCATCGCGGCCACGGCCTCGGGAAGTGGCTCCTCACCTGCATCCTGGAACACCCCGAGCTCAAGGGCTGCCGCATTGATCTCTTCACCAAGGATGCCCAGGAATTCTATCGCGCCTTCGGCTTCGGCCCGCACCGCTACACGAACATGGTGCGGTATCCGAAGTGAAGGCGCGCGGCGTTCACGCCGCAGAAACGTGATGCCGATTCTCAATGACTATCGGTGGAATCGCCGAAGAGAACCGTGACGCACTCTGGCTCCCTCTCCCTTCCTTGGAGGAGGGGAGAGGGTTGGGGTGGGGGGTGGCGTCCGGCAGCAATCTACCGATTTGCATTGGGATTTGGTAGGAGTTCCCTATTGGTGGTTCTAGCGCCTTTTTCTGATCGGGGCTTTCTGCGGCGTGAACGCCGCGCTCCCCAGCACTTCCGCCACCGCCTCGCGCAGCGCGTCCACCATCCGCTTCACCTGCGCCGCCGTTGTGCAATACGGCGGCATCAGCACCACCACGCTCCCGATGGGCCGTGTCAGCACGCCTTTCCGTGCCATCGCCTCGCACACGCGGATGCCCGCGCGCTCACCGAGTGCAAACGGCTCCCGCGTCCGCCAGTCGCGCACCAGTTCGATGCCCGCGACCAGTCCCACCTGCCGCACATCGCCCACATTGGGCAGCGACCACAGCGACTTCAACTCCCGCCGTAAATCCTCCTCCAGCCGCGCCCGTGCCTTCACCGACGCCTTGCTCGCGAGCAGTTCCAGACTCGCCAGCGCCGCCGCCGCGCCGAGTTGGTTGCCCGTGAAGCTGTGCCCGTGGAAGAAGGTCTTGAACTCCTCATACTCGCCGAGGAACGCATCGAACACCGTCTGCGTCGTGAGCGTGGCCGCCATCGGCAGATACCCGCCCGTCAGCCCCTTCGCCACCGCGACAAAATCCGGCATCACGCCCTCCGCGTGCGAAGCGAAGAGCGTTGGCGATTGGCGATTGGGGATCGGCGATTGGTTTGGCAGGCTCTTTTTTTGTGGAGCATCGCCAATCGCCAATCGCCGATCCCCAATTCCGGTTCTCCCAAACCCCGTCATCACCTCATCCGCCACCAGCAGCGTCCCGTTCCCGCGCGCAATTTCCGTCACCCGCTTCAGCCACCCCGCCGGCTGCGGGATCATCCCCGCCGCGCCCTGCATCCGTGGCTCGAAGACAAACGCCGCGTAGTCATTCCCGCGCTTCCGGGCCGCCGCGCACTTCGCCTCCACCTTGCCCACGCACTCCCAGTTGCACTTCCGATACACCCGCGCATCCGCCCGCTCCGGCTGCGCGCGGTTGAACGGACACCGATAGCAATACGGTGCCATCACCTGGTCCGTCTTGAAGAGCATCCCGCCATACGCTTGGTGAAACAGGTCAATGTGCCCGAGGCTCACCGCCCCAATGGTGTCCCCGTGATACGCCCCCGCGAGCGACAGGAAGCGCGGCTTCGTCTTGGGCCCGCGCGTGCGCCGCGTGAATTCATACGCCAGCTTCAGCGCCACCTCCATCGCCGTCGAGCCGTCGTCGGAGAAGAACACCTTCTGCAATTTCCGAGTTCCGAGTTCCGAGTTCCGATTCATCCGCGCGGCCTCGTTCGTTTCCACATCGTCCGTGGGCAGTTGGCCGTTGGTGTCCCCAAATCGGTAATCGGCAATCGGCAATCGGCAATCAGCGATTCTCACCAGCTCCGCCGCCAGCAAGCTCGCCGGCTCATTCGCAAACCCCAGCGCCGAGCTGTGCGCAATCTTCCCAAGCTGCCGCCGCAGCGCCGCGTTTAGCTTCGGATGATTGTGCCCGTGCAGGTTCGTCCAGATGGACGAGTTCGCGTCCAGATACTCGCGCCCGCGCACGTCCCGCAGCACCGCGCCCTGGCCTGACGTGATGACAATCGGCTCGCGCCGCAGCCAGTCCCGCATCTGCGTGAACGGATGCCACACATGCGCGTGATCGAGCTTGGTCAGCGGATTCAAGGTGTTGAGAATTAGGCTTTGGATACGGAGGCAGGGCGGTCACGCCCTCCACTCTCATTAGCACCTGGCTTTAGCCGGGTGGTTAGGACGGCACGCAAGGAAACCGTTTCAACGGTTTCCGGCGTCGCGCTTTGAAAGCCGCTGAAGCGGCTGTGTTCGTCGGAGCATCGCTTCACCCGGTAGAAGACGGGTGTTAATGAGAGTGGCGTTCTCATTGGTCAGTGCGTCCCCCCAGCGCCTCCCCCAGCGCGGCCAAATCCTCCCCCGTATGGTCCGCCGAAACCGTGAACCTCAGCCGCGCCTCCCCCCGCGCCACCGTCGGAAAGCGGATCGCCGGCACAAACACCCCGGCCTCGCGCAGCGCGCCGGACATCGCCACCGCCCGCGCTTCCGCACCCACGATCACCGGCACGATGGGCGCGCGCACTGCCGCCGGTGCCAGCCGCGCGTGGATCAGCACCCGCTTGAGTTCCTCCACCAGCAGCCACAGCCGCTGCCGCCGTGTCTCCCCCTCCTGCGACCGCAGGATCGCCAGCCCCGCCCGCGCCGCCGCCGCCGCCGCCGGCACCGGAGCCGTGGAAAACACAAAACTCCGCGCCCGGTTCACCAGCAGGTCAATCAACTGCCGGCTCCCACAAATCGCTCCGCCCGCCGCGCCCACTGCCTTGCCCAGCGTCGCCATCTGAATCTCCACGCGGCCGGTCAGCCCAAACTCCTCCACCAGGCCGCTCCGCCGTTCGCCGAACAGCCCCGTCCCATGCGCCTCGTCCACCATCAGCCACGCGCCATAACGCTCCTTCAGCTCCACGAGATTGAGCAACGGTGCCAGATCCCCGTCCATGCTGAAGACACTCTCAGTCACGATGAGGATGCATGGTGCGTGGTGCGTGGTGCGTGAAGGGGTTTGCTTCGCAGCCCATTTCAACTTCGCCTCCAGGTCGTTCAGGTCGTTGTGACGGAACACCCGCAGCTTGGCCCCGCACAACTTCGCCGCATCCACGACGCAGGCATGCACGAGCTTGTCCACGATCAGCACATCGCCGCTGCCCAGCAGCGCGGCAATCGCCCCCTGCGCCGCCGCGTAGCCGGTGGCGAACGTCAGTGCCGCCTCCGTCCCCTTGAAGTCCGCCAGTGCCTCTTCCAGCTCGTGATGCACCCCCAGCGACCCGCACACGAGCCGCGATGCCCCGGAGCCAGCCCCCCATTTCTCCACCGCCTTGAGCGCCGCTTCCTTGAGCGCCGGATGATTCGCCAGCCCAAGATAATCGTTCGACGAGAAGTTCAGCAGTTCACGCCCGCCGATGACCGCCCGCGTCCCGGCCCGCGACTCCACCCGCCGCAGCTCCCGCAACAGCCCGGCCTCCCGCAAGGCGGACAGCTCGGCGGCCAGTTGCTGGTCAAAATCGGTCACGGCACAAAGTCTAACAGCCCCGCCAACCCCGGCAAAGCCTCCCGTAGCCCATCCCGTAGGCGACGACGTGAGGAGTCTCTGATTGGATCGCGGCCGGGGTCTGGCGTCTGGCGTTTGGGGTCTGGGAAGATCCGCGAACCTTCGTCCTGCAATGGCTTTGTTTCGCACAAATCTTTAGCTCGACATTCCAATGTCGAGTCTCCTGGCACTCCCGGGTCGCAACCGGGCGCATCCGCGCCCTGCCCCCGGAGCGCGGCACCCCGGGCCCCCCCCGCCCCCCCCCCGCACCCGGGGGGGGGGG
>CAZCBE010000068.1:0-36181 GCA_964496695.1 uncultured Klebsiella sp.
TGAGGCCAACGACACGATCCCTCCAAAACTATCCAGCTACTTCGGAGTTCGGGTTAATGGCTGGAACGGTCCGACTTGCCCGTCCAGCGCCTGGCAACGCCTCCCTTTGGAGTTTGGAGTTTCTTTGGAATTTGGAACTTGGGATTTGGAGCTTCTTCCACATTCCATTCGACTGAAAGCAGCGGAGAACCCTTACTCCTTCCCCAGCACCTTCTCCAGCAACTGATTCAGCCGGTTCAGCATCGTCCTCGGATCTTCCAACAACCCGGCCGCCACGCGCGCATTGTCCAGCACCTGCTCCGCCACGCTGGCCGCCAGCGCGGCGTCCTTCTGCCGCATCGCTTCCAGCCGTGTGATGATCGGGTGCGCCGGGTTGATCTCCAGATCGAGCTTCATCGGCGCGTCGTCTTCGGCGTCCTTCTTCATCGCCTTCATCATCCGGCGCATGTTCGCCGTCATGAACTTGTCCGCATCCACCACTACCGCCGGACTTTCCACGAGCCGCTGCGAAGACCGCACTTCCCCGACCTTGTCACCCAGCGATTCCTTGAGCCACTGCGCGAGCGCCTTCGCGGCTTCTTCAGACAGCGCCCCGTCCTTCTTCGGCTCGTTCACATTGAGGTCTGCCTTCTCGGCGAGCTTCAACGACTTGCCCTCGAACGTGTGCAGATGGTCCGTGACGAACTCATCCCACGCGTCATACAGGAAAAGCACCTCGAACTTCCGGTCGCGGAACACCTCGTAATACGGGCTGGCCTCCGCCGCCGCGCGGTTCGGCGCGAGCAGGCAGTAAATCTCCTTTTGCTCCGACGGCATCCGCTTCACGTAATCCGTCAGCGATGTGACCTTCCCCTTCTCCGTCGTCGAGGACTCGAAGCGCAGCAGCTTGCCCAGCGCCTCCTTGTGCGTGAAATCCGTCACCACGCCCTCCTTCAGGAAGCGCTGATACTCATGGTAAAACTTGTCGTAGCTCTCCGGGTCCTTGCCCGCCTGCTCGTCGAGGAACTTGAGGAACCGGCCCGTCAACACCTTGTTGAGCTTCTGCATCAGCGAGGTGTCCTGCATCGTCTCGCGCGAGATGTTCAGCGGCAGATCCTCGCTGTCCACCACGCCCTTGAGGAAGCGCAGCCACTCCGGGAACAGCCCCTTCGCCTTGGCCTGGATCAGCACCTTGCGGCAATACAGGTTCACCTCCGAATCAATCCGTCCCATGCCCAGCGTCTCAAAATTCCGCTGCGGCACGAACAGCAGTGCCTGAATCGCCAGCGGCGCGTCCGCGCTGAAGTGCAGGCGGAAGAGCGGCTTCTCGTGATCGTGGCCGACGAACGTATAGAACTCGTTGTATTCCTCCTCCTTGATCTCGTTCTTGCTGCGCGCCCAGATCGCCTGAACCGTGTTCAGCCGCGTGCCATTCAGCTCGATGGGAAACGGCACGAAGCTCGAATAACGCTGGATGATCCCCTCCGTCTTCCCCGCCTCGGCGAACTCCTTCGCATCGTCCTTCAGCTCCAGCGTGATCTTCGTTCCGCGTGGCAGATCAGCGGCGGCCTCGAGTTCGTAACCGCCCATCCCCTCGCTCGTCCACTGCCACCCCTGCTCGTCCGGCGCATAAGACCGGCTCAGCACCGTGACCTTCTTGGCCACCATGAAGGCCGAGTAAAAGCCCACGCCAAACTGCCCGATCAAACCCACGTCCGGCTTCTTGTCCTCGGCGATCTGCTTGAGAAACGCCTTCGTCCCTGAGTGCGCGATGGTGCCCAGGTTCTCCACCAGCTCCCCATGCGTCATGCCCAGCCCCGTGTCCGTGATCGTGATCGTGCCCGCCGCCTCATCCGTCGTCACCGTGATGGACGGCGCGACCTCGGACTGATGCACCGGTTTGCCCGACGCCTGGTGGAACCGCAGCTTCTCGCACGCGTCCGCTCCGTTGGAAATCAGCTCGCGCACGAAGATCTCTTTGTCCGTGTAGAGCGAGTGGATGACAATGTTCAGCAACTGCTGAATCTCCGCCTGAAATTGATGTGTTTCCGATTTGTTCATACGCCAAAATCCATAGTAAATCCCCCGCACCGTCGTCAAGGGGCGGGCAAACTAGTGGGCACCGGGAAACTGCGCAAGGCGTGAGTCGCCTACCGAACGTCGTCGGCGTATCTCGACACTGCCCCCGAAGCCGTGCCAGCGAGGACGCGGGCGCTCCGTAGCGCCGGCCTCCGGCCGGCCGTGCCGCAAGCGTCCGCGCTTGCCTCGGAGCGCGGCCCTCCGGGCCGCAGCGGCAACCTTGCTGAAATTGGTTCCGGGCATTCCTATGTCGTTCCCTGCTGCCAGCCGCTGCGGCCCAGAGGGCCGCGCCCCGGGGGCAGTGTCAAGATGAGCCCAACGTCGGCGGGCGCGAACCAGCCGGTGGGCAATGCCACCGGCGTTTCGGTTCTCGACAGATTGGGAGACAGCTCCCCTCCTCATGGACCTGCGGTGCGTAGGGGTGGGCTGTCCTCAGCCCGCCGCCGAGTCCCCGGAGGTCACTGCCGCTCGGCCGCGCGGTGAGGACACCGCACCCTACCGACCTAGGCTGTTTCTGGGGCTCGCGTGTTGCACGCACAGTCCCAGCTTCAGCCGGTGAGGCGTTCGGTTCTCCCGCACCTGCGCACGCACAGCTCAGGCCAAAACACCCTTCACCACCTGCCCATGCACGTCCGTGAGGCGGAATTGCCGACCTTGGTAGCGGAAGGTCAATGCCTCGTGGTTGATGCCGCACAGGTGCAGGAGCGTGGCCTGCATGTCGTGGACATGCACCGGGTCGCGCACGATATTCCAGGCGAAGTCATCCGTCTCGCCCACGACGGTGCCGCCCTTCACGCCGCCCCCCGCCAGCCACATGCTGTAGGCGCGGCCAAAGTGATCGCGGCCCTTGGGATTCGCCGGATCCCCCTGCCCGAAGGGCGTGCGGCCAAACTCGCAGCCCCAGAAGACCAGCGTGTCATCAAGCAGGCCGCGTTCCTTCAGGTCCTGCACGAGCGCGGCGGCCGGGGCATCGGTGTCGCGGCACTGCGCCTCCAGTTGGGTGAAGAGGTTGCCGTGCTGATCCCAGCCGCTGTGCATGAGCTGCACGAAACGCACGCCGCGCTCCAGCAGCCGCCGCGCGATGAGACAGTTGTTGGCGAAGGTGCCCTTGGTCAGCGCATCCGGCCCGTAGCGCTCGATGACCGACTTGGACTCCTTCGAGAAATCCAGCAGGTCCGGCACGCTCGCCTGCATCTTGAAGGCCATCTCATACTGCGCGATGCGCGTGTCAATCTCCGGGTCCCCGTAGTCGTTGAGGTGCGCGGCGTTCATCGCCTGGATGTCGTCCAGCAGCACCCGGCGCTGCTCACGGCTCATACCCGGCGGGTTGTGCAGATACGGCACGGGGTCCCCGGTGTTGCGGAAGCGCACGCCCTGATAGCGGCTCGGAAGGAAGCCGCTGCCCCAGTAGTAGTCGTAGAAGAGCTGGCCGCAGGTCTTCCCCTTGTCCGAGGAAGTCATCGCCACGAAGGCCGGGAGATCGCTCGCCTCGCAGCCCAGCCCATACGCAAGCCAAGCGCCCAGGCTCGGGCGACCGGGCACCTGCGCACCCGTCATGAAGAACGTGACCCCGGGCGCGTGGTTCACGGCCTCGGTGGTCATCGAGCGCACGACGCACAGTTCATCCGCCAGCGCACCGATGTTGGGCAGCATCTCGCTGAACTCGGTGCCGCTCCTGCCCTGGCGCTTGAACGGCTTGATGGCGGGCGTGATGGGCCACTTCTTGTAGCCGGCGGACATGGTCGAAAGCCGCGTGGTGCCACGCACGCTCTCGGGGATGTCCTGCCCCTTCATCTTCTCCAGCATCGGCTTCGGATCGAAGAGGTCGAGGTGCGACGGTCCCCCGCCCTGCCACAGGCAGACCACCCGTTTGGCCTTCGGTGCAAAGTGCGGCAGGTTCGGCAAGCCCGGCTGGCCCGAGGGTGCTGCGCCGGCCAACCGGGGGCCAAGGAGCGAGGCGAGCGCGAGTCCGCCGATGCCCTGCGCCGCCGAGCCGAAAAGCTGGCGGCGGGTGACGCGCTGGTGGTTGGTGAGCAGTTCGGAGAGCATGGGAAGATGGGCTATTCGCGGGTCAGGGCTTCGTCGAGGTTGAAGAGTGCGAGGCAGACCGCCGAGAGCGCGGCGTGCTCCGCGACCGGGAGCTGCGGCTGGCGCGGCGCGGCACCCACCGCCACCACCTGCGCGGCGGCCTTGGCGTCGGCGGCGTAGAACGTGCGCTGCTTGTCCAACATGCGGCGCAGCAGGGTGACTTCGCTGGCCGTGGGCTTGCGGCCGAGCACGCGGCGGAATGCGTAGGTTAATTGAGCATCGGCTTCCGCGCCTGCCTCCATGCTGCGGGCGGCGAGCACGCGCGCGGCCTCGGCCCAGGTCGGGTCGTTCAGCGTGGTGAGCGCGTGCAATGGCGTGCTGGTCGTGGAAACCCGCACCTTGCAGGTCTGGCGGTTCGAGGCATCAAACATGTTCGCCGGCCCGATGGTGCGCCGCCAGAACGTGTAGAGGCTCCGACGGTAGAGGTCCGCGCCACTGGAGGCCGGATAGGTGAAGTCGCGCTCCTTGGTGATAGCCAGCGTCTCCCACACGTCGTCAGGCTGGTAGGGATAAACCGGTTTGCCACCGATGCGTGCATCGAGCAGGCCGCTTGCCGCCAAGGCCACGTCGCGCAAGACCATCGCGGGAGCGCGAAAGCGCGCCCCCCGGGCCAGCAGCCGGTTCTCGGGATCGCGCTGCAACAGTTCGCGGCTCACGCGACTGCTCTGGCGATAGGTCGCACTGGTTACGATCAGCCGGTGCATCTGCTTCTGGCTCCAGCCGCGCGCGCGGAACTCGACCGCCAGCCAGTCCAGCAGCTCGCGATGCAATGGCATCTCGCTCTGCACGCCGAAGTCCTCCGCCGTCCTCACCAGCCCCGCGCCGAAGAACGTCTGCCACATGCGGTTCACCTGCACGCGGGCGGTCAGCGGATGCTCCGGGAGAAACAGCGACTGGGCAAAGCCGAGGCGGTTGGCCGGGGCATCCTTGGGCGGTGCGGGCAGAAAAGCCGGCGTGGCGAAAGCAACCTTCTCCTTCGGCTTCAGATATTCGCCCCGGTCGAGCAGGAAGGTCTCCCTCGGCCGGTCATCGCGCATGACCATCACGCGCGGCACCTCCTCCTTGCGATACTTGTCCGCCGCCTTCTTCAAGTCCTCGACCGCCTTGGTCGCCGGATCCTTGGCCGCGATGCCCGGCCAGACCTTGGTTTCAAACTGCGTGCGCAGGCCGCGCTCCAGTTCCTTGCGCTGCGCCTCGGTGCGCTTGTCCGTGGGCAGGCGGATGATGGCGGTCAGGTTCGTGGGCAACGGTTTGCCGTCCGGCGTGTTGGAATCCGCCGTCAAGCCCGTGGTCCAGGCCGCCAGCGCAAGCTCCAGCTTCTCCTTCGCCTGGCCGTTCGTCTCGGCGGTTTTGACCTTGGCTTCATTGGCCGCCAGCCACTGCTTGTTCTCCTCCGTGGGCAGTTCCACGAACGGAGCCGCGATGCGCTTGGGCCCGGGCCCCCCGCCCGCCAGCCCATTCTCCGAGACCTGGTTGAACGCGGACATCAGCCCGTAATAGTCACGCTGCGTAAGCGGGTCATACTTATGGTCGTGGCACTGCGCGCACGCGAGGGTCAGGCCGAGCCAGGTCGTCGCCGTCGTGTCCACGCGGTCGAACAGGATATTGAAACGCTGCTCCTCCGCGATGGCCCCGCCCTCGCCATTGAGGAGGTGATTGCGGTTGAAGCCCGTCGCGATGAGCTGGTCATCCGTCGGCTTGGGCAGCAGATCCCCGGCAAGCTGCTCGACGGAGAAGCGGTCAAACGGCAGGTCCGCGTTGAGCGAGCGCACCACCCAGTCGCGCCACATCCACTGGAACGTATCGCCGTCCTGCTGGAAGCCGTTGCTGTCCGCATAGCGCGCCGCATCCAGCCACGGCAGCGCCATCCGCTCGCCGTAGTGTGGCGACTTCATCAGCCGGTCCACCAGCCGCTCGTAAGCCTCGGGCGCACCGTCCGCCACGAACGCATCCACTTCCTCCGGCTTCGGCGGCAGGCCGAGCAAGTCCAAGGACAACCGCCGAATCAACGTCGCGCGATCCGCCTCCGGCGACGGCGACAAACCGCTCGCCTCCAACCGGCCCAGCACGAAGCGGTCAATCTCGTTGCGCGGCCAGTCCGCCCGCTTCACGACCGGAAGCGCGGGCCGCTGCGGCGCGAGGTAGGCCCAGTGCGCCTGATACTCCGCGCCCTCGGCCACCCAGCGCTTCAGCAGTTCCTTCTGCGCGGCCGTGAGCGTGCGGTTCGATTTGGGCGGCGGCATCTGCTCGGAACGGTCATGGCTGAAGACCCGCTTCACCAGTTCGCTTGCCTCCGGCTTGCCCGGGACGAACGCCTCCCCTTTCAACGCCTCGGCCCGCACATCCAGCCGCAGATCCCCCTTGCGATGATTCGGGTCCTGCCCATGACAGTAGAAGCAGTTCTCGGAAAGGATGGGCCGGATGTCCCGGTTGAACTCGAGCTTCGCCGAGGTGGTCCCGGTGCCGGCCGGGCCCTGGGCGGAGGCCGAACTTGCCACGAGACTCACCGCCACGAAGAACCACAGGACCTTCAACGGCGTCAAAATCATGGCCGGTCGTGGCGAAACGGATGGCCTTGAAGCCACGCACTTGAGTTGGCGACGCGTCGCGAAAGATTCCTGCATTCGACCTTTCAGACTGCTTCCATCACCACAGATTCAGGTCAGTTCCAGCCCCGCAGCGTGGCGGTTTGGCTGACGCAGATCCCAAACCGTCCCCACGACGGTGTGACCAGTGGAAAACTCCCTCAAAAAAATGGTGCGCGAGGCGGGGGTCGAACCCACAACCTTCGGCTTCGGAGACCGACGCTCTATCCAATTGAGCTACTCGCGCGCCTGGAGCGGGTGAAGGGAATCGAACCCTCGTAACTAGTTTGGAAGACTAGCGCTCTACCATTGAGCTACACCCGCAGAACGACGCCACTCTACCGAGCGGACTTGCCCTGTCAATTCATCGGCGGCTAACCTCGCCCCACATGAATGCGCTTCTGGTCGCCGGCGGCCGGGTGATTGACCCCGCCAACAAGCTCGACACCCACGCCGATGTCCTCGTGCTCGACGGGCAAATCGCCGCCGTCGGTCCGGATGCCCGGCAGCGCATCCCCGCCGGGGTCGTCACCGAGGAACTCGACGCGCGTGGCAAGGTCGTCTGCCCCGGCCTCATTGACCTGCACGTCCACCTGCGCGAGCCGGGCCAGTCCGCCAAGGAGACCCTCGCCACCGGCACCAAGGCCGCCGCGCGCGGCGGCTTCACCAGCATCGTCTGCATGCCGAACACGTCGCCCTCGATTGACAACGCCGGCCAGGTCGCGCTCGTCCGCGAGAAGGCTGCGCGTGATGCCATGGTGAACGTGTATGTCACCGGGGCCATCACCAAGGGCATCGCCGGCGAGGAACTCGCGCCCATCGGCTCGCTCAAGGGCGCGGGCGTGGTGGCAATCACGGACGACGGCCATTGCGTGCAGAACAACGAGCTGATGCGACGCGCGCTCGAATACGCGAAGATGTTTGACCTGCCCATCATGGACCACTGCCAGGACTACGCCCTCGTCAGTGATGGCGTGATGCACGAGGGCTACTGGAGCACCGTCCTGGGCCTGCGCGGTTGGCCGGCCGCCGGCGAGGACGCCATCGTGGCCCGCAACATTCTGCTGGCGGAACTCACCGGCGCGCACGTCCACTGCCAGCACCTCGGCACCGCCGGCAGCGTGCGCCTCCTCCGCGAGGCGAAACAGCGCGGCGTGCCCATCTCCGGCGAGGCCTGCTGCCACCACTTCACGCTCACCGACGCCGCGATCGCCGGCAGCGAGAAATTCTGGCCCGCCGACGGCAAGCAGATCTACGGCTACCAGGACGGTGGTTACGCGCGTCCCTCCTGGCCCACCTACGACACGAACTTCAAGATGAACCCGCCCCTGCGCTCCGCCGCCGACCGCGAGGCCATCCTCGCCGCCCTCACCGATGGCACCTTGGAAGTCCTCGCCAGCGACCACGCCCCGCACTGCGACTACGAGAAGGAAGTCGAGTTCGACTACGCCCCCTTCGGCATCACCGGCCTGGAGAACGAACTCGCCCTCTCCCTCATGCAGCTCTACCACGCCCAGCGTCTGAGTCTCGCCGCCGTCATCGAGAAATACACCGTCGCCCCTGCCCGGCTCCTGCGCCTCAAGAAAGGCACCCTCAGCCCCGGTGCGGACGCGGACATCACCATCTTCGACCCCGACCGCGAATGGGTCTTCGAGCGGAAGGACACCGCCAGCAAGTCCCAGAACAATCCCTTCTACGGCTGGACCCTCAAAGGCCGCCCCTCCGCCACCGTGGTAGCCGGCAAGATCGTCTGGCGGGAGTAAGCCGGGACGATGCAGTTGACGGAGCGCCGGCTTCCCAGCCGGCTTAGCCCAAACGGAGTTCAGAAGCCCTGCGCAGGGCAGGAGATTGGACGCACCGTTCAGTGCCTCGGCTTCGTCTTCGCCAACGGCAGCCATCGTTCGTCACAGCACGGTAAGCCGGCTGCAAGCCGGCGCTCCGACTGCATCGTCCCGGATAAGCTCAGCTCCCCTACCCGGTGCCGGCTGCTTGCCGCCGGCACCAAGGCCCACAACAGAGCGTCCCCCTCTGCGCTCGTCCCGCCTGTGCGGTGAAATCTCCCCCCACGGATACGCGAACTCCGACTCGTGCCGGGCCGCATTTCCCAGATCCTCAACTTGTCCGCCATAGGCTTGGCGACGGCGGAAACATTCGAAGGCGGCGTCTTCGACGATGGATTTGTTCAAACTCATGATGTCCCACTCTCCCAATAGCCGATGGTGCGCAGCTTGCTCATGGTTTGCCTCCCTTTGGAGGCAGCTTCTTGATCGCCCGGTCGAAGCCGGACTCAAATAGCCGGTCCTGCACGATGCGGTATTTCTGAAACTCGCTTTCGGCGTGGGCTTGGGCGATTTGGGCCGTGACCTTGCCGGCATCCTGCAAAATCTCCCGGTCCGTCGCGGCCATGAAGCGATTGAGGCGGGTTTCCTAGTCCTGCATGGTCATCGGAATCTGCCGCAGCGCCATGTCTTCCGCCACGTTTTTGCCGTCGGCGGCAGTTATACGAAAATTTCAAATAACTGACTCCTCCTGCAACTCGCGGTCGGCAAAGACTTTCTTAAGCTGGTAGTTGATGGTGTGCGTCTCCACATCGTAAAGCAGCCCCATCATCTTCTGGGTGAACCAGACATTCTCGTCGGCTTAAACGGCTTCGACGCCACCTTGGCCGCTGGCCGCCACAAAGGTCAGGTATTCCGCCGCCGAAGAGCGAACCAAGGAGACCGCGGGATTCGTTTTGGAGCGCCCGCCGGGACTGGATTTAGCTTTGCTCATTGCTTCGGTGGCTTGGGTTTCTTCGGCTTCGGCAGCTTCTTCAAATCCTTCGTGGCCTGCTCGAAATCCGCATCCACTGCCCGTGGATCATGGGCGGTGAGCGTCTTGAACTTTTCGTATTCCAACTCGGCCTTGGCCTGCGCCATCTCGTGCGAAATATGCCCGGCATGGGAGAGGATGTCGCGGTCGTTCAAGGTCAGAAATCCGTTCAGCTTCTCGATCCAGTCCGCCATGTGCATTGGCACCCGCCGCATGGCCTGGCCTTGGGCGAAGATGAGGTATTGCTCCACGAGATTGTTCAGCGCCGCCAGTTCCGGCTCGCTGAGGTAGTTCTTGGCGATGGCGACATCCTGTTTGCGAATCACCGTGCCCCGCCAGTTCGTCAGGCCCAGATTGGGCTTCGCCGCATCCACCCGCTCGTGGACGATCTCGGCGGCCGTCTGGCCGGTAATGGCCCAATGCACCTTGTTCTGCACCGTCTTGAAAAAGAGCAGACTCACCTCCTGCGTAGGGTCGTAATCAATGCTCGTCGCGTAGATGTCCGTGATTTTCTGGTAGAACCGCCGCTCCGAGGTGCGGATGTCCTGAATCCGCCGCATCAACTCCTCGAAATAATCAAAGGGCTGATCCGGATTCTTCAGCCGCTCATCATCGAGGAGGAAGCCCTTCACGATGTATTCCCGCAACCGCTGCGTGGCCCAGATGCGGAACCGGGTGGCGACCGCACTTTTCACCCGGTAGCCCACCGAGATGATCGCATCAAGATTGTAAAAACGGGTCGCATAGCTCTTCCCATCGGCGGCAGTAGTAAAGGAATCCTTTACCACTGAATCTTGGACCAGCTCACCCTCGGTAAAGATGCTTTTCAGATGCTGACCGACGTTCTGCTTGGTCGTCTGGAAAAGCTCTGCCATATGCTGCTGGGTCAGCCACACCGTCTCGCCTTCAAACCGCACGTCGATCTTCAGCTTTCCGTCCTCGGCTTGGTAAACGAGGAACTGGCCACTTGGCAACGGTGTCTCGGATTCTTTGCTCATGGCTTCAGCCTGCTTTCGATCTGTTTCGAACTGACAAGGATTCCTTGTCAGTTGCCTCCACGATCAACTCCCCCCTCAGCAGCTTCGGCAGCAGTGTGGCGCGCAGGGTGGCGAGGGTGCGGGATTCTTGGGAGTTCGCTGGGATGCGGGCGAAGAATGGCGAGACGGTGAAGTGGAATGCCTCGGCTACGCGCATGCCTTGCGGCGCGAGATGTCCGTCTTCGCCAAGGCTGCGGAGGATGCAACGGATGGAGTGCTGCAACCAGGCGGAGTTGGCGCTGTCCTTGGGCGGCTCATCATTCCGACACCTCACCCCAGCCCTCTCCCCGTTCGAGGCGGAGAGGGAGGGGAAACGCACTTCGTCGTCCTTGCGGAACCAGTCGGAGTCGTTGAAGGGCGGGTTGGCGAGGACGTAATCGGCCTGCTCTTTGCCCGAGTCGGCTTCGAAACCGCTGGTGGTGAAAGGCCGACCGACCGCGTTGAGTTTTGCAGTGCTTGCCATGTCTTTCTTCAATGCTCCGTGGGAACCGGGAGGAGTGTTAGAGAGGCATCCCGCACGGGCAAGCCGGAAACAGGCGGAGCGCGGGTCTGTGGCACGCAGCAACGCCCGATCATCCGTCCCGCTGGCCGGCACGAACCCCATGGGACAGGGGCCGCTGCTGCGGGGCACAGGCACAGTGCCACAGACCCGCGCTCCGGGGCAGTGCCGAGATACACCTACCAGTGCCACTCTCTCAAAATCGCCTAGCGGACCGGCCCTCTCTCGGCTATGCTTTTCCCGTTTCTGATCCAACCAATCCAACTGCCCATGAAAAAGATCGCCCTCCTGCTCGCCGCCACCCTCGCCAGCTTCACGCTCCTCGCCGCCGAGGGCGAGTGGCTCACCGATCTCGCCAAGGCCCAGGAAAAGGCCAAGGCCGAGAAGAAGTTCGTGCTCATTGACTTCACCGGCTCGGACTGGTGCCCGCCCTGCAAGAATCTGCACAAAACCGTGCTGGTCGCCCCGGAGTTCACCCAGTTCGCCAAGGACAACCTCGTGCTGGTGGAAATTGACTTCCCGAACGGCAAGCCGCAGTCGGCCGAACTCAAGGCCGCCAACAAGGAACTCGCCAAGAAGTTCAAGGTTGAAGGCTATCCTACCGTCATCGTCCTGGATGCGGCAGGCAAGGAAGTCTTCAAGGAAGTCGGCTACGGCGGCACCCCGGCGAAGGACTACGTGGCCAAGCTCGCGAAGCTGAAGAAATAGGACGAACTGACCCGCTTACGCGAACGGCGCGGCCTTCGGGTCGCGCCGTTTCTTATTGAGGCCGGCGACGCTCGTCCGGCGGTCCTGATGGGCGCGACTGTCCCCAGCGCGCCGGTTGGATGTCCGCATGATGAAGCGGCGCGCTGGGGACAGACGCGCCCTGCCCACCACGGCCTACACCGTCAGGATTTCCTTCTCCTTCACCACGAGATGGGCATCGAGCTTGGCGATGTATTGGTCCGTGAGCTTCTGCACTTCTTTCTCGGCGGTCTCCACCTCGTCCTCCGAGACGCCGCCGTTCTTGCCTTCCTTCTTGAGCGCTTCGAGCGCATCCCGGCGGATCTGGCGGATGGCGATCTTGCCATTCTCGTTCATCGCCTTGACGGCCTTCACGAACTTCTGGCGCTGCTCGGTGCTGAGGTCCGGCAGGACGATGCGGATGAACTTGCCCTGCACGGCGGGGTTCAGCCCGAGGTTGGCCTTCTGGATGGCCTTCTCGATGGGGCCGACGCTGCCGGCGTCCCATGGCTGGATCATCAGCATGCGCGACTCGGGCACGGAGATGTTCGCCAGCTCGCGGATGCGCATCATGGAGCCATAGACCTCCGCCTGGATGTTCTCCACGAGCGCCGGCGAGGCCTTGCCCGTGCGCACGCCGGAGAACTCATGCTCCACGTGCTGCTCGCTCTTGATCATCTTCTCTTCCGCGTCCAACAAAACGTCGTCGAGTGCCATGTGGGGAAGCTAGGGTTCAAAGCTCAAAGTTCAAAGTTCAAAGTTGCATGGGCGGGGGACGCAATCGCGCACTGCCCTCGAACCCGAGCCGGCGCGAACGCCGGCGCTACGTAGCGCCGGCCTCCGGCCGGCCGTGCCGCAAGCGTCCGCGCTTGCCCGGACCGACCAACCAACGGCGCGCGCCCGAAATCTCCCTCCGCCACCCTTCCCAAGTGAACCCATTCTCGACTTCCCCCGTCCAAGCGTGCGTTGATAATCAGGTCCCGACACGCATGATGCCAAAACTGACCCTGGCCGCCGCCCTGTGCCTCGCGCTGCCCGCCGTTCACGCCGTCGCCGCCACCGCGACGCCCTCGCCCGAGGGCGTGGCCTTCTTTGAGCAGAAGATCCGGCCCGTGCTCATCGAGGCGTGTTACGAATGCCACTCCGCCGCCGCCAAAACGAAGGGCAAGCTCAAGGGCGGCCTGTTCCTCGACACCCGCGCCGCCCTCCTCACCGGCGGCGATGAAGGCCCGGCGCTCGTGGCCGGCAAGCCCGACGACAGCCTGCTCATCAAGGCGCTGCGCTGGTCCCGCGAAGACCTCCACATGCCGCCCAAGAAAAAGCTGCCGCCGGAGGTCATCGCCGACTTCGAGAAATGGGTGGCCATGGGCGCGCCCGACCCGCGCACCGGCGAGGTGGCCAAGGCCCGCCGCGAGATCAGCATAGATCAAGGGCGCGACTACTGGGCCTTCCGCCCGCTCAAGCCCGTGGCGGTTCCAACCGTGAAGAACATCGCCTGGGCGAAGACGCCGATTGACCGCTTCATTCTCGCCAAGCAGGAAGCGGCCAAGCTCACGCCCAGCGTGTCCATTTCACGGGAACAGTTGCTCCGGCGCGTGACCTTCGATCTCACCGGTCTGCCGCCCACGCCCGAGGAAACCGCCGCCTTCCTCGCCGACACTTCCTCCGGAGCTTTGAGTGCGGTCGTGAGCAAGCTGCTCGCCCGACCGGCCTACGGCGAGCGCTGGGGCCGCCACTGGCTGGACATCGTGCGCTACGCCGAGAGCAACGGCTACGAGTTCGATGCCTTCCGTCCGGGTGCTTTTCATTACCGCGACTGGGTCATCCGCGCCTTGAACGACGGCATGCCTTACGACCGCTTCATCCGCTGGCAGCTCGCCGGGGACAAGCTCCAGCCGGACACGGTGGATGGGGCGAGCGCCACGGGCTTCCTGGTCGCCGGGCCGTATCCCGGCCAGATCACCGCGAAGACCGTCGAGCGCATCCGCTACGACCAGCTCGACGACATGGTTTCCACCATCGGCAGCGGTTTCCTCGGCCTTACCTTCGGCTGTGTGCGCTGCCACGATCACAAATACGATCCGATTCCCCAGGCCGACTACTACGGCATCGCCGCCGCGCTCGCGCGGACCGTGCATGGTGACCTGAAGATTGACCGCGTCCACGCCGAGACACAGCGCAAGCTCGCGGCGCACAAGCTGGCGGGCGAACCATTGCTCGCCGCGCTCAAGCGATTTGAGACCGACCAGTTCCCGGCGCGCTTCGCCCAGTGGCTCGAAACCGAACCCGCCAAGCAGACCAACAGCGCCCCGTGGCAGATGTGCGATGTGATGTCCGCCGAGGCCCAGACGGCGGTGCTGGAGGTCGTGCCCGGCGGCGTGGTCCGCTACGTCGCCAACAAGGCCAAGGACGACACCTACACGATCAAGGTCACGACTTACCAACGCGGGGTTCGCGCCTTTCGCCTCGACGCCTTGTCGGACGCATCCCTGCCGGCCAAAGGCCCGGGCCTGTCCGACAACGGCAACTTCGTGCTGGGTGATGTTAAGATTACCGCGCGCCCGTTGGATGCGAAGTCCAAGGCCAAGCCGGTCACGCTGAAGCTCAAGTCACTGGCCGCGACCTTTGAGCAGAAGAGCTATCCGTTGAGCGGTGCCGTGGACAACAGCCCGGCTTCCGGCTGGGCCATCGCGCCGCAGGCGGGCAAGGACCACGCGGCGGTCTTCGGCATTGACGGCGAGTCCGTGGGCTTCGAGGGCGGCACCGAACTGGAATTCCAGCTCAAGTTCAGCGGCTTCTTCGGCCTGGGCCGCTTGCGCCTCGGCTTCAGCACCGGGGAGAAACCCGCCGCGCTGGTGGACGAGCAGGCCGACCAGAACCTGCGTGAATTGCAAACCCTGCTTGCTACGACCGGCGGCGCGCTGAACGCGACCAATCGCGCCGGGTTGTTCCACTGGTATGCCGGGTTCGATCCCGAGGCCGTGCGCGCGCAGTCGGCTGTGCGGGAGCACGCCTCGCGCACGCCCCGCCCTGATTTGGTGGGCGTCTATTCCACCAAGCCCGGCGGACAGGATGTCTTCCTGCTGCGCCGCGGTGAGGTGGACAACAAGGCGGGCAAGGCGGACCCGAACTATCTCCAGGTCCTCAACACCGCCACGGAAGGTGCCAAGCGCTGGCTGCCCAAGCCCGAGGCCGATCCGCGCGTCGCCCTCGGCGAATGGCTCACCGACGCCGAGCGCGGGGCCGGCAGCCTGCTCGCCCGCGTGATGGTGAACCGCGTCTGGCAGCATCACTTCGGTCGCGGTCTGGTGGCGACGCCCAATGACTTCGGCGTGCAGGGCAAACCGCCTACGCATCCGGAACTCCTGGACTGGCTCGCGGGCGAATTCGTCCGCGGTGGCTGGCAGCTCAAGCCGCTGCACCAGCTCATCATGGCCAGCGCCGTGTATCAGCAAGGGGCGGAGCTGAAGCCGGCGAACCTCAAGGCCGACCCGGAGAACAAGCTCTGGTGGCATCGTCCGGCCCGCCGCCTGGAAGCCGAGGCCATCCGCGACGCGCTGCTGAGCGTAGGCGGCCGGCTGGATGACAAGCTCTACGGCCCGAGCGAGACCAATTACGAATCCCCACGCCGCAGTGTTTACCTGCGGGTGAAGCGCAGCGAACTCATTCCGTTCCTCACGCTTTTCGACGCCCCCGAGCCGGCGGCCAGTGTCGGCGAACGCGGCGCGACCACCCTGCCCACCCAGGCCTTGGCGATGATGAACTCGACCTTTGTCCGCGACATCGCTGACCGCCTCACCAAGCGCGTGCTCCAGCCCGGCGTCGAACCGCCGGCCGCTCTGGCCCAGGCTGGCCGCATCGCCCTCGGCCGCGCACTCAGCACCCCCGAGCAGACCCGGCTGGTGAAGTTCTTCGAGCAGCAGCGCGAACTGCTCGGCCCGCCCTCCGCCGATCCGAAGGCCACCGCCGCCCAAACCGCCCGCGCCTTCACCGAAACCTGCCTCGTTCTCCTCTGCATGAACGAGTTCATCTACGTGGACTGATGAAACCACGGACGCAGATGGAAATTCCAAGCGCCAAATCCCAAGTTTCAAAGAAAATCCAAGTGCCAAATTCCAACCAATCCGCCGCTTGTGCCGCAGGGCTCTCCCCGAAACGGCGCCTCCCTTTGGATTTTGGAATTTGGAGCTTCTTTGGATTTTTGAACTTGGGATTTGGAATTTTCCCGCTTCCACCTGCCATCGTCCATCCCAGCAAAACTTTCTGACCTATGTTCGGCCAATACGCTCCCAGTGAACTCGCCCTGCCCTCGCGCCGCAGCTTTCTCCAGCGCGCCGGCCTCGGCCTCGGCTCCGTCGCCCTCGGCACCTTGCTCAGCGAGCAGTCGCACGGCCTGGCCGCTCCGGTGAACCCGCTCGCCGCCCGCCCTCCCCTCTTCCCCGCCCGCGCCAAGCGTATCGTCTGGCTCTTCATGACCGGCGCGCCCTCGCAGGTGGACACCTGGGATTACAAGCCCGAGCTGCAGAAGCGCAGCGGCGAAGTCCTGCCGGGCAGCGATCCCAAGACCGGCTTCTTCACCACCAGCGGGAAGATTCTCAAGTCGCCCTTCGGCTGGAACCAGCACGGTCGCTCCGGAGCGTGGGTCTCCGACATCCTGCCCTACCTCTCCGAACACGTGGACGACATGGCCTTCATCCACTCCATGCACCTGCGCGCGAACAACCACGCACCCGCCTCCATGGAGCTCATGTGCGGCGTGGACCGCCCCGGCCTGCCCAGTGCCGGAGCCTGGGTCACTTACGGCCTCGGGGCGGACAACCAGAACCTCCCCGCCTTCGTCGTGCTGCACGAGACGCGCCCGCGCGGTGACGACCAGATCTGGAGCGCGGGCTTCCTGCCCAAGACCTATCAGGCGCTCACGCTCGACGCCCGGCGGAAGGAGGTCATTGACAACCTCGCCCGCGCGAAGGACGAGTCCGAGACCCAGCAGCGCGCGTCACTCGATCTCCTGCAGTCGCTGAACCGCGATCACGCCCTGACCCGCCCCACGCAGGCCGACCTGCTCTCGCGCATCAACTCCTTCGAACTGGCCTATCGCATGCAGATGGCCGCGCCGGAGGCCATGGAGGTGGAGAACGAATCCGCCGCCACGCGCCAGCTTTACGGCCTCGACCGCAAGGAGACGCAGACCTTCGGCCGCCAATGCCTCATCGCCCGCCGCCTGCTGGAGCGCGGCGTGCGCTTCGTGCAGATCTTCGCCGGCAAAGGCACCAGCGGCGACGGCAGCGTGAACGACGTGCCATGGGACGGTCACAACGACATCGAAAAGAACCACCGCTCCTGCGGGGCCGCGACCGACCAGCCTGCCGCCGCCCTGCTCACCGACCTCAAGGCGCGCGGGATGTTGCAGGACACGCTGGTCGTCTGGGGCGGCGAGTTTGGCCGCACCAGCGATTCGCAGGGCACCTTGGGCCGCGACCACAACCCCAAGGGCTTCACCATCTGGATGGCCGGCGGCGGCGTGAAGGGCGGCGTTCACTATGGCGCCACCGACGAGTTCGGCTACAAGGCCGTCGAGGACAAGGTCCATGGCAACGACCTTCACGCGACCATCCTCCACCTGCTCGGTATGGACCACGAGAAGCTCACCTACCGCCACAACGGCCGGGACTACCGCCTTACGGATGTCGGCGGCAACGTCATCCGTGAGCTCCTCGCCTGAGCGCGCCTTCACAGGCGGAGCTATCGAATGCCGAATCCGCGCAGACCCGGAGCGCGGGCGTCCTCGCCCGCTTTGCGCGTGCGACCGCCGAAACGAGGCGAACCCTGCCTGGCGCACGCACCCGCAAAGCGGCCCGGCGGGCCGCGCTCCGGGGCCGTGCCCGTATGCACCCCATTCACGGGGCGCATCTCAGTTTCTTGCAATCTCATCAGCGCCGGGCACCCGATGCCGCAAGAAATCGTGCTCCGCGCACACCAGTGACAGCCGTGATGGCCACCGTCTCCGGCAGCGCGGAGCGTCTGGAGTGCGGCGTGTTTCACCGCCGCTTTCGGTTGGGCGCTGGGCAGGTGGCGAGCTGCCAACGCCCGTGGCGGGGAAAAGCGGTGCTGAAAGACACCGCACTCCAGACGCTGGCGCGACTTCCACCGTCATGGGTTTCCGTGAACGCCACAGGCTCTAGGGGTGGAATCGCCAAATGCAAGAAACTGGGATGCGCTCCCATTCACGGACGAGAACAAAAATGCCATGACGTTCGCCTCGCGCTTGGTCATCCTGCGGGCCTTGCCGATGCCAGGGCTCATTATAACTGGGATCACCCGCCAGCCACCCGCCCGGCTGGGCGATGCTGATTTGTCCTGACATGCAACGACTGTTCTCCAACTACAGCATCGCCCGCAAACTCCAGCTCGGCGTGGGGATCGCCGCCGGGCTGGTGCTCGCCCTGACCGTCTGGATGAACTACCGCGCCAACCGCGCGCAGCTCGAAGAGCAGACGAATGCGCAGGCCCTGGGCGAGCTGCGCGACGACTCGCGCCAGCTCGACGACTTGATCGCCCGCATTGGCATGGTGCCTCGGAGCATCGCCAGCCGCCAGCGGTCCATCGGGCGCGAGCCTGATCCGGGCCTGATTCCGTATTTGAGGGAAATGCTCACCCAGATGCCCAAGGCGGAACTGTATGGCAACTACATCGCCTACGAACACAAGCAATGGCAGGAGGTGGATTCGATGCCATGGGTGGACCGCAAAAGCTGGCCGGGCACGACCCGCGTGAATTACGACTACCATGAGCTGAAGCAGGAGTGGTATAACGGCCCCAAACAGTCCCGGAAATTTCACGTCACCGAACCCTACTATGACGAAGGCGGCTCGGACATCAACATGGTCAGCCTGACCGTGCCGGTCTTCGACATGGGATCAAACTTCGTCGGGGTGGCGGGCGCGGACCTGGCCATCGAACGCATCCATGAAATGGTGCAGGCGATCCGGCTGCGCGCCTCCTTGGACTTCGGGCAACGGGAAACGGCGGACGAGTATGCCTACCTGGTCAGCCGTGCCGGAAAAGTTGTCGCGCACCCGGACGAGCGGCTCATGATGCGCAAAGGCTTTCCGGGTGCCGATCTGGCCAGCCTGCCCGGCGGGCCGGCGATCGCCGCCCAGCGCGAGGGGCTGGCGTCCATCATGGTCAACGGCAAGCCGCGGCGGATCTACTGGGCGGAGTCGCCACTGACCGGCTGGAAGCTCGTGCTCTCCATTTCGGAGGACGCCATGCTGGCTCCCGTGCGGCAACTGGCGCTGCGCTCGACCTTGATCGGCGGGCTGGGCCTGCTGACCATGATCGGCATCGTCACGTTTCTGGCCCGGCGGCTGGCCCAGCCACTGGAGGCGCTCACCCGCACTTCCACGGCCATTGAGCAGGGAAACTTCCGTGCCGAGCTGCTTGGCGACCTGCCTCATCGGCGCGATGAACTTGGCGAACTGGCGCGCGGTTTTCAAAAAATGGCCGCGGAAATCCAGGTGCGTGAGCAGCGGCTGGCGGAGTGGAACCAGAACCTCGAACGGACCGTCGCGCAACGCACGGCGGAACTGGCGCAGGCGGAGGAGCGCACGCGGCTGATTCTGGACTCAAGTTCCGAGGGCATCTTCGGCCTGGACACGGAGGGGCGCATCACCTTCGTCAACCCCGCCGCCTGCCGGATGCTCGACTTCAGCGCAGCGGAACTCGTCGGCCAGCCCTCGCACCCGCTCATCCACCACCATCGTCCCGATTACACCGAATACCCGATTGAGCAAAGCCCGATGCGGGCCGCCTACCTGCGCGGCGAACCCAGCCGCATTGACAATGAATTCCTGTGGCGCAAAGACGGCACGGGCCTGCCCGTGGAGTATGGGGCGACCCCGATCAAGAAGGACGGGGCCATCGTGGGGGCGGTCATCAGCTTCACTGACATCACCTTGCGCAAGGAACAGGAGTTTGCCCTCCAGCAGGCCAAGGCCAAGGCCGAGGAGGCCACCGAGATGAAGTCCATGTTCCTGGCGAACATGAGCCATGAAATCCGCACGCCGATGAACGCCATCATCGGCCTTTCGCATCTCGCGCTGAAGACTTCCCTCACCGCCAAGCAGCGCGACTACGTCAGCAAAGTTCACACCGCCGGGACGTCGCTGCTCACGATCATCAATGACATCCTCGACTTCTCGAAGATCGAGGCGGGCAAGCTCGACTTGGAAACCACCGACTTCCAGATTGACGACGTCCTCAGCTCCGTCACCACGCTCACGGCCCTGAAGGCGCACGAAAAGGGGCTTGAATTTCTGGCCGACGTCTCCAATGCAATCCCCCAATACCTGCGCGGTGACCCGCTCCGGCTCGGCCAGGTGCTCACGAACTTGGTCAACAACGCGGTCAAATTCACGGAACAAGGCGAAATCCGCTTGAAGATCGAGCTGCTGGACCAGGCCGCCGGGCGCGTGGAACTCAAGTTCTCCGTGCGCGACACGGGCATCGGCATGACACCGGAGCAGACGGCCAAGCTGTTCCAGGCTTTTACCCAGGCGGACATGTCCACCACCCGCAAGCACGGCGGCACCGGGCTGGGCCTCACGATCAGCCGACGGCTGGTGGAGCTGATGGGCGGCCAGATCTGGATCGAGAGCGAGGCCGGCGTGGGCAGCACGTTCCAGTTCACCGTGTGGCTGGGCATCGGCACCGCCCGTGGCCAGGGCAGAATCCTGCCCCGCCAACTGCCCAGCCTGCATGTGCTGGTCGCCGACGATAACTCGGCGGCGCGGGAAATCCTGGCGGAGGCGCTCAAAGGACTGACCACGAACGTGGACGTGGTGAGTTCCGGGGCCGAGGCGGTGGCTGCCGTGAAGCAGCACGACGGAGCCACCCCTTACGACCTGGTCTTCATGGACTGGCGGATGCCCGGCATGGACGGATTGCAGGCGACGCGCCAGATCAAGCAGGACCGCGCGCTGCACAACCAGCCGGCGGTGGTCATGGTGACGGCTTTTGGCCGCGAGGAAGTGCGCGAGGAGGCGGAGGAACTGGGCATCAACTTCTTTCTGGTCAAGCCGGTCACCAAATCCATGCTCGTGGACACCTTGGTGACGTTGTTCGCTCCCGCCGCCGAGGAAACCGCCCAGGCTGCGGCGGACGATTCCCGGGTGGACCGGCTGGCGGGAGCAAGAATTCTCCTGGCGGAAGACAACGAGATCAACCAGCAGATCGCGGTGGAACTGCTCGAAGGCGTCGGCGCGCGGGTGACGGTGGCCGGCAACGGCCAACAAGCCGTGACGCTGTTGCAGGCGCAGCCGGCCGGCTACGACCTGGTCCTCATGGACCTCCAGATGCCGGTGATGGGCGGCTATGAAGCCACGGTGGAAATCCGCTCCGATGCGCGCTTTGCCACCCTGCCCATCATCGCCATGACCGCACATGCCACGCTGGAGGAGAAGCGGAAGTGCCTGGACGCCGGCATGAACGAGCACATCTCCAAACCAATTGATCCCGCCGTGCTGTTTGAAACGGTTGGACGTTTCTACCATCCGGCCGCCGGACTGATGCCCGTCCTTCCCAGCCGCGCTGCGGAACCGCCGCGCACCGACCCATTGGAAATCCCCGACGTGGACGGCCTCAATGCCACGGAAGGCCTGCTGCGCGTCGCCGGCAACCGGCAGTTGTATTTGAAGCTGCTGCGTCAGTTCTCGGTGCAGCAGGCGGACGCCCCGGCGCAGATTGCCGACCAGCTCAAGTCCGGCGACCGGGCCACGGCGGAACGGACCGCACACACCGTCAAAGGCGTGGCTGCCAACCTCGGAGCCAAGGCGGTGCAGGCGGTGGCGGGTGAACTGGAGCAGGCGATCCACGAGGGTGCCGACGCCGCCCGGCTGGAGCCGCTGCGCCTTCAGTTCGCAGCGGTTCTGGCTCCCTTCGTGGACCGCCTCCGCGCCGCGCTAGGTGACGCCCCGGCGGCCCCGGCTGCTCCCGTCGCCGTTGCGGTTGATCCGGCGCGGTTGAAGCTCCTCGTCGCGCAGATGGACAAGCATCTGGCCGACTTCGACTCCGCAGCTTCCGACTGTCTGGAAGCCAATCGCGATGCCTTTGCCTCGTTGTTTTCGACCGAAGGATTTGCGCAATTTGAGCAGCAGGTGCAGGGTTACGCCTTTGGTGAAGCGCAGGCGCAACTGGCGCAGGCCGCGCGAGACCGTGGTATTTAAGCAACCTTGCCCATGAGTTCACGGATTCTGGTCGTCGAAGACACGCCGGCCAACATTCAGACCGTCACGGCGATCCTCAAGGAGCGGGGCTATCAGATCAGCATCGCCACCAATGGCCGGCAGGCGCTCGAAGTCCTGGCGCGGCTCCGGCCCGACCTGATCCTCCTCGACATCATGATGCCCGAGATGGACGGCTTTGAAACCTGCCAGCGCATCAAGGCGACCCCCGCCTGGCGGGAAATTCCGATCATCTTTCTCACGGCCAAAACCGAGACGGCCGACCTCGTGCGCGGCTTCGAGCTGGGTGCCGTGGACTATGTAAACAAGCCGTTCAACGCCCATGAGCTGCTGGCGCGGGTGAAAACGCATCTCACCCTCGACCACCTCCACCGCGAGAACCAGCGTCTCCTCCTCAACGTGCTGCCCGCCTCGATTGCCGAGCAGCTTAAGCAGCAGAACGGAATCATCGCCGAGCGGTTCGACGATGTCTCGGTGCTCTTCGCGGACATCGTCGGCTTCACGCCGCTCTCGGCGCGGCTCTCTCCCACCGAGCTGGTCGAGCTGCTGAACCGCGTGTTCTCCGGGTTCGATGAACTGGCCGGCCGGCATGGACTGGAAAAAATCAAGACCATCGGCGACGCCTACATGGTGGCCGGCGGGCTGATCGAACCGAACCCCGACCATCTTGCGGCGATGGCCACGATGGCCCTGGCCATGCACGAGCAGGTGCGCCAGATGAACGGCGCGTCGGGCGGGCTGAGCCTGCGCATCGGCCTGCACGCCGGCAGCGCCATTGCCGGCGTCATCGGCATCCGCAAGTTCATCTACGACATCTGGGGCGACACGGTGAACACCGCGAGCCGCCTGGAATCGCACGGCGCGCCCGACCGCATTCATGTGAGCGACGTGGTGTTCCAGCGGCTGCAAGGCCGCTTTAGGTTCGAGGCGCGAGGAACGATTGAACTCAAAGGCTGCGGCCCGATGCAGACCTATTTTCTGAACGCGCCCACTGCGTGAAACAACTTTCCGACTGCCGTCTGCTGCTGGTGGACGACGCCAAGGCCAACCTCGACATCCTCGTGGCGGGCTTGAAGGCCGACCACAAGCTCAGCCTCGCGCTCAGCGGCGAGATGGCGCTGCAGCTCGCCGCACGCACGCCGCCGGACCTGGTGCTGCTCGACATCATGATGCCGGGGCTGGACGGCTATGAGGTCTGCCGCCGCCTGCGCGAGATGCCGGAGACGGCCGAGGTGCCGATCATTTTCCTCTCGTCGCTCGAGGACGTGCAGAACAAGTCGCTCGGGTTCGAGGCCGGGGCGAACGACTATGTCACCAAGCCCTTCAATCTGCTCGAAGTGCGGGCACGGGTGCGCGCCCTGCTCAAGGCCAAGGCCTACAGCGACTCCGTCAAAGAACAACTGACGGCGGATCTCCGCGTGGCGCGCGACATCCAGATGGGGATGATCCCGCATGACTTCTCGAGGCTGGAGAAGGACTTCGCCGTGGAGCTGGCGGGCGTGCTGGAGCCGGCGCGCGAAGTGGGCGGGGACATGTATGGGGCCTTCCACGGCGCGGCGGGCGGGCTGGTCCTCTTCGTCGGCGATGTGTCGGGCAAAGGCATCCCGGCGTCGCTGTTCATGGTGCGGGCCAGCAGCCTGGCCCGGCTGCTGGGGCGCGACATCGCCGGGCCCGAGCGCATCCTCGCGCGGCTCAACGACGAGCTTTCCGCCGACAATCCGTCCGGCATGTTCGTGACGATGCTGTGCGCGGTGTTCGATCCCGCCTCGGGCCGAATCGCGCTGGCCAACGCGGGCCACAACCGCCCGGTGATCCTGCGGGACGGCGAGGCTCCGCGCTGGGCGGTGGAACGGCTGGGCACCGCGCTGGGTTTCGAGACGGGCCTCAGCTTCGAGCTGACCGAGTTCATCCTGCAGCCGGGCGACGCGCTCGTGATCTACACCGACGGCGTCAACGAGGCCTTCAACCCGCAGGCCGAATGCTACGGGAACGAACGCCTGCTCCGTGACTTGGCGTCGTTCCGCCAGCAGCCAGCCACGGCGGTGACGACCGGCATGTTGCAGCAGATTCGGACGTTTGCCGCCGGCGCGCGCCAGTCGGACGACATCGCCATGCTGGTTCTCCGCGCGAAGGACCGCCCAGCCCACACCGAGCCGCCCGGGCGCATGGCGACCCTGGAGCTGCAGGCCGTGCCGGAAGCGGTCGCGCACGGGGTGGAGCAATTGCGCCTGTTCTGCCACGCGCATCAGGTGGCGGAAAAGGCGCTCTTCGGCCTCGCGCTGGCGCTGGAGGAATGCGGCATGAACATCATCCACTACGCCTATCAGGACCAGGCTCACGAGCGGTTTCACGTCACGTTTGAGCGGACGGCCGACGCCGTCGTTCTGGAAGTGCGCGACCACGGCCCCGCCTTCGATCCCACGAGCGCGGTCCTCCGCGAGCTGGCTCCCGATGAGACCCGCCCGCCCGGCGGCTGGGGCATTCCGCTGGTCCGCCACTACATGGATGACATCAGCTACACCCGCGCTGGGAACGAAAATGTTCTGCGGATGCTCAAGCGGCTTGCGCCACAGGCGGCCTGAACTGGAACTCACCGCGTTCGGACTTGTTTTTCACGACGAACCAACCAAGCTTCAAAGCCAGCTATGCCACTCGAAATTCAATTCAAGAACAGCCCCGACGGCCCGCGCTACGGAGCCGTGACGGTGGAACTCTCCGGCAGCCTTGACGGCGCCACCGCCCCCGAGCTGGAACGTCAACTGGCACCGATCCTCGACACCCAGCTCTCGGACTTGGTTTTCGATCTGGCGAAATTGAGCTTCATCAGCAGCGCCGGGCTTCGCGTGTTCGCCAACGCGCGCAAGCGGCTCAAGGAACAGGGCGGCCAGGCCTCGTTCGTCCGCCTGCAGCCGCAGATTCAGGAAGTCTTTGAAATCATCAAGGCGCTCCCCGGCATCGCGCTGTTCAAGAGCATCGAGGAGCTGGACGCCTACCTCGCCATCCGCCAGCGCAGGCCGCGCTGATTCAGTGCTTCGTCAGATCACGCGTGCGCAAGGCAAACCGCCTAGCCGCGCGGCTTGAGCTTCAGTTCCGCCGCGAGCTGCTCGCCGAGCTGCTCGGGCTCCTGCATCTTTCGCTTGGCTTCGGCCCGCTTCGCCGTGCCGTCAAGAAAGGACACCACGCGCAGGCGTAACTGGTGGCCCTGCACTTCCGCGTAGGCGGCCACGGGACTGGAACACCCGCCGCCCATCGCCCGGAGAAACGCCCGCTCGGCGCGGACGCAGAGATGCGTGTTGCCGTGGTTGAGCTTCTCAAGAATGGGGGTGATGCGGTCGTCCCCGGCGCGGACTTCGATGCCCACGGCGGCCTGCCCCACGGCCGGCAGCATCTCCTCGGGCTCCAGCCGAACGGCGAGGAGGCCCGACGGCACGCCCTCGCCGATCAGACTGCCGTTGGTGATGATGGTGAACTTGAGGCGCTCCAGACCGGCAGCGGCGAGCAGGATGGCGTCGAAATCCGAACGCTCGGCGAGCTTTTGCAGCCGGGTCGGGACGTTGCCGCGGAGTTCCACCACGCTGGCCGCGGGATGCGCCGCGAGCAGGAGGGCGCGACGGCGGGTGCTGCTGGTGGCAACCACGAGGTCCGAGGGGAGCTTGTTCAGCTTGAGGTGCGGGGAGAATCCACGCCGTTCGCGCTGGCCCGGTGCCCAGTCCGTGACCGCCGGCTTCGCGGCTGCGGCCTGCACGGAGGTGGCGGAGCGGTAAATCAGCACGTCCCGCACGTCGGCACGCTTCCCTACCGCGCCGAGCACAAGGCCGGCGGGCAGCTCGGTGGGCAGATCCTTGAGGCTGTGCACCGCGAGGTCGGCTTCCTGGTTCAGCAGGGCGACCTCGAGTTCCTTGGTGAAGAGGCCCTTCGGCAGCGACGCATCGGGATTCGCCAGCGACGCGGACTGGAGCTTGTCACCGGTGGTCTTGATGATGTTCAGCTCGAACGTGAGCTTGGGGAACGCCGCCCGGCACTGGGCGAGCACGGCGTTGGCCTGGGCAAGGGCGAGGGCGCTGCCGCGGGTGGCGATGAGAAAAGGTTTCAAGGGGCGTGCTGCGTGTTGCGTGTTGCGTGTCAAGGCTCAGGCGATTGTGCGGTGTCTGGCAAGGGAGGCCAATCGAGTAGTTCGCGGGGAACGGCTGAGTTGTGGGTGCTGGCTTCGTGCATCGCATAGCCGCGTTCAGCCGGGATTATGGTCAGAAGGAGACGGATGATCTGGGTTAGCAGTTCCATCCGATGATTTGCCACCCGCTCTGTCAGGATGTGGCGTCCCTTGTAATACCAGCCGCGCGATTCCCGGGCCGACCCCAGCGCGTATTCGTAGAACCGGGCCTGATCCTTCGGCGACTGACGGCTGTAACCCTCCGAAAAGTTCGCTCCGACTGAACCGACCGCACGATAAAGCTGGTCGGCCAGGCCGATGGTCCTTCCGTCGCTGAAGAGCTTGGTCACATCGTGCCAAGGCAGATCTCCAGCAAACAGTGCGAGCCGATAGGCTTCCGATTTCCAAGGCGGATCACCGGTCAACGTGCTGGGAACTCCAGCCTGCCATTGCTCAAAAGTCATACGAACTTCAGTGGCTTAACACGCAACACGCAACACGCAACACATCAACCTCCCGCTTCGAGCACAACCTTCGCCATGCCTTGCGTCCCCTCGTTTCCCGGTCGGTTCAGCAGCGCCTTCGCCTTTTCTTGGATGATCCGCTCACACGCCACCAGTTCCTCGCGCCGCAGCTTGAGATAGTCGTCGGCGATGGTCTGGAGGTCGTCAACGTTGTAGAGATAGACGTCGTCGAGGAAATTGACCTCGGGCTCGATGTCACGTGGGACGGCGATGTCTATGAGGAGGAGCGGACGCGAGTGGCGGAGGGCCAGCAGCGGGGCGAGCTTCTGCCGCGTCAGGACGTAGTGCGGCGCGCTGGTGCTGCTGATGATGATGTCAATCGCGGCGAACTCCTTGTGCCATTCGTCGAAATGCACGGCCTGCCCGCCGAGTTCGGCGGCGAGCGCCTCGGCCCGGTCGTGGGAGCGGTTGGAGACAATGACGCTCTTGGCTCCGCGGCTCAATAGGGCGCGGGCAGTCTTCTCACTGGTGTCGCCTGCGCCGATCACCATCACGGTGCGGCCAGTGAGCGAGTCGAAGATTTTCTCCGCGAGTTCCACGGCCACGGAGGCGACGGAGACGCTGCCGCGCTGGATGTTGGTCTCGGTGCGGATTTTCTTGGCCACGTTGAACGCGGACTGGAAGGCCTTGTTCAGCCGGCGACCGGTGTGCTTCTGCTGGAGGGCGCGGTCGTAGGCCTGCTTGAGCTGGCCGAGGATTTCCGTCTCGCCCAGCACCATGGAGTCGAGCCCGGCGGCCACCTTGAAGAGGTGCTCGACGCTGTGCGGCTCGCCCAGTTCGTAGAGTTCGCGGCCGAGGGGCTCGGTGTAGTTGTGGTGGGTGAGCAGGAAGCGCCGCAGTTCGGCGAGGGCGGCGCGCGGCTCGCTGCTGGTGGCGGCGTAGATCTCCACCCGGTTGCAGGTGGAGAGGATCGTCACCTCTTCCACCACGCCGGAGGCGCGGAGCCGGGCCATCGCCTCCGCCGCCGCCGAGTCGGAAAAAGCAAACCGCTCCCGCACCGTGACCGGCGCGGTGTGGTGGCTGAGGCCAAGGGCGACAATGGGCATCAGGCGTGTGGCAAGTGACGGATGGCGAGTGACATGGAGCGCGCTATGGTGGCGGAACGGGCGTGGGGTTCTACACGCGCCCTTTCAATTGCCATCTGCCACAGTTCACGTCCCCTCATGGATTGTGAATTCCTGACAGCAGGTTGGAGCCCCAGAAGGTCAGCAGGACGAAGGCGAAGCTGCCGACCGCGCCCCAGGCGAACTTGCGTCCACCGGGAGAGAAGCGCCAGTGAGCGACGAGCAGGCCGACATAGAGCACGAGCACAAACACTGACCAGAGCACTTTCGGGTCGGCGAGCGGATTCGCGGTCTGGGCCTGCTTCAGCAGGAACGGTGACAAGGCCAGTCCCGCAGACAGCAGAACGACGCCGGAGATGAGAAAGCGGCCGATGACGACTTCCAGCCCCTGGATGGACGGCAGCGCGGAGACGAGGGCGCGCAGCTTGTGGAATTTCAAGTCGTGCTCCTGCGTGAGATACATCACTCCGGCCGCCGAACCGAGGCCGAACGCCCCGTAAGCCAGCAGGATGAGCGCGACGTGCAAGCTCACCAGTCCGCCGGAAAAGTCCGGCCGCGGGGCCTTCACATCCAAGGCCGGCATGAGAGCGAAGACCCCCATCGCGAAGATGACCGGCGAGACGAACGCGCTCAGAAAGCGGAGCCGCCGCCACACGCCGAAGACGAGGAAGGCCGCGACGATGGCCCAGGCGGTAAAGGTGGTCGCCTCGTAGAGATTGTTGACCGGGCAGCGTTCGAGGCTGAAGCCGCGCTTGGTCATCGCCACGGTGTGGAGCACAGCCGCGCAGGCGAGCAGGAAGTATTGCCAGCGGGAGTCCTCCCGGAAGCCGCGCCGCCACATGAAAAAGGACAGGGTCGCGCAGGCTCCATAGAGCAGCACGGCCAGTCCAAAGAACTCGCGGTCAGTCAGCATCGCAGGCCGAACTTATGGCGAAAGCGCGTCAATTCAACAAGCTTCAAGGAAGAATCGTGGCCAAGGGGGGCGCAGGCAGGCGAGTGAGGGGGACACTATTGTCCCCGGTCAGTTTCCAACCACGCAGCCGGACTCCAAAGGGGAAGGCGCATCTTGACACGCCCCCGGTCTCGCCTCGCCGGGCAAGCGAGGACGCTTGCGACACGGCCGGCCGTAGGCCGGCGCTACGTAGCGCCGGCATCCACGCGGGCTCGGCTTTGGGGCCAGTGTCAAGATGCGCCCCAAAGGGGACAGGAGTGTCCCCTTCACTCCGTTAAGTTCGACATTCCGCTTGCCCGTCAACGACGGGAACCCAAGACTTCGCGGCGCAGGGCCATGAACGACTTCCTCGAATCCCACTTCCAGCTCGCCCAAAACCGCACCTCCGTCCGCACGGAACTGATCGCCGGGCTGACGACGTTTCTGACGATGGCTTACATCATCTTCGTGCAGCCGGCGGTGCTGTCGGGGGCGATGTTTGGCAAGCCGACCGGCATGGACTTCGGCGCGGTGACCACCGCGACCTGCCTCGCCGCCGCGCTGGCCAGTGCGATCATGGCACTCTACGCACGGTATCCGATCGCGCAGGCCCCGGGCATGGGCGAGAATTTCTTCTTTGTGTTCGGGGCGATTCCCGCGGCTGCGGCGGCGGGCTACTCGAACTCCTGGCAGGTGGCGCTGGGCGTGGTGTTCGTCTCCGGCGTGCTGTTCCTCGTGCTCTCGCTCTTCCGCGTGCGCGAGACGCTGCTGGACGCGCTGAGCCCGAGCATGAAGAACGGCATCGCGGTGGGCATCGGACTCTTCATCGCGTTCATCGGGCTGCAGAATGCGGGGCTGATCGTGAAGAGCCCGGCGACGGGCGTGACGCTCAACCACCACTTCGGCTCGCCCGATCTGATCATCTTTTTCGTCGGCCTGTTTGTCGCGGCGGCCTTGCATGCGCGGAAGGTGCGCGGGGCGATTCTCTGGGGCATTGCCAGCGCCACGCTGCTGGCCGTGGTCTTCAAGCTCGCGCTGCCCAGCCTGCCGGACGGCCTGGCCACGTCGAAGGAGATCACCGAATCCCTGCTGGTGAAGCGCTTTGCCATTGCGGACAAGCTGGTCGCGATGCCGCCGTCGCTGGCCCCGACGTTTCTGCAAATGGATGTGCGCGGAGCGTTGTCGCTGGCGATGCTGCCCTTTGTGATCGTGTTCCTCTTCATGGTGCTCTTCGACACGGTGGGGACGCTGGTGGGTGTGAGCGAACAGGCGGGCTTCATCAAGGACAACAAGCTGCCGCGCGCGAAGGAGGCGTTCGCCTCGGACGCGCTGGGGACGACCTTCGGGGCGTGTCTTGGGACGAGCACGGTGACGAGCTACATCGAGAGCGCCACCGGGGTGGAGGCGGGCGGGCGCACGGGGCTGACCAGCCTCACGACGGCGGGGTTGTTCCTGCTCGCGCTGTTCTTCAGCCCGGTCATCGCCATGGTGGGCGGCTATGCGCCGCTGACCGCACCGGCGCTGGTGCTGGTGGGGGCGATGATGCTGCGCAATGTGAACAAGATTGACTGGGACGACTACACGGAGTCCGTGCCGGCGTTCCTGACGATGATCGGGATTCCGCTGTCCTTCTCGATTGCGGACGGGCTGGCGCTGGGCTTCATCAGCTACTCGGTGATCAAGCTGCTGACCGGCAAGGGCCGCGCGGTGCATTGGGTGCTGCATGTGCTGGCGGTGCTGCTGGTGGTTTACTTTGTGATGGTGCGGGCGCGGATGGGGTGAGCGGAGGACTAACCGCAGAGAATTTCCCACAGATTCAAAGCGACCACAGATGGGGGGACCCAAAGATTTGGGAAAGACAAAGATGGGAGGGGGAGAGTCCGTCGAACCCTACCTTGGGGGGTTCGACAGGACACCAAGATTCACAAAATCATGGAGCACAGAATCATGCCGATTTGATGGTTCTGTGAACCATGATTTGGTGTGCCTTCGTTCCAGTAGCGAGACGTTGCTCAATTGGTAGGGTGAGACTCTGTCGAACCCCATTGCGAGCGGAGCGAGGCGAGTGAAACGAGCATCTCGGTGCGGGGCATGGCCGACCGGAGAACGGAGGGGAGCCCTTCGGAAGGCCGCTGTTCCGTGCGGAACAGCTCAGCGGCCATGAACATGGTGGAGCGCCGGTCTCCGACCCGGCGGGTTGACGGACGGTAGGAACGCGCCGGGTCGGAGACCGGCGCTCCGCTGGGAAGGACAGAGATGCTCGCTGCGCTCGCGCCGACGGCGTCGGCAGATGGGGTTCGACGGAGTCTCACCCTACCGGGTTTTGGGCTTAGTCGGCATCGTCAACTACTTCCCAAGATTCAGGAGGAACTCCAAAAGCTGTTTTGAAGTAATCTTTCGCGGCATCAAGGGATGGCTTGGTCTCACCAAATCCTGGCCGTCGATTGCCGAGACCCATCGGCCCCACTCCTCGAACGTAAAACCCATTTCGACCGCGGTCTAAACGGAAAATCTCGAACGTCCAGCCGCCTCGGACCGCCCGCAGCAATCCGAACGGACGACTGTGGGCCGAACGAACTCTACTGCTCTTGATGCGCTTGGACTGACTCATGCGCGTTGAGAGACCACCCACCGCCAATTGCTTTACCTCTCCGCAAACTCAAACTCGACCTTCCCCCGCTCGGCCAGCTTGAGGTGCGCCGGGAAGGGTTTCCCGGCCTTGCTGATGAACTGCGTGAGGAGGTCGGTCTTGCCTTTGGTGAGGAGCTTCTTGATTTGCTCGCGGTCCACGGGCTGCTGGAGGACGACCTTGCCGGTCTTGAAGGTGCACTTCTTCGTGTCGGACTGGCTGCGCTCGCAGAGGTAGGTGTCAGGGCCTTCGAAGACGTTGCCCTTGCACTTGGGGCATTTGCCGAGCGGCTCCTGGCCGGTGAAGTCGAGCTTCACGGCGGGGGTGGCCTCGCCTTTCTTCGCGCCCTTGGCGGGGAACTTGCGCTCGCGCGGGGCGAACTCGAAGCTGACCTTCGCGCCGTCGAACTTGAGGAAGGCCTCGAATTTGCGGCCGGTCTTCTTCGAGACGAAGCCCTTGAGCAGGTCGGTCTTGCCCTCGGCGAGGAGCTTCACGATCTGCGCCTTGGCAATCGGCTGCTGGAGGATGATCGCGCCGGTCTTGAAGTCGCACTTGCGGTCCTTGCCGGTGGCGTGCTCGCAGACGTAGTTCATGCCGTTCTCGAAGACGCGGCCGGTCTTGCACTTGGGGCACTGGCCGAGCGGCTCCTTCCCGGTGAAGTCCACCGGGGCGGCATTCTCGTCGTCCTTGTTGTCGTTGCCGAAGTCGAACTTCGCCTCGCCCTCGGGCGAGAGCTTCATCACGGCGGCGAAGGGGAAGCCCTGCTTGCTGCGGAAACCCTGGAGCGGGCCGACCTGCTTCTCGCGCAGGAGCGTCTCGACCTCGTGCAGCTCGAAGGCGCGGCCCAGGATGGTCTTCCACATGTTCCAGTCGCACTTCTGGCACTGGAACTTCTTGTAGTTCTCGTGGACCTCGCCGCCGCACTTGGGGCACGGGACGTTGAGCTTGCCGAAGTCGCCGGGGATGGTGTCGTGCTCGTAGGCCTTGGTCTGGGTGACGATGCGCTCGGTGAGGGCGCGGATCTCGGCCATGAACTGGTCACGCGGGAGCTGGCCGCGCTGCATCTGGCGGAGCTTGAACTCCCAGTCGCCGGTCAGCTCGGGCTTGGTCAGCTCGGGGATGCTCAGGCCGTTGAGCAGGGCCATGAGCGTGAAGGCCTTCGCACTGGGCACCAGCTCGCGCTGGTTGCGGTGGATGTATTGCTCGTAGATGAGGCCCTCGATGATCGCCGCGCGGGTGGCAGGCGTGCCGAGGCCGCGCTCGCTCATGGCCTCGCGGAGTTCATCGTCCTCGACGAGCTTGCCGGCGCTTTCCATCGCGCCGAGCAGCGTGGCTTCCGAGTAACGCGCGGGGGGCTTGGTCTGGGTGGCCTTCACCACGACATCTGTGGTCTGCACGGCCTCGCCCTGCTGAACGGGCACGAGGCTCGGCGCGTCGTCATCGGTGGCGGCTTCCTTGCCATAGACTTCGAGCCAGCCGGCCTTCACCAGCACCTTGCCGGCACTCTTGAAGGGCTCGCCCTCGACCCGCGTGATGCGCGTGGTCTCGAGGAACTCCGCCGCCGGGAAGAATACGGCGAGAAAGCGTTTCGTGACGAGGTCGTAAAGCTTCTGCTCCGGCTCGGACAGGCCCTTGGGCAGGACGCCGGTGGGGATGATGGCGTGGTGGTCCGAGATCTTCGCGTTGTTGAAGATGCGCTTGTTCGGGTGGACCCAGCCGTTGGTCAGAATCTTGTCGGCCGGGACGCTATAGCCGGCGAGGTCGCGCAACGAGTCCAGCGTCTTCTTGACCGTGGGGATGTAATCCTCCGGCAGGGCGCGGGCGTCCGTTCTCGGGTAGGTGAGGACCTTGTGCTTCTCGTAGAGCGCCTGGGCGAGGCCGAGCGTGTTCTTGGCGCTGAAGCCGAAGCGTCCGTTCGCCTCGCGCTGGAGCGTGGTGAGGTCGTAGAGGCCGGGCGAAAGCTGCGTGCTGGGCTTGCTCTCCTCGGTGACGATGCCGGGCTTGCCGAGGCACTTGGCGCGGAGGGCCTCGGCCTGTTCCTTGGTCCAGAGGCGCTCGGCTTTGATCTCAGGGTCGGCGTCCTTGGCGGAGTTCTTCTGATACTTCTCGTCGAACCAGCGGCCTTCGTAGGGACCGGCCTTGGCGGCGAAGGTGCCCATGACCTCCCAGTAATCACGCGCGACGAACTTGCGGATCTTCGCCTCGCGCTCGACCAGGATGGCCAGCGTGGGGGTCTGGACGCGACCGACGGTCGTGAGGTTGAAGCCGCCGGTCTTGTTGTTGAACGCGGTCATCGCCCGCGTGCCATTGATGCCGATGAGCCAGTCGGCCTCGGACCGGCTCTCGGCAGCGTCGGCGAGGGGGCGCATGGAGGCGTCCGAGCGCAGATGCACGAAGCCGTCGCGGATGGACGCGGCGGTCATGGACTGGAGCCAGAGGCGCTGGATGGGCTGCTTGGCCTTGGTGTATTCGGCGATGCGGCGGAAGATCAGCTCGCCCTCGCGCCCGGCGTCGCAGGCGTTGATGAGGGTGTCCACGTCCTTCCGCTTGATGAGGCGCTGGAGCACCTTGAGGCGGGCCTCGGACTTCTCGATGGGGTTGAGGCCGAAGCGGGGCGGGATGTGCGGCAGGTGGTTGAAGGTCCACTTGCCCTTCTTGATGTCGTGCTCCTCGGGGACGCCGAGTTCGAGCAAATGGCCGACGGCGGACGAGACGATCTGCGAATCGCTCTCGTAGAACTCGCCGGACTTGTCCTTCTGGAAGCCGCCGAGCGCTTTCGCGATGTCGGCGGCGACGGACGGCTTCTCTGCGATGATGAGGGCTTTGCCCATGAGTGCGCGGGCTTCTACACCAGCGGCGTGACCGGAGGCAACAGGAGTTTTTCCGTAGGGTGGGGAAAAGAAGGGGGAAAACGGTGATGGGAACCGGTGCGAAAGAGGAATGTGCAGGCTAACGCGGAGGGGGAGAAAACCACGAATGGACACCCATGAACACGAATCGAGATTTCGCCGCAGAGGCGGGACAAGTGCAGAGGGGAGAAGGAATTTCGGCTCTTCGCTGTTTTCGGTGGAACAGGGAGGTGGGTCGGGAAATTCCAAACTCCAAAATCCAAGCTCCAAAGAAACTCCAAAGCCCAAATTCCAATGGTTCAGCGTGCCCCGCCGCCAGTGCTTCCGTCTTGGTTCGGTCCGGCTGGCCCGGACAGTGCCGGGCGCCGCCGCCCTTTGAAATTTGGAACTTGGAGTTTCTTTGGAGCTTGGAACTTGGGATTTGGAGCTTCGCCCACCCATTTCACTGGAAACAGCGGAGAACCGGAATTGCCAGACTAAGCAACTGGAGGTGCGGTGGGCCGGACTCGACATTGGAATGTCGAGCTACGTTGGAAGCAGAGGCCGGTTCGGACTGCTGCAGTTCACCGGCGGCGGCATGCCACGCTCCGGGGGATGGCACCTTGGGGAAAAATCAGCAACTGCTCGCCGGGTCTGGGCGGGCGGGTTAGGCTTCGGTCGTGAACACGCTGGCATTGCAGGAACTACACGCGGGATTGGACGCGCACTTTATGACCGTCAACGGGGCGGAGGTGGTCGCGGACTATGGGGACGCGGCGGCGGAGCACGCAGCGCTGCTGAGCAGCGTGGGCGTGGTGGACTTGAGCGGCCGCAGCCGGCTGTGCCTGGTCGGCGCGGACCGGGTGAAGTTCCTGCACGGGCAGGTGACAAATGACGTGCAGCGGCTGCGCGTGGGCGAGGGGTGCTATGCCGCACTGGTCAATGCGAAGGGCCGGATGGAGAGCGACTTGAATGTCTATCGGCTCGCGGACGAGCTGCTGCTGGATTTCGAGCCAGGCTACCGTGACACGGTCAGCCAGCGGCTGGAGAAGTATGTGATCACCGAGGACGTGCAGGTGCTGGACGCCGCGCCGCACTATGGCTTGCTGAGCGTGCAAGGGCCGAAGGCCGCTGAGGCGGTGACGCAGCTAGGGCTGCCGTGGGAGTTGCCGGGGAAAGCGCTGGCGGTCAGCGCGTATCAGGATGGGACGCTGGGCCAGCTTTACCTGATGCGGAATGCGCGGGTGGGGGCGGTGGTGGGCGGGGCTGTTTCGAGCGAAGGGACGGTTTTACCGGCTAAAGCCGGGAGTCCGAACGGAGAGGGCTTTGATTTGTTTGTGCCGACGGCGGCGCTGGGCGCAGTCTTTGACAAGCTGGTGGCGGCGGCGAAAGGGTTGGGCGGCCGGGCGTGTGGCTGGACGGCGCTGGAGACGGCGCGAATCGAGTCAGGCATCCCGCGCTTCGGGCAGGACATGGACGAGACGAACCTGCCGCCGGAGGCCGGGCTGGAGGCGCGAGCGATCAGCTACAGCAAGGGGTGCTACATCGGGCAGGAGGTCATCGCGCGCATCCGCACGTATGGGCAGGTGGCGAAGACGTTGCGCGGGCTGCGGCTGCCGACAGACCTGGCTGCCCTGCCGGTGAAGGGGGACAAGGTCTTTGCCGGGGAGAAGGAGGTCGGGCAGGTCACGAGCGCGGTCCGGGGCCTGGCGTTGGCGTATGTGCGGAAGGAACAACAGGCGCCGGGGACGGGGCTGACGCTGCGAACGGCGGGTGGGGAATGGGCGGTGACGGTGGCGGGGCTGGGGTGAACGGCCATTTGCGTGACGCAATAGCGGGGCGAGGCGCAGGGGGATAGGGTGGCGGGGTAATGGGGACAAAGTCCAAGGTCTAAGGTCCAAAGTCCAAAGCCCAAGGTCCGAGGTCCGGGGTCCAAGGCGATTTGGCTGGGACTCAGCCGGAACGATTCAGTTTGAAAGGGCAAGCACCGTTTGGCGGGCTTGCGGTGAT
>CAZCBE010000069.1:0-36153 GCA_964496695.1 uncultured Klebsiella sp.
GCCCAGAGGGCCGCGCTCCGCCGTCGTGCGGGGGCAGTGCCAAGATGCGCCCGAAAGTAAGCGCGGGACAGGCGGGGCAGAGGATTTTCCACAGATTCAAGGTGACCACAGATGGGGGAAGGGGCTGGGGGAGGCAGGGCAGTTCACAGAATCATGGGGCACAGAATCATGGGAGGGAAGGGGTTGGTGGGAGCACGCGCAACGGGGGCCGGCGGGGACGCCGGCGGCACGGCCTGCGGGACGCGGGCGCTACATGGCGATGGGACGGATGCGACGGATGGGGCCGATGCGGATTCGTCAGGGTGGGGTGGTGGGGCGCAGGGCGGCGGGCAGGGGGCGGTAGTCGGGGTGGGTGCCGGTGATTTCGGACCAGAGTTCGGCGGGGGTGATGCGGCGGTCGCGGGAGCGGTTTACCCATTCCACTTCCGTGGGCGAGCCGGGGGCGGTGAAACGGATGCCCCAGATGGGGTCGAAGGCCTTGGCGGAGAGGGAGTAGCGCATGTCACCGATGATGGTGGGGTCGCCGGGGGCGCGGGCGAGCCAGCCGTCGGAGAACCAGTTGAAGCGCGCGAAGGAGCGGAAGGGGCCGTTGCGGGCGGCTTCGGCAGGGGTGAGGTCGCGCGGGGTCACCAAGGGCAGGGATTCGCCGACGCGGATGGTGGGGGAGCCCAGCCAGGGGAGGCGCAGGCGGTCGCTGTAGATGCGACCGTCGTGGAGGTAGAGGGAGCGCCAGACGAGGTGATTGGCCATGGTGGGCATGGCTTCGGTGCGCTCGGGGCGGTGGCCGCGCGATTGGGCGAGGGCGGCCTGGGTGGCGTGGGCCCGGTGTTTCTGGATCGCGCCGAGTGTCATGTAGGCGGCGCAGAAAGACAGGGCGGCCCAGGTCCAGCGGTGCGTAGCAGCCGACGTGAGGAGGCTCTGACTATTCGCTCCGCTGGCCTCTTTCAGCGTTTCATTTTTAGTCAGAGCCTCCTCACGGCGGCTGCTACTGTTGGCGATGACGTTGACCGCGAGTCCTGCTAGGAGGGCGAGGGTGAAGATGGGGTCTATGATCGAGATGAAGTCCCAGCCGAAGCGGTGCTGGCTGAAGGGGACGAGGAACTGGGTCCCGTAGCTCGTGCAGGCGTCGAGCAGGATGTGCGACCAGCAGGCGGCCAGCCCGCAGAGGAAGAGCGCGAGCCGCTGGGCTTTGTAATCTGGGCGGAAGAACCACGGCAACGCGGTGATGAAGGCAATCACCGGGGAGAAGGCAAAGGAGTGGGTGAAATGCCGGTGCAGCTCGATGTTCAGCAAGGGGTCGGCGTCGCTGTGGATGAGGAAATCCACGTCGGGCAGTTCGGCGGCCACGACGCCGATGACGACGGCGCGCCAGCCGAGCCGGCGGCCGAAGGCGACCTGGCCGAGTGCGGCACCCAGGAGGGCGTGAGAGAGCGTGTCCATTGCGGCGGGAGTTCAACCGATTCGCGCGGCGCACGGAAGCGGGAATTCCATTTGCGTGGCGCAAGGGCGGGGGAACCACGAATGGACGCTAATGGACACGAATAACGGATGAGAGGACGGATGGACACGAAGAGACACGAATATGAAGACGGCGGGGATTGGCACCGCAGAGGCGGGACGGGGCGCAGAGGGGAGAGTTGGGTGGTGTTTTGCCGAACGAAGCCATTTGGAGTGGGTTGCCACGGTCAGGGCCGGGGCTGGGCAGAATGGGAAATCTCAGATCACAGATTTCAGATCGTCAATCACCGATGGCCAATCATTCGCTGCGAGAGTTTTTGCGAAACGAAGCCAATTGGGCACGGGGACGCCGCCGCTCACTGGCGGAATGGGTCGGAAGGTGGGGACAGAAACTGCGAAACGAAGCCATTGAGAAAGCGAGGGGAAACCACGAAGGGACACCAATGGGCACGAATATTGGAGGGGCGGGAGGGATGAGGGTTTTGCCAAACGAAGCCATTTAACCGCATGCGCATAGATCCGAATCTTTTGGCGTTCGAGAGCTTTCAGCCGTCAGATGCAGACTCGTATCATGTCGTGGTTTCAAACGCCTACGGGACGCTAGCGAGCGCTTCAATGAGGCTGACGGTGGTGCTGCCGCCGCTGATCTCCACGCAGCCACATCCTGTGATCGTTCCGCAATCGAGCAACGCTACTTTCACCGCGCAAACTTCCGGGACCGGTCCGTTCACATCTCAGTGGGCTTTTCAAGGGGCGTTCATCATGGGTGCGACGAACAGCAGTCTAACCCTTTCCAATCTGGTTCGATCAAATGAAGGCAATTTCTCGGTCGTGGTCTGCAATCTCGCGGGGAGCGTCACGAGCAGTCCGGCGTTGTTGCGGGTTCTGGTCCCGCAGCGGCTCCGGCCGCCCATCCCGCTGCCCGAGGGTCGGCTTCGGTTGCAGTTCGGCGATGAGGATGGGGCCGTTCTGACAGCTTCGGAGGTTGCGAATTTTGAGGTTCACGTTTCCACCAATCTGTTCACTTCAAACTGGTTCCGGTTGACGAATGACCTCAGCTTGTCCAATGGGATGCTGGTGGTTGAGGAGGCTGACGCTGCCGATTCCCGTGGGCGTTTTTACCGCCTGCTGGAGCGCTACGCTCGCCCCGCCCGACGGGGATTCCTTGAGTTCGCCCGGCTTTTAGCTACAACCGCTCCCATTCTGTGAAGATGAAACCCAGATCATTCTTGTTCTCCGGCTTGGTTGGATTGTTCCTGGCCGGTGCCGCTCTCGCCCAGCCCGTGAAGACCGAGCCGGGCCTCGCGGTGACCTACACCGTCGGCACCGCGAGCGACACCGTCGCCGCGCCGAACGTCTGGCTCTACCTCCCGGCCGGGCAGCCGCCGACGCCGTTCCTGAGCGCGGGGCAGTTCACCGCCACCTGGACCGGCTTCATCTCCGTGGACCTGCGCGGCGACTACCTTTTCAAGGTCGAGGCGAACGGCGCGGTGAAGGTCGAACTGGGCACGAATACCATCCTCGAGTTCACCGGCGACGGCAAGAAGGCCAGCGCCCCCACCAAGCCCGTCCGCCTCGGCAAGGGCAACAACGCCCTCAAGGTAACTTTCACCAGCCCCGCCACCGGCGACGCCATGCTCCGCTTGCTCTGGTCCGAGAAGGGCTTCCTCTGGGAGCCCATCAACCTCGGCATGTTGAGCCGCGCCGTGGGCAACGAAGCCCTCGCGCAGCAGAACAAGCTGCGCCTCGGCCGTGAGACGTTCTTCGAGGCCCGCTGCGCGAAGTGCCACACCACCGAGGCCGGCACGCCGGAGCTGACCATGGACGCCCCGAGCTTCGAGGGCATCGGCTCCCGCCGCCACTACGGCTGGATGGCCAGTTGGATTCTCGATCCCAAGGCCCAGCGCGCCAACGCCCAGATGCCCAAGCTCCTCCACGGCCCCACCGCCCAGGCCGATGCCGAGGCCATCGCCGCCTTCCTCGCCGCCCAGACCGGCGCGGCCCCGGCGGGCGAGCCGAAGCGGGACGACGAGAGCATCGAGTCCGCCAAGAAGCTCGTCGAGTCTCTGCACTGCGTCGGCTGCCACAACGTCCCGGACATCGGCGACACGGATGACAAGAAGCTCAACCTCACCCACGTCAACGCCAAGTTCCCGCCCGCCGCGCTGCTCGCCTTCCTCAAGAACCCCGGCGCGAACTACACCTGGACCCGCATGGCCAACTTCCGCCTCACGGACGCCGAGGCCGAGCAGCTCGCCGGCTTCCTCTCGTCCATCGCGCCCATGGCCAAGCAGCCCGGCGCACCGACCGATCCCGCCATCCTCGCGCGCGGCAAGACCCTCGTGCAGACCAGCGGCTGTCTGAACTGCCACACCCTCAAGCTCGACAACCAGTTCAAGGCCAAGCCGCTCGCCGCGCTCGCCGCCGCGACCTTGACCGGCGGCTGCCTCGCCGAAGCGCCCACGGGCAAGCACCCGCAGTTCATCTTCACCAAGGCCGAGCGCGAGGCCTTGCAGGCCTTCGCCGCCACGGACCGTGCGGCGTTGAAACGCCACGTCCCCGTCGAGTTCGCTGAGCGGCAGTCGCGCCACCTGAACTGCACCGGCTGCCACGGCCAGCTCGACGGCTTCACGCGCTACGAGCAGCTCGGCGGCAAGCTCAAGCCCGAGTGGATGGCGCAGTTCATCGCTGGCGACATCAAATACAAGCCGCGCCACTGGCTCGCGCATCGCATGCCCGTCTTCCCGCGCTACGCCGCCGACTTCGCCACCGGCCTCGCGATGACCCACAGCTTCCCGCCGAAGACCCCCGTCGAGCCGCCGCTGGACGCCGAGCTGGCGAAGGTCGGGCAGAAGCTCATCGGCGTGGACGGCGGCTTCTCCTGCATCTCGTGCCACTCCGTCGGCGCGGTGAAGGCCACGCAGGTCTTCGAGAGCGAGGGCATCAACTTCGCCTACTCCGCCGAGCGCATCCAGCGCAGCTACTACGAGCGCTGGGTCCGCAACCCGCTGCGCATCGAGCCGCAGACCAAGATGCCCGTCTATTTCCAGGAAGACGGCACCAGCCCGCTCCCCGACGTCCTCGGCGGCGACACCGCCAAGCAGCTCGACGCCTTCTGGCAGTTCTTCCGCCTCGGCGACAAGGTCACGCCCCCGGCAGTGCCTTGACCACCGAGGGGTTTAACCGCGGATGCACACCGATAAGCACGGATGGGAGTGGCCCGCGAAACACGCGAAGGGACGCGAATAAATCCGAACACCTAATTCAACCGCAGGTGCGGTCGGAGTTGTTTTCCCATCAGTGCAAGTTAGTGCCGGTCAGTGGTTCCAGCTTTCCTTACCTGTTTCGCGTCTATTCGCGTATTTCGCGGGCAATGAATTCGCGTTCCTTCGTGGTTTTCCAGCCTGCCGAGACTACGGTGCCCGTCATTCCTGAAACACCAAGCCGAGTGACGCGAATTCCACGAATTGTCGCGAATTGGAGACGTGCCCAAGTGCCCCTGACCGTCTGATTTCCTTCCCCAACAATTCGTGTCAATTCGCGTAATTCGCGTCAAAGTCCCCCCTGCTCTGAGTTCTCTGCGCTCTATCGCGGCTGATTCTTCATCCGTGTGACGCCTCCCAACCCGGTAGGGTGACACACCGTCGAACCCCATCTGCCGACGCCGTCGGCGCGAGCGCAGCGACCATCTCGGCTCCCCACGAATGGATGCCCGCGAAACACGCGAATGGACGCGAATAACCCCGAACGCCGAATTCAAGCGCGGGTGCGGTCGGAGTTGTTTTCCCATCAGTGCAAGTTAGTGCCGGTCAGTGGTTCCAGCTTCCCTTCCCATTTTCGCGTCTATTCGCGAATTTCGCGGGCAATGAATTCGTGTTCCTTCGTGTCCATTCGTGGTTTCCCTATTCCCGCCTCAGGGCCGCCATTAGGTGAATTGCGACTGGCATCTGCCCTGCTACTGCTTTCACCCATGAGTGCCCGGACGAGTGGAAAATATGCGGTCCAATCCCTGCAGCTTTGCGCGAACGAACACGGCCTGATCATGCTCAACGTGAAGCGCCAGGCCAGCCGCCCGCCCGCCGAACTCCCGCCCAACGCCACCCCTGCGCAAATCAGCCGAGCTTACCTCGACCGCTTCCTCGACTACCTCTTCGGGGTTTAGCAACGACGGTCTCTGGCGGGCAACCCTCGTGGCTTACTACCGGTCACGCTCATGCTTCTTCCACTCTTGGTAGGCGAAGAAACCCAGCCCCGCGACGATCCCAAGCGCCGCCAAGTTGAACGCCCAGCCCGCCCCGCCGTTCCCTGCCGCGATTGCCTTCCCGTTCGCAGTAAGCCAGCCGCCGACCGTCACGCCGAACAGGCGGCGGACCCACAGTTTGGGGTTCAGCGACAACGTGACGAGAAACACCGCCACCCCGACCGCGCTGGCGATCCACACATTGAGGGTGGCCCACGTAAGCAACAGCCAAAGGCCCACTCCGGCCGCCACCCCCGCGACCAGCGAAGTCACCACCCAATGCTTCCACCACGGCGGCTTCGTTACCGCAGGCGAAACTGTCGGCTGCGCGGCATTCGTGTTCGTGGCGTCCTTCAGATTCCGGGCCACCTGACTGTTCGTGACTGGCCCAGTGTTGACGCTCTTGTCATCGCGCATAAATTTCGGTTCGCTGCCCGGTGCGTAGTGGTGGTTATGCGTGTCCCCTTGGTCGCGCTGCTCGGCCACCCGCTGGGCGGGCGATTCGATCAAGTCCAAGATCGGGGCCAGCTCGCGCGTCACGGACTCTCCGTTGATGATGAAGGGCAGCTCCCGCAATCCCTTGGCTGCGTGCTTCAGCAGCTCCTCATGCTTCTGCGCGCAATCAGGCCCGAGGATGACATACAACTCCGGTGGCGAGGCATCGCGTGGATCGCGGAGCGTTTCGCGGATCGAGGCCAGCAAGTCCCGCCGCTCCAGGCGTGGCCCGCGCAGCCGCAGTTCGATCTTGGCCTCCTGCTCCGCCGTGTGCGCGCGCACCAGCGCTTCGCATCCGCCGCGCTTCAGCGCGACGCCGTGCCGCCACCACTCGCCCGGCTGCCGCGCCTCCGCGTGCCGCCGCACGATGAACTGCGAGACCACGCTCTCCGGCAGCACGCCGTTGTAGCGCAGTTCCAGATGCAGCGTCCCGTCGTCGCTCCACTCGCCCGGCTGCGCCCAAGGAGGCGAATCCACGGGCAGTTGCGCGGGCAGGAGGAGGTTCCCTTGCGGATCGCGGAAGACCAGTTCGAAGGCCGACATCAGCTCGATCAGCCAGTGGTGCTGTTCCTTGGGGAAACGGTCCAGCGGCAGGATGCCGGGCAGGTCGTCTGTCCGCAGCAGCCCTCCGTTGGCGGCCAGCTTGGTGTCCACCAGCAGCGGGTAGATGCCCCGGGTAACCCACTCCGGATTCAGCACGCCCAGACCGCTGAGCCGCACGTCTTGGGGGAAGGCGATGACCAGCCCGAGATGCCCAAGCATGGCCAGCAGTTCTTCCCGGTCCTTCTCCGTCGCCACCCCGCACTCCTCACAGATGCGCCGCCATTCGTTGTATTGGAGCGTCTCCGCGCCGCCCGGCGGCCGGGCTTGGCGGAAGGAAGGCAGGCACGCCAGCAGCTTGGCGAGCCAGCGCGGGCAGCGGCCCGCCGGCTCCCGCATCTGCTGGATGGTTTGCTTGACCTGGAACCACGGCTTCGGCCACAGCGCCCAGACTTGGTCCATCGCGTTCAGTTCGCGCTGAATGGCGGTGCGCAGTTCGGCGATGCCGGTCCCGTTCTTGCAGGATGTGGCAAGAAACGCCTGGCTGGCGTCGGTGGGCAGATTCCTCGCGTAGCGGTCCAGGAGCTTGGGCCGGTCCAGCGCCATCGCGTGGCCTTCCGGCTCCACCTTGTTGATTACCACCAGTGCCCGCGCCTCACCGCCATATTTGGCCACCATCTTGAGCCAGTAGTCCACCCGGTCCTGCTGGTCCTTGCGCGCCTCGGCCACCACGAGGTAGAGCGTGCGCGTGGTGAAGAAGTAGGGATGCGCCGCATGCATCTGCTTCTGCCCGCCGAAATCCCACACATTCACCTGGGCCTTGCCCCGGGGCAGCGGCACCTCCCAGCGCCCGATAACCACATCCCGCGTGCTGGCTTCCTCCTGGCGGGCCGTTTCGTTCCGCAGCAACTGCCTGACTACCGAGGTCTTCCCGGCGGCTCCATCGCCGATGAGGATGATGCGTGCCTCCCGAAGTTCCCGGCCGGCCGCCCCGCGCGTGGCGAAATAGTAGGCCAGAATTTTCGCCGGCTCCGCCGGAGGATTCTGGTCGCTCGATTCGGCGAACCTCGGCCCCAGCCGTTCCACCGGCAGACCCAGGCCGGCATTTCCGTGCAGCGTCAGCTGTTTGAGCCGGGTCAGTTTCCGGAGGCTCTCTGGCAATTCGCGCAGGGCGTTGTCTTCGAGGATCAGCCGTGCCAATGGCCTCAACTTCCCCAGCTCCGGCGGCAGCGTGGTGAGCTGGTTGCTGAGGAGGTTAAGCTCCGTCAGCGCCGTGAGCCGCCCCAGCACCGGCGGCAGCGTGGTGAGCTGGTTGCTGGCGAGGTTAAGCCGCGTCAGCGCCGTGAGCTGCCCCAGCTCCGGCGGCAGCGTCGTGAGCTGGTTGCCGGCGAGGTTCAGCTCCTTCAGCGCCGTGAGCCGCCCCAGCTCCGGCGGCAGCGTCGTGAGCTGGTTGCGGGTGAGGCGAAGCTCCGTCAGCGCCGTGAGCTGCCCCAGCACCGGCGGCAGCGTGGTGAGCTGGTTCCAGGCGAGGTTAAGCTCCGTCAGCGCCGTGAGCTGCCCCAGCACCGGCGGCAGCGTCGTGAGCTGGTTGCGGGTGAGGCGAAGCTCCGTCAGCGCCGTGAGCCGCCCCAGCACCGGCGGCAGCGTGGTGAGCTGGTTGCTGGCGAGGTTAAGCCGCGTCAGCGCCGTGAGCTGCCCCAGCACCGGCGGCAGCGTCGTGAGCTGGTTACCGGCGAGGTTCAGCTCCTTCAGCGCCGTGAGCTGCCCGAGCACCGGCGGCAGCGTGGTGAGCTGGTTGCTGAGGAGGTTAAGCTGCGTCAGCGCCGTGAGCTGCCCCAGCACCGGCGGCAGCGTCGTGAGCTGGTTGCCGGCGAGGTTCAGCTCCTTCAGCGCCGTGAGCTGCCCCAGCTCCGGCGGCAGCGTGGTGAGCTGGTTGTTGGCGAGGTCAAGCTGCGTCAGCGCGGTGAGCTGCCCCAGCTCCGGCGGCACCATCGTGAGGCCGAAGCCGGATAGGGAGAGGGTGGTTGACTTCGTGCGGCGGCACTCTTCGATTCGCTTCAGGGCTCCTGCGTAGACCGCTTGGTCCCTCGTGGTCATGTAGGGCTCGGGCATGGGCGGCAGTATGGCGCACGGCGCGGGGGGCTTGGCAAGCGCGCGTAGCGCGGCCCCGGCGCGCGGCGTTCACGCCGCTTCAGCGTCCGAATCGCAATGGGCATGACTCCCGTCAGGCGGGTGCGAACGTTGAAGCGGCGTGAACGCCGCGCGCCTGAACTATCACGCACTTGACACGCGTCCGCCCGCAGGCGTATCAACGCCGCGTAATCCATAATTAGAGGAAGCTGGTGGGGCATGGTTTTTAGCCGTTCAACTGAACCGCAATTGGTGCGCGTCGGAACCGACGCGGGTCCGGCGGCTTTGCTTTGTGTCAGGGCGGAAAGGATACGAAGCATTTCAGTGACGTCTGAAACGAGTAGGTTCCGACGCGGGTCGCTTCTCTCCTTTGTGTGGTCTGCCGGTTCCTCCGTGGGTCTTTTTGCTTCCCAGCCGGTCGCGTCGGTTTCGACGGGGTTCATTTTAGGTCCGCGTGGGTCGGGTCCGTTACGCCGCGCCTCAAAAGGGAGCCATTTTGCCCGCGTCGGCCCCGACGGGGAGCATTTGAGCAGCGGAATGGCGCATGTCGGAACCGACGTGAATTGCAAGCCGTTGAAAGAGAATGGGTTGCCAATCAGGCCCATCTCCCGTAGTCGCAGGCTTCAGCCTGCGCATTACGCCCGAGTGCATGACGCGCAACCTGAAGGGTGCGACTACCGAGGGAGCGCCCCGACCATTGATTTTGACCCCGGTAGAAGAGCCGGGCTCATTGCAGCAAACCAACACACCACCAAAGTTCAGACAGGAGGACAAAACTATGGCAGCGAATGACCTACCCCGCGCGCTCGACGCGCTCATCACCCTCGGTGAAGACATGGCGGACGGCTTGCACACGCATGAGGTCGCCGTGGGCGTGAAGCAAAACTTGGAGGCCACCCTCCGCGCCGCCATCGCCGCCGTGAACACGGCGGAGACAAACTTCGCCAACGCCAAGGCGGCGAAGAAGCTTCAAACCATCGCCGTGACCATCGCGGACTCGAATGGCAAGGCGTTCATCGGCACCGCCCGGAGCGTCTTGGAGCCGACGCTGGGCACGGAGCCGTCAGCGGCATGGGAGCCGGTGGGTTTCCCGGCGGATTCACTCGCCATCCCGAGCACGCAGGCGGAGCGGCAGGCGTTGCTGAACAAGCTGAAGGATTATTTCACGGCCAACCCCGCACGCGAGAACGCGCCGCTGGTCATCACGGCCGCGCAGTCGGGCATTCTCTTCACCGCCTTGAGCGACGCCCGTAGCGCCGCGAACCAGGGCAACACGGCGGCGACGGACAAGAAGATCCTGCGCGACGCGGCGGTGACCGCCCTGCGCAAGCGGATGCGCGGGCTGATTGACGAGCTGGACCAGTTGCTCGCGGCGGACGACGCGCGCTGGTTTGCCTTCGGCCTGAACCCGCCTGGAGCCGCCGAGACGCCCGACGCCCCCGAGGGCTTCGTGCTGGCCGCCGGCAGCCCCGGCACCCTCGCCGCCGACTGGAGCGACACCCCGCGCGCCGACCACTACCGCGTCTGGAAGCAAGTGGTAGGCGTGGACGCCGACCCCATCGCCATCGGCTCCCCCACCGACAGCGACTTCACCCTCACCGGCCTCCCCAGCGGCGCAACGGTGAAGGTTTACATCACCGCCGTAAACGACGCCGGCGAAAGTGCGCCGAGCGTGACGAAGCAAATGTTAGTGGCCTGATCAATTGAACATCAATAATTCCAAAAATGAAAACATTCATATGCCAATGGCTGACACGGATCACTCCATTCTTCATGCTGGGGCTATTCCATTCCGGTTCTCTCACGGCAGCGGAGCCGATGCCGCCGCCCTTCCTAACAAATTTTTGGCGTGCTGAATGGCCTCCGCTTCAGCCGAACGGGATGCCTCCTTTGCGGATTCGGTCAGTGGAAAATGTCAAAGCTGGCAAGGGGACGCTCGATTTCACGGTCAAATTCTACGCGCCCGGAACACTAGGCGGGGCCAGCATTATTGTGCCTTCGGAATCCGTAGCCAGTCTCCCAACCAACTGGTTACGCGGGGCTCCTGCAAGTTTGCTGACAGTGAATGTTGCCTCAGCCCTCACAAATCGAGTCGGCGATATAGTAGTGGTTCGAGCCGAGCCGCCAGTCATTGAACTGACCAGAACTGAATATCGGTTATCAGCCAATTTCAGAGTTTTCGGCCCGGAGAAGGAATCCGAGCAACTGCGACTGCAAGTCGGCACAATCTATGAGGACGCACTGGTAAAATGCGCCCAGGCGAACCAGATTTGGTGCGAAGAGAAGTTGGAACTGTTGAAGAAGACGTTTACGAGCACGGATACAAACCAGACAATCGCATATTTCGCGGAACGGGCTGCAGTAGATTCGGGATTTAATATAGATGGAAATCAGGCAGCGATAACGGCGACGTTGAAAGGGAGAGTTGAGACGGCAGGCAAGCGACCGAATGGAGTGCTTAACGCGCTGGCTCCGTCCTACGGGAACGATGTCAAAAGGGCGATTCTTGCACTACAGACATCGCACTTTGACGATCAAATACTAGGATTTTTGGTGAGCCAATTAAGCGGCACCAGCTTTACTGACCTAACCAACAAACTGCAGACTGCGACTGGAGACGAGAAGATCAGGGCTAGCGACAAGCGGGATGACCTCTTCTGGGTTCTGCTCATGCGGCACTTGGGTGCGAGCATCAGGAGCGCGCAATCGCTTCGACGGGTGGAAGGTTTGACGACTGTCGCTTCGACGGCCAGCTCTGAAGTCAAAGAGGTGGAGTTCACTTCTTTCAAGGGCCGCATCATCGGCTTCACGAACTTTGTTGAAAGCATTGAGCAATTAACTACTAAGGACGCTGCTCACGATCTTGGCCGTGGGATTGCAGACAACTTCATAGCGGTATGGGTTAAATTTAACAATCAATCCACCAATGATCTGCTGCTCTACGGCGACAGGGTCGAATTTGGCTGCACCACTGAGGTGGTCACTCCGGTAGATTCCAGCGGCTACAGGTTGTTGATTGGAAAGACTCCCGACACCGTGTTCGACCGGGTTGGCACGGCCACGAACAAATTGGCGACGAGGTGGACTGGGAAGATCGTCGGGGTCGCCGAACCTGTAAGTCAACCAATGAAATTTACTCCAATTCCGTTGTCCTACTTAATTGCTGGATTTGACAAGCGGGTCTTTGACACCACAAAGGCACGGGTGTTTCGCGGCTTGGACACAGCGGCTTCGATTGCAACTGGTGTGATTCCGTTCGTTGGAACGAAAACATATGCAGACTACACAGGGATATTCACCGGCATTGGGTTGCCATCGGCAAAGAAGCTGATTGGTGACATGACAGACATACAGCGCAATACGTTTCTTCAGCACTCATTGCCTCAATACATGGAACTAAAACGTGGTCAGACCGTCGCAAAGCTCGTATATCTTCCTAGGTTTGGTGCGGACAAGATACAAACAGGCAAAGTAGTGTTCATTCGCAATCTTGGGGACAAGCAGAGCTTCAAAATTCATGCAGCCATGATTCGGAGCATAGACGAAGAGGAGCCAGCACAATAGATTGAGAAGGAATTCAGTGCGTGGACTGCTTCTCCTTCACCCACTCCCCCACAAACCGCTCCAATATCTCCAGCGGCACGGCCCCATTGCGCAGGACCACGTCGTGGAACTCGCGCACGTCAAACTTCAGTCCCAGTTCCTTCGCGGCGCGGGCGCGGAGTTCCTTGAGCTTGAGTTCGCCCACCTTGTAGGCGAGCGCCTGGCCGGGCCAACTGATATAGCGGTCAATCTCGTTGATGATGTCGTTCTCCTGCTTGGGCGCGTTGGCCTTGAAGAAGTCTACCGCGCGCTGGCGGTCCCATTTCAGCGAGTGGATGCCGGTGTCCACCACGAGGCGGACGGCGCGCCACATCTCGTAGGTGAGCTGCCCGAACTTGTCATGCGGGTCGGCGTAGAGGCCGAGTTCCTCACCGAGGTGCTCGGAGTAAAGGCCCCAGCCCTCGATGAACGCGGTGTAGCCGCCGTAGCGCCGGAACTTCGGCAGCTCGCCCTGTTCCTGCGCGAGCGCGATTTGCAGGTGATGGCCGGGCACGGCCTCGTGCAGCGAGAGGGCCATCATCTCCCACTTGGGGCGCGTCTCGGGCCGGTAGAGGTTCACGAAGTAAGTGCCCGCGCGCGAGCCGTCCGCAGCGGGCGGGCGGTAGTAGGCGGTGGTGGTGTCGGGCGCGATCTTGTCCGGGATGGCCTCGACGCCGTAGGGCATGCGCGGGAGGGTCTTGAAGACTTTCACCAGCAGCGGGTCAATGCGCCGTGACATCGCATGGTAGCCGACAAGCAGCTCCTGCGGCGTCTTGTAGTAGAACTGCGCGTCGGTGCGGAGGAACTGGAAGAAGGCCGGCAGATCGCCCTTGAACCCCACCTTGTCCTTGATGGCGAGCATCTCGGCGCTGATGCGGGCGACCTCCTTCAAGCCCAGCTCATGAATCTCGCGCGGTGTGAGCGAGGTGGTGGTGAACTTCTTTGCCTCGAACGCATAGCGCGCCGCGCCGTCCGGCATCTGCCAGCACCCGACGCCGTCGAAACACGCGGGGAGATACTCCTGCACGAAGAACGTGTGGAACGCGCGGTAGGCCGGGACGACCTGTTGCGTGATGACCGTGCGGGCCTCCCGCTGCAAGCGGTCGCGGTCGGCGGCGAGGGCTTTCGGGATGCTGGCGAAGGGCTTGTAGAACGGGCTTTTCTCGGGGTCGGTGACGAGCTGCTTCTCGATCTGTCCGGGCACGCGCTGCATGACGATCTTCGGATGGAGGATGCGGGCGCGGATGCCCTCGCGCATGAGGTCGGTGGTCTGCGCGGCGTAGCGGGGCAGGGCGCGGAGCCGGGCGAGCCAGTCCTCGAAGTCCTTGAGCGTCTCGAAGCGCAGGCTGTCGGCAAGTTCGTCATCCGTCTGGAGTCCGCCGCGCTGATTGAGCGGAGCGAGGTGCCAGCGGAAGGCGTGGCCCTCGATGGATTGCGTGAGGCGATGCTCGAAGAGGTCGTAGTTGAGCTGGTCGCGCGGCGAGAGCGTCTTGCGGTCGAGCTTGCGCAGCCGCACCAATGCGTCCTGATTATGCTGATACTCGGCCTCGATGGCAGCGGGCGTGAGGTCGGGCCACTGGCCGTTCCAGCGACGGTCGCCCAGTTCGGAGGCCCAGGTCGGATTCCGCTGCATGTTGTCCTCCCACTCGGCGGCGAAGAAGTCGTGGAGAGCCTTGGTGGCATCGGCGGCCTGGACGGTCGCAGCGGCGAGCGCGAGGCAGAGCAGGACAAGTGCGCGTGTCATGGTGAGGCGGGAGGATAGCGACGCCGCGGCGGCGGGGAATGCAAAAGGAGGAGCGCGCTGTCCGCCATTTGCCGCCCGAAGCGGGCAAGCGAGGACGCTTGCGGCACGGCTGGCCGGAGGCCGGCGCTACGTAGCGCCCGCGTCCCGCGGGCCGTATCGCCGGCGTCCGCGCCGGCTCGGCTATCGGCGATCAAGCTACGACTGCGACTGTTTCTGTGTCAGACCGAGCAACATTCGTTCAAGCCCTCGGCCACAGCAGCAGCCGCAGGCTGTTCAGCACCACGACCACGGTGCTGCCTTCATGCCCCAGCACGCCGAGTGTGAGCGGGACTTTGCCGAAGAGGGCGAAGCCGACCAGCACGACGACGGTGCCGAGGGAGATGACAACATTCTGCCGGATGACGGCGCGGGCGCGCTGGCTGAGGCGGTAGGCGGCAAGGAAGTTCTCCAGCTTGTCGTGCATGAGCACCACCTGCGCCTGCTCTAGCGCAGCGTCGGAACCGCGTGCGCCCATCGCCACGCCGACGTGCGCGGCGGCCAGGCTGGGCGCGTCGTTCACGCCGTCACCGACCATCGCCACGCGCTTGCCGGCGGCGTTGAACTCGCGGATGGCCTCGACCTTCTGCTCGGGTTTGAGGCCGGCGCGGAGTTCGTCGAAGTGGAGTTCGCGCTTGAGCAGTTCGGCGGCCTCGGGGCGGTCGCCGGTGAGCACCACCGTGCGCAGGCCGGCGTGGTGGAGTTCGGTGAGCACGGCGGCGGCTTGAGGGCGGATGTCATCGCGCAGGAGGATGCGGCCGAGCAGTTCGCCGTCGCTGACCCACACTTCGGAAATGCCGGCAGCGGTTGGTGGGGCATCGGGATGCGAGCCGGGCGGGAGTTTGCTCAAGACCAGTTCACGCCGGCCCAGCAGGCAGACCTTGTCGCCGAGATGCGCGCGGAGGCCGAGGCCAGTGATGGACTCGAAGTGGTCGAGCGCGAGCGGCGGCAGGGCGTGCTGCTTGCCGCAGCGCGTGATGGCGCGGGCGAGCGGGTGGGTGGAGAGGCGTTCCATCGCGCAGGCCAGCGTGGCGATGTCCTGCTCGCGGCCCGGCGGGAAGCTCTCGACCTTCTCCACCTGCAATTCACCCGTGGTCAGCGTGCCGGTCTTGTCGAGCGCCACGATGTTCACGTCCGCGAGCTGTTCGATGGCCGCGCCGCCCCGGAACAAGATGCCGCGGCGCGCGCCCCAGGCGATGGCTGCGAGCACCGCGGAGGGAATGGAGAGCACCAGCGCGCACGGGGACGCGACGACCAGCAGCGCCATGGTGCGGTAGAACGCGCTTTGCGTTTCACCGGTGCTGGTGAAGGCGGGGAGGCCGAAGCCCAGCCACCAGACAAAGAACATCGCGAAGGCCAGGCCAGTGATCGCATAGGTGTAGCCGCTGCCGAACTTGTCGGTGAAACGCTGCGATGGGGCCTTGAGCCGCTGCGCCTCGCGGATGAGACGGATGATCTTTTGCAGCGCGCTCTGGTTGGCCGCGCGGAGGACGAGCACTTCCACCGCGCCCCAGAGGTTCAGCGTGCCGGCGAGCACGGAGTCGCCGACGTTTTTCTCCACGGGCGCGGCCTCGCCGGTGAGGGTGGATTCATCGGCGGCGGTCTTGCCTTTGATGATCTCGGCGTCGAGCGGGAACTGCGTGCCGGGCTTGATGAGCAGGCGCGCGCCGGGCTGGAGTTCGGCGACGGGCACCTCGTGCTCGTGGCCAGCATCGTCGAGCTGGGTGGCCGTCTTGGGCGCGGCCTTGAAGAGCGCGCCAATCTCGCGCTGCGTGCGGCCCATCGCGTAGTGCTCCAGCGCGCCGGAGATGCTGAAGAGGAAGAGCAGCATCGCGCCTTCGTCCCAGTGCCCGATGAGCGCGCTGCCCAGCGCGACCGCGAGCATGAGGAAATGCACGTCGAGCACGCGGTGCTGCAGGCGTTCCCAGACTTCCTCGGCGGCGAACCAGCCGCCGCTCAAGTAGGCCACCAGGTGAAAGCCCAGCGCGACGGGACCCTCGCCGACCAGCGCGGCGGTCAGGGTGGCCGCGCCACAAATTCCGGCGGCGACCATCTGTGGTTTCCATTCGTCGAGGTCGGCGTCCGCCTCGGGGATTTCGACCTCGCGCGGGACGATCTTGGGCAGAGGAAGGTTGCGCCAGTGCCAGAAGCGGGGCGCAGTCGGGCAGGTGATGCGCGCGATGATCGAGCGGTCGCCGGTGCGTTGGACCGTCACGGTTTGTTGCTCGGCGGGCGTCAGCGGGATGTCGCACTCGGCGCAGCCACCAGCGGCGGCGAGGAGCTGACAGCGATGCCGTTCGCTCGTCTGGCGGCCCGCGGCCACGGCGGCGGTCACGCGGTCAGCGAGGCCCGCGACCTCGCGGTTGCCCAGCGTGGCGATGGCGATGGCCGGCTCGGTGCGGTGGACGGTGACGGCTTCGAGCGCCGGTTCGCGCGCGAGCATTCCCGCGACCGAGCGCGCGAGGCAGGACGGCCCGGCGGGAGCGCCCGAGTCCGCGAGGTTCGCACTGGGTTTTGACACACCGTTCACGGCGTCAAGCTGGACGCAGCCCCGGCCAAAGACAAGCCAGCGGCTGCAAAAGAATTGCCAGCGCTTGCGAAACCGGCGACACCTTGCGCCGCTTTCGCAGCCATGAATTCATCCGTCACGGTGCCGGTTTCGTCCATGCCATGAGCAGCCACGCGCCTCAACTCAGTCCCCCGGCCAAGGCCAACATCCCCACGCACATCGCCATCATCATGGATGGCAACGGCCGGTGGGCCAAGCAGCGCGGCCTCCCGCGCGTCGAGGGGCATCGCAACGGCGTCGAGTCCGTGCGGTCCACGGTGCGCACCTGCGGCGAGCTGGGCGTGAAGTATCTCACCCTCTACGCCTTCTCGGTCGAAAACTGGAACCGGCCCAAGGACGAGGTGGACACGCTGATGAAATACCTCGCGCGCTTCCTCAAGAACGAGATTGGCGAGCTGAACCGGAACAATGTGCGGCTCGAAGCGGTCGGGCAGATCTACCGGCTGCCGGAGTTCGTGCAGGAGCAGCTCGCGAAGACGAAGGCCGCGCTGGCGAAGAACACCGGCCTCACGCTCATTCTCGCCCTCAGCTACGGCGGCCGCACGGAGATCGTGGAAGCCACACGCGCCATCGCCCGGCAGGTGCAGGCGGGCAAGCTCGACCCGGCGGAGATCAACGAGCAGGTGATCGCGCAAAACCTCTACACACACAGCTACCCGGACCCCGACCTGCTCATCCGCACCAGCGGCGAGCTGCGCGTGAGCAACTTCCTGCTCTGGCAGATTTCCTACGCCGAGTTCGTGGTCACGCAGACGCTCTGGCCGGACTTCCGCAAGCCGCAGCTCTTCGAGGCGCTGGAGGAATACACGCGGAGACACCGGCGGTTTGGGGGGCTGTGAAAGGTTGCAGGCAGGTGGCTGTATCGTGGAGAGCAGCCGCAGCCCGCGCCGAGCGGGACACAGCCGCGCTGTGGCGGCAGGCATCTTGCCTGTCGTAGAGGGCGGCGTCCCGCCGCCTGGGGATAACGCCAGTGCGCGCGGAGGGGTTTGGAAGTCCGGGTGACGCTGACGCGGGTGGCCTTTCGGTCCGCCGGGCGGGACGCCCGGCTCTACGGCAGGCAGGATGCCTGCCGCCACATTGCTTCGGGTGATCCGGAAAATCCCTTTTCACCCGCACTCGCTTCCGCTCAACTTTCGCGCATGTCGAATGACGCCGGGTTGATGAGCCAGGACCTGGAGACGAAGCGCTTCTTTGAGGCGTGGGCGCTCTATCAGAAGGTCATTGCGAACAACTGGATGGATCACCGGGAGGTGTATGCCGCAGTGGGCGAGAGCTTGGAGGGCCACTTCACGGGGCGGGCGCTGACCGTGGCGGACCTGGGCTGTGGCGATGCCTCGCTCATGGCGCAGGTGCTGGCGGAGCATGAGGTCACGGCCTACGCTGGGTTCGACCTGTCCGCGCCGGCGCTGGCGCTGGCACGGGAAAACCTGGCGGCGTTGAAATGTCCGGTGGGTCTGGAGGCCACGGACTTGCTCACGGGCTTGCAGACGGCGGAGCGGCGCTTTGATCTGATCTTCTCCGGCTACGCCTTTCACCATCTGCGGGAGGAACGGCGTGCGGCCTTCTTTGCGACGGCCCGGGAGCGACTCGCCCCGGATGGATTGCTCGTGGTGTTGGACTGGGTGCGGAGGGAAGGGGAGACGCGGGGTGAAGGAGTGGAGCGGTATCTGGACTGGATTGGTTCAACTTGGGCGGGGTTGCTGCCGGAGGAGTTCGCCGGCATCCAAGGGCACATGCGGGAATGCGATTATCCGGCGTCACCGGAGGAGCTGGTGGCGGTGGCTCAGACGCATCAACTGGCGCTGAAACGGCCGCCGTATCAGACAGGTTCCCATGCGGTGCTGGTTTTCGGGAAAACGGATTGAAGCTGAGATGGGAAAACCACGGAATATGCAGGCGAAGTCAGGAAGGATGCCCAAAGATTTGTGACCTGCCCTCGGCCTCATTTGGAACCATGCAGCGGGGACATGGTTTTTCTTTTGCGCGGAGGGACGCAGAGTGTGTCCGAGGGCTGCGCCTGGCAGTGGTGCCGGGATTGCTGGCGACGCCTATGGAGTGCGGTGACTTGTCACCGCTTTCCGCAGGCGACTTGTCGCCGTCGAAAGGCTGTGGCGCACTTGCGCCGGGCGGCCCGTCGCTCGCGCGAGCGCGCATGCTGGTCCTGCCACCCATCCGCAACCCTTCTCGACGGCGACAAGTCGCCTGCGGAAAGCGGCGAGAACTCGCGCACTCCATAGCGGCGCGCCGGACGGTTTTGTGCGTCTGCAACGTGGCGTTCTGGAGCCAGTCCAGCGGTATCCAGCTAACGACGGAGACACGATGACCAAAGAGAGGGCGGGGACGGGAGAAAAGGTTCCGCAGATGCAGGCTGGCCACAGATTGGTTTTCCCAGCGTCGCTTGGATCAGCGGACAGGAGTGTCCGCTTCACTCCACGGCGTGGGGGAGGAGCACCTGGTCTTCAGGCGTGGCGCGCGGCGTTCACGCCGCTTCGGCGTCCGAACGCCGGGGAGCGTAAGTTCTCCAATGAACTTCGCACACTGAAGCGGCATGAATGCCGCGCGCCTCCAGTGTCCGCTTCACTCCAAAGGGCGCGGCAGGAGCACCTGTCCCTCCGGCGTAGTCGCCTTGAAGGCGAAGGTCCAGCCGCCGTGGTTTTGGCCGGTTTCGTTGCTGAGCGTGAGCAGGACCACGTTGCGGCCTTTCTTGAGCGGCACGGGCACGGTGCGGTCGCGGAAGGAGGTTTGCTTGCCGAGGTCAATCGGGGCGGCGGTGTTCACGCGCAGGATGGCGTGGTCGTCCCAGGCCACGCGCATCTGAGCGGTCAGGTCGCGGTCGGCCTCCAGCACGCAGGCGGCCTGGGCGGCCTTGCCGAAATGATGCACGCCCACGCCGCGCCGCTCAGGGCGATAGACGAGGTTGAAATCCACGAAGCCATGATCGGCCCGGCGCTTCAGCCAGTCCTTGCCCGGGCGGAAGTCGGCGGCCAGCGGCCCGGCCAGCGCGGACTTGATCGCGGCGGCGTTCTGGTTTTCGAGCGGGCCTTGGACGAGCCACTGGCCGGTGTCGGTCAGGGGCAGGTCCACGGAGCCGCGCGGGAGCTTCACGCCGGGCATCAGCTCGGGGAACTTTGGCAGCTTCACAAATGGGCGCGGGAGGCGGCTCTGATACCAATAGACCATCGAGCACACGTCGTTCTCCATCGTGCCGAAGCGCATGTGGATGGACTCCTGCCAGCGGATGGTGTCGCGCACGAAGAAGCGAAAGCCCGTGAGCCGCTGCGCCCCGCGTGCCTCGCCGATGTCCTCGGTTTTGTAATAGGGCATGCCCGCGTAGAGATGCGACTCGGGTGGATGCTGCACGCCGCCGTAGGATGTGCCAAACGTGTCCTCGCCGCCGATGCCGCGCAGGTAGGCGGGGTGCGGGCCGAAACCGTCGAGGTAGATGTTCTCCGCGCCGCCGTGGCTCCAGCGGTCGGTGTTGTCAATGAGCCGCACGCCGTAGAAGAAGCCGATGAGCTGGCCGGGGCCGTCGGCATCGAGCATGAGGAAGTTTTCGCCATACTTCTGCGTGGGCATCTCCCGCCGCCAGTTGGCGCAGAACCGGCGCGTCTCCTTCATCTCCGCGCCGGGGTAGCGATGCCAGTCGAGCTGGAAGTAGAGCGGCACGGCATCATCGCCCGTCTCGAACTCCACGCGCGCGTTCTTGGCGAAGGGCATCTCGAAGTAGCAGTTGTAGCCGCTCCAGGCCTTCACGGAGATGAATTCGTTGTTGATGTCGTAGTAGTCCACCCCGTGCATCAGCCCGAAGAAATCGCCCACGGGCGCCTCGACCTGCGGCACGGGCGAGTCGTCGAAGAAGATGCGGAGGATGAGCTTGCGGTTGGTGAACCGGGCCGGCACGGCGGCGTTGGGATTGGTCATCGTCACCCAGATGTGGCGGATGCAGCCGGGGCCTTCGAGCGCGGCCCAGGTGCTCTTGGTCTTCGCCGGGTTGCTGCGCACGGCACTGACGCGGTCGGGCACGGGATTGTCTGGCAGGTCGAGGGCGAAAGGACCGGCAGGGGCGGCCAAGGAGGAGGCGAGCGAAGCGATCAGGAGCAGGAGAATGCTGAGCCAGCGGTTGGGGTGACGGTGAAAGTTCATGTCGGTGCTGGGCGGAGGATGGCGCAAGGGAGGTCGGGCGGACACCAAATTTGCGGGGCTTTTGCCTCGCCTTGCCAAGGCATCCATTGGCAGCATTCACTCATGATGCCGGTGCCCATGCTTCAAAGAAATGTGCTTCCCCGGGTTGGAAGGCGGAGCCTGTTCGTTGCTGCAAGCCGGCTGCTTGGCGTGGCCATTGCTCTGGCTTGTCTGGGGCAGATCCCAGCCAGGGGAGTCACTTTGGCTCCTGATCTCACTCCTCGCCTCCTCATCCTCACGGATATCGGCGGCGATCCGGATGACCAGCAGTCCATGGTGCGCCTGCTGTTCTACGCGAACGAGTTTGAGTTGGAGGGCTTCATTGCCAGCGCAGCCGGAACGCCCGGCGAGTTGAAGGCGGCGGTCACCAAGCCGCAGCTCATCCGTGAACTCATTGACGCCTACGAAAAAATGTGGCCGGGCCTGGCGCAGAACGCGCCTGGCTATCCGCGCGCCGAGGAATTGCGCCCCCTCATCAAGTCGGGCAACCCGCAGCGCGGCATGAACGCCATCGGCGAAGGTCGAGATACGGAGGGATCAAATTGGATTATCGCCGTGGCGGACAAGCCGGATGTTCGCCCGGTGAACATTTCCATCTGGGGCGGCCAGACGGACCTCGCCCAGGCCCTCTGGCGCGTGCGGAAGGACCGTTCGCCCGCCGACCTTGCAAAGTTCATCGCCCGCCTGCGGGTCTATGACATTGATGACCAGGACCGCATCGCCCCTTGGATTCTGGAGAATTTCCCGCAGTTGTTCTACGTGCTGGCCCAGGCTCAGGCGGGCCGGGACAAGCGGGAGGGCGCGTATCGTGGGATGTATCTCGGCGGTGATCAGTCGCTCACCTCGCGTGAGTGGATCGAGCGTAATGTCAGGCAAGGGCGCGGCCTGCTGGGCGGACTTTACCCGCCGAAGACCTGGACGGCTCCGAACCCGCACGGCGTGATGAAAGAGGGGATACGCCGTCGTGGTTCTTCTTCCTGCGAAACGGGGTGAACAGCTCGGAGAATCCAAGCTGGGGCGGCTGGGGTGGTCGCTTCATGACCGCCACGAACCGTGTCTTCCGTGACGCGCGTGACACCGTTGGTGACGTGACCGATGCGCGCGCGACGGTGTGGCGCTGGCGCGCCGTCTTTCAAGCGGACTTCCAAGCACGGGTCAACTGGTGCCTGCGGCCGGCGGACTTGGCGAACCATGCGCCCAAGGTGGTCGTAAACGGCGATGCCGGTCGTGATCCGCTGCTGTTCCGGGTGAAGGCGGGCGAGTCCGTGGTGCTCAACGCCATGGCTTCCAGCGATCCCGACGGACATGCGTTCACCAGCCGGTGGTGGGTTTACCGCGAGGCGGGGAGTTATGATGGGCCGTTGCCGATGGCCAACGAGCAATCAGCGGTCTGCACCGTCACCCTGCCAGGAACCACGCTGCACCGCACGATTCATCTCATCCTCGAAGTGACGGACAACGGGACCCCCGCGTTGACCACATGCCGTCGGGTAGTTTTGAATGTGGCGGAGTAGCAGGCTAGTCCTTCCGTGAGCAACGACAGAATGGGCACGGAGTTTTTCACACCAACTTGATGGGGAGCTTTTGCTCAAGCGGCGGAAACGGGCGGCAGCTAGTCAACGAAGTGAATGGTGAAGTCAGCCGCGTAAACACTGTCCACGATGAAGATCTTATATTGCGCACGAAATTCATATGATTTCCGCGCGTTGACCGCATGCCTGGATGGGGTTGGTGACACGTTGGCCTTGAAGTCGGCCTCCCAAGGCCGGTCCGTGACGTAGACATCATAGACACCGACAAAGAAAATGGATGGCAGTTCCTTTTTCTCTTCGTTCGCTGCGCTCGCCAGCACAGGGCCAGCAGGCGCTGCGAGGGCGGCACTTGAGCCAGCGCGAAGGGTGAGGGTGAGCAAGGACAGGAGAAGTGCGTAGCGTTTCATGATGTTTTGGTGGGTAAGTTTTGCTCAAGCAACGGAAGCGGGATGACATCAAGCCGTGTTTCCGGGAGTGTTTTACGAGGCGCCGTGCTCATGTCATTTCCCAATCTCCCGCCACTGGATGGCGTTGATCGGACAATGATAAAAATCCGAGAAACTATAATAGTTGCTCGTTGGCGGAAGAATTATTTGGAAAGGGATGCCAGAGCCTCGACCGAGGTTTGAGCCATGCCGGCGTTACAGCGGGTGCAGGGTTCGGAAGGTTTGCATGAGGCTCTGGGCGATCAAGCGGTGGCTCGCCTCGGTGTAGCCGCCGCTGGGTAGCATCAGGACGGGAATCTGGCGCGCGGCCAGTTCGCCCAGCACCAGTTGGTCCCGTTCGATCACTCCGTCAAAGCTCACAGCCAAGGCCCCCAAGGGATCGCCCGCGAGGATGTCGGTGCCCGCGTTGTAAATGGCGAGGCGGGGTTTGCCCTGAGCCTTGGCACGGTCCAGGAAGGCGGGGAGCCTGTCGGCCACTAGCTTGAGGTAATCGCGCGTGCCGCATCCGCAACTGACCGGGACACACTCATCAATCCGGGAGCGCGCGGTCTGGTCCTGCTGGGGATAAATGTCCTCGTTGAAGACGTCGAAGATCTGGACCCGGTCATCGTGCAGGAACGCATGGCAGACGCCGTTCCCTTGGTGGGCGTCGAGGTCAATGTAGAGCACGCGGTCGGTTGCGGTGAGCCGGCCCTCCTGCCGCAGCGCCGCCATGGCGATGGCGGCGTCCGCATACACGCAGAAACCTTCGCCGCTGTCGGGCTTGGCATGGTGATAACCGCCGGAGAGGTTCGCGACGAACCCGCTTTGCAGCGCCTCACGCGCGGCCAGAATCGTCCCGGCTGTGGCCCAGCGCATGGGCGACAGGACATGGGAGTCCACGAGCGCCGCCGGCAGCGCACCCAAGACGGCCAGCTCGGTGATACGGGCGACCTGCGCCGAGGACGTGAGCGAGGCGAGATACTCCGCGCCATGCACCAGCCGCAATTGCTCAACCGACACGGGGGAGGCTGGCGGCAAGGTCGCCTGGCGCAGCGGTTCGCCCAGCGCCTCCTCCAGCAGCTTCCACGCGCGCCCGTATTTGCAGGAGTCAAACGGATGCAACCGCTCGATGCCGAAAAACCGAAGGTCGTAGCTGGGATGGAAGACGAGCCGGGTCATTCGGCGTTTCCTTTCGCGTGCTGACAGATCAACACCACCGTCACCGGGGAGACTGCTGCTGCCGACCAGCAAAACGTGTTGACCACGTAGGCGGTCCACATGAGCAGCGAGGAATTGACGAAATCATACCATGCCCCGCCCTCCCAATGAAAGAAGGCGAAGGGGATGGGAATGCCGATCATGCGGAACTTTGCGCCGAGCGGGTATTCAGCGGCGCCCAGCCAGATGCCCAGACCAAGGCCGATGGTGGCAAGGCTCAGCGTGATGATGGTCCAGATGCGCGGCTTCCGGCGGCCGAAGATTCTCCACCACGTTGCCCACTGGACAAGCCCTGCGACGATGGCAAAGAGCAGTATCCAGAGCGACAGCATCACGTAGCCTTCACCAGCTTCTTCACCAGCACCTTGGACTTCCGTCCGCTCTGCTCATACTTCTCGCGGCGGGCGAGGGGCAGGTCCTCGGGCGTGCCTTCGGTGAAGCCGCCCTTGCTTTGGAAGTAGGTGAAGGCCTGCGTGGAGAGGGTGACCAGCTCGCTGAGGCCCAGCTCGCGGGCCTTGTTCTCGACAAACTGAATGAGCTTGCGGCCCAGGCCCTGATTCTCGTGCGAGGGTGCGACGAAGAGGAAGGCTAGTTCACCTTTGTTCGCCTCGGGGAAGATGTGCAGCGCGACGCAGGCGACCGGGTTGCGGTCAATGTCGAAGACGTAGTAGTCGCCCAGATGCTTCTCGATGGTGGCGCGCGAGCGCTTCATCAGTTCTTCACTGAGGACGGAGTTTTTGGTGAGGCGAAGCAGGGCGCGGATGTCCTTCTTCTGCGCAAGGCGGATTTGCTGGAACTCGTCCGCGTAGATGAGTGTGCCGACGCCTTCGTTGGAGAAGACTTCAGCGAGGAGGGATTCGTCGGTGCGGCCATTGATGAGGTGGACGCGGGGGATGCCTTGGAGACAGGCGGTGGCGGCGGCGCGCGCGCGGGCGGTGTCCTCGGCGGAAAGTTCTTTCTTCTCGATCAAGGTGCGGAGGTCGGCGGCGAGGATTTGCTTGAGCAGCTTGCCCTGGTGGAACAGGCCGTCGGTGGTGGTGATGAAGATGATCTTTGCGGCCTTCAGCGCGGTGCCGATGGCGAGCGCGATGCTGTCCGAGGTGACACGGTAGGTCCGGCCGTCACCATCGAAGCCCAGTGGAGGGATGACCGGCGTGATGCCAGCGGCGAGAAGGGTCTGGAGCATCTCGGTGTCCACGCGCTCGACCTTGCCGGTGAAGAGGTGGTCCACGCCTTGCAGGATGCCGAGGGGCGAGGCGATGACGGCGTTCGGGCTGGCGGCCCGGAGGTCGTTGGTGGAGAGGCCCTCGAGGATTTCGTGCGTGAGCCGGTTCGCGGCGGTGAGCGAGAGCTGGAGGGTTTCGGCATCGGTGATGCCGGTGCCGTCGAGATTTGAGGGGGTGATGCCGCGCTCCACGCCGAGCGCCTGGATCTGGGCCGCCGCGCCATGAACGAGGACGACGCGGATGTTCAGCGAGCGCAGCACCGCGACATCGAGCAGGAGGTTGACGAAATTCTCATCCGTGACCACCGCGCCGTCCACGGCAATGACGAAGGTCTTCTCGCGGAAGCGCGGGATGTATTGAAGGATGCCGCGGAGGTCGGTGGGTTTCACTATGGTTGGCGCTGGCTGTCGCGCCGTAAATAAGGGGCAAGGGCCGGATGGGATTCAACGAGAAAGTTCGACGGAGGTGGAGCGAAATGCCCTTTGGCATTCGATCCACCCAAGCCGGACCCCCTCTCCCTGCGACATGCACAGACCGAAGCGGGGAGAGAAACACGGGTTCTCCGCCGTTTTCGGTGGAACCGGGCGGCAGGCGGGGAAATTCCAAGTTCCAAGGCCCAAGCTCCAGAGAAATTCCAAACCCCAATTCCAATCGTTGAGCGTGCTTCGCTGCCAGCCCTTCCGCCCTGGTTGGCACCTTGATTCAACCCGAACTGCGAAATTGAAACCGCAGAAAGCGCGGATGACACGGATGGGAAGGGCCTGTCAACTCTGCGTTAAGGAACCAGGCCCACCGGTGGCGAGCTTGCGCGATCGGTTCTTTATCCGCGTGCCCCGCGGTTCTCTCTTTGGAATTCGGGATTAAGGGCTGGGCTGGTCCGCCTTGCCCGGCCAGTGCCGGGCCACGCCGCCCGTTGGAATTTGAAGTTTGGCGCATCTTCGGAATTTGGCACTTGGGATTTGGAGCTTCTTCCACACGCCATTCCACTGAACACAGCGGAGAACCGAAACACGATCCTCCACTTGCCGCGATTTCGGCTCCTGCACCAGCACCAGCAGGGCGCGGTATCCTCACCGCCCCGCCGAGGTCCCGAGGCTGCGGTGGGCGACGGCGGGCTGAGGACAGCCCGCCCTACCCGCCGCAGGTTCAAGGGGAGCACCGCCTTTTACACCGGAGAATCAAGCCACTGCGGAGAATTCCGCGGACCCCGCCGCAGTTTCGTTACTTGCTCTCGCATTGTATTCAAAAAAAGCGTGCATTAGTTCTCCTGCCTGCATACATTCCTACCAATGTTCCCAGTTGCGGACACGCGAAGTCCGGCGGCAATCCAAGCTGCCATTACTTCCATACACGGCGAGATGTTCAGCCGGGGAGACCGGGACTTTGTCGCGCGGGCATTTGGGTGGGCGGTGGACGCTTTTGCCGGCAAATACCGGGATTATCAGCCGATTGATGCCCGTTACCACGACTTGGAGCATACCCTGCAGGGCACCTTGTGCTACGCACTGATCCTTCGGGGCCGCCAGCGGGTCGGGGCCGCTCCCGTGGTGCCGCAGCGGATGTTTGAGCTGGGCCTGCTCGCCATCCTCCTGCATGACACCGGCTATCTCAAGGTGCGCGGGGATAACGAGGGCACGGGCGCAAAATACACCCTCATCCACGTCAGCCGCAGCGCGAATTTCGCCCAGCAGATGCTCGCCGAAAAAGGCTTCAGCACCGAGGACGCCGGCACCGTGATGCGCATGATCCGCTGCACCGGCGTCAATGTGAAGCTGGACGCGATTCCCTTTCAGGGCGAGGTGGAGCGCACGATTGGCTTTTGCATCGGCACGGCGGACCTGGTTGGACAGATGGCTGCGGCGGACTACGTGGAGAAGCTGCCGATTCTCTTCGCCGAGTTCGCCGAATCCGCCTGCTACAGCGGCACGAAAATGATGTTCGAGTCGCACGAGCACCTGCTCAAGATGACGCCTGGGTTCTGGGAGAAATACGTGCGGCCCAAGATCGAGAAAGACTTTCAGGGTGTCTATCGCTTCCTCAACGAGCCTTATCCCGACGGCCCGAACGCCTACCTCACGCACATTGAGGCGAACATCGAGCGCACGCGCCGGTTGGTCGCGGAGGCTGCCGTGGTCGCCGCCAAGTAGGTGGCGCGGAGCGCGGCTGTGTCGCGGAGACCAGCCGCAGCAACTCCGTTGAATCAGAGACGGTTGAATGTTGCCGACAACATTTGCGTTTGAACGTTGCTGCGGCTGATCCCGCTCCGAGCGGGATACAGCCGCGTTCCGAACACTGTGCGTTTTTCCTTCTCCCCTGCCTTCGCAGCCCGTTGAATCTCCGCCGTGTCGCGCGATTATCAGCTCAACCGCTTCTCGGCCCCCGTCGAGCTGCAGATTGATTACGCCCGTGAGCTGAATGCGCAGCAATACGCGGCCGTCAGCGCCACGGAAGGCCCTTCGCTCGTCATCGCGGGCGCGGGTGCGGGCAAGACCCGGACGCTCACCTACCGCGTGGCTTGGCTGATCGAGCACCGCACGCCGCCCGACCGCATCCTGCTGCTCACCTTCACCAACAAGGCGGCGAAGGAGATGATGCGCCGCGTCAGCGACCTGCTGGGCAACGATGTCTCCAATCTCTGGGGCGGCACCTTCCACTCCGTCGGCAACCGCATCCTGCGCCGTCACGCCGAGGTGCTCGGCTGGCGGCCCGACTTCACCATCCTTGACCGCGAGGATGCGAAGGACCTCATCCAGGCCTGCGTGGACGAGTCCGGCGTGGACGTGAAGGAGACGCGCTTCCCGAAGCCCGACGTGCTGGGTGACATCTTCTCCATGGCGCTGAACACCCGCCGCCCCATCGCCGAGACGCTCGCGCAGGACTACGACCACTTTGCCCCGCTGGCACACAAGATCGAGGAGATCGCCGCCCGCTACCACGCACGCAAGCAGGCCACGAACGGCATGGACTTCGACGACCTGCTCACGCAGTGGCTCGCACTGCTCCGCGATTTCCCCGACCTCCGGGATTTCTACCAGCGCCGCTTCCAGTTCATCCTCGTGGATGAGTATCAGGACACAAACTCGCTGCAGGGCGAGATCATTGACCGGCTCGCCGCCATCCACAAAAACCTGATGGTGGTGGGCGATGACGCGCAGAGCATCTACGCGTGGCGCGGGGCGAACTACAAAAACATCCTGGAGTTCCCCCAACGCTACTTCGGCTGCCAGACCTTCAAGATCGAGGTCAACTACCGCAGCACGCCGGAGATCCTCGCGTTCGCCAACTCAGCCATCGCGGCCAACGTGCATCAGTTCCAGAAAGAGTTGGCCGCCGCACGTCCGTCGGGGATGAAGCCCGTGGAGGTCGCGTGCATGGACTCCGGCGAGCAGGCCGCATTTGTCGCCCAGCGGGCGCTGGAACTGCGCGATGAAGGCATCCCGCTGAACGAGATGGCCGTGCTCTACCGCTCGCACTTCCACGCGCTGGAGCTGCAGTTGGAACTCACACGCCGCAACATCCCCTTCAGCATCACCAGCGGCATCCGCTTCTTCGAGCAGGCGCATGTGAAGGACGTGGCGGCCTATCTCAAGCTCGTCCACAACGCGCATGACGAAATCTCCTTCAAGCGCCTCGTGCGGATGATGCCGGGCGTGGGCGGGAAGGGGGCGGACAAGCTGTGGCACGCATTCCGTGCGGCGTGTTCCGTGCCCGAACTCGGCGTCGCTCACGCAACACGCGATACGCAACACGCCGCTCCGGAACTCGCCGTTGCTCTCCAGAAATGTTCCTCCTCCGTTCCCAAGAAAACCGCCGCTGCCTGGGCGCAGTTCACCGCCACCATTGCCCAGCTTTGTGATCCCGAGGTCCGGGCGAAGACCGACGCCATGATCCGTCTCGTGCTGGAGGCTGGTTACGAGGACTACCTCAAGGCGACCTACACCAACTTCCGCCAGCGTCTGGAAGACCTTGAGCAGCTTGCCGTCTTTGCGCGGCAGTTCCCCACGATGGAGGACTTCCTCACCCAGCTTGCGCTCCTGACCAACGTGGAGGCCGAGGGCGACAAACCGAGCGAGGATGACCATGAGAAGATTCGCCTCTCTTCCATCCATCAGGCCAAGGGGCTCGAATTTCGCGTCGTGTTTGTGATCATGCTCTGCGACGGGAAATTCCCCTCGCAGCGTTCTGTGGATTCACCTGACGCGCTGGAGGAGGAGCGCCGGCTCTTCTACGTCGCGGTGACGCGGGCCAAGGACGAACTGTATCTCATTCATCCGCTCATGATCTACACCCAGGGCATGGGCGAGCAGATGCAGCAGCCTTCGCGTTTCCTGGCAGAAGTCGCGCCGGAACTGCGCGAGGAGTGGAACCTGCGATCTTATGCCGTGAGCGATGGCAGCGGTGGCGGCGGGGGTGATGAATCTCCGTTTTAGCGTCCGTGGCGCGCGGCGTTCACGCCGCTTGGACGTCCGAACAAACCTTGGTTGCACCCTTCGCCGAGCGGTTGGAAGGCACTAAGCCGGGACAATGCCGTTGAAAGTGGCGGTCCCTCTAACGCGGAGACGCAGAGCACGCAGAGGAACGCAGAGCTGGATCAAGCCGTTTGCGTTCACCTTTTGGTGGCCTTCGCAGGTCTCAATCTCCGCGCCACTTTGCGTCCTCTGCAGTGCTGTCCCACAACCTCGCTGCATCCTGAGAGGATTTTTCCGCCTGGTTTTGGACCACAGAGACGCGATGAACACAGAGAGAAACCAAAGCTTGGGAGTGGCTGGCACAGCTAGCCCTTCCCTCTTTGTCCGTCCCGAATCTTTGGGCTCCGCGCTTGGATCGCCTTGAATCTGCGGGCTTCCTGACCTCTCTCTCTTCTCTGGCTTTTCTCTGTGTTCATCGCGGCTCGGTGGTCAACTTGGGTTGCGGCTCTGCCGCGCTATGTCTCTGCGTTAAAGCGGTCACGCCGATTTCAAAGGCATGATTCCGGATTACCCCTGGCCTGCAAACCACTGGAGAGGCTTGTTCAGGGTCGGCTTGCCTTTTGCGGCATCGCGATTTGCCTTCGCGCGGAATTCCGCACGCACCTGCGCCAGTTCGCCGGTGTCGAGCCAGTTGCCGGCGCATTGTGGGCAGACGTCCACTTGCGCCCGCCGCTGCGGAGTGCAGAACTGCCGCATCATGGGCACTGCGCACCGCGGGCACCTGCGCTTGGCTTGATAGTCCACCACCACATGTGGGTCCACGCTTACCAGCACCTGCTCCCAGGCAGAGGACTCGTGCGGCTCGTCGAACTTGGCCAGCTCGAAATTATCAAACCAGATTCCGCCGCAGCCGCCCTGGCACACGTCCACGGTGACGCCTTCCACGGTGATTTCGGTGAGCGGATGGGTGCAGGCGGGGCAGTTCATGATGATTGACGACGAAATTAGGCGTGGCCACGCGCGGCGTCAACTTGCGGCCTTGCGTGAGAAAATCGCCCCGGCCATCTTTCGCCCATGCGCCCGCTGACATTCCTCTGCGCCGTCTTTTTCTCGGTCTTACTGGTCGCCGCCCCGTCTGCTCCACCGCGTCCGCCCAACGTCGTCTTCATCATCGCGGATGACCTGGGCTACGGCGACATCGGCTGCTATGGACAGAAGCTCATCCGCACGCCCCATCTTGACCGCATGGCCGCCGAGGGGATGCGCTTCACGCAGCATTACTCGGGCAATGCCGTTTGCGCGCCGTCACGCTGCGTGCTGATGACGGGCAAGCATCCCGGGCATGCCTACATCCGCGACAACCGGCAGTTCAAAAAGGATGAGGAAGGCCAGGAGCCCATCCCGGCGGGAACCGTGACTTTGGCCCGGCTGTTTCAGCAGCGCGGCTACGCCACCGGCGGTTTCGGCAAGTGGGGTCTCGGCGGGCCGGGCACCGCGGGCGAACCGCTGAAGCAGGGCTTCACGCGCTGGTATGGCTACAACTGCCAGGGCGTCGCGCATAATTTCTATCCGACTTACCTGTGGGACAACGACCAGAAGACTCCGACCCGGAACGCCGCATTCTCAGCGCACGACAAGCTCAAGCCCGGGGAAGATCCCAGCGATGCGAAAACTTATGCGCGCTTCCAAGGGCAGGACTATGCGCCTGACGTCATCGCCGAGCAGACGCGCGCCTTCATCCGGCAGCACAAGGACCGGCCGTTCTTCTGCTTCATCCCCACCACAGTGCCGCACCTCGCCCTCCAGGTGCCGGACGATTCGCTGGCGGAGTATCTCGGTAAGTTCGACGATCCGCCCTACGCGGGCGGCAAGGGCTACCTGCCGCACTTCAAACCGCGGGCGGCCTACGCCGCGATGATCACCCGCATGGACCGCGAGATCGGCCGCCTGATGGACTTGGTGAAGGAACTGGGCCTGGATGAAAACACCATCTGGGTGTTCACCTCCGACAATGGCCCGCTCCATGGCCGCCACGAAGGGCTGGCCGGCACCGACGCGACGTTCTTCAACTCGAGCGGCGGGCTGCGGGACGGGAAGGGCACGTTGTTTGAGGGCGGGTTTCGCGTGCCAGGCATCGTGCGCTGGAAGGGCAAGATCGCGTCGGGCCAGACCAGCGACCGCGTGACGGGCTTCGAGGACTGGATGCCGACCTTGATGGAACTTGCGGGCGCGAAGGACAGTGCGCCCAAGGACACGGATGGCATCAGCTTTGCGCCCACCTTGCTGGGCCAGCGGCAGGAGGCCCGGGCCTTTCTCTACCGGGAGTTTCCCGGCTACGGCGGGCAGCAGTGCGTGCGCGTCGGTGACTGGAAGGGGCTACGCCTGAATCTCAAGCCTGGCCCAGCCGCAAAGAAAGCCCCGGACTTCACCATCCAACTTTTTAACCTTCGCGACGATCCCGCCGAAACCAAGGACGTGGCGGCGAAGCATCCCGACGTGGTGAGCAAGATCGCCGATGTCATGCGCGCCCAGCACGTCGCCTCGGCCGAGTTCCCGCTGCCAGCCTTGGACAGGAATTGAGCTGAACTCCGTTCCCTATCCGCGTCTTCCGCGTTATCCGCGGTTCTCCCTTTGGAATTGCGAATTATTGAGCAAAATCCTAAAGGGATTTACCCCGGCCCGGAACAAATGAGACTGGCTCCAGGGCTGAAAGCCCGTCCGGTGACAGCCCGGGCTGGAGCCGAGCACCGCGAGGCGGAGACCCGGGTTCGCGGTTCCATTTCGTCCCCGCCCTGAAAGGGTGGCACTCTGCACGGCGCGGAAAAGCGTCCCGCCCTTACAGGGCGGCGAGGCGTCGCTGGCAGGCTGCCCGGGGCTTCACCCCGGGCTGTCACCGGACGGGCTTTCAGCCCTGACTGGCTGGGCGAAAGGGCACAAAGAGCGCACAGGGGTATTTCATCGTAGGCCTTCTTTGCGTTCTCTGCGTCCTCTCGTGGCTAATTCCTCCACCACCCGTCTGCATCGGTGTCAATCCGTGGTTCACTGCTTAGGCGAGGCCGAACTCATTTGCGTCATCCCTTCGACGCAGAAAAATCATTTCCCTTTCCCGTGCGCTTACCTACTGTGCGCGCTTGTCTGTCGCGCCCCGGCGCGCTCAACCTGAACCGGAATCGAACTATGCCACTGACACACACCACCAACCTGTTCGCCAAGGCCCTGAAGGGCAAATACGCCCTCGGTGCCTTCAACGTGAACAACATGGAGTTCATCCAAGCGATCGTGGAGGCCGCCGAAGAGGAGAAGGCCCCGCTGATGCTCCAAATCTCCAAGGGCGCGCGGGATTATGCGCACCCGGTTTACCTCAAGAAGCTCATCGAAGCCGCCGTCAGCCTCAGCCACATCCCCATCGCTGTCCATCTGGACCACGGCGACAGCTTCGAGCTGTGCAAGCAGTGCATTGATGAGGGCTTCACCAGCGTGATGATTGACGCCTCGCACGATCCCTTCGAGAAGAACGTCGAGGTCTGCCGCAAGGTCGTGGACTACGCGCACAAGCACAACTGCGTGGTCGAGGGCGAACTCGGCATGCTCGTCGGCGCGCAGCACGACGATGGCGAAGAAGGCGGGCACTATTCCAAGGGCGGCTGCTACACGCACCCCGAGGAGGCCGTGGAATTCGTCAAGCAGTCCGGCGTGGACTCCCTGGCCGTCGCCATCGGCAACAGCCACGGCGCCTACAAGTTCAAGGGCGAGCAGCACCTCGACCTCGAACGCCTCAAGGCCATCAAGAAGGCGCTCATGGAAGCCGGCCTCGGTGACTACCCGCTCGTCCTCCACGGGGCCAGCTCGGTGCCGAAGGACATCGCCCAGAAGATCAACAAATACGGCGGTGACCTCGGCGAGGAAACCGCCGGTGTGCCCGAGGCGGACATCGAAATCGCCCGCCGCACCGGCTGCACCAAGGTGAACATTGACACCGACCTGCGCATGGCCATGACCGCCGCCATCCGCGAGGTGTTCATGACCAAGCCCAAGGAATTCGATCCCCGCAAGTATCTTGGACCGGCCCGCAAGGCGGTGAAGGAACTCGTCCGCCACAAGCTCAAGAACGTCCTCTGCTGCGCCGGCCACGCCTTCGACTGAGCGAAGGGCAGGGGATTTGTCCCCTGGAAAAGCAAAAAGCGCCGCTCGACTAGGTCGGGCGGCGCTTTTGTTTGCTTCGGAAGGCCTCAGCAAAAATAAAACCGGGGCTAGCGACCTGAGGAAGGCCGTCTAGCCCCGGGGAGTTTTCAGAAACAGCACACAGTAGGACTATGGGGAAATCGGACTGAGCTGTGCTCACTCAGACCGAAACTCAATTTGGCTTTTAAAGAACTTGCAGCGTTCTTGCCAAGAAATCGTTGCTGCCTACGGGTGATAGAAAACCATACTCCCACTCCGGTGTCAACAACCTTGCAAAGGTATTATGGACACTGCTGCTCAGGATTAACTCGAGGTTCTCCATTGTTTTCAGTGGAATGGCTGGTGGGACAAGCTCCAAATTCCAAAGCAGCTCCAAACTCCAAATTTCAAAGGGGCGCCCGGCACTGGACGAGCTAGCCGGACCGAACCAGCCCTTGGGCCAAAGGCCGAATCAGAACGAAAGCGCTGACGGCGTGGCGCGCTGAACATTTGGGCTTTGGAGTTTGGAACTTGGAATTTCCCTGCCCGTCTCCGTGTTTCACCGAAAACCGCAAAGAGCCCACCTCATGCCTCCGAGCCTAATCACCGAAGAGCTTCTTGAAGTTGTCCCGCGCCGCCGACTCCCGCGTGCCGTCCGTCTTCGGCGGGGTGAACTTGCGCTTCACGAACTCGAAATACTCGCAGAAGTTGCCGACGTGCTTCTCCAACTCCGGATCCGCGCGGCGGTCCCGGCACTGGTGCGCCGCGCTGCGGTCGTAGCTCACGCAGTTCAGGCACACGCGGAAATCGGAGCGGCACTGCGGGCACGACTCGCCCCGGCCCGGATTCACCGTCGAAGTCCATTCGCAGCCGCACTTCCAGCAATGTCGCGTCATGCGGGAAAGGTAGGTTCAAGGGGCAAAGTTCAAAGTTCAAAGTTGGGTGGTGCGGAGCGCGGGTCTGTGACCCGCAGCTGCTCCCGACCACCCATCTCGTTGGCAGGCACGAACGGCTACGGTAACTGACGTTGCTGCGGGTCACAGACCCGCGCTCCGGGGAACTCGCGCGCCCCATTTTGAACCTTGAACTTTGCACCCTGAACTCAACACTCCCCGCATGTCCGCCTACGCGCAGTTGCTCGACGCCGCCATCAAGGACTTGGAAGACCGCAAGGCCGCGGGCGAGCGGTTCGTGGTGGTCGCGCCCACGACGCTCCAGGACCTCGCCGCCCCCATCCCCCGTAGCCGCCGACGTGAGGAGGCGGAACCCGTCGCTCAACTGCGCTCTTCCACCCCGCTGACTCGCCCGGCCGCGACGCCCGCACCTGCTCCCGCTCCCATCGCCGCTCGCCCCGCTCCGCTTTCCTCAGTTGCGACCCCACCCGCAGCACCTCCGGTCGTCGCCGCGGCTCCACCTGCCGACAAACCTGCTGCCTTCGCCGCGCTGCGCGAACGAGCGCTCGCGTGTGTGAAGTGCCCGCACCTAGTCACCTCGCGCAAGTCCGTCGTCTTCGGCGTGGGCGACATCAATGCGCAGCTTATGTTCGTGGGCGAGGCCCCGGGGGCGGACGAGGACCGGCAGGGCGAACCGTTCGTCGGCCCCGCTGGCCAGCTTCTCACGCGCATCATCCAGGCCACCGGCCTCACCCGCGAATCCGTCTATATCGCCAACGTCCTCAAGTGCCGGCCCGACACACCGGGGCAGTCCTATGGCAACCGCAAGCCGCGCGCCGATGAGATGGCCACCTGCCTGCCGTATCTGCTGGAGCAGGTTCAGCTCATCCAGCCCCGCGTGATCGTCGCCCTTGGCGGCACGGCGGTGGAGGGCCTCTTCGGCATTCCCGAGGCGCGCATCACGCAGCGCCGTGGCAAATGGATGGACCTGCGCGGCACGCCGGTGATGCCCACCTTCCACCCCAGCTACGTCCTGCGTGCCGAGGATGGTCCGGACAAAGGCCGTGCCACCAAGCGCCAAGTATGGGAAGACATGCTGCAAGTCATGGAACGCCTCGCCATGCCCATCAGCGAGAAGCAACGCGGGTTCTTCAAGTAAGGGAAAGCATTTGCCGCGAAAGGGCGCAAAGAGCTCAGAGATGACCAAGGAAAACATCCAACGCTCAACGCTCAACGCTCAACGTCCAGACTGGCGACTACGCGTCGAAGTCCACCGCCTCTTCTCCCTCTCCCCCATCGGGGGAGAGGGC
>CAZCBE010000070.1:0-18954 GCA_964496695.1 uncultured Klebsiella sp.
GCTACCAGCCGCTCGGAATGACGACGGTGCGCGCACTGCTTCGGTGCCTCGTGTGCCTGCGGGGCCGCCCGGCCGTTCCGTCCGGCCAGTGGCCGGACGGCACAGGCTGGTAGCCTGTGCTACCCATTCTGACTTCGGAGTTCGGGTTGAACTCGAATTCCGAAACAAAGAGCGCCGGGACCACGACGGCTGCGGGCGGAGCGCGGCGTTCACGCCGCGGAAGACCGCGCCTGGAAAAGCGCGTTCGAACCATCCTGGGCGTGCTCCCGTTTCTACGGCCTGAAGGCCGCGCTCCGCGCCGCAAAGGTCCAACGGCTTCGGAGGGTCGCGACCGAAATCCGCTCCCGTGGGTTTCACCCGGAGCGCGGGTCTGCGACCCGCAGCGGCTGCCGCCGTCCGTTGCCCTTCGGATAGGCCAGCAGGACGGATGATCGGACGTGGCTGCGGGTCACAGACCCGCGCTCCGGGGGCTTTCGGGGGCAGGGTCGAGATGCGCCCCGCCGGGCTGGGCGCATCCGCGCACTGCCCCGGAGCGCGGCACTCCGGGCCGCAGCGGCCACCCTGCAGAACGGGCTGCGGAGCTTCCCAAGCCTTTCCCTGCTGCCAGCCGCTGCGGCCCAGCGGGCCGCGCTCCGCCGTCGTGCGGGGGCAGGTCGAGGTTCGCCCCGCCGGGCTTGAGGCGCTGTGCCTCCCTTGACTTTGCCCCGCCGGTTCCGAAAACTCCGCCCCCTATGGCCGAGCCGAAAGAGAATGTGCTGATGGAGAAGATCACGTCGCTGTGCAAGCGGCGCGGGTTCATTTTTCAATCCTCCGAGATCTACGGCGGCATCCAGGGCTTTTGGGACTACGGTCCGCTCGGCGCGGAACTCAAGCGCAACGTGAAGGAGCTGTGGTGGTCCACCATGACCCGCATGCGCGACGACGTGGTCGGCCTCGAAGCCACCATCATCATGGCCCCGCAGATTTGGAAGGCGTCGGGGCATGTGGACACTTTCAGCGACCCGATGAGCACCTGCAAGCATTGCAAGAAGCTTGTGCGGTCGGATCAGGTTTGGGATCTCCTCGTGGCCGCACCGTGGGTTCAGTCACTCGCCGAAGTGGCCAGCGTGACGACCCAGTCCTTCGAGACGGCGGCACTGCTTCAATGGGCCGGGCGGAAAGGCAAGGCACAGGCTCCGAATCTGGCTCTGGTGCGAAATCCCGAGGTCACCCTGTCCTGGCTGGCTGACCGCTCCCGCGAGTCCGCCACCAAACCGCTGTCCGCGCAGGAATTCTATCAACACCTCGCCACGGAACAGTTGCCTGTGACTGGATTGATTACGCCCTGCCCGCACTGCGGCGGCGAGTTGACAGCTCCACGTCCGTTCAACCTGATGTTCAAGACACATCACGGCCCGATTGAATCGGACGAGAACCTTTGCTATCTCCGTCCCGAGACCGCGCAGGCGATCTTCGCCCAATTCAAAAACGTGCTGGACAGCTCGCGCCAGCAACCTCCCTTCGGGATTGGCCAGATTGGCAAGGCCTTCCGCAATGAGATCACGCCGCGCAACTACACCTTTCGCTCACGCGAGTTCGAGCAGATGGAACTGGAGTTCTTCATCCCGCCGGACGAAGCCATCCACGCACTGCACGGCTCCGTTGCCACTGTGCCCGCCGCTGGTCATCCCGGCGAGCCGCAACCCAACTGGGGCTGGCAGGCCTGGCACCGTTACTGGGTCGAGGAACGCGTGCGCTTCTACGAAGGCATCGGCCTGCCGCGCGAGTCGCTGGGCTTCCACGTCCAGACGCCCGCCGAACTGGCCCACTACGCCCGCGCGTGCGTGGACATCCTCTACAAGTTCCCGTTCAGCAAGGTGGATGAACAGGGCAATGTGGCCGGTGATGAGCTGGAAGGCATCGCCGCGCGCGGGGATTTCGACCTCAGCCAGCACGAGAAGCACTCCGGCAAGGTGCTGACGGTCTTTGACGAATCACTCCGCTCGGCGTGGGCAAAGCTGCCGCCGGAAGCCAAGGACGACCTGCGGGAAGACTTCGTCGAGAACCGCATTCGAGTGCTCATCGAGAAGATGGGCAAATCACCCGGCGATGCCGGCTTTCAGGCGCGCACGGAAGCCGAGGCGTTTTTTGATCGCCTGTCCAAAGGCCATTATGTTCCCCACGTCATCGAGCCGTCCGCCGGCGTGGACCGCCTCATCCTGGCGCTGCTGGCGAACGCCTATTCGGAAACCACCAAGACGGACGACAAGGGCAAGAGCGAGACGCTCTATGTGATGAAGTTTCACCCGCGCGTGGCCCCGATCAAGGTGGCCGTGCTGCCGCTGCTCAAGAACAAGCCCGAGCTGGCCGCGAAGGCGCGGGCCATCTTCGAGTCGTTGCGCGGGCACATGATGGCCTTCCACGACGAGGCCGGTTCCATTGGCAAACGCTACGCGCGGCAGGACGAGGCGGGCACGCCGTTCTGCGTGACGGTGGATTTCGAGACCTTCGAGGGTATCAAGGACGGTCCGCAGGCCGGGGTGAAGGACACCGTCACCATCCGCCACCGCGACGACGGCAAGCAGGAGCGCATCGCCACGAGCGATCTGCTCCCCTGGCTGCTGGCGCGGGTGAAGTAGGCCCACGGCGCGCGGACCCGGAGTCGTGGCTACCGGGCGGTTCTTTGCGCCGCTCTGCGCCTCGGTGTTCAACTTCAACACCGACCTGAATGAACGCCGATGCGGAGGAGCGCGGCCTTCAGGCCGCAGAAACGGGAGCACGTCAAAAGTGATTCAAGCGCGCCGTTTCAACCGCAGCTCTCTGCGGCGTGAACGCCGCGCTCCGCCCGGAGCCGCCGCGTTCCCGGCACTCTTTGCATCGGCGTCCGGGTTCAATTCCTGCGTATGCCAGTATCGCTCCAGCGTGGTGCTTGGCATTGCTCCCCTCATACCAAATCCCAATGCAAGTCGGTAGATTGCCACCGGAGGCCACCCCTCACCCCAACCCTCGCCCCTCCTCCGAGGAAGGGAGAGGGAGAAGATGGCGTTACGGTCCGCCTCAGCGATGCCACTGATAGTCATCGGGAATCGGTATCACTGGTGCGGCACCGGCCAAATCCAGTCGCCTTGCTCGAAGTTGACATCCTTTTTGCCGGGTTCGCGCAGGACGATTTCGCCGCCGTCGTCCTTGCCGTTCCAGCCCACGGACCAGAGGCGGAACCGTCCATCCGCCGTGCGCGTGTAGTGAAAGGGCTTCCCGCTCATCGGATCGGGCCGGACAGCGGAGGCGAATTCGGGGGCCAGCGCGCTCAGGGACTCGGGGTAGCTGCCCTGCACCAGCCGATGCCGCTCCAGGACGCAGGCGGTGAGGGCGAGATCGGTGAAGGCCTGGGCCTGGCAGGCGCGGTGCATGGCCTTTTCCAACGCCGGCAGGAGGAGGTTGGAAAGGATGCGATGCCTCAGGATGGCTTTGGACGGACGATGTTCGCGGTGCAGTTCCCCGGTCATCGCCGCGCCCTTGGCCTGAATCAGGGCGGGGTCGAACTTGCCCGCCTCGGTCGGCAGCGCCGCCATGATGTATTGGTCGAACATGCGGTGGTAACTGATCTGCTCGCGGTAAAACCAGCCCGAGGGCACCACCCAGTAGCCCGCAAAGTTCGGCTGGACGGGCGATCCTCCCTCCGGCTGGCCGATGACGGGCAGCATCTCCGGCTTGCGGCGCAGATACTCCATGATGCGGTTGCCAAAGGCCCGTTCCCCCGCCATGCCGTGCCGCAGTTCCGCCGGGAAATTGAGTTTCGCCAGCGTGGTCTGAAAGTGGGCCAGGTGCGAGTCCGTCCAGCGGTGATCGGCCAGTCCTTCCCACACCGCCCGCAGCGCCATGGTGTGCATCGCGAGGCGGACCAGATGGGTGATGAGCATCGGCTCGTCCTTCAACGCGTCGCCCAGCCGGAACATGAGGCGCACATCGGCAAACGCCTCGTTCGTCCGGCCCGACGCCAGTTCGGCCACCGTCCGCAGGCGGACCACATCGGTGGCGGTCCGCAACACGTTGATGTGCGGGATGAGGGTGGAGGCGCCGTCCTCCGTCACATGCATGTTGAACCAGGTGCGCGGGCGGGCGGCGGCGGTGCGCAGTTCGGCAAGGGGTGCATCGTGGCGGGCCAGCGCGCGAAGCACGTCCTCGGCGGGCCGCTGCGCTGCCGCATCGGCCGGCCAGTTCGTCGCCGCCCGATAATAAGCCTGCCAGGCCGAGAGGTCCGTGCGTTGGCCGGTGAACCATGATTCCGAGCTTGGTGGGACCTGCTTCGGAACTTTGGGGTCGAGGAGCTGGATGGGCACCGGGGTCCGCTCGTGTTCTTTGGATGCTTTGAACGCCTGCCATTCGGGGGTGCCGGACTGGTATTTCAGCAGCAGCGGCGTGGCGGCGAAGTTCTCCGCGTCCGGCACCCGGGGAGGCATGAGGGCCACCAGGTCCAGCACCACGCCGCGCTGGAGCGCGTCCGCCTGATACGTCTCCCAGGCCTGCCGGCCCCGCCAGTTCGACACCGTGCTGCCCAGGGCGAGACACGTGAGGCTGGCGAGCAGGCCGAAGAGCACCGCCCGCAGATTGGCCCAGTGGAACCAGCGTGTGGTCCGTGAGGCAGGCGGCTCGCCTAGCTCGCCCGGGAGGCAGTCCAACGGCGCGGTGAGGCGGAAGCCGAAGCCCAGCGCCGCCAAGGCCACGCCCCACACGACGAAAATGGGCAATGCCAGCGGCAGCAACGGCAGGGCCTCGGCGAGATTGAACTCCAGGTCAATGAGCACTGTGCCGCACAGCGGCACGGCAACGACGAGGAGTGCGATGACGATGTTCAGCGCCAGCCCCGGCCAGTGAATCCGGCGTCGGCCATCGGCCGTGCGGCGGAGGGGGCGGGTCTTCCAGTAGAGTGTTTTCATAAATGCTTGGGTTGCCTGGGGGCGCCTGCCGCGACTATGGAGTGCGGTGGCATGTGACCGCGTTGAGCAGGCGCCGTTGGGCCGGGGCGGGCCAGGGCCCATCCGCTTTTCGACGAGCCGCTACCACGCGGCTCTGCTTGGCCGACAAGTCGGCCAAGCGGTGAAAGCGGTGACAAGTCACCGCACTCCATACTCGCCCTGCGCATCACACCACGGCGAAATCTTCCCGGCGCTGGCTTCGTTTCGGGTGCAATTCACTGCGCGTCGGCGGCGCGGCGTGGGGTTCATCCAGATTGAGCAGTTCGGCCATCTGCCGGCGGTTCTCGCGGACGATCTCCGCCACGGCGGCTTCGCTCGGCTGGCTGGCGCGGGCCACGGTCGGAGCCGGCCCGGTGCCGCTGCGATTGGCAAGGAGCAGCACGGCCCACACGGCGGCCAGACCGGCCCACGCGAGCGGATTCGGGCCGAACAGACGTTCCCACCAGAAGACAGGTGCCGCCGGACGCGGAGCGGGGCGGAGCGAGGCCAGCGCTTCCGCGCGCAGGGCGTCGAGCTTCGGAGACGCGGCTTCGTGGCGTTTCAACAGGAGTTCACGCGGGGTTTTCATGAGAGGTGGGATTAGCCGCGAAAGGGCGCAGAAAGCACAGAGAAGAAGTGAGAACTTCCGACGCTCAACTTCCCACTTTCAACGTCGAAAGACAGCGCGCGGCTCCCCGTTGAAGGTCGAGCGTTGAGCGTTGAGCGTTGGCAGTTTCGGTTTTTCATCGCTGCGCCCTTTCGTGGCTAAGACCGGTCTTCCTCCAACAGCTTGCGCAGCGCGCGTTTCGCGTAGTGGACGCGGGATTTGACCGTGCCGACGGACACTTCGGTGATCGCGCTGATTTCTTCGAGCGAGAAGTCTTCGAGGAAGTGCAGCAGCAAGACTTCGCGCTGCGGCCCGGGCAGTTCTCCCAGCCGGGTGAGGAACTCCGCTTCGCGCTCACGGCGGATGAGCCAGTCGGCGGGGTCATCCGCGTCATCGGGCAGCACGTCGGCAAGTTCCTCGACGGGCTCGTGGTCGCGCGGGGGCTTGCGCCAGTGCTGGGCGCACTTTTGGCGGGCGATGCCGAAGAGCCACGAGGCGAACTTGGCATCGTCGCGCAGGCTGGCCAGGTGGCGCGCGGCAGCGATGAACGTCTCCTGGACGATGTCCAGGGCGGTCTGCTCGTGGCGGACGAGTTCGGCGACGTAAGCATAAAGCGGCAACTGATGCCGCCGGAACAGGGCGTCCCACGCGCCGGGGTCGCCGCGACGGGCGGCGCACACTGGCGGTTGATCCGGTTCGGCCACGGCGGGCATCGTTGCAGAGTGGAATGCGGAAACGGAGGAAAGGTTCAATGGGGTGGAAGGATTTCGCGATCAAAGGTGGTCAAGGGTGTTCGGCTTCGCACCACTGCCAAGGAGCGCGGCTGGAGGTTGAAGATGCCAAGACTGTTCGCCACTCGGGCGTGGCTGCGGGTGGTTCAGCACCGGGCGGACAGTGCCAAGCGGCGCCCTTGGCCAACGGGCGCATCCGCGCACTGCCTCCGTCTCGACCAGCGGGGCAAGCGAGGACGCTTGCGGCACGGCCGGCCGGAGGCCGGCGCTACGTAGCGCCCGCGTCCCGCGGGCCGTATCGCCGGCCCGGCTTCGGTGCGGTGTCAAGATGCGCAGCCGGCCAACTTCCCCGCGCAAACCTGTTTGCCCCCGCGCCGGTTTCTGTTACACCGCTGGGCGCGTTATGAACAAACTCCTGTTCCCGCTGCTCTTCTGCTCCGCCGCCCTGTTTGCGCAGGTGCCGGACAATCTGGTCGTCGAGGGCGTGCCGGCCATCACGCCGGAACTGCGCAAGGATGTCGCGCGCTACCTGGAATTCCGCGCGGCGGCCTTCCAGAGCTGGCACCCCATCCGGCGCGAGATGCTCATCACCACGCGCTTCGCGGACACCCCCCAGCTCCATCAGGTCAAGATCCCGGGCGGCGCGCGGAAGCAGCTCACGTTCGGCTCCGAGCCGGTGGGCGGCGGCAAGTTCCGGCCCAAGGCGGGGGATTACATCATCTATTCGCAGGACACTGGCGGCGGGGAGTTCTACCAGTTCTACCGTCAGGATGTGCATGACGGCAAAATCACGCTGCTCACGGACGGCAAGTCCCGGAACACCGGCGGACGCTTCGCCAACGGCGGCATTTACTTCGCCTACACCTCCACGCGCCGCACCGGCAAGGACAACGACATCTGGGTGATGAACCCGTCCGACCCGAAGACCGACCGGCTGCTCGCAGAACTCTCCGGCGGCGGCTGGGGCGTGCTGGACTGGTCGCCGGATGACAGCCTGCTGCTGGTGCTGCAATACATCTCGATCAACGAAAGCCACCTGCATCTGGTGGATGCCCGCACCGGCAAGCGCTCGCAGCTCACCCGCCCAGGCAAGGACAAGGTGTCCTATGGCACGGCGCGCTTCGCCCAGGATGGCAAGGCGATCTACGCCACTTCGGATGACGACTCCGAGTTCCAGCAACTCATCCGCATTGACCTCAAGGACGGAAACCAGACCACGCTGACCGCCAACATTTCGTGGGATGTGGAGGAGTTCGAGGTGTCCCCGGACGGCAAGGTCATCGCGTTTGTCAGCAACGAGGCGGGCGTCGGCACGCTGAACCTGATGGAGACCAAGAAGGGCAAGCTGCTGCCCAAGCCCAAGCTCCCGCTCGGCACGGTCAGCGGCCTGGAATGGCACGCCAACGGGCATGACCTCGCCTTCAACCTCAGCTCCGCCAAGTCACCGTTTGATGTCTATTCCTACGACCACCGCACCGGTCTGCTGGAGCGGTGGACGGAGAGCGAGACGGGCGGGCTGAACCCGGACACCTTCGTCGAGCCGGAGATCGTGAAGCTCAGCAGCTTCGACGGTCTGCTCATCAACGCCATCGCCTACCGGCCCGACCCGAAGAAGTTTCCCGGGCCCCGGCCGGTCATCATCAACATCCATGGCGGGCCGGAAGGGCAGTCCCGGCCCGGCTTCCAGGCGCGGAACAACTACTTCCTGAACGAGCTGGGCGTGGGCATCGTGTATCCGAACGTGCGCGGCTCGGCGGGCTACGGGAAGACCTTCCTCACGCTGGACAACGGCTTCAAGCGCGAGGATGCCGTGAAGGACATCGCCGCCGTCATCGCGTGGATTGCGCGCAACCCGGACTTCGACCGCAGCCGGATCGCCGTGACGGGCGGCAGCTACGGCGGCTACATGAGCCTGGCGTGCATGATCATGTATGCGGACATCCTCCGCTGCGGCGTGGACGTGGTGGGCATCTCGAACTTCGTGACCTTCCTGAACAACACGCAGGACTACCGCCGCGACCTGCGCCGGGTGGAATACGGGGACGAGCGCGACCCGAAGATGAAGGAGTATCTCGAACTCATCTCGCCCTCCAACCACGCGCCGCGCATTAAGAAGCCGCTCTTCGTAGTGCAGGGGAAGAACGACCCGCGCGTGCCGCTCACCGAGGCCGAGCAGATGGTCAAGGCCATCCGCACCGCCGGCGGCAAGGTCTGGTATCTGATGGCCAAGGACGAGGGCCACGGCTTCGCCAAGAAGCGCAACGCGGACTTCCAGTTCCTCTCCACGATCCTGTTCTACCAGGAGCATCTGCTGAACTGAGCCCGGATGCCGACGCGGCCAAGGCCAGGCACGGAGTCCCGGCTTCAGCCCGTGCGGTGTGCGACTTTACTGGGCGCTGCGCGCGAAGCGTCGGGAACAGGGCGGCGTTCCACCGGCTGAAGCCGGGACTCCATGCGCGAGCCATGCCCGGCTCAGGTTCCTGATCCTGCTTCTCCCTTTGCCTGGCACGACGTCAGTCCAGCCTCAAGTCCAGCGGGCGATGCGGCTGTCGAGCTGGAAGAACTGGCCGGAGATGTTCCGGGTGCCCGCGAGGAAGACCGTGAACTTCGCGACTTCAGTCAGCTCGTTGAGCCGGCCCAAGGCATTCGCGGCGGCAAACTCCTCAAGCTGCTTCGCGGTCAGGCCCGCCGTCATCGGCGTGGGCAGGACGCCCGGCAGCAGGGCGTTCACCCGGACATTGCGCGCGCCGACCTCCTTGGCCAGCGAGGTGGTGAGGCCGAGCAGTCCGGCCTTGGCGGCCGCGTAGTTGGCCTGGCCACGGTTGCCGGTGCGTGCGCTGAAGGAGGCGAGGTTGAGGATGTGGCCATCGCGCTGCTTGAGCATGGGACGCAGGACCGCCTGGGAACAGAGGAAGGCCCCCTTTAGATGCACGTCCAGCACGCGCTGCCAGTCGTCGTCGGTGAGCTGTCCGACGAGGTTGTCCGCAGTGATGCCGGCGTTGTTGATGAGGAGATCAACGCGTTGCCAGCGGGCGAGAACTTGAGGAACGGCCGCCCCGACAGATTCGCGCGCGGTCACGTCGAGCGGCAGGGGCAGGAGTGAATCAGTTTCCACATGGCCGTTCTCGCGGTGGAAACCGGCCGCGACGCACCAGCCCTGGGCGAGGAACTCGGCGACCAGCGCACGACCGAGGCCGCCCGACGCACCGGTGATGAGGGCGACGCGGGACGGGCTCATAGGGCAGGAGAACGCGCAGCCATGCAAGGATGTCGCCCGCTCTCCATGAACCTGTGCCGGCGGCTTGCAGCCGCCGACCATGGGCCGCAGCAGGACGAACCGGCTGCAAGCAATCCACCCGCAACGCGGTGGCTGCAAGCCACCGGCACGAGGTTCAGGGGCTTGATGCACGATGCTTCCGTCTCGTGCATTCTTACCCCAGCCCTCTCCTCCGATGGGGGAGATGCGAGCGCGGGGCGCAGGTGGCGGTCAGCCCTTGGTCGAAAGTTCATCGGTCTATTGCGGCGGCTCGACGGCCCAGGCCCCACCGATCATCACACCGGTGATCTCGGGCACCGCGTGGGTGACGGCCTCGGCGACGGATTCGCGCGTGGCATCAGACCGCAGCACAAGCAGGTCGGCATGGGCGCGCCGGGTGAGTTCGCCCGCCTTGCCGCGCAGGCCCAGCGCACGGGCGGCGTTGCGCGTGACCAGATCGAGGAGGTCGGCCGGAGACACGCCGGGTTCCTTTCCGGCAAAGGCGCGCAGCTCGGCGAAGAGATCCAGTTCCGGCTTGCGCCGCCCGTCCTTGCCGATGCTCGCCAGGCTGTCCGTGCCGAGGCACACGTTCACCCTGGCGTCGCGCAGCTCAGCGAAAGGAAAGGCGGTGTGACGGAAATAGGCGTGACTGCGCGGACAGTGGGCCACATGGGCACACGCCCGGGCGAGGAGCCGGGCGTCGCCGGGGGCAAGGTGGTTGACATGCACGGCCAGGAAGCGTGGGTCGAGCAGGTTGAGGGCGGCGAGCTGCTGCACCGGGGAGCGGGTGCCGCAATCGGTCATGTTCCGGCCGTTCTTGGCCAGCCAGTCATACATCTTGCCGCGGCCGTTCTGGAACATGCCGAACTCCATGCCGGACTCTGCGACGTGCATCGTCACCGGCCAGCGGGCGCGGTGGGCGGTGCGGCGCACCTGCTTGAGCAGCTCGGGATTGGTCGTGTAGAGGGCGTGCGGGGAGAGCGCGGCGCGGCTGCGACCGGTGGGCAGGTCGTGGATTTGCCGGACCGCCTGCCGAACCAGCGTGGCCGGACGCTGCCGGCGACGGACGGAGATCAGTTCAAGGAACGAGAGAACGCGCAGCGGCGTGGCCGTCCACACCTCGGGCAGGAGTTCGGGGACAGCCTCGATGTCGGCCACGGTGGTGCAGCCGGTGCGGAGCAGTTGTTTCGCCCCGTTCAGCCAGGATTGGGCGTAGTCCGAGTAGCTCCAGCCCGCCTTCAGCGCGATGATGGACTCGATCCAGCCGAGGAACTCGCGCGGCGGCGGGATCGCGCCCGCCATGTCTGTGTAGTCGAGATGGCAGTGGGCGTTGATGAGGCCGGGCATAAGCACGGCCTCGCCCAAGTCGCGCGTCTGCGCCGGGGCCTTGCGGCGGAGGTCGCGCCAGTGCCCGACGGCGGCGACCCGGCCCCGGGAAATGAAAACCGCGCCGTCCTCAATCGCCGGTTGTGACACCGGCAAGACGATTCGGGCGCGGAGAGCGAAAGTCTTGCTGCCAGCCATCAGTTGCCGCGGCGCCGCTCTTTGCTGGCGGCGGCCTCGGTGTGTTTCTTCGCCTTGGTCTTGCTGTGCCGTTTGCGGATCTGCTGCTCGATCTTCTTGGTGACGGCGTCAATCGCCGCGTAGAGGTCCGGCTCGTGGTCCTCGGCGAAGAGGTCGGGGCCGCGCACGCCGATGCGCATGGAGCAGCCGAAGGCCTGGGCGGGATCACGGGTGTCGTCGTGCTCGATGGTGACGCGGGCGTCAATGGTCCAGCGGTCGAAGTGCTCGAGCTTTTCGATCTTGGCCAGGATATGGTCCTCGATGGCCTTGGTTAAAGTGACGTTGTGGGTTGAGAGAATCAACTTCATGGAGAGAGCTTGGTGGCGAAGTGCCGGGAAATCCAGCCGGGAATTGGCAAAAACCCCTCCTGCCTCGCGATTCATTGGTGCCGCGATGGCCCGGCCCATGCTTTCACCTACTTCTGCTGCGCGGCAAAGATGCGCGCCTCCTGCTCGGTGATCTTGCCGTCGCCGTTGGTGTCGCAGCGGCGGACGGCGGCATTGAAGGCCACGTTTTCCGAGTCTTTCTCGGTGCGCTGGGTGTGGATGAGGACCGGGATGGTGAAGGAAGTGGTCTTCTCGTTGCGCTGATGCGATTCCGGCGATTTGGTGAACGTCTCGTAGAAGAGGCGCGCGGCGGTGTCGCTCTCGAACTCCACCTTCGTGCGCTCGGACTCGCGATACACGGTCTCCTTGCTGGAGATGCAGGCGGTGAGCGACGCGGCAACGACGAGGGCGGCTACGAAACGGAGCGAAAGGCTTTTCATGTCTGGCTAATGAACCCGGCGGGGTGGGACAGGTTTCGTGGAAAATAGGGCTCCCCGCTGTTTCAGTAGAATGGGGTGTGGGAGAAGCTCCAAATTCCAAGCTCCAAATTCCAAAGAAGTTCCAAACTTCAAATTTCAAAGGATCGCCCGGCACTGACCGGTCCAGCCGGACCAGCCCTTGGGCCAAGGACAGAGCCAGGGCAGAAGCGCTGGCGGCGTGACTCGCGGCACGATTGGAATTTGGGCTTTGAAGTTTCTTTGGAGCTTGGGACTTGGTGCTTGGAATTTCCCCGCCCGCCTCCCGGTTCTACCGAAAACAGTGGGCACGGCAAGCGTTTCCGGGCCGCCTTCGGCAGACTACGGGCTGACGGGCGCGGCCAGCCACTCGAGGTTGAAGCGGGCGAGCCGGAGGGTCTCGTAGGCGCGCTGCGCCCCGGCTTCGTAGAGACAGAGGATCGTGCCGTCGGGCAGGCGGGCGAGGGTGGAGTAGGCGGAGGGGCCCTCGTGCAGGCGCCTGGCCACGGGCCACGTCTTGCCGTCGTCCGTGCTGACGCGGACAGTCATGCGCACCCGTGCGCCGCTGGGCTTGCCCTCCTTGGGCTCGGGCGGGAAGGGGTTGCTGAAGAGCAGGCGCTTTTCGTCGTGACGCAGCAGGCTGCCCTGGCACTTGGGACAGGGAAGCGACTGCTCGTGGGTTATCGCCGTCCAGGTCGTGCCGCCATCGGTGCTGGTGGCGGTGCCGCGCAGGCCCTGCCAGCCGCCCTGCATCCGCGTGTTCACGACCAGGGAACCATCCTCGCGCTCGATGACCTGGCATTCGTTGCCACCGGCCGAAATGGGGGCGCTGATCTGCCACGTCGCGCCGCCGTCGTCGCTGAACATCATGTGCGAATTCCATTCGAGCTGCTTGCCGGCCAGCGTGCGCTTGTGGTCGGAGGGGATGACGAGCCGGCCTTTGTGCGCGCCGCGGGTGAGCTGGATGCCGATGCCCGGCCCGGTGGCCACCCAGTCCCAGTCCGGCTTCATCGTGGTGGCGCTGACGTTGCGCGGCGTGGACCAGGTCTGGCCGTCGTCCGTGCTGGAGGTGATGAACACCGCCTTGTTGTCGCGGGTGAACGGCAGCCAGATCGTGCCGGTCTTCGCATCCACCACGGGGCACGGGTTGCCGATGGTGATCTTCGCCTCGCCGCCCTCCTCGTGGACGATGCGGTGCGGCGACCAGGTGCGGCCCCCGTCCGTGCTGCGCTTCAGGATGAGATCCACGTCACCGTGGTCGCCGGAGCCGGTCTTGCGGCCTTCGCAGAGCGCGAGCACAGAACCCTTCGCGGTGACAAGCAGCGCCGGGATGCGGTAGGTGTGGTAGCCCTCCTGGCCGGCGGTCCAGAGGGCGGTTTGTTCGAGCGAGGCAGGCGCGGCAAAGGCCGTGCCCGCCACCCCGAGGGCAACGAGGGCCAGGCAGCGACGGGTGAAGCGAGACAAGTTCATGATGTGGTTATCGGACGGCGGGTTTGGCCGGTGTATTGGCGGCGGGGAACAGCTTGTTCGGCTCGGCCCAGAGAATCTTGGCGAGCCGCACGCGGTTCGGCTCGTGGATGCGCGCTTTGGGAAAGGCCATCTCCGTGCTGACCACCCAGGTCTCGTTCGCACTGACATCCACCGGCGCGAAACCACCGCCGAGGTCGAGGCCCGTCTCCGGCAGGAGCACCTGCTCGGTGGCGCGCAGCACGCGGAGGCCGTCCGGGTCCACCCGCGCGATGAAGATGGGCGCGCGATGGCGGAAGACATGGTCGTTGTTCGCGCCGCGTCGCGTGTAGATAAGCCAGAGCCCGCCGCTGTGGACGATCCAATGCTGCTGCGTGTTGTAGCTGCCCAGCGGCTGGCCGTCGTCGAAGGCCCACTCAACAGGCGGCTCGAAGTGGATGCCGTCCTTGCCGCGCGCGACGTAGCCGGTCTCCTCCGCGCGCATGGTGAGGAAGTAACGGTCCTGGAAGCCGCAGACCGACGGCTCATAGAGGCCGCGCGCCTTCGGCACGCTGAACTCCGACCCGTGCGCGCGGTAGGTCAGCGTCCCGCCATCGAAAACGCAGCGGGCGACGATGGTGGTGTAAACGCGGGACTTCGGGTCCTTGCGGTAGCGGATGGGCAGGAGGATCTCGCCATTCGGCAAATCCCAGCGCTGATTGCACCCGGCGTTGGGTTCGAGGATGGTTTTGCCCTCGTGGTCCTTGTCCGGCATTGCCAGCAGTTTGAGCCCACTCCACTGGTTGTTTGCGGGGTTGAACACCGCGTAGGACACGCGCTCGAAGCCGCGGTTTTCCTTCACGCCGCCGTCGAAGCCGAAGGTCTTGCCGGTGGCGAGCACCACGCGGGTGGCGGCGTGCCACTGCGGGCAGATGTCGCCCATGACGAAGTCGTGGCCCTCGGGCATCCGCTGGCGGGCCAGGCTCGGAATGGGAGCGGGGCGGCTCCAGGATTTAGCGCCGTCGGTGGACTCGGTGACGAAGACGTCGCGATAACCGTGCGCGCCCACCTTCTCAATCTGCTGCGTGGTCAGCAGGACGCGCGCGGGAGCGCCGGGAATCAGCGCGGCCCGGGACTGCGCCCAATGCAGCTCCGGCGGGCTGGTGAGGACGACGCTGTGCTCGATACGAAAGGCCGGCGCGGCGGCGCACAGGCCGGCGGGCACGCATAGCAGGGCAAGCAGAAAACAGCGTGAATTCATGGCAGCGACTTGGCGGCGAGCCTACCGGCCGGAACGCGCTCCGCCAGCAATCTCCACTTGTCTGCTGAAGGAGCAGGCCGACGGGCCACGGAGCGCGTCCGCGCACTGCCCCGGAGCGCGGCTGTGTCGCGGAGACCAGCCGCAGCGACTCCGCCTGCTAAAGCTGATTCAGTGAGTCCGACATTGCTCGTCACTCGGACGTTGCTGCGGCTGATCCCGCGCCGAGCGGGACGCAGCCGCGCACCGCGCAGGTTCACGGACGCCAGGTCTTGCTCCACAGGACGTAGGTCTCGTGCATGGCGCGGCGCTCGCGCGGAGTCCACTCGCTGGTGCGCTCGTTGAGCGTCTTGTATTCGCCAAACCGGGGGTCGCGCTCCACGGCGAGCTGGTAGTTCTCCAGCGCGCGCCGCTGGTCCCTCAGGCCCCAATAGCCGAGCACGAGCGAGTAGTAGTCATAGTGCGCCTTGTGGTTGGTGAGTTTCGCGGAGGCCTCGAACTCGCGCACCGCATCGGCATAGTCGCCCATGTTGAAGTAGGCCCAGCCCACGCGGTTGCGCATCGGCGCGTTGTCCTTGAGCGCCACGGCCCGGCGCAGGTCGGCGCGCGCCTCGGCCTTCCGGCCGAGCAGTGCGAGCGTGTAGCCGCGGTTGGAAAGCGCCTGTGAGTTCTCCGGGTTGGCCTTGACCTGCTGGTTCAAGATTTCCAGCTTCGGCGTGGTCTGGACCGGTTCCGGCCGCGAGTGAACGCAGCCAGTGCCCAGCGCAATCAGGACAAGGCCAAGCCAGCCGCAACGTAGTGTGTTCATGCCGGCAATCTACCGGGGGCGCGCGGCGAGGTGAAGCGGTATTGCGCCATAACCCCGTGGCGGCGGCTTGCAGCCGCCGTCCGTGGGTTACAGCAGGACGAACCCGGCCTTGAGTTCTCCACCCGCAACGCGGCGGCTGCAAGCCGCCGGCACAGGGTTCGGGCTTCAAAGCACCAAAGCAAGAAGCTGGAGCAGGATCAGGATCAAGATTACGAGCAGGAGGGGCGGCGGCTCAGTCCTTCCTGATCCTGATCCTGCTCTTCCCTCTTCTACTTCGCCGGGGCGAAGCCCGCCGCCTGCAGTGCCTGAAACCACGCCTCCGCCATCTTGGCCATGCCGGCGCGGCTGGGGTGGACGCCGTCAGGCAGCAGGTCGTCGGGACTCACGGCCCGGTGCATGTCCACGAGCGTGATGCGGTGGCCGGCGGCGGCCTGGGCCGCGACCACGGCAGGCAGACTGGCGTTGTAAGGCTCCACCTGCTCCCAGCCCGCGCGCGGGGCGCGTTGCGGCAGAATGGTGGCGACGAAGAGATGCGCGCGGGAACTGGCGTTGATTGTGCGGATGAGTTCATCACGGGCGCGGGCATTGAAACCGTTCGCACCGGACATCAGCAGCACCACCTCCGGCTCGTGCTGCTTGAGCACCGCCACGATGCCGGGCACGACGATCTCCTTCACGCCCAGCGTCTCCAGCACATCGCGCGGCGTCGGCACCTTGCCGCCGGTGAGGATCAACTGGTTGCTGAAGCCGGCCAGGCCGTGGTGGTCGGGATCGAAGGCCGGGTCCACCTTCCCGTCCTTGCCGAAGCTGTGGTAGGTCAGCGCGCCGACAAAGTCATGACTCCGGCCGGCGGTGCGGAGCTGGTCCTGCAAAACCTTCCGCCAGCCGCCACCGTCGGGATTCGGCAGGCCCATCCCCTCGCCCTTGAACGGACCTTCCTCGTGGCGTGCGAAATACGAGCCGCGCGTGATCGAGTCCCCGAGCGGCAGGATGCGCAGCTTCTCCTTGCCCGTCTCCGGTGCCGCCCCCTGGGCGGAACATGACAGGCAAAACAGAACGAGTAGCAGGCGGCAGGGCACGTCCATCGGCTTCATGCCCTGTTGCTATCAAGAACGCCGGGGCTTTCCAAGCGGAGAGGCGGCGGCGAGGTGTGCTTGGGCACATCTTGACACTGCCCCCGGCCTTTCGCCCACCGGGCAAGCGGGGGCAAGCGGGGACGCTTGCGGCACGGCCGGCCGGAGGCCGGCGCTACGTAGCGCCGGCGTCCCCGCCGGCTTCGGCGACGGAGGCAGTGTCGAGATGCGCCCGTGCCCGGTCACTGGCGCATGACACATGGCCCTTGCTCCAGTATGTTCCACCATGAAACTGAAACTGGCCGCCAGAAAGCCCGAATCGCCGGGTGTCACCTCGTTCATTTTCAAGCCCGAGGAGCCGCTCGTCTGGCAGGCCGGGCAGTTCCTGCACTACGTCCTGAATCACGAGGCCACCGATGATCGCGGGTCCGACCGCTGGTTTACCATTGCCTCCGCGTCTTACGAGCGCCACGTCATGCTCACCACCCGCTTCGCCGCGAAGGAGGGCAGCACGTTCAAGAAGACCCTGAAGGCGTTGAAGGTCGGCGATGAAATCGAGGTTTCCGATCTGGACGGCGACTTCATCGTAAGCGACCCAAGGAAGACCTACGTCTTCATCGCCGGTGGCATCGGCATCACCCCGTTTCGCGCCATCCTCAAGGAAGCGGCCCACGCAGGCACGCCGCTGCGCGCGACCCTGCTGTATGCAAACCGGAATCACGTCGCCGCCTACCGGGAGGAGCTGGAGGCGATGGCCAGACGAAATCCTAATTTCAAAATCCACTACCTCTTCAGCCCGCAACGCATTGACCCGCAGACGATCCAGGAACTCGTCCCGGACCTGAAAAAGCCGCTCTTCTACGTCTCCGGTCCCGAACCGATGGCCGAAAGCGTCGGCCAGATGCTGCAGGAAATGGGCGTGCCCAAAAAGCGAATCAAACAGGACTGGTTCCCCGGGTATCCGGCGGAGTGAAGGGGCTGCTCACAGTAATCAATGCACGGCTCGAAGCGGCAGGCGCGCGGCGTTCACGCCGCTTCAACGTCCGCACGAACAGGACGCTCGAATTTTTCCACGGTCTCTCTACCATCGGTCATTGAAGGGGCATGAATGCCACGCTCCCTGCACAATGGAATCACCGAAACCCATTCGCCACACGCCGCCGAAGAATCTTGGCCTGCTCGAACTCATCCGGGCCAAGCGCGAATGGGATTGGAAACCATCCGTTGCCGAATTAAAGAAAGGCTTTCGCGGCTGGCATCAACGCGGTTTCCTGCCGCACTTCGATGCGCCGGGCGTGACGCAGTTCGTCACGTTTCAACTTCACGATTCCTTTCCGATCACGCGTCGCGCGGAGTTTGAAGCGATTCTGAAAGAGCAGGACGATTCCGCCAAGCGCCGGAAACTCGAAGCCTGGCTGGATCGCGGACATGGCGAGTGCTGGCTTCGGCGGCAGGGCGTGGCAGAAATCGTTGAGAATATTTTGCTCGAAGCCGATGGGCACGATTATCGGATGCAGGCGTGGGTGGCCATGCCGAATCACATTCATCTGGTCGTGGACGTTTGGGAGGTTCCGCTGGTGAAGCTGATCAATGGCTGGAAAGGAATGTCATCGCGGATGTCAAATGCGCTGCTCGGTCGCAGCGGGAAATTCTGGCAGGAGGATTATTACGACACGCTCATCCGCGATGAGGCGCACTTGAAGCGCGCCATCCGTTACACCGAACATAATCCCGTGAAAGCGTATCTTGCTAAAGCCGTGCGCGAATGGCCGTGGTGCAGCGCCCGTCATCGCGACGAATACGAACGCCTGCCGTGGCAGCGCAGCCAGTAGGCGCGCGGCATTCATGCCGCTTCAACGTGAGAATTGCGGAAGACTCTCGAAATAGCGGACGCGCTGGCTGGACGAACGGTGAAGCGCCGTGAACGGCGCGCTCCGGAGCGCGGGCTTCAGCCCGCTTCAAGATGCGAAGTTCGACCGGTTCTCGAACAGATCGGGCGCGTTGGATTGGCGGAAGTTGAAGCGGCATAAATGCCGCGCTCCGGGAGCAGCGGGAAGGAGTGCGAGCTTCAGGTCGCTTCAGCGGGCGGATTCACGGGGGCGTTGGAGGAAATCTACGCGTGCTGGCTGGAGTGAGGTGAAGCGGCGTGAACGCCGCGCGCCGCAGCGCAACGCTGGCGCGACCACAATGGCGCCCGGACTCGCGCAGGTCCAAGGACCGCGACCTTCAGGTCGCTTCAACACGCGGATTCACGAGCGCGCTGGCAGTTTCGAAGCCGTGCCGAGGTGCGTGAGTTGAAGCGGCGTGAACGCCGCGCGCCACGGAAGACGCTGGCGCGACCACGTTGGCCCCCGGACTCGCGCAGCGCCGAGGACCGCGACCTTCAGGTCGCTTCAACGTCCGGATTCACGAGGGCGTTGGAAGTTCTGGACGTGCGCCGGCGTGCGTGAGTTGAAGCGGCGTGAACGCCGCGCGCCACGGAAGACGCTGGCGCGAG
>CAZCBE010000070.1:19054-35759 GCA_964496695.1 uncultured Klebsiella sp.
GTGCGTGAGTTGAAGCGGCGTGAACGCCGCGCGCCACGGAAGACGCTGGCGCGAGCACGATGGCTCCCGGACTTGCGCAGCGTCTTGGAGTGCGCCCCCTGGCGCACTGGCCAACTCCAACGGAGTTGCGTCCTTCAGCCCAGCGTTGGAGCGAAGCGACTACGCTGGGTAAAGCGACCCAATGAAAACAACTCTGAAGGAGTTGTGTCAGGGCGGAGGAGGAGAAGATGCAACTCCTTCAGAGTTGGGGAATTGGTTGGACGGTTTCCCAGGGTAGGCGCTCCTCGCCTGTCCGGCGCGGACCGCCAACCCTGGGCTGATGGATTTGAATCCCGTAGGGATTCGAGGATGGGGTGGCGGAGCAATGAGTCAAAACTTGGAATCTGAGCACAACCTTCTAGACTGCTCCCATGGCCATAAAGATTGCCGATGATGTTCCGCAGCAAGTAGCGCAGTTCATCAGAGCTTGCTCTGAACTCAAACTTCTTCAGGCGGCTCACGTCGAACATCTCTCCAAAATTAACAAGGCAGACGCCTTTCCAGATTCAGAGAGCATTTTTATCAAAGCAGGCATTACGCTTTTGTGCTCAGCATGGGAGGCGTATGTTGAAGACCTTGCCCGGAACGGAATCACCTTTTTGATTCAAAATTGCAGAGAGCCTAAAGACCTGCCGGAGAGCGTTAGGAAGAATATCGCTAAAGAAATCAAGCTGGATAAGAACGAACTGGCCGCGTGGGAGCTTGCGGGTGATGACTGGCGCAATGTCGTTCTGAAGAGGTTTGAAAGTGCAATCGCGAGAGAGGCAAACACCCTTAATTCTCCGAAAGCCCACAAAGTGAAATCTGTTTTTTCGGAAATGCTGGGCATCGACGACATAACCACCTGCTGGCATTGGGAGATGTTCGACGTAAAGAGCGTGAGCGAGTTAGTTAACCATTTGGTCGAAACACGAGGCAGTATCGCTCATGGGCGAAGTCCAGTTCTTCCAGCGCACACGATACGCATGATCTACCTAGAGGCTGTGGTGACACAGTGCGCTTTCTTGATGAACAACCATGTCCGAGAACACCTGCTAAAAGTCACGAGCAAAGACCCTTGGGCATTGGTTCGTTACAATCAGGATTGGACAAAGTTTTGCACCGAAGAGGAAACGCCCAGCTAGTGTTTAATTCTTCGCCCTCGCCAGCACTTCCTCAAAATCCACGATCTCTTTGAGCTGCACCAAAAACCACCGGTCAATCTTCGTGAGATTGAAAATTTCCTCGATGGTGAAGCCGGCGCGGAGGGCGTGGCGGATGAAGAAGATGCGTTCGGCGTTGGGCACGCTCAGTTTGCGGCTGATGACGTCGCGCGGGAGGATGTCGCGGTCGCCATAGACTTCGGTGCCCACGCGCCAGGGCTTGCCGTCACCACCCAGACCGCTGCGGCCGATTTCGAGGGAACGCAGGCACTTCTGGAGCGATTCCTTGAACGTGCGGCCGATGGCCATCGCTTCGCCGACGCTTTTCATCTGCGTGGTGAGCGTGGGATCGGCCTGCGGGAACTTCTCGAAGGCGAAGCGCGGGATCTTCGTGACGACGTAATCAATGCTCGGCTCGAAGCTCGCGGGGGTTTCGCGTGTGATGTCGTTCTTGAGTTCGTCGAGCAGGTAGCCGACGGCGAGTTTGGCGGCAATCTTCGCGATGGGAAAGCCGGTGGCCTTGGACGCCAGAGCAGAGCTGCGGCTAACGCGCGGGTTCATCTCGATGATGACCATGCGGCCGTTCTCCGGGCTGACGCCGAACTGGATGTTCGAGCCGCCGGTCTCGACGCCGACGGCGCGGATCACGGCAAAGCTCTGGTCGCGCATGATCTGGTATTCCTTGTCCGTGAGGGTCTGGATGGGCGCGACGGTGATGGAGTCGCCGGTGTGGACGCCCATGGGATCGAAGTTTTCGATGGAGCAGATGATGACGCAGTTGTCGGCCTTGTCGCGCATCACTTCCATCTCGTATTCCTTCCAGCCGAGGAGGGATTCCTCGACAAGGATTTCGGAGACGGGCGAGAGGTCTATGCCGCGCTTGGCGATCTCCTCGAACTCATCGCGGTTGTAGGCGATGCCGCCGCCGGTGCCGCCGAGGGTGTAGGCGGGGCGGATGATGAGGGGGAACTTGCCGATCCGGTCCGCGATGGCCCAGGCCTCGCCGAGGTTGTGGGCGGTGCCGGAGATGGGCACGTCGAGGCCGATGGAGAGCATCAGGTCTTTGAAGATCTGGCGGTCCTCGCCCTTCTCGATGGCCTCGGCCTTGGCGCCGATCATCTCGATGTCGTGCCGTTTCAGCGCGCCATTGTGGTGGAGCTTCATGGCGGTGTTCAGCGCGGTCTGGCCGCCGAGGGTGGGCAGGAGGACGAGCTTGCCGGTGGCTCCCATCCTGGCCATCTCCGCCTTCTCGCGGACGATGATCTTCTCGACGCACTCGGGGGTGATCGGCTCGATGTAGGTGCGGTCGGCGAACTCCGGGTCGGTCATGATGGTGGCCGGGTTGGAGTTCACGAGGATGACCCGGTAGCCCTCTTCCTTGAGGGCCTTGCACGCCTGGGTGCCGGAATAGTCGAACTCGCAGGCCTGCCCGATGATGATCGGACCGGCGCCAATGATGAGGACGGAATGAATGTCGGCTCGTTTGGGCATAGACAAAAGCCCGGTCAGTGAACGGCATCCCGCGCAGCTTGTCAGCGGTTTTTTCCGCGTTCTTTTGTGACGAACGGGTGTCCCGGACACAACCCCGCGCCGCCGGCTCATCACCGCCGGCACGGCGAGCTTACGTGCGCGGACGACTCGTTGACCGCGCGGCCTACTTCTTGGCCGGTCGTGGTGCGGTGGACGCGGTGGCAGCCAGCGGCTCGCCCGTTTCGTGGCTCAGGCTCTTGAAGAGCGCCATCAGTTCGGCCAGCGGCATGTCAAACTGGCCGCCCTTCGTCTCGTAGCCATTCACGAGGCCCGGCGCGCCCTTGGGCTTGAAGGTGTTTCCCCATGGGTTGAAGCAGTGGACGATGCGCTTGTCCGCATCGTAGCCGAAGAGCGCGTAAGTGTGCGCGTCCGGCCAGCCGGGCGGCTTCGTGAAGGCCGCGCCCTTGTCGGGGTCCCGGCGCGTGTGGAGCAGCACGAGCTGCTTCTCCTGCATCAGCCGCGTGAGCAGCGTGTGGAGTTCCTCGCGCTTGGCCGCCTGTTCCTGCGCCTCCTTGCCGAATCGGAAGGCGTCGGGAATGGCCTTGTGTCCCGTCAGCGTTTGCAGGGTTGGGACCGACAAGCCGCCGCTGATGAACTCGGAGTGCATCGCCTCGTCCTCGCTGAACCCGCCCTTCACGTTGCGCTCCTTGGCCTTCTTCCAGATTTGCGCGTAAGCCTTCTCGAAGACATTCAGCCACACGCCGGAATCGCGGTCGGTCGCCGCGCCCAGGAGCAGTTCGCCGTCGGTGAGCGGCGTGACCGTGATGGCCTGACCGTCACCCATCGTCACGCGAATGTCGCGGTTCTCCAGCGTCGTGAACATCCCGCGGAGCTGTTCCGGGCGCTGCCGGATCAACAGCGCGAGGTTGGCCAGCAGGAAGCAATCGCCCGTCGGGCCCTGCCGGAAGCCTTCCAGATTCGGGTCATCTTTCAGGAACAGCGCCCGGTTGGCGAGCGAGAGACGCTCACGCGCCTTCTGCACATCGCCGGCGAACTTGGGATCTTTCACCAGCGCGAGCAGTTCGTCCTTCGACACGGAGACCGGCTTGCCGAGGCCGGCAGGCTTGACCTTCTGCTGATAGAGCTTCGCGGCGATGCCGGCCTCAAAGTTCTTCGTGGTTGCGTCCTTGAGGACGGCGACCAGCTCGCGGCGGTCGAGCGAGTTGTTCCCGTCCTTGTCCCAGCGGGCCCAGAAAGCGGTGACGAGGTTGGCCAGGTTCACCGTCGGCGCGACGGCGGGCGGCGCGGCCTTGGCCTTCGGCTGGGCAGTCTGCGCGAGCGCGGGAGCAGCGCATAGGAGGGCAACGGCGAGGCAGAACATGCTTTTCACGGCGGGCATGCTGGAGTGCTACCTTCACGGCCCCAACCGGGCAATGGAAATACCGGGCCGCCGTCCGGCAACCCGCCTCCGAGTTCAGATAAACTCGTTGATCAAGTTCTCCAGGAACTCCTGCCGCCCCCTTTCCAGCTCCGGCCCGCCGTGCTTGCGCGCGTGGGATGCCACATCCCTCTCGCCCAACCAGGCTGGGTTCAGGGTGAGACGGCGCGGTAGAAACGACGCGGCTGGCTGGCTGAAGACGCGTCCTGCACGCTGACCGGGGCGGTGTAGGTGAAGTTCGTCAGCATGGTCCAGCTCGCCGGCAACAGGGTGGAGCTGAATTCAATGCGGTAGGCGCGGTTGTTCTCCCCCGTGAACGAAAGCGTCAGCCCCGCGCCGGGCGAGTAGGAGTTGATGCCCAGCACGGCATCCTGCGGGGTGCTGATTTCACCGCCGAAAATGCCTTTCGAACTGTCGGTGAAGCCGGCCTGGAAGGTGAAGAGGCCCTGGTTGAAGGAGCCGACGTTCAGGCTGAAGCTGTTGACGGCCTTGCCATCCAGCAGGGCGTTTCTGTCCACGAGCAGCTCGATCACCCCGCCCTGAAGCTTGTAGATGCTGGTGATGAAATCGGCACCGCTCGCGGCGAAGATGAGCACGCCATTTTCATAGGCGAAGCCGCTGAAGCTGGTGAAGACACCGTTGGTTCCGCCCGGGACCGCGGTCGCCGTGCTCACGAGCGTGGTAATGGCCCCGCCGCCCGCAGGCACGGCGAAGATGCCGCGCACCGCCGGGGACGAGATGGTGTCATGCCCCTGAAAAACGACCGTGCCGCCGCTCAATCTCGGCGGGCTTTGAAAGCCGCTGAACGCGTTCGTGAAACCGGGGATGGTCTGGTTGGTCACCGCCAGCAGTGAGAGGACGCTGTTGGAGAAGCTGAAGATGCCCTGGCGCGATCCCAGTCCCGTGTCCACCGCCCAAAACGCGATCGTGTCGTTCTCATAGGCAAGCTGGCTGCTGAAGGCCAGCTTGCCCGCTCCACCCGGGAAGGACACGGTGTTCGTGTCGAACAACCGCGTGAGCGTTCCGGCCGAATACAGGAACGCGCCATTGTAGAGGCTCCCCGGCCCGAAACCGAAGAAGGCGACCTTCCCGTTGTGGACCGCCGGCTGGCCAAAGTTGGCGAACTTCACCCCCGACACCGGGGCCGTCGTGTTGGTGTTGGCAATCAGCGCGGGCGTTGCTCCGGAGAGCAGGTAGAGGCCGGACATGCCGCCGGCGTCCGTCCCGTGGAACGAAAAGTTTGTCGTGTCCACGCCGTAGGCGAAGAAGGAGTAATTCGTGAAGTTGCCGGTGCCACCCGGTGCGGCCGTGCCCGTGTCCACCAGCTTCGTCAAAGCCGTTCCGTCGAACTGGTAGTAGCCCACCTGCCCGCTGCTCCCCTTGCCATAAAAGATGCCCACGTCTTTGCCGGAAACCGCCGGCCGGAAATCGGTGAAGACACCACTCCCGCCCGGGATGCTGGTGGCGGTGTCCGCCACTTTCTGAAACGTGGCCTGGGCGGAAACGGAAGCAGCCGTAGCGAATGCCAACGCGGTGAGGGCGGACAGTTTCAGACGGCTCAGACAACGGAGGATGGGCGTCATTCTCATAAAACTCGATTTAAGCCCGTAGCGGAATTCGGCTTCCTTGGCAAACCCAGATCAACTCGTTGATCAAGTCCGGGCGTATCTCGACACAGCCCCCGGAGCGCGGGTCTGCGACCCGCAGCGGCCACCCTCGTCTGCTGCCATTCGTGTTGGCCAGCGGGACGGACGTTCGAACGTTGCTGCGGGTCACAGACCCGCGCTCCATCGGCTGTCGGGGGCAGTGTCCAGATGCGCCCGCGCGGAAGGCGGCTTCGGTGACTGAAAATGAAAAGCGCCGGGAGCTTCAGCTCCCGGCGCCTCGTGAATCAATTGTAGAGCTGGTTCAGATAAACTCGTTGATCAAGTTCTCCAGGAATTCCTGCCGCCCGCTTTCCAGCTTCGGCTCGCCGTGCTTGAGCACATGAGCTTCGAGCTGCGCGAAGCTGGACTTGCCCTTCTCGATGTCCTTGCCGATGCTGCTGTCCCAGGTGCGATAGCGGTTCTTCACGAAGGCATCCAGGCGGCCGTCCGCGCGGATGGCGGCGGCGATCTTGAGGCCGCGCGCGAAGGCGTCCATGCCGCCGATGTGCGCGTGGAACAGGTCCACGGGCTCAAAGCTCTCGCGGCGAACCTTCGCGTCGAAGTTCACGCCGCCGGTCTTGAGCCCGCCATACTTCAAGATGCTCAACATGCACTGCGTGGTGAGATAGATGTCCGTCGGGAACTGGTCAGTGTCCCAGCCGAGCATCAGGTCGCCGGTGTTGGCGTCAATGGAGCCGAGCGCGCCCGCCGCGCCCGCGACTTCCAGCTCGTGCTGCATGGAGTGGCCGGCCAGCGTGGCGTGGTTGGTCTCCAAGTTGAGCTTGAGGTGGTCCATCAAGTCGTATTCCCGGAGGAAGTTCAGGCACGCGGCGGCGTCGGAATCGTATTGGTGCTTGGTGGGTTCCTTGGGCTTGGGCTCGATGTAGAACTGGCCCTTGAAGCCGATCTCCTTTTTGTAGGCCACGGCCATGTGCAGGAATTTCGCGAGGTGCTCCAGCTCGCGCTTCATGTCAGTGTTCCACAAGGAACTGTAGCCCTCGCGGCCGCCCCAGAAGGTGTAGCCCTCGCCACCCAGCTCGTGGGTGACTTCGAGCGCCTTCTTCACCTGCGCGGCGCCGTAGGCGAACGCGTTGGCATCGCAGCTTGTGGCGGCGCCGTGCGCGTAGCGGGGATGGGCGAAGAGCTGCGCGGTGCCCCAGAGCAGCTTGATGCCAGTCTTCTTCTGCTGCGCCTTGAGCAGCTTGGTGATGGTGTCGAGGAACTTGTTCGACTCGCGGAGCGTCTGCCCGTGCGGGGCCACGTCGCGGTCGTGGAAGGCGTAGTAGGGCGCGCCGAGCTTCTCGCAGATCTCGAAGAAGACGGGCACGCGGGCCTTGGCCAGCTCAATGCCGCTCAGGCCGGCTTCCCACGGGCGCACCGCCGTGCCCCAGCCGAACATGTCCGCGCCCTGGCCACACATCGTGTGCCAGTAAACGACCGAGAAGCGCAGGTGCTCGGCCATCGTCTTGCCTTCGATCACGGCCTTGGCGTCGTAATGCTTGAAGGCGAGCGGGTTCTTGGACTGCGGGCCTTCGTAGGTGATCTTGGCGATGTCAGGGAAAGCGGGCATAAGCGTCGTGTTGTTGAATTGCTGCGTTGAGCGCGGGATTGCTAAGGGAATCGCGCGAGGCGTGCAAGCCTGATTCCCACGGGCGGCCCCGACCAAACGTCCGGAGCGCGGGTCACAGACCCGCAGCAGCTCCCGGCAACCCGTTTCGTTGTCTGAAATGGACGGCATCGGCGAACGAACCTCGCTGCGGGTCACAGACCCGCGCTCCGGGGCTTCGCACCCCTCGCCACCCCCGGCTTGCAGTTCGCCCAGAAACGCGGACACTTTGCCCATGCGTCCGTTCCAGATCATCTTCACGCCCATCGGGGCCGCCGAGCTGTCCAAGATGCCCAAGGAGCTGCAGCTCCAGATCCTCGGCGAGTTCCGCGGCCTGCCGCAGGAGGTCATCAGCACGGAGCTGGAGCGGTTCGGCAAGCTCGAGCGCGACGGCCATGTGCTGCACCGCTTCCGCGTGGGCGACTACCGGATCTACTTCGAGCGCCACGAACTCGGCGTCCTCGTGCAGCGCATCCTCAGCAAGAACTCCCTCAAGGACTTCCTCTTCCGCCAAGGCCTGCCCACCGTCGAGGACGAGGCGCTCCAGGACAACCCGAAGTTCTGGGAGCTCATCCAGTCGGCCAAGGTGAAGGCGTAATTCCAATTACGAGAATCCATTGGGCGAATCCTCCCCGTGGGCGATTGAACGCGCTCTCCCTCTCCCGCTGGGAGAGGGAGAATCGTCGGCCGCAACGTGTCCAATAACTGCACCCTTGCTAACCGAGGCGGGCTATGTGGCTCCCTCTCCCAGCGGGAGAGGGCTGGGGTGAGGGAGAACGGCCACGAAGCTCCACACGTTCCGTCTTACCAAGCTGTTCCCACAGTTCGAATATTGGCTTCCTGACCGACGACCCGTAGTCGCGAAGCGTCTTGGAGTGCGCCAGCCCTCTGGCGCTTTTGAGACACTCGGTCAGCCGATGGTTTCGATTCCGCTGTCAGTTACGGAGTAAACTCTCGTTCTGCAGGGCGCTCCAAAATCAGCGCAGCCCGTATGCCTCCGCCAAAGCGGTGGAGGGCCACCAGCACTCAGAGACGCTGGCGCGCGGGCGGCAGCCCCCATTGACTAACTCCGCCGCCTACTTCAACTGCTTGATCCACTCGCCCATCATCTTCACGGCCGCGTCATCCACGCGGGACTTCGCCAGCGGCGGCATGCCGCCCTGGTTGATCCGCACCAGGCGCTGCATCAGAACGCTGCGCTCCGGAGATCCCGGCGCGACCAGCAGCGCATCCGTGATGCCAAATTTGTCGTGCAGCGGCGGCACGCCGATCAGGCGTGTCAGTTCCGTTTTGGTGGTCGCACGCAGCGTGATGGCGGAGTTGCCGCCGCCGGCCTCGACGTGGCAGTGCGAGCAATTGGCGTGCAGATAGGAGCGGGCGCGCAGCTCCAGGTCCGCCGCTTCGTCGTAGGGATTCACGAGCGTCCCCATCTTTTCCGGCGGCTTGTCGAACGGGAACACGCCGTTTTTGTCGGCCTTCTGCGTGAAGATGCCGAGGTGGTCCAGCGTGCGGACCTGGTTGGCCTTCCTGCCGCCGCCGTAATCATGCTCCCGGTTCATCTGGAGCGTGGTGACCCCGAGGACGAACTGCGCGGCCCGGCTGTGGCAGGTCATGCATTCGGCGCGGCTGGGATAATGCCACGTCTGCTTGCGCGTGCCGCCGGGGGCCCGGGCGTCCTTGATTTTGTAGTCACGATCCTGCCCCTTGGCCTCGACCAGAAACGCCTCGGTCTGCTCCTCGTTCCAACGGTAGCTGTAGCCCACCCATTCATTCTGCTCGATGAGCATGAAGCGCGTCTCGACCCACTTGCGCGAGGCGGGGTTGCCCTCTTCGAGGTCGAGCGCGAAGCTCTTCACCAGCACGGTCCCCTCCGGGAATTTCCAGCCGCCAGTGTCATGGAATTGAATCTGCGCCTCCCCCGGCAGCGCCAGGAACCGCTCCTTGTGCGCGCCGTCCGACCACAGCGGCGAATTGACCGAGTAGGGGATCACGCCCGGCTGCATCACATGCCCCTTCACCTGCGCGAACAGCCCGCTTTCGCTGAGCGTCCGCGGGAACGGCGCGAGCTTCCGCGTGTCCGGCGGCGTGGGCTCCAGCTCGTAAATCGCCCCGGCATAGTCCGCGTAGAAGATCTCGCCATCCCGGCCCTCGCAGAAGCCCAGCGGCTGGTGCGGCGTGTCCGCCAGTTCGCGCAACCAGGTGACTTGATTGCCCTTGCGGCGCAGGCCCCAGATCTTGCCCGTGCCGTAATCGCCGTAGATGTAGGCCCCGCGCAGATCGGCATACCGGCTGCCCTGATAGAAGAAACCGCCGGTGATCGAGCGCGCCTCGGCGTGCGAATGCTCGATCAGCGGGTTGGTGAACGGATGCGGCCCTTGCTTGCGCAGCGGGCGGAAGGGATGCGAACCCTCGCGCACGCTCCAGCCGTAGTTCCCCGCACGCTTGAGCACATGAATGTATTCCCACAGGTCCTGGCCGATGTCGCCGATGAGCATCGCGCCGTCCGCCGGGTCCATCGTCATGCGCCAGGGGTTGCGGAAGCCGTAGGCCCAGAGTTCCGGCCGGGCCCCGGGGATCTTCCAGAACGGATTGTCCTTGGGGATGGAGTAGAGCTTGCCGGCATCAGGATGCTCGATGTCCAGCCGCAGCACGCCGGAGTTCAGGTCCGTGATGTTCTGGCCGCTGTCGTTGGTGTCCGAGTCGCTCGTGCCATCCCCGGAGGTGATGTAGAGCATCCCGTCACGGCCGATGGCCATCTCGCCGCCGTTATGGCCGTTCGACCACCACTTGATGATCTCCGCCTCGGACGCCGGGTCGGCGCGCCCGTCCGTCGTGACCTGATAGCGGAGGATGCGGTTGAACTTGTTCGTCCCGCCCAGTTCCACGCCCGCGCTGTTGGTCTGCTTGGTGTTCGGCCCGTTGGCAAAGATGAACACGAAGCGGTTCGTCGCAAACCCCGGGTGGAAATAGAACGAGTAGAAATCATGGTCCGGCAGCGTGAAGAACAGGTTCGAGCTGACCACCGACTGGTCGCGGGCCAGCGCGAGGATGCGTCCCGACTGCTCGACCACCAGGAACCGCTCGCTGGTGGCGTCACGGCCGATGAAAAGCGGATGCCGGAAATCCACGCCCGGCCACGCGCGCTTGGCGCGCAACGGCAGCGGCGGCTCCGGCGAACCGATGACCTTGGAGGTCGTGAGGAGGATGCGCTTATCAATGCCCGTGGGCAGGCCATCCTTCAGGTTGGCGGCGGACAGCATTAACGGGCACAGCACCGCCAGCGCGGCGAAGATACGAACGATGTGGCTCACGCCCCGGAACGTAGGCACTTGGCCAAACGCGTCAATGATTTCATCAGCCGGCGATCTGGGCTCACCTGGCCGGCAGTTCCGCCCAAAGCCGGGCCGCGCACTCCGGACAAAAACCCTGGCTGAGCCGGGCGACGGGCTGTTCCGGTCGTTTCGGGCCGGGCGGCAGCCAGACGCCGGTCGCGTCCAGCGTCCGTTTGCACCCGCCACATTCCATGAGGTTCGCGGGCTGAACGGGCTGGACGTGGGTCCATGGCAGCGCCCGCTCGTGGCCTGCGGCGACCGGTGCGGGCGGCCCGCCCTTGGGATGCAGATAAGCGGCGAAGATGGGGGGCTTCACGCTCTGAATTGGCGCCACTGAAAACTGCACCGTCTGGTGGGTGCCGTCCGCCCGGAGCAAGGTCATTTCCGCGTGGCGGGTGGGCCCGGGGTGCTCGTCGAGCAGGCGGGCGAAGACCTGCCGCTGATGCTCGATGCCCTCGGGCGGGAGGAGCGCGGTGGCCAGCGGCTTGCCGACCACCTTGGCGCGGGACCAGCCAAAGATCCGCTCCGCCGAGGGGTTCATTTCCAGCACCCGGCCTTCGCGATCAAGGGTGAGGATGGCGTCGGGCGCGGCCTCCATCAGGGCGCACTTGTGCGCGGCACTCCGGTGGAGCGCCTCTTTGGTCTGCTTCTCGAATTCGATGTCCGTGAAGGTGCCGCACCATTTCATCGTGCCCTTGGCGTCGTTCAACGGCTGGCCACGCATTACATGCCAGAAGTAACGCTGGTCCATCTGCCGCTTGAGCCGGCACTCGATCTCAAACTCCACGCCCACGTTCAGCACCGCGCCCCAGCCCTGGGCGAGGTCCGGCAGGTCATGGGGATGCACCGCCCGCTGCCAGCCGTCGCCCTGGCTCTCGGCCATCGTCAGGCCGGTGTAGTCGAGCCATTGCTGGGTGAAGTATTCCATCGCGCCGTTCTTGCGTGCGGTCCAGACCATCTGCGGGATGGCCTCGGTCAGGGCGCGATACCGCTCCTCGTTTTCTTTGAGCAGCTTTTCCAGCCGGTTTTTGGACAGCGCGGTCTCGATGGTGGTGTGCAGTTCCTTCTCCTGGAACGGCTTGACCAAATAGCCGTAGGGCTGGGTTTCCAGCGAGCGGCGCAGGGTTACCTCGTCCGCGAAGGCCGTCAGATACACGACCGGCAGGTCGTGGCGGAACTGGATGAGCCGGGCCGCCTCCACCCCGTCCATTCCGCCGCGCAGGCGCACGTCCATCAGGACCAGGTCCGGGCGGGCGGACTCCACCAGTTCCACCGCCGCCTCGCCAGAGGAGGCGGTCAGGCAGACTTCGTAGCCGAGTCGCCGCAGGGTCACCTCCAAATCTTTGGCCACGACCCGTTCGTCTTCAACCACCATGATCGTCGGGGGTTTTTTCATGATCGGGGGCTCCCGGGTCAGTCCGCTTCGCCGTCTGAGAATACGATAACAAATTCAGTGCCATTGTCACGTTTGAGGTTGATGGTGCCGCCGAGCTGGTTGGCCAGCGTGCAGACCAACTGGAGCCCCAGGGAACGGCTCTGCCGGAAATCCAGCTCCGGCGGAAAGCCGATGCCGTCATCGCGAATTGCCAGGCTCGTCTGCTGCTGCAGCGCCTGCAGGCGCACCTGGATGTTTCCCGGCCGCCCGTCCGGGAAGCCGTGCTTGAGCGCGTTCGTGATGAGTTCGTTCACAATCAGCCCGCACGGAATGGCGCGGTCCACCGGCAGCGACACGTCCTCCGCCTCGATCTTCAAATCAATCTTCTCCGAAGCATCCGCCCGGTAGGTGCGGGCCAGGTCCGGCAGCAGCCGCCGCAGATAGGAGGCGAAGTCCACCCGCGCGAGATTCCCCGCCTGGTAAAGCTCCTCGTGGATCAGCGCCATCGAGCGCACCCGGGTCTGGCTCTCGTAGAACAGCGCCGCGGTCGCCTCGTCCTTGATGCCCGCCGCCTGGAGCCGGAGCAGGCTGGACACGACCTGGAGGTTGTTTTTGACCCGGTGGTGGATCTCCTTGAGCAGGATTTCCTTTTCCTTGAGAGATTCGCGGACCTTGGCCTCCGCCTGCCGGCGCACCGCGATTTCCACCTTTAACGCCGCGTTGGCTCCCGCCAGTTCCGCCGTCCGCTCCCGCACCCGCACTTCAAGTTCGTCATGCGCCCGGCGGAGGGAGGCCGCCTGCTGGCGGATCTGCTGGGTCTTTTTGTGCAGTTCCACGAACACGGCCACCTTGGTCCGCAGCACGTCCGGCAGCACCGGCGTGAGGATGTAATCCACCGCGCCCAGCGAGTAGCCGCGCGAGACATGGGGGTCCGTGTCGCTGATGCCCGTGACGAAGATGATCGGCGTATGCTCTGAGTTCCGCCGCTGCCGGATCAGCGCGGCCGTCTCGAAGCCGTCCATGCCCGGCATGTTGATGTCCAGCAGGATGACCGCGAAATCCTGATGGAGCAGGCAGCGCAGCGCCTCCCGCCCCGACTCGGCCTTCACGATCGTCTGGCCCAGGTGGCTGATGACGCTTTCCAACGCCATCAGCTTGTCCGGGCGGTCGTCCACGATCAGGATGCTGACGGTGTCCTCCGTCAGCGGCTGGGACGTGTATTCCTCTGGTGGTGACGCGGGCCTCAGCCCGTTCACCAGCAGTTCCGTGGATGAGTCGGTGACCGTCATCGCGGTTTAGCGGTAGAGCCAGAGCCGGAGCATGGACAGCAGTTCCGTGGTGTCCACCGGCTTGGCGATGTAGTCGGAGGCCCCGGCGTCAATGCACTTCTCCCGGTCACCCTTCATCGCCTTGGCGGTCAGGGCGATCACGGGCAGCGCGCGAAATTTCCCGAACTTGCGAATGGCCCGCATGGTGTCGTAACCGTCCATCTCCGGCATCATGATGTCCATCAGCACAATATCTATGTCCGCGTTGGACTGCAACTGGTCCAGGGCGGCCTTGCCGGTTTCTGCCGGGATGAGGTTCATCTGGTAGCGCTCCAGCAGGCTGGTCATCGCGAAGATGTTGCGGATGTCATCGTCCACGATCAGCACTTTTTTGCCGGCGAGCACGGTGTTGGCCTGATGGATCTGCTCTAGAGTCTTGCGCTTCTCCTCCGGCAGGCGGCTCACGTCCAGATGGAGGAAAAGCGCTGTCTCGTCCAGGAGCCGCTCACGGGAGCGGACATCCTTCAGGCTCATGGTCTGCCGCAGCCGCTTGAGGTTGGCCTCGTCCTTCTTGGACAGCTCGCGGTCCACGTAAACGATGACGGGGATATCCTTCAGGCTCGTGTCCTTCTTGATCTCCTCCACCAGCTCGAACGCCTTCAAGTCCGGCGATTCCATGGCCAGCACGGCGGCATCAAACGCCTTGTCCCGCAGGGCCGCCAGCACTTCCGGGCCGGTGGCCGCCTCCGTGATCTGGATGCCCTCGCCGCCCAGCAGTTCCGCCAGGTCCTGGCGCTGGGCCGCCTCATGATGGGCAATCAGCAGGTTGCGCGGGCGCGGCTCGATGAAGTAGTTGATCCGGGCGAACACCTCCTCGAGCGCCTCCTTTGACTTGAGCGGCTTGATCAGGGTTCCGACCGCGCCCATGCGCAGGCCGCGCTCACGCTCGTCCTCCGTGGTGATGATGTGCACCGGGATGTGGCGGGTGACGGCCTCTTCCTTCAAGCGGGCCAGCACGCGCCAGCCGTTGATGTCCGGCAGGTTGATGTCGAGGGTGATGGCGTCGGGCTTGCGATTTCTGGCCAGCAGCACCGCGTCGCTGCCGGTCACGGCGACGAGGGCCTTGAAGCCTTTCTCATGCGCCATCTCCAGCAGGAAGCGGGCGAAGCCCACGTCGTTTTCCACAATCAGCATCAGCCGGTCCCCGGGCAGGATCATCTCGCTGTCGTCGCCCACCTGGAGCGGCGTGGGCGCGGCCGGCTCGGGCAGGCTGCGCGGCAGCCCGAGGTCGGACGGGATCACAATCGCGCCCTGCTCGGACGGCACCGAGGCCTGCCGGCGCACCGGCTTGGCCGGCACATACGACTGCGGGAGGTAGAGCGTGAACGTGCTCCCTTCGCCGGGCGTGCTCTTGAGCCGGATCTCGCCGCCGAGCAGCCGGGCAATTTCCCGGCTGATGGCCAGGCCCAGGCCGGTGCCGCCGTATTTGCGGCTCGTGCTGCCGTCGGCCTGCTGGAACGCCTCGAAGATGATCTGCTGCTTGTCGGGCGAGATGCCGATGCCGGTGTCCGTGACCGTGAAGGCCAGCACCGTCCGGGCGCGGTTCAGGCTCTCGTGATCCGGGCTCCAGCCCTCGAAGGCCGGGGCGATGTTGAGGGCCACCGTGCCGCGCTCGGTGAACTTGAACGCGTTGGACAGCAGGTTCTTCAGGATCTGCTGCAGCCGTTTCGCGTCCGTCTGCATGGCCCGCGGCAGGTTCATCGCCAGCGCGAGGTCGAACTCCAGCTTCTTCGAGTCGGCCACATGGCGGAAGGTGCGGTCCACGTAGTCCTGCAGGTCGCGGAACCCGACCTCGCCCACATCCACGATGACCGTGCCGGACTCGATCTTGGACAGGTCGAGAATGTCATTGATGAGCGCGAGCAGGTCATTGCCGGACGAGTGGATCGTCTTGGCAAACTCGACCTGCTTGTCGGTAAGGTTGGTGTCCTTGTTGCGCGACAGTTCGTCGGACAGGATGAGCAGGCTGTTGAGCGGCGTGCGCAGCTCGTGTGACATGTTGGCGAGGAACTCGGACTTGTATTTCGAGGTGAGCGCGAGCTGCTTGGCCTTTTCTTCCAGCGCCTGGCGGGCCTGTTCCACCTCCCGGTTCTTGCGTTCCACCTCGACGTTCTGGTCGGCCAGCAGCTTCGCCTTCTCGGCCAGCTCCTGGTTGGTCTGCTGCAGTTCTTCCTGCTGGCTTTGCAGCTCCTTGGCCAGGGACTGCGACTGCTTGAGCAGGTCTTCCGTGCGGGTGTTGGCCTCAATCGTGTTGAGCACGATGCCGATGGATTCCACGAGCTGGTCGAGGAACGCCTGGTGCGTGGGGCTGAAGCGGTCGAATGAGGCCAGCTCGATCACGGCCTTCACCTGGCCTTCGAACACGACCGGCATGACGATGATGTTCAGCGGCGTGGCTTCGCCCAGACCGGAACTGATCTTGATGTAGTCCTTCGGCGCGTTGGTGAGCAGGATTTTTTCCTTCTCCAGCGCGCACTGGCCGACGAGGCCCTCGCCCAGCTTGAACTTGTTGTCCGCGTTTTTGCGTTCGCGGAAGGCGTAGCTGGCGAGCAGCTTCAGATACGCTTCGTCCTTCGTCGAATCCATCGTGTAGAACACGCCCTGCTGCGCGGACACAACGGGCGCGAGTTCGGAGAGAATCAGGCGGCCGACTGTCAGCAGGTCCTTCTGTCCCTGCAACATGCGGGAAAACTTCGCGAGGTTCGTCTTGAGCCAGTCCTGTTCGCTGTTCTTCAGCGTCGTGTCCTTCAGGTTGCGGATCATTTCGTTGAGGTTGGCCTTGAGCGCGGCCACCTCGCCCTGCGCTTCCACCGTGATGGACCGGGTCAGGTCGCCCTTCGTCACGGCGGTCGCCACTTCCGCGATCGCGCGCACCTGGGTCGTCAGGTTGGCCGCAAGCTGGTTGACGTTGTCCGTCAGGTCCTTCCAAGTGCCGGCTGCGCCGGGCACGCTCGCCTGGCCGCCCAGCTTGCCTTCGACACCCACTTCGCGCGCCACGGAAGTCACCTGGTCGGCGAACGTGGCCAGGGTGTCCGTCATGTTGTTGATCGTGTCCGCCAGTTCGGCGATTTCACCTTTTGCTTCCACCGTCAGCTTGCGTTTCAAGTTGCCGTTCGCGACGGCGGTCACGACGACGGCGATGCCGCGCACCTGGTTGGTCAGGTTGCCGGCCATCAGATTCACGTTGTCGGTCAAGTCCTTCCAAGTGCCGGCCACGCCGCGCACGTCGGCCTGGCCGCCCAGTTTTCCTTCGGTGCCTACCTCGCGGGCCACACGGGTCACTTCCGACGCGAAGGAGCGGAGCTGGTCCACCATCGTGTTGATCGTGT
>CAZCBE010000071.1:0-35653 GCA_964496695.1 uncultured Klebsiella sp.
TCTGCGACCCGCAGCGGCCCGCCCTTGTCCATGGCTCTTCGTGTCGGCCAGCGGGCAGGGCCAATCGGACGTTGCTGCGGGTCACAGACCCGCGCTCCGGGCAAGCGAGGCGCTTACGGCACGGCCGGCCGGAGGCCGGCGCTACGTAGCGCCGGCGTCCGGGCCGGCTAGGCTTTGGGGCAGTGTCAGGATGTGCGCCCACGTCACTGCTTCCGCTTCCCCGCCTTGCCGGTCGCACCGGGCACGCCTTCCTTGATCGGCCAGTCGGGCGACTCGGTGCGGGCGGAGGTGAACAGTCCCTTGGCGCGGGCGACCAACGCGGGCTGCTCGGCCGCGAGGTTCTTTGCTTCACCGATGTCGTTGGCGAGATCATACAGCTCCACCGGTGCATCCAGCCGCGCGAGACGGATGGCTTTCCAGCGGTTGTCCATCAACACCGCCTGGTTGAAACCGCGCTCGTGGAACTCCCAATAGAGGTGTTGGTGCGCCGCCTGTTTCTCCGGCTGGCCCAGCAACGTCGGGAGCAGGCTCAGGCCATCGGTCGGCGACGGCACCTTCGCCCCGCTCACTTCGCACGCGGTCGCGAGGAAGTCCGCGAACCATCCGACGTGCGCCGAGACGCCGCCCGGCTTGATCTTGCCCGGCCAGCGCGCGATGAACGGCACGCGGATGCCGCCGTCGGTGAGGCTGCGCTTCATGCCCCGCAGCGGCCCCGAGGGCTGGAACAGCTCCGGCGTGTGCCCGCCCTCGTTGTGCGGCCCGTTGTCGCTGCTGAAAAACACCAGCGTGTGCTCGTCGAGTTGGAGCTTCTTCAGCAGGTCGAGGAGCCGGCCGATGTCGCGGTCCATGCGCGAGATCATCGCCGCCTGCCCCTTGTTCGGCGCGGACCAGTCCTTCTCCGCGTAGATGCCGTAGTCCGGGATCTCCTGCCCGTTCTTCAAGTCCCGGCCCGCCTCGTTGTTCGCATGCGGCGTCGTGAGCGCGAGATAGAGGAAGAACGGCTTGTCCTTTTGCTGCTCCACCCACTTCAAGCCCTCCGCCACGATCAGGTCATGCGAATACTCCACCTTCTCGCTTGCGTAGCCGATGCCGAAGCGCTTCGCGACCGGGCTGTCCGCGCTGCCCGGCGCGACTTGATTGCGCAGCTTCACCTGCGCTTCGCCGCGCAGGAGGAAGTCCGGGTAGTAATTGTGCGCGTGGTGCTGGTTCGCGTAGCCGTAGAAATAGTCGAAGCCCTGCCGCGTGGGCAGCCCCACCGCCGCCTCGCCCTCGTCGCCTAGGCCCCACTTGCCGGCGAGGGCGGTCGCGTAGCCCGCGTCCTTGAGCAGTCGCGCGACCGTCACGTCCCCCGGCCGCAGCGACTGCGCGAGCGGGTTCACCGTGCCGGCGTTGCCCCGCACACGCGTGTGCCCCGTGTGCAGCCCCGTCATCAGCACGCTGCGGCTCGGCGCGCAGACCGTCGAGCCGGCGTAGAACTGCGTGAAGCGCATCCCCTCCGCCGCCATGCGGTCCAGGTTTGGCGTCTGAATCAGCTTCTGCCCGTAGCACCCGAGATCGCCGTAGCCCAGGTCGTCCGCGAGGATGAAGATGATGTTCGGTTTCCGCTCGGCGGCGAGCAGGCAGGTCGCGGCCAGCAGCCAGGCGGCGCATAGACGGGTGAGCAGCATGATGCCCGGATGGAAGCGCACCCATACGGGAGGGGCGAGCGAAATTCCGCCCGCGTCTTGGACTGCGGCGGCAGAGCGCAGCGCCGACGCCGCCTTTCCGTTCCGCGGAGTGGCAGTGAGGCGGACACTCCTGTCCGCCGTGCCCGCCGTCGGGCTGTGCTGAAAGGGGACAAGAGTGTCCCCTTCACGGGCATCGCCGCTGCGCTCTGCCGGCGCACTCCAAGACGCGCTACTTCTTCTCCGGCACCGGCTGGATTTCCACCAACTGGCTCGGCGCGGGCGTCAGCGTAGCCTTGTGCCGCTCGACCGCCTGCGTGATCTGGTTCAGCACCGCCGGGTGATTGGTTGCGATGTTGAAAACTTCACTCGGGTCCGCGCGCAGGTTGAAGAGCTGCGGTGTGGGGTGAATTTCCTCCTTCGGCTGGCCATAGCCGGCCTGCGTCATGAAGTGCGCCTTGAAGTCGCCGGAGCGCGCGGCCATCAGCCGCGTGCCGCGATAGAAGAAGTAGGCGTCGCGCGTCACCGTGCCCGTGCCGAAGAGCAGCGGTCGGATGTCCAGGCCGTCAATCGGCCGGTCACCCGGCACGTCCGCGCCCGCAAGCTTCAGGCTCGTGGTGAAGAGGTCCATGGTGCAGGCCATGGTGCGCTGCGTCTGCGCGGCCTTGATCTTCCCCGGCCACCACGCGATGCCCGGCACGCGCATGCCGCCCTCCCACGTCGAGCCCTTGCCGTCGCGCAGCAAACCCGCGGAGCCGCCCTGCTGGTTCATGATGAGCCACGGGCCGTTGTCGCTGGTGAAGAAGACCAGGGTGTTCTCCGCCAGATTCTCCTGCCGCAGCGCTTCGAGCACCCGGCCCACGCTCGCGTCGAGTTCCTCCACCACATCGCCGTAGCTGCCGCGCGGACTCTTGCCGGCGAAGTCCTTCGAGGCGAACAGCGGCGTGTGGGGGAAGGTGTGCGGGAAGTAGAGGAAGAACGGTTTGGCCTTGTTTGCCTGGATGAACTTCACCGCCTCGTCGGTGTAACGGCGCGTGAGCGTGGTCTGGTCGGCGGGGCGCTCGACGATCTGGTCGTCGCGATAGAGCGGCGCGTTCCACCACTCGGCCTGCTGCTCGGCGAGCTTGCCCGCACCCTTCGGCGCGAGCGGCGTCGGGTCCATGTCATTCGAGTGCGGCAGGCCGAAGTAGAAGTCGAACCCGTGCCTGCGCGGGTGCCCGCCGGGGTTGAACTGCGGCACGCCCAGGTGCCACTTGCCGATGGCACCGGTGGTGTAACCCTTCGCCTTCAACGCCTCGGCCAAGGTGATTTCGCTGTCCGGCAACCGCCCGAGCGAGCGGCTGCGCAGCACGCGGAACTGGTCGTGACACATGCCGCTGCGGATCGGGTAACGGCCCGTGAGCAGCGCCGCGCGGCTCGGCGTGCAGACCTCCGCCGCCGAGTAGAACTCGGTGAAGCGCATGCCTTCGGCCGCCATTCGGTCGAGGTTCGGCGTGCGGATGGTCGGATGCCCATAGCACCCGAGGTCGCCGTAACCCAGGTCGTCCGCGAGGATGATGACGATGTTGGGACGGGTGGGGTCGGCGGCGTGAAGAGCCGGGATGCCCAAGAGCAAGGCCAGCAGCCAACTGGTGAGGGAACGGAGCTTCATGCGAGAACGCTAACGAATCGCCGGGCACCGGGGAAGATGGGAATTGCACCGCAGAGACGGGAGGGACGGGAAATTCCAAACTCCAAGTCCCAAGCGCCAAAGAAACTCTAAAGCCCAAATTCCAATCGTTCCGCGTGCCGCACCCCTTTGAAACTTGGAGTTTGGAGTTTCATTGGAATTTGGAACTTGGAATTTGAGGCTTCTCCCCAACCTCATGCCACGGAAAACAGCGGAGAACCAAATTCAATCTCTGCGCCCGTCCCGTCTCTGCGGTGTGCAATCAGTTTTGGACAAGCCCTACAACGCCGTCGCCCGTCATCTCCGCCAGCACATTTGCCGAGTCGCGCTGGAAGCACACCGCCACGTCGTCGCGCAGCTCAGGCAAGCCCAGCAGCCGCCGGGCATTCCGCGCGGCCTGCACCGCTCGAAGCAGATCTCCCGCACCTTGCCGGTAAATCTCGCGGGCCACCTGTGCCGAGTCGGCCACATGCCCGCCGCCGTATTGCTCCCATACCGCGTCGCAGAGCGCCCCCGCGCCGAGCACGTCCTCGTAGGCTGCCTCCTCATGCGTGCCGGAGCACACCACGAGCAAATGCTCCGGCCGTTCCCGCGCCAGCCAGGCCGTGACCGCTCCTAGATTCAGCAAGCTCCCGACCAGCACCCGCCGCGCGCCACGGCACGCCTGGAGCGCCCGCGTCCCGTTGGTCGTCGTCATCACGATGCTGCGGCCACTGATACGCTCGCGCGTGAACTCGCGCGGCGAATTGCCCAGGTCGAAGTCCATGCTCCCGGTCAAGTGCCGCAGGATGCGCACGCCATCGCGTTCGCCCGCGAGCAGCACGTCGGGCCGCTGCGCGCGCAACGCCACGGCCTCGGCGATCTCGCAGACCGGGATGATCTCCCGCGCGCCATGGGCTAAGGCCGTGACCATGGAACTGGTCGCACGCAGCACATCGAACACAACGCAGATGGTGTGGCTCAGATCGCGCTGCAGGAGCGCGCCGAACTCAGCGGGGGTGAAGGTGACTTCGAGGGACATGGGGAAAGTGATTAGTAATTAGTGCTTAGTGAGGAGGATGTCAGTGGCTCGTGGTCGGACTAATGACTAATCACCAATACTCTCTTCGTCCGGACATAGTGAAACAGATACTGCTGCGCATACCCCGCGTTCGGCCCGAAGTGAGTGTTCGCAAAGCGCACCAGTCGTTCCTCCGAGGGCCGGCGACGCGGGAAATACAGTTCCTTCAACGCCCGCCGCACCCAGACATCCACCGGGAAGGCGTCCTGTTTCCCGTAGGCGAAGAGCAGCACGCAATCGGCGATCTTGCGCCCCACGCCGGGGAGATTCATCAGCGCCTCGCGCGCCTCGGCAGTGGAGAGGCCGTGCAAGCGGGACAAGTCCAGCCCGCCACTGGTCACGGCTTGGGCAGCCGCCAGAATGTAAGGCGCGCGAAAACCCATCTTGCACGTCCGCAACTCCGCATCCGAACACGCCGCCAGCCGCGCCGCCGTCGGAAAGGCGTAAGGCCGCGGACCGCGCGCAGCCGCCCCGAGGGCTGGGGTCGGGCCTCCCTCTCCCCTCAACGGGGAGAGGGAATGAGGGTGAGGGGTGGGGCCGTCGGGAGAGGTGCCTTGCTCTGAATTTACGCCCTGTTTCTCAGCGCTGCGTTCGTGGCTGCTTAAGCTCTCGCACCCCTCACCCCGGCCCTCTCCCCGTTGAGGGGAGAGGGAGGAAATTCGCGCGCGTTCGTTGAGGCCTGCGCCTTCGGAGCCTGGGGGATGAGATGGTGAAGACAGAGTGAGACTTCGCACGTCGTCTCCTACGGGGATGGGCTCGCCAAACCGTTCGCAGAGCAGGCCGATGATCTGCTGGATCTGGACAATCTGCTTCGTGGAGGAGCAGATGAACGAGACGAGGCACTCCCACGGTTCCTGCCGCAGCAGGCGCAGGCCCCGGCACGCGGCCACTGATGCGCGCATCGGTTCGTCGTTGGGGAAGGTGGCGACGATGGCGGGGAGGTCCGCGTCGAGCTGGAGGTAGTCGCGGAGCAGGGGGGCGGCGTGGTGCGTGGTGCGTGGTGCGTGAGCAGGGGCCAGGGATGAGCCCAGGACTTCGAGGGTGATGCCGGCGGGCGTTTGCGCCAGGCGCACCCAGTGCCCGCTGACGATGCCCTCCCACGCGTCACCGACGGGACGCCATCGAAAGGCCTGGCCGGAGCCGAGCGTCGCGGCGAGGTCGTAGTCCTGAACGGGGAAACAGGTGTTGTCTGCTCGCGAATCACGCGAATGGACGCGAATGGGAGCAGCGTCCTCGGCGAGATTTGGATTCTCGTTCATGCGCGTCATTCGCGGGCAGCTATTTCAACTCCCGACACAGAAGCAGTCGCACCGTGTGGATCGTCCGGCCACGATACTGGATGTCCCGGGTGCCCAAGTCTTCGATGCGCGTGAACTCCGCGGCCAGCCGCGCGGGCGGAGGTTCCGGCGGTGCGCCCTTCTTCAGTTCCTGCACGTAAATGGCGTTCTGCCCGCGTCGCGTAGCGTAGCCCGGCCAGAAGCCATACTGGTTCTCCGGCTTCGGCGACGACTGGTAATACACGACCGGCGCATCCGGCACGCCGGCCTTCGCCTCCGGAATGTAGAACGACATCAGGCTGGTGATGCCGTAGTGCGCCCCGATGAGGAAGACCGGCCTGCCCTCCGCCGCGATGACCTTCTGCCGCTCGGCCTCGACAGTCTCGGCCATGGCCTTCCAGCCGCGCACGCGCACGAGCGGGTCACGGTTCGTGGGCAGGGTCCGGCCGAACAATTTGCCGGTGAGGTTGGTGTCATGGAGCAACACAACCAGCGGCAGCCCCAGTGCCAGCCCGGCAATGAACCAGCCGCGCACGCTACGCACCCCGTTGCGCCAGCACGCCTCGGCCTGAATCGCGGCGAGGCACAGCAGGGGGATGACGGCGGGGACAATCCAATTGGGCTGCACGCGGGCACGCAGGGTGTAGAGGAAGTAGCCGAGGAAGAGTGGCACGCCCATGCAGAACAGAAAGAGCGGTAGCATCTGCGTCCCCCCGGTAGGGTGAGACTCCGTCGAACCCCATCTGCCGACGGAGTCGGCGCGAGCGGAGCGAGCATCTTGGTTGGCCTCCGAGGAAGAGACGCTCGCTCCGCTCGCCTCGCTCCGCTCGAGATGGGGCTCGACAGAGTCTCGCCCTACCGGGCGGAGGCGGAGCTGGGCAAGTGTTGTCAGCACCCCTCCGAAGATGAGCGCTAGGAAGCACGGGTTCAGCAACGCCAGTTCCGCCACTATGAAATCAATCAAGTAGTTCGGGGTGAACTTCCACGCCTGCGCCAGACCGGCGCGGTTGTGCAGATGCTCCACCGTGGCCCAGCCATGCTGCGCGTTCCACACGAGCTGGGGCAGCACGGACAACGCGGTGACTCCGAGCGCCAGCCACGGACCCGCGGTGCGGAGCTGGGCGCGGGCCGGTTTCCACAGCACGAAGAACAGCACGAAGCAGAGGAGCTGAAATGCGTTCGTGTTCTTGCAGAGGAAGCCAAGCCCAAGCCAGACGCCGGTCCAGAGCCAGTGCCAGCGCGCTTCCTCTTCATCGGTAGGGTGAGACTCCGTCGAACCCCATTTGCCGACGGAGTCGGCGCGAGCAGAGCGAGCATCTTGGCCGGCGCTGGACGGGGAGACGCTCGCTCCGCTCGCCTCGCTCCGCTCGGAATGGGGCTCGACGGAGTCTCGCCCTACCGGGTTGGCGCGCACCGCCTCCCACCCGCTCAACATCGCCAGCGTCCAGAACAGCACCGACAGACAATCCACCGTCATCAGCACGGCACCCACGGAGAGCAGCGGCGTGGCCGCGGCGGCCAGCACGACAAACAAACCCAGTTTCGCCGTCGCCTCGCGGGCGAAGAACCGCAGCAGCAGCAACGAGATCAGCGCCGTCACGCACGGGGCTAGGAATCGCACGCCAAACGCCGTGTCCCCCCACAGATGCGTGCCGATCCACTGCGCCACGGCGATGCCCGGCGGCTTGCTGTAGTAGGCGAGCGCAGGATGCTTGGACCACTGCCACTGGTAAGCCTCGTCCTCACTAAGCTCGATGGCAGAGCCGCCGATGTAGGCGAGCCGGGCGAGGAAGAAGACGGCGATGACGAGGTAGCCGAGGCGTAACCAGTGAGCATTGAGCGATTCATCACGAGCGGCCTTAGTGTGCTGCACTTTGGGTAGCAGGCGGGTCGTGAAGCGCATGGCCCAGCGGCGGGCGAGGGCTTCCGCGCGGGCGGGGGAATCCTTGGTCGAGGCGGACGCCAGCCTGGATTCTTCAGGTGCGACCCGTTGCTGGAACTCGCTGGCCGAGAGATACAGTGATGGCAGCCGCGCCCACCAGAGCGGAAACCACTTCCGCCCAGCCCAGCCCCAGCACCGGTCCAATGCCCACACCATCACTGCCGCGTAGCCCGCCCCGAGCGTCGCCCCAATCAGCACATCGCTGACGTAGTGGACGCCGTTATACACCCGCGAAAACGCCACCGCCGCCGCCAGCGGCACCATGAACCACCAGCTCCGGCGGAAGAACAGGAACGCCACCATCGCCGCCGCCGCCATGTTCGCCGCGTGCGCCGAGGGCAGGCTGAAGCTCTCCGTGCGCCCCACCAGCGTGATGGCCTCCGGCATCGCCACGAACGGGCGCGGACGCATGACCGCGTGCTTGATGGAGTTGATGATGAGCGGGTCGCCCAGCGCGACCGCCAGCAGGACGAACGCCACGCACAGCGCGCCCCGGGTCCGCTGCTTCCAGATGAGCAGCAGCGAGGCGACGATGACCATGGGCACGAACAGCTTGTTCCCGCTCAGGACAGGCATCAGCCAGTCGAAGAACGGGTTGCTCAACGACTGGTTGACGAAGCGGAACAGGGCCGCATCCGCGGATTGGAGCCAGGCGGTCAATCCCCCGCAGGGTGGCGAAGCGAAGGGGAAGCTCAAAGCGGAAAGTGCGGACCATGGAAATGCACTCAAAGATTTGAGACGGACATAGATTCAACTCAACCCAAGCGTTCAGTTGACAGGTGGCCTTTCCTTTAGCGCAGAGACGCGGAGGACGCAGAGATTGCGCAGAGACCAAAGGGAAGTATCCCCTCCGCGCCTCTCTGCGGTCTCTGCGCTCTTTGCGTTAACGCGAGTCATCCGAGCACTTTGATTGCGGCGTGTCTCTGCGTTGAAGGCCCGCCGCCGGTTGGACCGGAACCGTTCCGACTCAGGCCATTTCAATCTTTGTCCGTCTCAAATCTTTGGGTGCCCGGTCGGAGGTCTTCCTTTCCACTTGGAGCCACGCCGCGCCCTGATTACCTTGCTCCCACTATGACCGACCCGCGTTTTGCCAAGCTCGCCGACCTGCTCATCAATTACTCCTGCTCCATGCAGAAGGGGGAGAACATCCTGCTCGACATGATTGATGTGCCGGATGAGTTCACCGTCGAGCTGATGCGCGCGGTGCGCAAGGCCGGCGCGACGCCCATCGTCGAAGTGCGCCACAGCCGCATCACCCGCGAGGTGCTCAAGGACACCGATGAGAAGCACGCCAAGCTCGTCCACGACATCGAGCTGCGCCGGATGAAGAAGATGGCCGCCTACATTGCCATCCGCGGCGCGCACAACGCCACCGAGTCCGCCGACGTGCCGTCCGACAAGCTCGCCCTCTACTCAAAGATTCTCCGCCCCGTCCTCAACCACCGCGTGAACAAGACCAAGTGGTGCGTGCTCCGCTGGCCCACGCCTAGCATGGCGCAGTCGGCGAACATGAGCACGGAGGCCTTTGAGAACTTCTACTTCGACGTCTGCACGATGGACTACCGCAAGATGGCCAAGGCGATGCTTCCCTTGGAAAAGCGCATGACCAAGGCCGACCAGGTTCGCCTCGTCGCGCCCGGCACCGATCTGACCTTCAGCATCAAGGGCATCGGCGCGCGCAAGTGCGAGGGCATCCGCAACATCCCCGACGGCGAATGCTTCTCCTGCCCGGTGAAGACCAGCGTAAACGGCGTGATCCAGTTCAACACCCCCACGCTCTACAGCGGCACGAAGTTCGAGAACATCCGCCTGGAGTTCAAGGACGGCAAGATCATCAAGGCCACCGGCTCGAACGAAAAGCGGCTCAACGAGATCCTCGATACCGACCCCGGCGCGCGCTACATCGGCGAGTTTTCGCTGGGCTTCCATCCCCATATCCAGTCGCCGATGTGCGACATCCTTTTCGACGAGAAGATCGCCGGCTCGTTGCACTTCACGCCCGGCCAGGCCTACGAGGACTGCGACAACGGCAACCGCTCCGCCGTCCACTGGGACATGGTGCTCATCCAGCGCAAGGAATGGGGCGGCGGCGAGGTGTGGTTCGACGGCGAGCTGATCCGCAGGGACGGGCTGTTCCTGCCGAAGGATCTGGTGGCGCTGAACCCGGAGAATTTGAAGTAGGCCCCGTGAGGCGGACACTCCTGTCCGCCGTTCCAAGCATCCGTTGAGGTAGGGCGCGTCTGTCCCCAGCGCGCCGCTTCCCCACTTCGGAATCCCAGCCCCACGTTGACACCTCGCTGCTCTGCGGCGATTCTCCGCCCATGGGTAAAGTCATCGTCAAACTCAAGCTCACCAATCAGGGCGACCTCGTCCTGACCAAACGCAAGCTCTCCAAGGCCAAGCCGCGCGAGGTTGAAGTGGAAGCGCTCGTGGACACTGGGGCAACCCGCCTCTACCTCAAGCCTAGCGTCATCAAAGCGCTCGGCTTGGAGAAGCTGGACGAAATCATCTCCCAGACCACCAACGGACCCAAGCGGCGTTCCGTTTATGAATCCGTGCGCCTGGATTTGCAGGGCCGCTATGGGGAATTCAACGTGGTGGACATTGGCGAGAACGTGCCGAACCTGCTGGGCCAGATTCCCCTCGAATACCTCGACTTCGTGGTGGACTCGAAGAACCGCAAACTCATCCCCAACCCCGAGCACGGCGACAAGCAGATGAGCGAAGAATACTGGGTTGTAGCCGTAGGAGACGACGTGAGAAGTCTCTGATTAGGTTCCGCACGCCGAGTTGATTGGAGACTCGTCACCTCGTCACCTACGGGCCGCATTGGTAGGGCGCGTTGTCCTCAACGCGCCGCTCTTTGACGTCCGAACGTCCAACCGGCGCGCTGGGGACAGGCGCGCCCTACCTACCGCCTTCCCGCGCCGCTTCCCTCCTTCGGAAGCCCAGCGCCAAGTTGACACGCTGCTGCTCTCTGGTGATTCTCCTTTCATGGGCAAGGTCACCGTCAGCTTCACCGCCAGCAACTACGACGACCTGAGCGACCTCGCGCGCAAACTCACCAAGCGCAAGGCTCGGGTGGTGCAGGCCGAGGCCTTGGTGGACACCGGAGCCACGCGCCTCTCTTTGCAGCGGCAGGTAATTGAGAAGCTTGGCCTTCGTCCGGTCGGCGAGATCACCTCACGCACCATGTCCGACCGCTCCGAGAAGCGCATCGAGTTTTCCCCCGTGGAGCTGGAGATTCAGGGCCGCAAGGGGCACTTCGGCGTAATTCAAATCCCCGACACCCTGCCGAACATCATCGGCCAGATCCCCTTGGAGCATCTGGACTGGGTCGTGGATTTGCGGGGGCGCAAGCTCATCCCCAACCCGGAGCACAAGCATGGCGAACTGGCGGATGAGTTCGCCACCGATGCGCAGACTGTGGCGGACCGCGAGAACACCCGCGTCATCAAGAACGCTAAGAAAGCGCATCGCGAGCAGTCGCGCGTCATTTGGACGCAGGCCAAGAGGGAGCTGAGCCGGCCATGAGCGAGCCGTTGGATCCGGCGGATTTGAATTGGCAGGTCATGACCAACGCCCCGAGGGACGCCACGAGAAGCACATTGTTCGCAACCCTTTTCTTAGTGTTTTGGCTTTCCCCTTCACCGGCACCGGCAGTCGGCCTCCTTGGATTTGAGCACGAATGGATTGTCGAAGGCCCCGGCGGCCATTACGGGCTGGCGCAATACACGACCGGGCCAGGTCCGCTCGATTCGCACACCGGAATCGTGGTCGGCCAGTTTAACTTGGATTTCCCGTTTCCCGCCTTTGTGCTTTTTGCGATGGTGGCGGGCGGCTTCGCGCTTCTGACCGTGCTTCTCGTCAACCGATTTCGCAACAAGGCCGAGACATCCGCTCGACAGCTCGACTCGTAGTCCACTTCACCGGCCAAGTGGATTGATGTCTGGTGCTGTTCCTTGCGTCCGACTCTCCCGTATGCTTTCCCGTATCCGCTGCCTTGGGCTGTTGTTCTGTTCGCTGCTTTCACTGCGCGCTGCGGACGCGCCGCTGGACCTGGGTCCCGTGCGCGAGGAGCATGTGATGATTCCGATGCGCGATGGGAAGCGGCTCTCGGCGTGGCTTTACTTCCCGGCCGGCAAGGGGCCGTGGCCCGCCGTCTTCGAGCAGCGTTACGCGGACATCCGGGGCACGGGCTCGCGCAAGGCGGCGGCGAAGTTTGCGGAAGGCGGCTTTGTGATCGCGCTGGTCAACTACCGGGGTGCGGGGCTTTCCGAGGGTCAGTGGCGCGGCTACCGTGCGCTCGCGTGGGGCGAACTCAGGGACGGCTACGACACTTGCGAGTGGCTCGCCACGCAGCCGTGGAGCACCGGCAGGATCGGCACCTACGGCGGCTCGCAGGCCGGCTACGCGCAGAACTTCCTCGCCATCACGCAGCCGCCGCACCTCGTCGCGCAATACATGACGGACACCGGCCTGAGCCTTTACCAGGAGGGCTACCGCATCGGCGGCGTCACGCGGCCCGAACGCTTCAAGGCGATGGGCAAGATCGCGCGCGACCCGGCGGACAACATCGCGTGGCTCGAAGAAACGTTCCGCCACCCGCACTACGATGCCTACTGGCGCGACGAGGATTGCTCGCTGCACTTCCCGAAGATGAACGTGCCCGCCTTCACCATCGGGAGCTGGTATGACTTCATGTGCCAGGGGTCCGTGATGAGCTTCATCGGCCGGCAGCATCAGGCGGGGCCGAACTCGCGCGGGCAGCAGCAGCTCATCATCGGCCCGTGGCTCCACGGCGGCTACCCGAAGTCGAACAAGATCGCGGAGATGACCTACCCGACCAACGCCTTCTTCGACGTGTATGCGCACATGACGACGTGGTTCAACCACCACCTGAAGGGCACGAACAACGGCGTGATGCAGGATCCGGCCGTGCGCTACTACGTGATGGGCGCGACCGGCGAGACCAACGCGCCGGGCAACGTCTGGCGCACCGCGCAGGACTGGCCGCCGCACGCGACCCCGCAGAGCTTCTTCCTCAACGAGAACGGCCGGCTCTCCACGGCGATGCCCACCGCCGCGAAGTCCGCCACCAGCTACGTCAGCGACCCATTTCATCCGATGAGCATTCCCGGCACGGGCTTCCCCGGCGCGAAGGACGCGCGGCCGTTCGAGACGCAGGCGGAGGTCCGCACGTTCACCACCGAGCCGCTGGCCGAGCCGGTCGAGTGGACCGGCCTCGTGAAGGTCGAGCTGTGGGCCAGCTCCACCGCGCGCGACACGGACTTCCTCGTGCGCGTGAGCGACGTGTATCCCGATGGCCGCTCGATGCTGCTGATGGATTACCCGCGCCGCGCCCGTTACCGCGAAGACTTCGACCACGAGAAGCTGCTCAAGCCCGGCGAGCCGGCGAAGCTCGCGTTCGACGTGGGCTGGACGAGCATCATCTTCAACCAGGGTCACCGCATCCGCGTGACCATCGCCAGCACGGGCGCGCCGCTCTACGAGCCGAACCCGCAGACCGGCGGTCCGCAGACCATCGAGTTCCCCAAGGACGCGAAGGTCGCTACCAACACCATCCACCACAGCCAGCTCTTCGCCTCGCGCATCATCGCGCCGACGCCCTCGGCGGACGCGCCAGTCGTGCGGGCGGTTCTCCGAGCGCAGGCCGAGGGCCGGCCGACGGAGGTCGCCGGGCAGTTGAAGGTGATCGCCGACCCGCAGCTTCGTGAGCGGGTGCAGAAGGAACTGCCCGCGTTGCAGGCCGCGCTCGCGTTCCGCGCCCAGGCGCAGGCCGTGGACGCTGCCGCGAAAGCGGCCGGCGGCCTGACCGCGTGGGCCTCCGGCGCGCCGGGCTGGCTGGTGGACCTGGCCGGCGAGGAGTCGGTCGCGCCCTTCCGCACGCTCGTCTCACTGAACCTCTACAACGGCAACAACCCGCTCAAGGGCAAGGGCGGCCTCAACCTGGCAATCAATGACGAGTGGCTGTCGCGCGTTGCCGGCCTCACGACGCTCACGAACCTCGACGTGGCCAATTGCGATGTGCGCGGCCCCGGTCTCAAGCACATCGGCACGCTCAAGAACCTCGAGCGCCTGAATTTCACCCTCACGCCGCTCACCGACCCGCACCTCAAGCACCTCAGCGGACTCACGAAGCTGCGCATCTTCTCCTTCGCCTCGGCCAAGTGCACCGGTGAGGGCTTTGCGCACCTCGGTGCGTTGCAGGCGGTGGAGAACCTTAACTTTCACTACACGCCGGTGAACGACGCGGGGCTCAAGGAGATCGCGCGGCTGAAAAACCTGGAGCGCCTCGAAATCGTCCACACGCACTTCACCGACGCCGGCGCGCCGCACTTGTCCAAGCTCACCTCGCTCCGCCGCCTGCAGATCGGCAGCCTGGATGCCACGGGGGCGACCGTTGCGAGCCTCGTCCCGCTGCGCAACCTGCGCGAACTGGACCTGAGCGACAAGCAGGCCTCGCCCGAGGGCGCGAAGTGGGCCGGGCTGATTTCGAGCCTGCGCGTGCTGCGCATCTCCGGTGGCGCGATCAAGGATGAAGGCGTCCAGCACCTCGCCAGGCTCCCGCACCTCGAAACCCTGCTCATTGCTGGCGCGCAGATCACCGATGTCGGCCTGGAATCGCTCGCGCAGCTCAAGACGCTCCGCCTGCTCGACATCAAGGGCAACAAGGTGAGCGACGCCGCCGTGGCCAAGCTGCAGGCCGCGCTGCCGAACTTGCAAGTGGTGCGCTGAGCCATGGCGCGCGGCATTCATGCCGCTTCAGCGTGCGCTGCTCTTTGGGTCCCAGAGGGCCGGCCGGGACGCAAGTGGGATTGAACCGTGAACGGGACGGCTTGTGAACGCCTCTGGAACTATGTTCGGAGTCCCGGCTTCAGCCGGTGGAACGCGGCTGCGCTCCAGACGCTGCGCAGAACGCTTTTCGACGGTTGGACGCCTCGCCGCCTGAAGGCGGGACTCCATACTGGTGGCCCCCGGAGCAAGGGTTGTGGCAGGGCGCGCCTGTCCCCAGCTCGTCGGTTGCGCGTCCGCATGGTCGGGCGGCGCGCTGGGGACAGACGCGCCCTACCAGCAACGGCAATGACCTTCGCCCGGAGAGCGGTCGCCAATTACCCCATTCCTTGCCGGTGATTGCGTCGCCCCGCCTCATTTGCTACGAGTAAGCCCATGAAGCTGCCCTTCGTGCTGGCCCTGGCCGCCGCCGTCGCCCTGGCCTCGGCACAGGAACCCAAGCCGGCCGATGCCCCGCCCACGCCCTTCCCGCGCAAGGGCAAGTATGGCTACCGCGACAAGGACGGCGAATTCCGCATTCAGCCGCAGTTCGATTACGCCGGCGAGTTCAGCGAGGGGCTGGCGGTGGTCGGCCTGGGCAAGTATCCGGCCACCAAATGGGGCTACATCAATCTCCAGGGGCAGGTGGTCATTCCGGCGCAGTTCGATGGCGCGCATGACTTCGCCGAGGGCATGGCGGCGATCAGCGTGGGCGGCAAGCTCGGCTATATTGACAAGGCCGGGAAACTCGCCGTCCCGCCGCAGTTCGACGAGGCGCAGAAGTTCAACGGGGGCCGCGCCCGGGTGCGGATCATCAAGAGCGGCTATGGCTACATCAACAAACAGGGGGAATTCGTCGTCCCGCTGCAGCTTTGAGGCGGGAAATCTACCTTTACAGCCGCCTGCGCGGGGGTAAGCTGACTCCGACTTCAACGACCTATGCGTATCTCAATCCTGCTCGCACTTTCGGTGCTGGCCTGTGTCCTGACCGGCTGCGGCGCGATGGAGCGCAAGCTGGGCCGCGGCATCAACAATTCCACTGAGATCTTCCGGGGCGGCGAGCTGCGCCGGTCCATCGAGCAGGCCGGGCTCTTCGAAGGGCCGGAGCAGGCCTTCTCCTACGGCGTGATTCGCGGCCTGAACCGCACGCTGGCGCGGACCGCCATCGGCTTCAGCGAAGTCGTCACCGCCCCCTTCCCGCCCTACGACCCCTATTTCTTCCCCGAGAAGTGGTTCATGGACCCCACCACCAAGGTCAAGGCCGAGCCGTTCAGCGTGGACCCGGCCTACCCGGACGCCTATCGCCCGCGCCTGTTCAGCGACACCATCTTCCACACGGACTCGCGCGTGGGCTTCAGCGGTGGCGAAGTCATTCCCATCATTCCGGGCAGCCGCTTCCGCACGTTTGAGTATTGATCCGCAGTCCCTTACCCCGCGCCGGCATGAGAGTGCTGGCGCGTTTTCGTTTTGAGCACCGTCGTCCGTCAGTCGCCCTGCAAGGTCAACCTCCTGCTGAACATCCTCCGGAAGCGCGAGGATGGGTATCACGAGCTGGAGACCGTCATGCAGCCCGTGCGGCTGTGTGACACCCTCACGGTGTGCCAGGCTCCGGCCGGGATCACGCTCACCTGCAACCAGCCGGCCCTCCCGGTGGACGGCACCAACCTGGTCCACAAGGCCGCCGCCGCCTTCTTCACCGCGACGGGCATCACCGAGGGCGTCACCATCCATCTGGAGAAGAACATCCCGCTGGTGGCCGGGCTCGGCGGTGGCAGCGGCAACGCGGCGCATACCATCGGGGCGCTCAACGAATTGTTCGGCCTGCCGCTCAGCTCCGCCCGCCTGCAGGAGCTGGCCGCCGCACTCGGCTCCGACGTGCCGTTCTTCCTCCAGTCGCAGCCTGCGCTGGCTTATGGCCGGGGCGAGCTGGTCCAGCCGCTCACGCCGTTCCCCGCCCTGCGCGGCGCGCACATTCTGCTGATTCACCCTGGCTTCGGCATCTCGACCGCGTGGGCCTATCAGTCGCTCGCGAAGTTCCCCGACGCCCTCCAAGGCAAGGTGGGCCGCGCCCAGCAGCTCATCGGCCTGCTGCAGGGCACCGACCTCGCCGCCGCCGGACGCGCCTGCTACAACTCCCTCGAAGCCCCCGCGCTGCCGAAGCATCCGCTGCTCGCCATCTACCAGGAATTCCTCCGGGCGATGGGCGCGCCCGTGGTGCTCATGTCGGGCAGCGGCTCGACCACCTTTGCCATCACCCCCAGCCGCGAATCCGCCGAGCGCCTGCGCGAACGGTTTCTGTCGAAGTTCGGCGCGGGGGCGTGGACGGCCGTGGCGGAGCTGTGACTGGCGTGCGGCGTTCAGCCGTTTCAAGTCCGAACTCGACGACCATGCTGCACCATCTCTCCTTCGCCGTCGCGGACCTCGCCCGCTCCACCGCCTTCTACGACGCCGCGCTGGCTCCGCTCGGTTACGTTCAGGTCTGGGCCGACTCCACCGCCGTGGGCTACGGGGTTCCCGGCGGGGGCGACAAGTTCGCCCTCAAGCTCAGTCCCGGCCCGGTGACGGCTCCCGGCCCCAAGTTCCACCTCGCGTTCACCGCACCCAACCGCGAGTCCGTGGCCCAGTTTCACGCGGCGGCCCTCCGGCATGGCGGCCAGGACAACGGCGTTCCCGAGCTGTGCCCGGAATACGGTGAGCACTATTACGCGGCGTTTGTCATTGATCCGGACGGCTACCGCATCGAGGCGGTGATCAATGGGCCGGTCTGAGGCCGCTACTTCACCGCGCCGTTTGCGCGTTTCATGAAGGTGGCCAGGTCAACCGCGACCACCCCACCGGTCAGGACGCCTGCTCCCCCGCCAGCGTCACTTCCGCTTGCAGCACCACCTTGCCTCCCACCGTCACCGTCCCCCCGGCCTGCACGAGATTTCCCAGGCGGCCTTTCACTTCGGCCCGGAGCTGCAGGATCTCGCCGGGTCGGGCCGTGCCGAGCATCTTCACGCTCCGCAGAGCGGTGAGTTTCAGGCCGGGCAAGGGCGCGTGCTTCGGATCACTCTGCAGCACGACGCCCGCGAGCTGGGCGACGGCCTCCACCAGCAGCACCCCGGGCATCATCGGGTCACCGGGAAAGTGACCGCGCAAGAACGGCTCATCACCGCGCACGGTGTATTCGCCCTCCCCACGCACGCCTGGCTCCAGCGTGGTGAGCCGGTCCACGAACCGGAACTCCGGCCCGTGGGGCAGGAAGGCGAGCGCCTGGGTGAGGGTATCAGAATCGTTCACTGGATTCGGAGGGTGGGAATCGGCGTGGAGGGGGAATTCGGCCTGCGAATCACGCGAATGAACGCGAATGAAAATGTAAACCTGGTGACGAGGTTGCCGACGGGGGAGCTGCCTTGATTCGCGTTCATTCGCGTGATTCGCGGGCCAGTTGAATCCCTTTTCTCTTCGCGGCTTTGCGCGTCGGTTCTGCTTTGAAGTTCATCACTTCGTCCCCTTCGCCGCCGGCTGGCTCACCTGATAGTCCGTCCCGATGACCGGCGCGAAGAGCGCTTCATCGAGCTTGGGGTTCATCACCACGTTGGTGAAGTCATTGCGCAGCAGCGAGCCGTCGGTGAAGCGGAGCTGCGTGGCGCGCAGCACGTTGTCTCGCAGGCTGAACGTGAGCTGGATCTCCGGCATCAGCTTGCGGGCGGACGCGGACCTGGGCTGTAGCGCGAGCGTCTGCAGGCCGTTGGTTTCCGTGAGCCCGGCGATGGCGAAGGTCGCATCCAGCTCGGCGCGGCTGCGCGGGAAACCGGCATCGAGCAGCGCCATCGCGTCCTTCCACGGCCCACCGGCAGCGGCATCCAGCGGGTAACGCTCGGCCCGCTTGAGGCGCGGATAGAGGATGACCACCTCCTTGGGCTGGCGCACGGCAATGGTCTGCGGCGGATTGCCCAGCTCCCAGCGGAAGCGGCGCGGCTCGCCAAACCACACGCGCCCGTGTGCCGTGAGCGGCTGCGTGAGCGTGCTCAAGGCCCGCGTCTGCGTGAAGTCCGCCTGCCAGGTGACCAGGTTCGTCTGTGAGTTGAGCCACGCGTTGACGATGGCGTTGGTGTCGGCGGCGGAAGCGGTTGGAGTGACAAGGGCAGTTGCGAGGCCAATCGTCAGAAAGCCGAGCAGACGAGCCGTTCCCGCTCTTAATCCTACTCCTACTCTTAATCCTACTCTCCGGCTTCTGACGAAGAGGATTAAGAGTAGGAGTAGGAGTAAGATTAGGAGAGGGAGGGCGGTCATTTCGTAGGGGGCCAGATGGGAACGAAGTGATACCATTGATCGGGATGCTGCCGGAGCCACGGCTCGAAGGCACGCAGGATTTCCTGCGTGAACAATCGGCGTCGCTCGCGGTCGCCGAGCGCGGCGCGGTCGTAAGCTTGCGCGGGCATGATCTGCGCCGCGTAGCCATCGCCGCTGCGGACGATGATGGCCGGCACCACGGCGCAGCCGGACGCCCGCGCCAGATCTGCCGCGGCGTTGGAAACGAGGAAGGGCCGGCCGAACAGTTCGACTTCCACCGCGCCCTTCTCGGCGGGCCGGTCAAGCAGCAGCGCGGCCACGCCACCGTCGTTCACCCGCTTGATGACTTCCACGAAGGCAAACGGATCGCCGCCCACGATCAGGGTGTCCACGCCCCAGCGCGCCCGCGCGACCCGGCGCAGCTCGGTGAGGCGCGGGTCCGGCTCGGGGTTCGAGAGCGCGAGAAGACGGTGCCCTTTGTGCGTGAGGATGGGGCCGCCCAGTTCCCAGTTGCCGAGGTGCAGCGTGACGATGAGCACGCCGCGCCCATGCGCGTGCGCGGCCTCGAAGTGTTCCCAGCCGGCCAGTTGGTAGAAGGACTTCATCACGGGCGTGCCGCCCTCGAAGCGCCACAGGTCGGCCAGCTTGCGCGTGAAGTTCACGAAGAGGTTCCGGGCGGTGCGGGCGGCGGCGGCGCGGTCACCATCATGGAGCGGGAGCAGGTTTTGAATGACCACTTCCCGGCGTTGCGGCTGGGCGAACCAGTAGGCGTGGCCGCCGAGACGGCACAGAAGTTCTGTCAATCGTCGCGGCAGCTTGCGTGCCGCCCAAAGGCCGGCCTGCCAGCAGAGTTGGCCATAGAGCACGGAGGGGCGGGAACTGGGGGCCGCTTCCGCCGACTCCCCGGAGCGCCGGTCTCCGACCCGGCCTGTTTCCAGATTCTCGTGGGAGCGCGCCGGGTCGGAGACCGGTGCTCCGCCGGCTGCCCGCCACCAGACCGGCAGCAGGAAGACGGAGATGAGCATGTTCCAGCCGATGCCCACCGCGCAGACCGCGCCGAGGCTGGCCATGCCGGCATTGCTCGAGAGCGCGAGCGAGCCGAAGCCCGCCACGGCCGTGCCTCCGCAGAGCAGCAGCGCGCGGCCCACGGCGTGGTGTGCCCCCGCGAGATCGCCGTGGTGTCTGCGCAGCGCGAGCTGCATGAAGATGCTGTAGTCCACGCCCGTGCCGAGCATGAGCGGGAGCGCCATGAGATTGAGCAGGTTCCACGACCAGCCCGCCACGCGCATCACGGCGAGCAGACCAAGTCCGCTGACGGCCAGCACGGCTAGGCTGAGCAGAATCTCCGTCGGCCGGCGGAAGGCCAGCCACAGCGACAGCAGGATCAGCCCGATCATCGGCGCGACCACGAGCCACATGCGGTCCGCCACGGCGTGCAGCAGGGAATTTCCCAGCAGCTCCCAGCCAGACACGATCACGCCCGCGGCTCCCAACTGCGCCGCCCACGTGTCGGCCGGATCGTTCGGCTGCGGGGTGTCCTTCGCGAACACGAAGCCCGCCGCCAGCCACCCGTCGTCCGTGCGCGCGGCCATCCGCGCGAGAATCCATCGGCTCATGTCGTTGGTGGGCCAGAAGACATTGGTGCGTGTGAGCGCGGCACCCCACGTGTCGAACAACGTGTTGGCAAGCATCACGGAATTGGTGTTGAAGCCGGCCGCCAGCGCGGCGGTGCCGAGCCGCTCCCGCTCGGTCATCAAGCGCGCCGCCGTTGCGCGGTTGCTGGCCTGATGCTCGGGATGCGGCCAGAGCATCGTGGGCAGCAGGTAGCCGCTGACGGTGTTGCTCGACTTGGCGCGGGCGAGGACCGCCTCGGCGCGCTCAAGCTGCCGCGCGACTTCACCTTCCTCGCGGCCTGACACGATGATCCACAAGGGTTCGCGCGCGGGCCCGAGCCGGCTCTTGATCTGGTCGAGGGTCGCGTAAGCCATGCTGCCCTTGGGCCGCAACGGGTCAGGCGAACGGTCCAGCGGCGGCAGGCCGAAGCTAAGGACCGCCACCGCTCCGACGACGAGCAACGCACTGGCGGCGACCACAAATTTCCTGCGCCCGGCAGACATGGTTGATGCCGGAGGGATCTCCTGCTCGCGCGCGGGCCGCGGCCACAGACCAGCGGCGATCTGCTCGTCCCGCCGTTTCTGGCGGTCACTGAACAACGGCGGCAAAAACAGGAAGAGCATCACCAGCGCGGACAGCGCGACGCCCAGCGCGACGAGCGAACCAAGCTGCGCGAGCCCCGGCAGGCCGCCGAGGTTCAGCACGAGAAACGCGCTGATGGTGGTGACCGCCGCCCAGAAGATGCTCGGACCGATGGCCCCACGAATCTCCGGCACGGTCGCGTCGGGCGACGCCATGGCCTCCTGGTAATGCACCACGCCATAGTCCACCGCGAGGCCGAGGAGGATGCCCGCGAAGCCGAGGCTCACGACGTTGATCGCCCCGAAGAAAAGCCCCCCGAGTGCGAGCGTGGCCGCGAGGATGAGCGCGAGCAGCGCGAGCAGCCAGAGCATCGGCCGCCAGCGCCGGTGCGCGAGCCAGAAGAGCACCGCAATGACGGCGGCCGTCAGCACGATGGACTCCTGCATGTCGTGCTCCATGCCGCTGGAGATTTCTGTGACGAACACCGTGCGGCCAGTGAAGCCCAGCTTCTCCTGGCCGCCCCGGGCGCGCTGCCAGTCGGCAATCTCTGTGCGCATCGCGGCGAGCCAGGTCGTGCATTCGCGATAGCCGGGCAGCGGCGTGTGGGCCTTTACGGTGACGAGGCGGAACTTCCCATCCGCCGAGGAGAAGAAGTCCTGGCCGGGACCAAACCCCGCCGCGCCGACATCCGGCAACGGCAGGCGGGTGAAGCCGTAGGGATCGAAGCTGAGCTGTGCGATCTCGCCGGGCGAGAAGGACACGGCGAGCCGCTCGCGGGCGTCGGCGAGCGTGGCCTGGGCGTTGGTGCCGGTAAGCCGCGTGGCGAGCGCGGTGAAGGCCTCCGGCGGCTGGTTCAGCCACACCGCCGCCGCGAGTTCCGCCGCCTGCTCGGGGTGCTCATTCCACGGGGACTGCCACATGGCGCTGCCCACGAGGTTCGTCTTCGTGCGCAGATGCTCGACGAGCGCGCGGGCACTGGCCTCGGTGCTTTCAGCGGCGTCACCGTCCAGCGTGATGATCAGTTCCTCCGCGCTGGCGAAGTGCTGTTGAAACAGCTTGAGGCCCTGGACCACCGGCAGGTTGCCCGGCAGCAGGTTGAGCACCTCGACATCGAAGCGCAGGCGCGCCAGTCCCAGCGCGAGCGGGATGAGCAGGAGCCAGAGCCAGCGCTTCATGGCGTCACAGTGCCATCGAAACTCTCCCCGGTCTTGGGGTTCGTGAGCCGCCACGCACCGGCCTCGCGCCGCTCAAACTGCCATGGCGCGGCGGGTGGCTGACCCGCGAGGGCGCGTGCGATCTGGAGCCAGCCGACGCGGGCCGGCGGGGCGCCGGGAGCGGCATGGCGCTGCCCGGTCGCGGCCTCGATGCGCCACGTCCCGGGAGTGACATGCGCGAGGACGAAGGACAGGCCAGCCTTGGAAACGTCCACGAGGCAATCGCCCTCGGCGCGGTTCCAGACTTCCAGGTCAATGACCACCTCCCCCGCGCCCCGCCCCGGTGTCCACACCGCCTGGCCGCTGCGGTGCGTCCAGCCGGGTGCGGAGGTGTCAATGCGCGGCAGCGGGCCGGTGCGACAGGCGCAGAACAGAGCGAGCAGCACGGAGCCCACGGTGAGGCGGAAAACATGCGCGCGCATCTCGGCGATGCTTTTGTGGAACGCCCAACTCATTCCAGCGGCCCTTCCCCCTCACCCCGGCCCTCTCCCTCCGGGAGAGGGAGCGACGCCGTCAGCGGTGGAGCAGAGCCGGAGACGCAGGAACTTCGTTGCTTGCCGGGGCTTCTCCCTCTCCCCAAGGGAGAGGGCCGGGGTGAGAGGAATCCGCGCGTCCGTTCACCACGCGAGTTCGACCCGAATTCAGACAGCGCCCTCATTCAGTCGAAACGGATGCGCGGGACGAGGGGGCGGCGGGCCTGGATCTTCACCAGCCAGAAGAAGAGGCGCATGCGCCAACGGATCGCCCAGCGCCCGGTGAGTTCGCCCGCGAGCGCGGCGTTCACGGCGTCCGGCAGCATCCACTTGTCGCGCGGCTCGAGGAACAGCTCCATGAACGGCTTCGTGTAATACTGCTCGACCATCTCCCAGTAGAAGCGCAGCGCCCGGAACGTCTTCTGCTCGTAGCGCGCGAACCGCCAGCGCGTGCCGAACGGCCGGCGCAGGCAGGCATCAATCGTCTCGGCCGCGAGCTTGCCCGAGAACATCGCGAGGTAAACGCCGGCGGAAAAGATCGGGTCCATGAACCCGGCGGCATCCCCCACGCGCAGCAGGCGCGGGCCGGTCAGCCGGCGGTTGTAATAGGAGAAGTCGCTGGTGGTATGGAACTCGCCGACCCGTTGGGCGTGCTTCATCCGCTCACGCACGACCGGGCTGGTGGCGATGATGGAGTGAAACAATTCCTCCGGCGGCACCTTGGCCGCAGCCAGCTCCGACGCATCGAGCACGCAGCCGACGCTGATCTTCGTGGCGGACACCGGGATGAGCCAGAACCACTTGTTCTCCAGCCGCACCACCAGGATGTCGCTGCCCTTCTCACCTTCATCACGCATGACACCGTGGTAGTGGCCGAAGATCGCCATCTTCTTGAGCTTCGGGTGGATGACCCGCAGGCCCTCCTGGTTCCCGGTCACGTTGCCGCGTCCGCTGGCGTCCACGAGGTAGCGGCCCTCCAGCGTGTGCTTCGCTCCGGCAGGGTCCGTGGCGACCACGCGCACATGGTCGGGGAGCTGTTCAAAGCTCTGGAACTGCCAGCCTTCGCGCACGTCCGCGCCCTTGGCGGCGGCGTTCTTGAGGAGCATGTGGTCAAAGATGGAGCGCTCGACCTGGAACGCCTGGGGCTGCTTGGTCAGCCGTCCCTCGCGGAAAACGATCTTGAGCGACTTGCGGCCATTGCTGAGATGAAATTGCGCCCCGGTCTTTCGCGGGAAGCCCGCCTCCTTCAGTTGCGGCAGCACACCCAGTTCCTCGAAGATGGGCCAGTTGTAGGGCAGCAGGGATTCGCCGATGTGGAAGCGGGGAAAGCGTTCGCGCTCCAGGAGCACCACCGACCGGCCCTTGGTGGCCATGAGCGCGGCAACCGTCGAGCCGCCCGGACCGCCGCCAATGACTATCGCGTCGTTCATCGTAACTGCCATTCTCGCCGACAACCGCCACCAAGCCAATCAGAAGAAATCAGGAGCGCTGGTAGAGCCTTTTGGCCCTGTCCCGGAGTGCCCCCGCAGGCCGGGCGGTTTCGGAATTTCTTAACGCTTCCGGCCTGACACCGCCGCGCTCCGTTGCTCCGCGATGATGCCTCACGCAAACGTCTGGCGATGCTCGTCCCGCAGCACGTTCTTCTGCACCTTGCCCATGGTGTTGCGCGGCAGTTCCTTCACGATCACGACCTTCTTGGGCACCTTGAAGTTCGCGATCTTGGTCTTGAGGAAGGCCTGGAGCTGCGCGGCATCGAGGGTCGCGCCTGCCTTGGGCACCACGACCGCCACGCCTACTTCGCCGAAGTCGGGATGTGGCACGCCGACGACGGCGCTCTCCTCCACGCCCGGGAGGTCATCAATGAAGCCTTCGATCTCCTTGGGATACACATTGAAGCCGCCGGAGATGATGAGGTCCTTGCCCCGGCCAACGATGGAGACGTAATCACCCGGCACCAGCACGCCCGCAGCCTCGCCGCCGAAGCGGCCCATGTCGCCGGTGCGGAACCAGCCATCGGCGGTGAACTCCTCCTTGGTCTTCTCCGGCATCTCCCAGTAGCCCTTGAAGACACTCGGCCCCTTCACCTCGATCATGCCGATTTCGCCCGGTTGGCACGGCTGGCCGTCCTCGCCGGTGATGCGCAGGGACAGGCCGGGCAAGGGCCGGCCCACGGTGCCGCCGTAGCGCCGGCCTTCCCGCTCGTGATACGGGTTCGAGGTCAACATGCCGGTCTCGCTCATGCCGTAGCGCTCCAGGATCGTGTGGTCGGTGCGGGTCTGGAAGGCGGTGAAGGTCTCCAGCAGCAACGGCGCGGAGCCGGAGACAAAGAGGCGGATGTTGCGACACGTTTCGCGCGTGAAGCCCGCCTCGGTGAGCAGCCGCACATAGAACGTCGGCACGCCCATCATCAGGGTCGCACTGGGCAGGTGGCGGACCGCCGCCTTCGCGTCGAACTTCGCCAGCCAGATCATCTTCGCTCCGGCCAGCAGCGCGCCGTTCACGGCCACGTAGAGCCCGTGGATGTGGAAGATGGGCAGCATGTGCAGCAGCACGTCATCGCTGCGCCAGCCCCACAGTTCGCGCAGCACGAGGGCGTTGGAGCCGAGGTTGCCGTGGGTGAGCATCGCGCCCTTGCTGCGGCCCGTGGTGCCGGAGGTGTAGAGGATCGAGGCGAGCGCGTCGTCGGCCAGCGCCACCGTGGCGAAGGTGTCGGGCTGTGCGGTGACGGCATCCATGAGCGTGCCAGTGCCATCCTCATTCAACGTCACGACATACGCGACATCCGCCTGCTTCGCGACCGGGGCGATCCACTCCACCGTCTTGTCCGAACACACCACCACACCCGGCGACGCGTTCCCAAAGAAATACCCCAGCTCGGCCTCGCGATACCCGGTGTTCAGCGGCAGAAACACAAACCCCGCCCGCACGGTCGCCAGGTAGAGCATCAAGCCCTCGGGCGACTTTTCCACCACGGCGGCCACCCGTGAGCCCTGCGGCAGGCCCAGCGAGGCCAGCCAGTTGGCCATGCGGGCGCTGCCCTGCTCGATCTCGGCCCAGGTGCGGTCGCGGCCCCCGGGCACTTCGAGGCAAACCGTGGTTCGGTCCTTCGGAAAACCGGATTCGAGCAGCGAGTAGAGGTTCATGCGGAAAAGCTCACTGGCCGACCGCCAGCTTCACGGCGAAGAACAACACCGACGGCCCCATCAGGCAGCCCAGGCCGGTGTGGAACGTGGCCACCAGCGCGCCGTAGGGCACGAGCTTGCGGTCCGTCGCCGCCAGCCCCGCCGAGACCCCGCTCACCGTGCCCGCGAGCCCGCCGAAGACCATCGCCGAGCGCGGCGTCTTGAGGCGCAGGAACTTCGCGGCCATCGGTGTGGCCACCATCACGATGATCGCCTTGATCACGCCCGTCGCAATGCTCAACGCCATCACATCCGAACTCGCACCAATCGCCGCGCCCGTGACCGGCCCCACGATGTAAGTCACCGCCCCGGCGCCAATGGTCGTCATGCTCACCGCGTCGGTGTAGCCAAAGGCCCGCGCCACGCACACACCGACAATGAACGGCACCACCGTGCCCAGCAGCAGCGCAACGGCCCCGATCCAGCCCGCCCGCTTCGCCTCCGTCGCCTGCACTTCAAAAGCCGTGGCCACAATCGCGAAATCCCGCAGCATGTTCCCGCCCATCAGGCCGATGCCGCTGAACAGCGCGAGATCCGCCAGCCCCTTTGTTCCCCCGGACATCTTCCCGCCGACATACGCCAGTGCCAGTCCGATGAAGATCGCAATCGCCGAGCCATGCACGCGGCCAAACGTCAGCTTCTGCGAGATGGCCCCGGACGCCCAGACGACCAGGCCCACCATGGCAAAGGCAAACACCAGGCCATTGTCCTTCGCCGCTTTTTCGAGAATTTCGATCATGGCGGTCACTCTGGTTTGGAATCGGGATTCGGCTCCTCGGGCACCGGCTCCATGCGGTTGATGAAGGAGACGAGCAGCCCGCACAGCACCACGGTGCCCACCGCGGCGAGCAGCGCCACCGGTCCGCCGCGCATGGCCGCCACCACGTTCTGCTGCATGGCCATCGCCACCACCACCGGGATGTAGAGCGCGCCCCAATAGTGGACCCCGCTCTCCGAGGTGGCGGTGAGCCGGCCGGTCTTGTGCAGATAGAGCCGCGCACCGATCAGCAGCAGCATCGCGATGCCGACGCCGCCAACATTGCTCTTCACCCCGAGCAGCGAGCCCAGCAGATCACCGAGGATGATGCCGAGCAGGTGGCAGACGGCGAGGAGGGCGGTGCCATAGATGATCATGCGGCGAAGGCACGGATTGTTTGAGGGGCAATGGGAGATTGCAATCCGGGATTTCCTGCCGGGGGTGCGGAGGGCGCATCCGCGCACTGCCCCCGGAGCGCGGCACTCCGGGGCAAGTGGGGACGCTTGCGGCACGGCCGGCCGGAGGCCGGCGCTACTGAGCAACGAGCCCGCCGGGCCCTATTTCGCCTTCCGCTCGCGCAGGATGGGTGCGAGGAACTTCACCGTTTCATCGCCGATCACATGGTAGCCCGCGAGGTTCGGATGCCGGTCGCTGAACCAGCCGGGCAGATGGCCGAAGTGCGCGTCGAGGCGGTTGTCCAGCACCACGAGCGTGGGCGGCGTGCCGCTGACGAATGGCTTCACGAACTCATGATGCTTCTCCGGGATCTTGGCCAGCGGGAAGCGCCGGTAGTTGAGCATGTTCGGCCCCTTCTCCAATTCGGCGGCGTAGCGCGGGTAGATGTCGAAGAGGCGCAGCTTCTCCTGCTCCGCGATCTGCCGGACGAGGGCATTGACACGCTCGCTGGTGGGCGGGTCGAAGTAAGGGATCACCGTCATCGGGATGAGCATGGCCGCCGGGTGGTCCTTCCGCAGGCGGGCGAGCAGCGCGTGGAAATCCTTTGGAAAATTGTTCGTGAAGTCCTCCCGCCGCGCGTGGTCGTTCAGGCCGTAGCGGATGAAGATGTAGTCCAGGCCGGGGAGCTTCGACGCCACCTTGTCGTAACGGCCGGAGTCCACGAGCCGCTGGATATACTCGCCGCTGAGCGCGACGTTGATGACGTTGCAGGGCGGCAGGTCGCCCTCGGCGGCGAGCAGTTGCCGGATGACGTCTTCGAGGTGCGGGCCTTCCTTCACGAGCTTGCGCGGGATGCTGCCTTCGGCGGTGCTGTCACCCAGGATAAGGATTTGCACCTTGCCTTCGTGCTCGGCGCGCACGGCACCGGTCAGCCCGAGTGTCAGGAGTGTGAGGACCAGCCAGCGGGTGAAGGCCGCGCAACGCGGCAAGGTCCGGCGGCGGGCAAGTCGGCTTGAAGAGCGGTGAGGCGTGGTCATGCGCAGGAGCTTGGGCCGCAGGCGAAGTGCGTCAATCGTGGAGTTGGTGCGCGATGCTTTCCTTGGCGCGCGGGCTAGGCCGGGCCGGCGCGGACGCCGGAGGCTTGCGCCACGTAGCGCCGGCCTCCCGGCCGGCCGTGCCGCAAGCGTCCGCGCTTGCCCCGGTGGGCGCATCTCAGTTTCTTGCACCCGGGATGCCACGTTCTGCGCCTTCTCCCTTCGCGGAGCGAGGGGAGAAGGTGGCCGGAGGCCGGATGAGGGGTGGGCCGCTGGCGCCGACGCAGCCACCCCTCACCCCAACCCTCTCCCCTTGCTCCGCACAAAGGGAGAGGGAGTAGAAAGCTAACCACTTCGCAGCCCTGCTTGCTTTCTGCTGCCGTATTGCCATGGCAACCGCCTGGCTTCGTTTGGACCAACCGACACCGGGTTCAAGCCCGGTGCCAATGAGAGGACTGGAAACTGAGATGCGCCTGGCCCGCAGACCGGCGCGATTTTCCATTGACGAAGGCACCCTTGGTGGACGACTAACCAGTTGAACTTCGGCTCACATCCCCATGCGCAAAGCCTTTCATCCGGTCTGTTTCGTTGCCGCCCTCGTGCTTTCCCTCGGCATCGCCGTGGCCCGCGCGGCGGAGGCATCGGCGGGGGCCTCCCTCATCGCCAACGGGAATTTCGAGACGGACGCCGACGGCGACAAGTGGCCGGACAAGTGGGAACGCCCGAGGCTGGGCGGCACCTGGGAGGTTGAGAATGGCAATCACTTCCTCCGCCTCGCCGCCACCGAACCGGGCAAGATGGTGATGCTGTATCACCCGGTCCCCCTGCCCGCCGGGACCAAGGCGCTCGAACTGACCTGGCGGCAGCGCATCACCGAGCTGAAGCCCGGCAAGCAGGCGTGGTTCGATGCGCGCATCATGCTGGAGTTCAAGGACGCCGCAGGCGGCAAGCTCAAAGGCTCGCCCGGTGCGCCGAACTCCCGCAAGAGCACCGCCGGGTGGGTGGAGCGCAGCGCGAAGTTCCTCGTGCCGGACGAGGCCCGCACCTTGGAGTTCATGCCCGCCCTCTTCCAAGTGGAGCAAGGCACCTTCGACCTCGACGACATCGTGCTCAAAGCGGTGGACGCAGCTCCGCTCCAGGTGGCGGCCGATGCGGCGGCGGTGGCAGCGCAGGCCAAGCAGGCGGCCGCAGCCACGGCGAAGCAGGGCAAGGCGGCCGCCGCGCTGGAGAAGGGCACGCCGCTCATCTCCAACGGTGACTTCGAGACGGACAAGAACGCCGACGGCTGGCCGGACAACTGGGGTCGGCCCAAGGCCGGCGGAAGCTGGCTGGAGGAAGGCGGCAACCATTTCCTGCGCCTCAAGTCCACCCAGCCCGGCGAGGTCGTCATGCTTTACCGCACCTTCGATCTGCCCGCCGGGGCGAAAGCTCTGGAACTGACGTGGCGCTGGCGCATCACCGATCTGAAGCCCGGCAAGGAGCCGCACTTCGACGCGCGCTTCATGATGGAGTTCCTGGACGCGGGCGGGAAGAAGCTGCCGCAGAAGCCCGGCCCCGCCTACACCCGCAGCAACACCAGCGGCTGGGTGGAGCGCAGCGCGAGGTTCCTCGTGCCGGAGAAGGCCGTGGCGCTGGAGTTCATGCCGTCGCTCTTCCAGGTCGAGCGCGGCACGCTGGACCTGGATGACCTCGTGCTGAAGCCCACCGATCCGGAAAAGCTGGCGGCGGCGGCGAAGGCCGCGGCGGAAATCGAGAAGCTTTCCTTCGTCGCGCCGGAGAAGCCGGAGCCGGCGAAGTGGCCGCAGGAGCTGCACGTCGCGGGCAACCAGGTGCTCGGCAAGGACGGCAAGCCGGTGTGGCTGCAAGGCATGAACGTGGTGAGCCTCGAATTCCTGGTCAAAGGCGACCATGTGATGAAGTCGGCCAAGGTGGCCGTGGAGGACTGGAAGGCCAGCCTCATCCGCCTGCCGGTGAAGGAGGAGTATTGGTTTGGCCGGACCGGCGGCGGGAAGGACGGCGGGGCGGCGTATCGCGAACTGGTGGACCAGGTCATCACGCTCATTGCCAATCGCGGCGCGTATGTGCTGCTGGACCTGCACCGCTTCCGCGCGCCGAAGGCGGAGCACGCGGAGTTCTGGAAGGATGCGGCCACCAAATACAAAAACCACCCGGCGGTCATCTTCGATCTCTTCAACGAGCCGCACGGCACCTCGTGGGAAGTCTGGCGCGATGGCGGCTTCGTCGCCGAGAAGAAGGCCCCGGCGGATGAGGATGCGTTTCTCACGCCCGAGGAGAAGGCCAAGGCGGCGCAAGGCTTTCAATCTGTCGGCATGCAGGCGCTGGTGAACGCCGTGCGGTCCACGGGCGCGCAGAACATCGTGGTGGTGGGCGGGCTGGACTGGGCTTACGACCTTTCCGGCATCGCGAAGGGCTTTGCGCTGAGCGACCAGGGCGGCCATGGGATCGTGTATGCCACGCACATCTACCCGTGGAAGCGCGGCTGGCAGGAGAAGGTGCTGATCATCGCGGACAAACACCCGATCCTCGTCGGCGAGGTCGGCGCGGACATAAAGAAGATGAGCTTCATCCCCGCCGACGCGCAGGAAGATCCCTACACCTGGGTGCCGGACATGCTGGGCTTCATCCAGAAACACCGCTTCCACTGGACGGCCTTTTCGTTCCACCCCGGGGCCAGCCCGGTGATGATCACGGGCTGGGATTACACGCCCACGCCGTTCTGGGGCGCCTTCGTCAAACGCGCGCTGGCGGGGGAGCAGTTCCCGATGAAGAAGATGCGGTAGCACGCGGCGCATGACGGACCTCGGCGCGCGTCTTGGACTGCGCCGGCAGAGCGAAGCGGCGACGGCGCTTTGGCATCCTGCGGAGCGGCCCCGGCCGGGACTGCAAAACCCGCGAACCGCTCCGCCTCCCGCCGCAGTCCAAGACGCCTCAGCCTCGCCGCGCAGGCATGACGAGTGAACCCGCCTTCTCGGTTGAACGCCACGCCGCTGGTTTCGTCTGACCCTGCGTCCGTAGCTTGAACCGCACATGAAGTTAACTGTCTGGCTCTGGTTTTTGTTGCTCGCCGGCGGGGTCTCCACCCCGGCGGCGAGTTATCGCGATTTCGACCAGCCGCCGCATGACTACTGGAAGCGCACGCCCCACGATCGCTTCAGCCGCTGGATGACCAACGTGCAGGCCGGCCGCATCGAGCTGGATTACACCAGTGAAAAGGCCTTCGTCGCCAGCGTGCTCAAGTCGCTCGACATCCCGGCGTCGTCCCAGATGCTGCTTTTCTCCACGACCAGCCTGCAGCTCAGCCTGATCACGCCGCGCTCGCCGCGGGCCATCTACTTCAACGAGGACGTTTACATCGGCTACGTGGTGGGCGGGAAGATCGAGGTGGTGTCCGTGGACCCGGATCTGGGCGGGGTGTTCTACATCTTCGACATCCCCCGCAACGGCCAGACGCCGCGTCCCGAGCGCGCCACGCGCTGCATGAACTGCCATGCGCGTGAGGACACCGGCTATGTGCCGGGCCTCGTGGCGAAGTCCGTGATTCCCGGCCCGACCGGTGGCAGCCTCGAATCCTTCCGGCAGGAACAGTCGGGGCACGGTATCCCGCTGAACCAACGCTTCGGCGGCTGGTATCTGACCGGGATGGGCGGCCTCACGAATCACCTGGCCAACTTCTACGGCCGGTCCACCCCGCAGGGCATTCTCCGCCAGCCCATCCAACCGGGGGTGACCTTCAACTATGACCGTTACCTGGTGCCCAGCAGCGACCTGCTGCCGCAGCTCCTGCACGAGCATCAAATCGGGTTTGTGAACCGGGCCGTGGAAGCCACCTACCGCACCCGGCACGCGCTGGCCGAGGGCAATGGCAGGCTGAGCGCGGCAGGCACCACCCTGGTTGATCAGCAGGCCGGGCTGCTGACGCGTTACCTGCTTTTCGCCGACGAGGTTCCGCTGCCCCAGGGCGGAGTGGCGGGCGAGGCCGATTTCAAACGGGATTTTGCCAGCGTCCGCCGCCTCGGGCCGGGGGGCGCCTCGCTCAAAGATTTCGAGCTGCGCACGCGGATGTTCCAGCACCGGTGCAGCTACATGATCTACAGCCTCGCCTTCCAAGGGCTCCCACTGGAGCTGAAGCAGCGGGTGTTCAGCCGGCTGGCCCTGGCGCTCGATCCGGCCAAGCCGGACAAGGAATTCGCCTACCTGCCCGCAGCGGAGAAGCAGAGCATCCGGGGCATCCTCAAGGCGACGCTGACGGAACTGCCGAAGGGGTGGTGACGCCGCGCGTAGCGCAAGCCTCCGGCTTGCCGTAGCGCCGACGTCCGCGCCGGCTCGTTTGGCGAACGAAGCAGACCGGTGCCACGAACGGGACAGGCCGGCGAGGACGCCGGCGGCACGGCCAGCCGGAGGCTTGCGCTACAAGAAAACAAAAAAGCGCCCCGCGCGTGAGCACGGGGCGCCTGGAAGTCAGGGCCGGAACTTAGTTGGCCTTCTCGGTCTTCTCACCAGCGGAGACCCAGCCGGAGATGCCGGCGGAGAGGTGCTTGATGTTCTTGTAGCCGAGCTTCTCAGCCGCGTTGGCGGCGGCCTGGTAGGCCTTGCAGCTCGGGCCGCCGCAGTAGGCGACGACGAGGGCGTCCTTGTCCGCCGGCAGCGCCTTGGCGAAGTCGGCCTTGACGGCGGCGAAGTCAATCGCGCCGGGGACGTGCTTGGCCTTGTAGGAGGAGGTGCCCATCACGTCAACGACGGTGACCTTCTTGTCGGCGATCGCCTTCTTGAGGTCGGCGATGCTGATGTCAGGGAACTCGCCGGCGAAGGCGGAAGCCGCGATAAAGGTGGCGGCGAACAGTGCGAACAGTTTCTTCATGGTGCTACAGGGTTGCGTTTGTTTGTTTATGCGCCGCATTAGCGGCAGCGAACAATAGGACGCACGCGTAACAAAAACATTCAAGCCACAAACGCCCGGCTTCAGCCCCCCGCCCGGGTCCACCGGCGGGCCTTGGATTCAAAGCGCGGCAGAGTGCCGGGCGCGACGGACAGCACGGGCACCCGCAGGGCGAGGCTGGACTCAAAGGCGCGGGCCAGCCGCTCCGCCACCCCGGCCCCCGCCGGCCCGGGCTCCGGCTCCACCGTCACCGTCAGCTCGGTCAACGCCTGGCCCTGGCTCACCCGCACCTGATACTCCGCCACGCCACCGGTGCGCCGGATGATTTCCTCGATGGCGCTGGGATACACGTTCACCCCGCGCACCACCACCATGTCGTCCACCCGCCCGAGGATGCCGCCTGCGAGGGCGAGGTCGGCGGAGCCGCAAAGACAGCTAGTTGAGAGTTGAGAGTTGAGAGTTGAGAGTTGGACGAGATCTCCCGTGCGGTAGCGGAGGAGGGGGGAGCCGGTGCGGCCGAGGTTGGTCAGGACCAGTTCGCCGCGCCCACCGGGGCCTGCGGGCTGGCCGGTGGCGGGGTTCAGGACCTCGGCGAAGAAGGCGCGTTCGATGATGTGCAGCACACCGGGCCGGGCCGGACATTCGTAGCTCACCGGGCCGACCTCCGTCATCCCGTGATGGTCATAGACCCGCGCGCCGGGCCACAGCTCCTGCAGGCGCGCCCGCACGGCGGGGATGCTCCCGCCCGGCTCGCCCGCCACGCTCAGGGTCTTTACCTGAGACCGCCGGAGGTCAAGGCCCTCCTTCGCGGCGACCTCGGCGAGATGGAGCGCGTAGGTGGGTGTGCAGCACAGGATGGTGGCGCGCAGGTCGAGGATCGCCCGGAGCCGGGCCACGCTGGTCATGCCGCCGCCCGCGAAGACGAGGCAGCCGAGCCGTTGCGCGGACTCGAAGGCCGTCCAGAACCCCAGGAACGGCCCGAAGCTGAACGCGAAGAAGACGCGGTCCGCCGCCGTGGTGCCGGCCTGGCGATGGACGGTCTCCCAGTTGTCGAGCATCCACGACCAGCTCTCCGGCGTATCGAGCCAGCGGAGCGGGCTGCCGGTGCTGCCGCTGGTCTGGTGGCAGCGCGTGTAACGCTCGAGCGGGAAGGTGAGGTTCGTGCCGTAAGGCGGGTGCGCAAGCTGGTCGGCGACCAGGTCGGCCTTGGTAGTGAAGGGGCAGCGCGCGCTGAACTCGGCGAGGCTGGCGACGCCTTCGAGCAATCCCGTGCCCGCCAGTTTCCGGGCATAGAAGGGGTTCGCCGGGAGCGCGGCAAGCAGGGCCCGGAGTTGAGTGAGTTGATCGCTCACGATTTGAAAACCACTGACCGGCACCGACCTGCACTAAAGGGAGCCGAAATCAACGCCTTCATAAGCGCCAGTTAGTGCCGGTCAGTGGCGCTTGCTTCCGTCACAAAAAACCCCAGGGCGCGAACGGAAAACGCTCGTTGCGTCTTCTGCGCCTGCTGGTGGCCAGTCACTTCGGCGAAACCGGATTGGCGGGCGCGACAATGGCCGGCTTGGGCACGCCGCCACCGGTGTTGGTCGGGGCGAATTTGGCCACGAGGAACGCGCCGCATACGGCCAGCACGCACCCCAGCACGAACGGCAGCGGCAGCGACTTCAAGCCACCTTCCGGCGGGTGCAGCGCCAGGGCCACGATGGTGTTCACCACCGGCGCACCGGCGAACACAATCGGCATCACGGCGGCGGCGGCCGCACCCTTGTAAATCTGCGCCGCTGCACCCAGCGCGAGCACCAGCGCAAACGCGCCGACCGCTCCGGCGGCACCGGCCACGAGGCTCCACTGCACGCCCGCACTGGTGAAGCTCCAGTTCGAGCCGCGCGCCTTGAGCATGGCTATCGTAGCCACCCCGATCAGGGCATACGCCAGGCACACGAAGAGGAATGCCTTGAGGCCCGCGTGCGGGGTTTCGGGGCCCATTGGCATAAAGCCGCGGCCCTTGTGAAGGATGACGCCATAGACGCCCCATGAAAAAACCGTGAGCAGCGCCCACAGCAGCCACGGATTGCCCGGCGAAGCAGAATTGTCAGTGCCCATAATGAAGAAGGACTGTAGGAGCAGGGCCGGGGAAGTTCAAACGGATTGTCCGGCGCGCGGAGAGTCCGGGCGCATCCGCGCACTGCCCCCGGAGCGCGGCCCTCCGGGCCGCAGCGGCAACCCTGCAGAACGGGCTGCGGAGCTTCCCAAGCCTTTCCCTGCTGCCAGCCGCTGCGGCCCAGAGGGCCGCGCTCCGCCGTCGTGCGGGGGCAGGGTCAAGATGCGCCCGGAGAGTCCCCGTCCGCAGCGGCCACCTTGCACGCATGTGCTTCAGACCTTAGCCTGTGCTACCCACCAGCTTCGGTGCCGCTCCTTCGGCGGCGATGCCTGCCCCCTCTCCCCTCAACGGGGCGAGAACCCACGGCCCGCCAACTGCCGCGCTTTCAGCCCCTGAACCTCGCCTTCGTGCCGGGACCAGTGGCCGGCAGCGAGTTCGCGACCGCTGGCCTAAGCACGACGCACCGCTGTCTCCCTCGCCCCGCTCCCAACGCAACTGGACCTGCCGCCCCTCCTCTCCCCGGCCCGCTCCTCCATTCCATGGAGGCGAGGGAGCCCCGAGCACGCCAGAGGTTCGGCGAGGCCGTATCTGTTCCCGCCGGGGCAAGGGTGCGCGCCGGGAGGTTCATGGGTAGGGTTAGGGTGAGGGGTGAGACGATGCCACTGATACCAACTACGAGAATAGTTTGGTAAAACGAACGCGCCCCTGACTTCACGGC
>CAZCBE010000072.1:0-3606 GCA_964496695.1 uncultured Klebsiella sp.
GGTTGCGGGTGGGGGTACCGGGGCGGGGGGCTTGCCGCGGCGGGGCTTGCGCCTGGGGGGGGGGTGGGGGGGGGGGCGGATCGCGGCCGGCACGAGCAACGGACGCTTCGCGGCTCTCAGAGCGCGCCAGCTCTTCTCCCTCTCCCCCACCGGGGGAGAGGGCCGGGGTGAGGGGGCTGCGTGCAACCACGGGCAACGCCAACCCATTCGCCGCCCGCCCGACCAGTTCCAACTGCGTCTGCACCGCTTCGGATAATGTCTTGAACACCCCTTCCGAGAACGCGAGGTAAGTCTCATGCGCCTGCAGGGTCGTCGCCTGTGCCTGCGCCATCGCAGTGAGCAGCTCGGCCTCAAATAAGTCGGCCGCGATTTCCGCGCTAATCGGCACAAGCTGCGGCTTCGCCTCTCGGCTGGGTGGAACGGGCCACTGGCCCGTCCCGTCGGGCGACCCGCCCGACGGAATGTCAGCGAGTGTCCTTTCCTCCACGGTGCCCGCTTCCGCCCGGGTGCGCGCTGTCCTTCCGCGCAGCGGGTCGTTGCGCGGAACAGGCGAGTCGCCGGTTCCACCCAGGCCAGATTTCGGCAGCTTCGGCACCACAATAGGCGCGCCCGTGATGGGGATGACGACGCACTTGCCTTCCGGCTCGGGTGCGGGCTCCTCGTTCAGTTCGCCATAGAGCGGAGCGAGGTTGACCGGCAAACCTTCCGCCCACAGCGCACCCAGCACACGGAGCACTTCCAGCAACGGCTCCTTCGCCGAGACGCACAGCGAGCGGGCGACGTGCGGCTGGCCATGGAGGATCTGCGAAATCATTCGTGAGCACGAGGCCCCCGGCCCCATCTCGATGAAGAACCGCACGCCGTCTTGGTAAGCGGCCTGGACCAGACGCGGGAAATCAATCGTTGCGCTCGCCTGCGCGACGATCGCATCGGCCGCCGTCTCCCGATCAGGCACGTAACTGCGGCCCCAGCCACCACTGTAGATGGTCAAGCCGGACGGCGGCGTGGTAGGGAAGCGATGCAGCTCGCGATATGGCTCCAGCACCGGCTGGAGCAGATCGCAATGGACCGTGCTCACGCCCTCCAGCGCGAAGAAGTGGCAGCCGAGCTTCGCCACGAGCGCGCGCACCTGCTCCGCATCGCCACCGATGACACACTCGCTTGGCGTGTTGACGATGAGGATGTAAGTGCGCGCCAGACCGGCCATCGCAGCGCGAACTTCCTCGGCGGGCCGGTCCACCAACCCTGCTTGCCACGCGATGGTCTGATCCGCCGCGAGTTTCCACGCGCGGCGAAGCGAATCGGATTCGCCTGTGAGATCGCGGGTAAACAGAGTCGAGGCGGTGACACGCGCGAGCATGTCATCGCGCGCGGACCAGGCACGCAGAGCGAAGAGGCTCGTGCTCTCACCGAGGCTGTAGCCGATGGCCGCGTCGGGCTTAAGCCCCAGCGAAACGGCGATGTCGCTGACAAAAGCACCGAGCGCGACCTGCCCGCAGATGGAGGCGCGCTGATCGGTGACTGGCGCAGCCGAGTTCCAGAACTGCGCGGTGAACATTTGGCTGGCGAGCCGGTCATTCTCGCGGTCGAGCCTGCGGAGTGCCTCTGGAAACAAAAGCCCCAGTTCGCGACCCATATCCGCGAAGTGATTGCCCGCACCAGGGAAGACGAAGGCAACCTTGCCGGAGACGCGTTCGCTGGGCGGCGTGTAGAACAGCCGGTCACGGTCGCGGTGGTCCAGTAGCTCGACATTCCGAGGTCGAGATGTTGCTGGCAGAGTGTCAGTGGAGGTGGCTTTAGAAGACTCGGCATTGGAATGTCGAGCCACGTTGGCCGCAGCATCAAGGAGCCGATGGAGTTGCGCACGATCCTGCGCAATCAGCGCGAGGGTTTGGAGCGCCTGACATCGCCCGGCATTGGCGGCTGCAGCCGAGCAATGCCCGGCGCTCCGATGCCAGCGGCGGGCCAGCGTGTCGAGGGACGCCTGTGGGGAGCCAGCACCAAAGCGACGAAGCGAGTCGAGTTGGCCGAGCAGCCCGGCCGCATCAGCAGCAGCGAAGGTAAAGAGGGCTTCCCCCTGCTTGGTAGCAGCCGACGTGAGGAGGCTCTGATTTGCCAGCCTCTCATTAGCACCGGGCTTTAGCCCGGTGTTAGCGGCTTCTGATACGCTAGCCGCTTCAGCGGCTTCCCGAACGTCTGAAACCGTTGAAACGGTTCCAGAATTAGTCCCAGCGGATGACACCCGGCTGAAGCCGGGTGCTAATGAGAAGGGAGCTTGTCCGGGCGCTTCGAGAACAACGTGCATCGCATTCCCATCAACGCTCGTGGCGGAGATGGCGGCGTGGCGGGGGCCGTTGGTGCGGTCGCGGAGCCAGTGTTGCGCGGCGGCAGTCTCGCTGGCGGGGAGCACTTCGGCATGCAAGGCGAGGGCGGCTTTCGCCAAGCTCACGAGGCCGGCCGCAGCTCCCGTGTGCCCGACTTGAGCCGCTGCGTCGGTGATTTGAGTCGGGTTCGCAACGCCAGCTTCGGCAGCAGCGCGGGCGGCGGCAAATTCGGCAGCGGCGCGCGGCGTTGAGGCCGCTTCACCGTGCGATGTGGTTGTCCGCTGCGAATCATCCGAAGCTGATGCGGAAGCCGGACGTTGAAGCGGCGTGAACGCCGCGCTCCCAACACCAATCCCACGTATCACCGCATAGATGCGGTCGCCATTCCGGCGCGCGTCATCAAGGCGCTTGAGCACGACGGCCACGGCTCCATCGCCGGGAATCGCGTCATCGCCGAGCGCGGCACTGGTGACTTGCGCTCTCAAGTCGCCCGTGAGTTCCACGCCGCCCGCGAGCGCGAGATCGAGTTCGCCGCTTTGCAGGGCGCGCACGGCGATTTCCAAAGCGCTCAGGCCGCTCGTGTCCTCGCTGCACACCGTGTAGCTCTGGCCACCGATGCGAAATTCCTTCGCGATGCGGCTGGCGTTCGTGCCCGCCAGCGCGCCCATGGTGCGGTCGGCGTTCAACGGCGGACCGGAAGCTTCCACGACGCGGGCGGCCCAATCGGCCTGGTCGTGCTCGGAGACGTCGGCGGGCAGGCGATTGGCCCAGTCGCTGGCGCGGTCGAGCATGGACCAGCGGAAGTGGTAGTCGGTCGTGCGCAGGTCCAGGCCGAGGCCGATGAAGACCCCGGTGCGTGTCGGGTTGGGTTCGGTCACGCGCGCGTCCGCCAGGGCATCGCGTGCGACTTCCAGCATGAGCGCCTGCTGCGGCAGAAGCTCGGCCAGTTCGCGCGGCGGGATGCGGTAGCGGCTGACCGGGATGGCCAGGTCGTCAACGAAGTAGCCGGGGCGCTGTGCAAGGGCTGCAGGGTGCAGGCCACGCCATTCAGGGCGGGCCTTTGGCAGCGTGTCTGTGTCAGCACCGAAGACACGCGCGGCGAAGGAACGGAGATTCTTCCACGGGCCGATGTGCGTCGCCAAACCGATGATGGCGATGGGGGATGGGGGATGGGGGATGGCGTCTGCCGTCTCGGGAGGAGCGCCGGTATACCCCCCGGCGGTTAGATCGGGCCCGATTTGGTAACCCCCGGTAGGAGACCGGCGGTCCAACGAAACCGGCC
>CAZCBE010000072.1:3616-34865 GCA_964496695.1 uncultured Klebsiella sp.
GGCGCGCGGGTCTCCGACCGGGCTTTAAGATCGCACCCTTTTGTATCCCGCGGGGTGGGAGACCGGCGCTCCTCCGAACCCGTCCACTCCTCGATTAGCACATGTGCGTTGATGCCTCCGAAGCCGAAGCCATTGATGGCCGCACGTCGCGGCTGCCCATCGGCACGGCGCGGCCAGGGCTGGCTTTCCTTGAGCGCGCGGAACGGACTTTGCGCGAGCGGAATTTTGTCGCTCGCCCGCTGAAAGTTGGCGACCGGCGGCAGCGTGTTGTGCCGGAGCGAGAGCAGCACTTTGAGCAGGCCCGCTGCGCCCGCACCGGTGAGCAGGTGGCCGACGTTTGCTTTCACTGCGCCCAACGTGCATTGGCCGGGCTGCCAGGTGCGGTCGGCCCAAAGCTGGTTCAGGCTGGAGAACTCCACGGCGTCCCCGACGGGTGTGCCAGTGGCGTGGCACTCGATGAGTTCCACGCTCTCCGGCTCCCAGCCAGCCGAGTCGTAGGCAAGCCGAAGCGCGCGAAGCTGGCCTTCGCTGGCCGGGGAAAGCAGATTGCCATCAAGATCGTTGGAAAGGCCGACGCCGCGGATGAGCGCGTGGATTTCGTCGCCGTCGCGGAGCGCATCGGAAAGGCGTTTCAACACGACCACGCCCGCGCCTTCACCCACGATCAGACCGCTCGCCGCCGCATCGAACGGCGTGCAACGGCCCGAGGTCGCGAGCGCGCGGAGCTGGGCGAAACCCATCTGCGTGTAAAGCGAGTCAGGGCGTGAGACGCCGCCGGCCAGCATCGCATCGGCGCGGCCGGCGTGGAGTTCGTCGCACGCGAGCTTGAGCGAGTAGAGGGAGGAAGCGCACGCCGCGTCCAGGGTGCGCGTGCCGCCGCCGAGGCCGAGGGCTTGCGCGAGCAGTCCAGCCGGCAGGCCGACGACGTAGCGGTTGAGCGGATGGGTCTCCAGCTTGGAGTCAGATTCAGTTCCGAAGGTTGCGTCTTCCAGCAACGGCGTGAGGATTTCCTCGCATAGCTTTGAGGAGCTTTGCGTCGGCAGGGCGATGTGACCGAGCACGATGCCGACGCGGCTGCGGTCGAGCGAGCCGGTCTTCGCGTTGGTGAAGGCTTCGCGTCCGGCGGCGAGCAGCAGGTGGACGACGGGGTCGAGTTGCGCGAGCAGTTCGGGCGAGAGGTTCAGTCCCGTGGGATCAAGGGCGAAGTCCTCGATGAAGCAGGCGCGGTCCGTGTAAACGCGATCCGGTGTGCCGGGCGTGGGATGAAGTATGTCGGCGGGATTGAGCCGCCAGCGACCCGCCGGGGCAGGACGGCTGGTGTCACGCCCGGAAGCGATGATCTGCCAAAACTCGTCGAGCGTGCGTGCGCCGGGAAAGACGCCGCCCATGCCGACAATGGCGATGGCTTCGCCGAAAGAGTTGGCGACGGTGCTCATGATGTGAAGCACGCTCGGCGCAAGCGGCCCGCCCCCTCACCCCGGCCCTCTCCCCCGATGGGGGCGAGGGAGAAGAGGCAGCGCTGCGTTCGCTGCGTTGGACCAGCGGAGTTCACCGTTACGCGGGCAGGCTGTTTTGGCGGAAGGCTTCGCGGAGGTTCGGGTCCACGACGAACTCGTAGCCCTCGCCGAGCGCGACGAGGCCGCCGTCACGGTCGAAGAATTGCAGGTCAGCGACCGCCACCGGGGTCTCGGCCGAAGTGATGCGTGCGACGACGCGGCTGCCACCGGTCTTGGGGAACGCGGCGAACTGGCGGAAGCTCCGCAGCGCGCACGGCAAGGACGGCGCGGAACGCTGGGCGGTGCTCCACAAGATCATGAGCTGGAAGGCGGCGTCGAGCGCGAGCGGGTCGGCGAGCCACGCGGGGCGCAGCGGCGCGGTGATCCACGTCTTCGGCGCGGGTGAGGAACGCACGAGCGCGGCGGCATTGCCGGGGTTGCAGACTTCAAGCGCCTCAATGGCATGGAAGTCCGGGCCGTGGAAGAGCCGGCCATCGCCGTAAACGGACTTCGACAAGATGCCGTTGCGTTTCACCGTGGGCGTGACGTCTGGCGCGGCGGGCAGGAAGTCTGCGAGGATTACTTCGGCGGTGGCGTGCAGCGTCGGTTTCCCGCTGCCGTTCCGGCTGGTGAACTGCACGGGCACGACGAGCAGGCCGTCGCGGGACTGCGGCGGCGCGGCGGAGACGGTCACATGCGCGGCGGAATCGCCTTCGAGCACGAGGCCCTTGAGCACCTTGAAACTGTTGAAGCCGTGGAAGGCGAGGCCCGGATTGCCGTGCATCGCACCATGAGCGAGCCACTCAATGATCAGCGCGGCGGGCAGGACCGCACGACCGTTCATCACATGAGAGACGAGGCAGGGCAGGGCGCGGACACTGACATCGCGGTCGAAGGCGGGGGAGAAGGAGGGGGAACTGGGCGCGGTAGGCTGCGAGCGGATTGTGGGGGACTGCGTGTTGCGTGTTGCGTGTTGCGTGACGGCGTTCGGGGCGGTTGCTAGCGCAAGCACCTCTACGGCTTCGCCGGTGGGGGCGAGGACGTCGCGGACGAAGAAGTCGGCTCCGGCGGCGGGTTCGATGAGGCCGACGCCTTCACGCTCGAAAATCTTGCGCAGGCCTTCGGTGACCATGCCGCCATTCCACGGGCCCCAGTTGAAGGCGACCACGCGGCAGTGCGGCCGGCGGCGGGCCTCGGCCTGAGCCATCTTGTTCAGCACTTCGTTCGCGGCGGCGTAGTCCACCTGGCCGGTGCGGCCGAAGCGGCCGGTGTAGCTGGAGAAAAGCGCGATGAGGTGAAGCTCATCGGTCGCGGTGGCGGCGAGGAGATTGCGAAGGCCGTGGACCTTCGTGCCATACACGAGGTCGAACTGCTCCTCGGTCTTCTGCTCGATGAGCTTGTCCGCGAGCACGCCGGCTCCGTGGATCAGACCGCGAATCGGACCATGTGCAGCGCGGACTTCGGCCAGTGTGGCCGTGACGGCGGCGGCATCACGCACGTCGAGTGTCGTGTAGTGGGCGAGTGCTCCCGTGGCGCGGATCTCAGTGAGGTGCGCTCGGATTTCGCGCTGGGCCATGACCTCGCGGAACCTGGCTTCGAGGCGCTTGGGCGAGCGGTCACCGTCGGCGTGGGCGAGCAACGCCTTCTTGATGTCGGCTTCGCTCATCAGGCCGGCGAGCCAGCGCGGCTCCGCGTCCGGCAAGGTGCTCCGGCCCAGCAGCAGGAAGCGCGGTTGATGCCGGCGCGCGAGTTCGAGGACCGAAGTGGCGGTGACGCCGCGGGCACCGCCAGTAACGACGACGAGGTCGCCGCGCTGGAGGGCGGGAGCGGGATTGTCGAGCGCGGGAGCGGTCTCGATTTCTAGGCTGTAGCGGAGGCCGCCGAAGAGGCCGACTTCGATGGGGCCGGTGCGGAACATCTCTTCCACAATCTGCCCGGCGAGTTCGGTGCCGCTGGCCGCGCCGGGGTCGAGGTCCAGCGCTTTGCAGTGGACTTCCGGCCACTCGTGGTGGGCGGTCTTGACGAGACCGGCGAGGCCGCCGCTGACGACGTCGGCGGTGGCGTTCATCACCCCAAGGCCGAAGAGGCCATCGAGGCGGGAGAGCGAGACGAGCACGCCCGCGCCACTGCGGCCAGCGGCCCGGAGCGCGGGCGCGGCGACTTGAATCAGACGGAAGGCGGACTTGAGGAAAGCATCGCCGCTGTTGGCAGTGGGCCAGAGCAGGATGAGCGCGGCGGGCAGCGGTGCGTTGCGGTCAGCGAGGAGTTCAGCCGGCGTGCCGCGGCGGACGGTGAGGCCGCGCTGTTCGAGCTTGGCGGCGAGGGTGGCGGGAAGGCTGGTGTTGTCGTCCGTGAGCCAGACGAGCGAGCCGGGTGCAAGCGTGAGGAGCGGACGGGTGTCAGCGGCCGGGAAGGGCGTGGGGCGGAGGATCTGGCGGGAGAGCGGGGGCGTGGCCTCGACTTCCGGAACAGGCGGAGGCACCGGCAACGAAACCGCCGCAACGGGAATGGCTACCGCTACTGAGCTGCCCGCGCAGAGAAAATCCACCACTCCACGGAGTGTGCGGAGGGAGCCGAGGTGCTCGGGTTTGATCTCGGGTGCGCCCGGGAACTGCGTGCGCAGGGCAGCCATGATCTCGACGCGCTTGATGGAGTCCACGCCGAGGTCGGAGTCCAGGCCCATGTCGAGGTTGAGCATCTCGACGGGGTAGCCGGTCTTTTCGGAGACGACGGCGAGCAGGGCGCGGGCGGCGGAGGTGGAGTCCACTACAGCAGGAGCGCCGGTATCCGATCCTGCAATTTGGGCGGCAGCAGTTTCACGCCGGGTCGGAGACTGGCGCTCCGGGGAGGCGGTCAGAAACTCGACGACTTGGCGAAGGGTTTGAAGCGAGCCGAGGTGTTCGGGCTTGATCTCGGGCGCGCCGGGGAGCTGGGTGCGCAGGGCTGCCATGATCTCGACGCGCTTGATGGAGTCCACGCCAAGGTCAGAGTCCAAGCCCATGTCGAGATTGAGCATCTCGACGGGGTAGCCGGTCTTTTCGGAGACGACGGCAAGGAGGGCGCGGGAGGCGGAGGCAGAGTCAACTGCGGCAGGAGCGCCGGTCTCCGACCCGGCAGTTTGGGTGATCGCAAGTTCACGCCGGGTCGGAGACCGGCGCTCCGGGGAGGCGGTCAGGAACTCGACGACTTGGCGGAGGGTTTGGAGCGAGCCGAGGTGCTCCGGTTTGATCTCGGGCGCGCTGGGGAGCTGGGTGCGGAGCGCGGCCATGATCTCGACGCGTTTGATTGAATCCACGCCAAGGTCGGAGTCCAAGCCCATGTCGAGGTTGAGCATCTCGACGGGGTAGCCGGTCTTTTCGGAGACGACGGCGAGCAGGGCGCGGGAGGCGGCTGTGGAGTCAACTTCAGCAGGAGCGCCGGTCTCCGACCCGGCAGTTTGGGCGGCAGCAGGTTCACGCCGGGTCGGAGACCGGCGCTCCGAGGAGGCGGTCAGGAACTCGACGACTTGCTGGAGTGTCTGGAGGGAGCCGAGGTGTTCAGGCTTTACCTCGGGCGCATCGGGCAGGCGGCTGCGGAGGGCGGCCATGATCTCAACCCGCTTGATCGAATCAATGCCGAGGTCGCTGTCGAGGCCCATGTCCAGCGTGAGCATCTCGGCGGGATAGCCGGTCTTCTCGGAGACGACGGAGAGGACGGCGGCGGAGACGGCGGTGGAAGTCTGGGCAGGCGGGGCGACGATGGTTGTAGGCTTTGATGCAGCCACGGGAACGGATGCAATCGGTGCGGCAGGACGAGCCACCATCGGCACCGGAGCGGTCCGCTTAGGCAATTCAAACGCCACTGGTGCGGCGGGCTTGGCCGGGCTCGGTGAACTGGTCTGGGGAGAGGTGCCGGTGACAATGGACCGCCGTTGATTGAGCAATGACTCAATGGTGCGGCGGGCGGCTTCCTGTCCGGCGAGGAACTGCTGATGGAGCTGGGCGGTTTGCTCCTGAAGCTGTTGCAACGCCAGCATGCCTTGCTGGGCCACTTGCAAAGCTGTCGCAAGCTCTGGGGTGATCCTCGCTGCGCTCGCCTCGCTCCGCTCGGAATGGGGCTCGACGGAGTCTCGCCCTACCGGGCTTGGTGCTGGCGACGGTGCGTTACCGGCACGGGGGGAGCTGGGCTGGGCTGATTTCACGGGAGGACGGGGCGCGGGGCGCGCGGGGCGGACATTGGCACCGGAGACGGGGACGGTGAACGCGGGCTTCGCGGAGACTTGAGCCGGGGCAATTTCCCAGCGCGTCAAGTCCACGGTGTGGCCCAGGGCGGCGAGGCGGCAGAGCGCAGTGGCGAGGTCGAGCGTGCCGTTACGTGAGCCGCGCGAGGCGTCCAAGGCAATGGTCTCCACCTCGCGGCCGGGCAGAATCGCCTGGACGAGGTCACTCAAGACGCGTCCGGGGCCAACTTCGAGGAACGTCGTGACGCCGTCCGCATGCATGGCCTCGATCTCGGCGGTGAAATTCACCGGGCTGACGATCTGCCGGGCAAGAAGGTCGCGGGACTGGGACGCATCGGTCGGATAGGGCGTATGCGTCGTGTTGGAGTAAACCGGGATGTTCGCAGGGGCGAAGGCGACTTCCGCAAGCGCGGCGGCGAAGGGTTCGCGGGCATCCGCAACCAACGGGCTGTGGAAGGCGGCGGAGACTTGCAGCACGCGGCTGCGGATGGAACGGCGCGTCAGTTCCGCCGCAGCCTGCTCAATGTCCTCGCGCGGTCCGGCGAGCACGAACTGGCCGGGGGAATTGCGGTTTGCGATGACGAGCTTCGCGCCGGTCGCGGCGAGCACTTCGTTGACCGTCCCCTCGGGGGCGATGACGGCGAGCATGCCGCCCCGGTCAGGCGTTCCGGCTTTGCTGGCCATGAGCTGGCCACGGATGTTGCTGAGCTTGTGGAGCGCAGCGCTGTCCATGCGACCAGCGGCGTGCAGGGCGGGCAATTCACCGTAGCTGTGACCGGCGGTGGCTGCGGGCGTGACGCCGAAGTGGCGGATCACGCCGAGCGCGCCGAGGCTCACGGCACCCAGTGCGGGCTGGGCAAGTTCCGTGGCTTTCAGAGCGGATTCCTGCGCGCGACGGGTCTCGTCGTTGAACGCGGGGTGGGGGAAGATGAAGTCGCTGAGCCGCTGCGTGGCTGCGGAGTTCTCCTGCGCGAACGCGGCATCGGCTTCGGTGAGCGCGGCGAGCATCTCTGGAAACTGGCACGCGAGGTCGCGGAACATGCCGGGGTATTGCGAGCCCTGGCCGGGGAAGAGGGCGGCGAGCTTGCCCCGGGCGGGACCGGAGCCAAAGGCAGTGCCGTTGGGGAGGGTCCAACTAGTTTTGGCTGGGTCTTTGTCGAGGGTGGACAACGCGGCGTCGCGGAAGGCAGCGAGGGCGAAGGCGTTGGTGGCCGTCGCCCCCTCACCCCGGCCCTCTCCCCCGGTGGGGGCGAGGGAGGAAGAGGCGGCGGGTTTGGTTGAGGCTTCCTGCGCAAGGGGCATCAACAGCCGGAACTTGGCTTCGCGGCGGAAGGCCTGGCGGGATGCGTGGGCGCGGCGGCGCACTTCGGTCCACGGAAGTTCTGTGGGCAGGGCGGCCACTTGCGCGCGCAGTTCCGCATGGGAGCCGGCACAGAGCGCGAGGACTTCCACGTCGCCGTTCCAGTCCACTGCCTGGCGGGTGGCACCATGCTCTTCGAGCACGATGTGAAAGTTCGTGCCACCGAAGCCAAACGCACTGACACCGGCGCGGCGGGCATGGCTGGGCTGCGGCAGCCACGGGCGCTTGGTGGTGTTGACGTAGAAGGGTGACTTGCCCGGCGCGGCATCGTCGAGCGGTTGGCCGACCTTGATGGTGGGCGGGAGGACTTTGTGTTCGAGCGCGAATGCAGCCTTGATGAGGCCAGCGATGCCGGCGGCAGCCTTGGTGTGCCCGATCTGCGACTTTACGGAGCCGAGCGCGGCCCAGGTGCCCTCGGGCTTTGCACCCCGGAAGACTTTGGTAAGCGAGCGGAGTTCGGTGGCATCACCGACCTTGGTGCCCGTGCCGTGGGCTTCGATCAGGCCCACGGAGTCAGCGGAGATGCCAGCTTGGGTGTAGGCGCGCTCAATGGCCTGGATCTGGCCTTCAGAACGGGGTTCGTAAATCGCGCCGCCCCGACCATCGCTGGAGGAGCCAATGCCCTTGATGACACAATAAATCTTGTCGCCATCGCGTTCCGCGTCGGTCAGGCGTTTGAGGACCACCATGCCGAGACCTTCGCCGAGGATGGTGCCGTCGCAGTTCTTGTCGAAGGGCTTCGAATCCCCTGTGGGCGAGAGCGCCGGGGTCTTGCTGAAGCACATGAACATGAAGATGTCGTTGAACGTGTCCACGCCACCGGTGATGACCATGTCCGAGCGACCGGACTCCAGCTCCAGCGCGGCGAGGTGCAGCGCGGCAAAGCTGCTGGCACAGGCGGCATCCACCACGCAGTTCGTCCCGCCGAGATCGAGCCGGCTGGCGATGCGGCCGGCGGCCACGTTGCCGAGCAGGCCGGGAAAGGAATTTTCCTGCCAAGGGACGTAGCCGTCGGCGATGCGCTGCACCACGTCCTCCGCCACGTCACCGGCCACACCGGCTTCCTTGAGCGCGCGCCGCCAGATGGGATGGCCGAGCCGGGCACCGAGCGGGATGACCAGTTCCAGAGCGCCGGTCACGCCGAGCAGCACGCTGGTGCGTTGCCGGTTGAAGGGCTTTTGATCGTAGCCGGCGTCCACGAGGGCCTGCTTCGCGGCGACCATGCCGAGCAACTGCGTCGTGTCCGTGGCCTCGATGTCCTTGGGCGCGATGCCGAACTCCATCGGGTTGAAGTCCACCGGGGAGATGAAGCCGCCCCGCCGGGCATAAGTCATGTCCGGCGACTTCGGGTCGGGGTTGTAAAAGTCATCGCCGCGCCAGTGCGTGGCCGGGATGGGCGTGATGGCGTCCACACCCTGCTTGATGTTGGCCCAATACGCGCGGAGGTCGTCCGCCTTCGGGAAGATGCAACTGATGCCCACAAGGGCGAGGGGCGCGGACTGGCTCATCACAGGACGGGGGGAAACCACGAATGGACACGAATGGACACGAATGGGGAAGCAGGCGAAGGCGTGTCGCGAAAAGAAACCGCACGTTTACCGGACGGCGTCGCAAGGGCGTCGCAGGGCGAAGCCCAGAGCCGTCTCGATTCGTGTCTATTCGTGTTCATTCGGGGTTTCAAACCAGCCTCGCGGTCAACAGCTCGCGCAGGCGTTCTGGCTCGATGGGAGCACAAGCCGTATCTTCCGGCAGCAAGGGAATTCCCTGCACGCGCGCGGCGACGCCGCGCAGGTGTGCCGCGGCTCCGTAAAGCAGGTTCAACCCCACCACTTCAGCGCGCCGGTTCTCCGGCTTTTCTAGAAAGGTGCCGCGGGTCCACTCGTTGAAGGCACCCATGGCCGGGCCGCACCAGACTTGATAGTCGAGCACACGGGACGGTTCGCCCGCGTTCGCCCAGCGCGAACTCAGGCCCAGGTAGCTGCGGAAGACGAGGGCCATCTTGTGCTTCGCGTCGCGCTCGGCACGTTCGACTTGCTTGGGGTCGCGCTTGATCCAGAACTCGCGGGTGCTGCGCCAGGCGTCGTCGAGGGTGGCGCGGAAGAACTGCTTCTCAAGCTGTGAACGGTCAGCCTCGGGAATCGCATCCAGCCCGGGATGCGCGCGGTAGAGTTCCCAGAGCTTGGCGGCGCGCATGGGGAACATCGTGCCGCGCTTGAGCACCTGCAGCTTCACGCCCATCTCAAACATATCGGCGGCGGGAGCCATCGCGGTGTCCGCCTGCTCGGCTTGGGCGAGCATCTTGCGCACGGCGTCGCACGAGCCGGACTCGACGCACGCCTGGTTCACCGAGCCGGTGACGACGTAGGCCGCGCCCATGGCAAAGGCCGCGGCAAGACCAGAGGGAGTCGAAAGCCCGCCCGCCGCCCCGACGCGGAGCGGCTGGGCGTAGCCGAATTTCGCCTGCAAGCGGTCCCGCAAGGCGAGCAGCGTGGGCAGCAGGGTGACCAGCGGGCGGTTGTCGGTGTGCCCGGCGGAATCGGCCTCCGCCGTCACGTCCTGCGCCATGGGAATCTGCGCGGCGAGCAGGGCCTGCTCGGCGGTCAGTTCACCGGTCCGCACCAGCTCATTCAGAAACTCGGCGGGCGGGGGGGAGAAAAACTGGGTGGCGACCTCGACCCGTGAGACCTTCGCCACGATGCGATTGGGGGTGACGATGTGTCCGGCAGCGTCCCGGTGGATGCCCGCCACGCGGAACCGCACGACGGGCAGGGTGAGCTGCAGGTAAGCCGAGGCCTCGATGAGCCGCAGGCCGCGCTGGAGAAAAAGATTCGTGACCGCCGCCTCATGGTCGGGCTCGCCCGGGCTGTGGATGAGATTGACGCCAAAGGGCAGGCCGGGAATCTCCGACTGAACCCGCCTCAGTGACATTTCCACACGTTCCAGCGACAGACCCGCCGCCCCGAAGAAGCCCAGCATCCCGCCCCGCGCCATCGCCTCGACCAGTTCCACCGACGCAATGCCATTCGCCATGGCTCCCGCCACGTAGGCGTAGCGCAGGCCGTGATCGGCCCGGAACGACGCATCGCCAAGCGTGTGCAGCACCTGCGCCACGGAAGGAACGCGATCATGGGAAGACACGCCCGCCCGACTGCGGAGCGTCGCCGTGCCGGTGGCTGTCGTCGTTTCAGTTTCTAGCTCTATCATCGCCAAAGCCCAGTTGTGGACGGCCCATCAGGCACAGTCTTCAGGCAAACGCCGGACCGAGGGGCGATTCGCGAACGAGGCGGCGGGGATTTGAACAGGAAACCAGCCCAATAAACCATCAAAATGTTCCGGCTTCTGAAGGCTGTTTTGCCGAAGGGAAGCCCTCGGGCGATGGTCGCTGCGAACCAGAGTGGCCGCTCGCTGGGCCGGAGGGGGTCATGGCTTGGCCCCCGGCTGAACTCCGAGGGTCCGCAACTGCCGCGTCGCCGCTTGCTGCGCCTCGGCGTCGTCCTTGTCGGACGGGGCCAGCGCGAGGCACTCCTGAAGCTGGAGGACGGCCTCCGGTTGCTTGCGCAAGGCCAGGAGCGTCTGCGCGAGCTGATGCCGGTGGATGATGCGTTTGGGGGCCAGGGCGATGGCCCGCTCGAACTGCGTCCGCGCCTCTTCCAGAGTGCCTTTCGGGAGTCCGCCATAGACCAGCTTGGCGATGCCGCGCAGCAGGAAGTTCATCTCCGCCACCTCGTAGTGCCAGCGGGCCAGCATGTGGTAGGCGAGGTCCAGCTTGGGATCCAGGGTGATCGCGCGTTCCGTCTCCTCCTTCAGCCGGCGCGAGTAGTTCACCTTGGTCTGGTTGTCCACATGGGGAAAATTCTTGGCCAGGCAGATGCCGACGGACAGCCGGGCGCGGGCGCTGTTGGTGTCGGCGGCCACGGCGCGCTCGGCCGTGGCGAGGCAGAGGGCGGCCAGTCGCTTCTTTTCGGCCTCAGCCTTGGCCTCGAAGATCAGGTTGGATTGCTGCTTGGCCAGGCGGATGAGAATCTCCGCCTGGTTGGGAAACTTGGCGTTGGCCTCCTCGAGCAGCTTCAGCGCGGCGGTCACGTTCTGGCTGGCGTCCAACTGATCCGCTTCCTTGAGCACCTCCTCCACCGTGCGCGCCCGGGGTTCCGCTGCCACGCCGACGAGCGAGAATGCCACCAGCAGCACCCCTGCGACGCGAGCTATCCGGCTGCTTTGCACCGGGTGAAGATGCGATTCAGGCCCGGCCCGGCGCAAGCCGTGATTCACCGTATCTGGGCTTGCATGTCAGGGATTGGTTTTTAACATCCGCCCCCTTGCGTTTGGAATGGATATGTCGTGCCAGTGGCATGGCGGCTGCCCGGCAAGGCAGTGGAACCCGCTCCTGTCCGGCCATGCGCTCGAACTAGTCTCTTACATGAAACAGCCGCTCCGGATCGCCTTCGCCGTCGTTGCCCTCGCCGCTTTCGCTGCCCACGCGCAAAATCCCGCCGCTCCCCTCACGCCCCCGGCCCAGCAGCCCAAGTGGGAGACCGTGGCCTCCGCCGGCCTGACGCTGACCAAGGGCAACAGCGACACCTTGCTGGCCAACCTCGGGATCAACTCCTCGCGCAAATGGGTGCAGAACGAGCTGATCCTGGGTGCCGGCCTGTCCTATGGCGAGAATGCCGGGCGCAAGAACGTGGACAATGTGAACGGGGCCGCCCAGTTCAACATGCTCTTCTCCGAGCGGTTCTACGCCGGTCTCAAGCTCACCGCCGTGAAGGATGAGATCGCCGACCTCGACTACCGCGTGACCATCAGCCCGCTGGCCGGCTACTACCTCATCAAGGAGGCCAAGACCAAACTGAGCGTGGAAGCGGGTCCGTCCTACGTCATCGAGCAACTGGGCGGCGTCAGCAAGAGCTACATGGGCTTGCGGATCGGCGAGCGGTTCGAGCACAAGTTTAATGACCGCGCCAAGATGTGGCAGTCGGCGGACATCACTTCCCAGGTGGACCGGTTCAGCCGGTATCTGATCAACTTTGAACTGGGCATTGATTCCGCCATCACGGAGTCCCTCAGCCTGCGGGCGGTGCTGCAGGACAACTACGACAGCATTCCCGCGCCCGGTCGCAAGGCCAACGACGCCCGCCTCGTCACGGGCGTCGCCTACAAGTTTTGAAACTAATATGCAGCGACGATCAGTTGAATCGTCGAGGGATGGCGACGCCCGTGACGAGGCGGGCGTCGGTTTTGAGGCTGGGAAAGTTGACGCGAATTACGCCAATTGACGCGAATTTTTGCGCCCTCAATTCGCGATAATTAGCGCAATTCGCGTCAAAACCCGCTGCCATTTTTGTCCGGTCTGGGTTCGATTTCAGCGTCCGGGCTAAAGCTTCAGCACCCGGCGCAGGTGCGGCGCCAGTCCTTGGGCATTGAACCAGAAGCCGATTGAGTTCGGATGCACGCCGTCCACGAGGCCAATGGCCTGGTCGCGGTTGAGCATTTCCAGGCCGTTCACGAAATGGATGTTCTGGTCGCCGGCCTTCTGGCGCGCGGCGACGAAGTCCTTCGTGGTCTGGCGCTTCTCGTCCTGCGTCGCGGCGAGGCCGGGTGAAACCGTCTCGCCGGAGAAGTAGAACGGGCTGATGACCACGATGGGCACGGTGGGAAACTTCGCGCGCAGGATGTCTGTGAAGACCGGCAGTCGCTCGCGGTAAAGGGCGGGGGCCGGGTTGCCCCAGAAGTCCAGCACGATGCAGGACGGGTCCAGTTCGCACATGGCCTTGGCGACATCGGGGTCGCCGAGGCCGTTGCCGCTGAAGCCGAGGTTGGTGAACTCCGCGTCCAGCATCCGGCCCACAATGGCTTGCGCGCTCAAGCCTGCATTCGCCGCGCAGCCGCCCTGGGTGATGCTGGAGCCGTAATAGACGATGGGTTTTGTCAGTCGGTAGGGCGTTGCTGCTTCCACTTTCGCGTCGGCATCCAGTGTGATGGCCTCGATGCTCACGCCCTTGTAGAGTGGCAGGTAGATGGTGATGTCGCGCATGGCCTTGGCCGGGCCGGCGGTCCAGGTCTTCTCGATCTTGCCGTCCTTGTCCGGCCACGCGCTGTTCACGTAGTCCTTGCCCACATAGAGGTCGAACCCGCTCTCGCCCACCGTGGTCATGTGGTGCATGTGGTTCGTGCTCGGGTTCTTGGCTGAGATGCCGATGCGCAGCGAGTCGGTGCGGAAGCGGATGCGTCCGCCGGAGGGCGATTGCGCGAGCCCCCAGACCGCCGGGCGGAAGGCGTCCTTCAGGCGTCCCGGCAGGCGGCGCAGCACCGGCTTGTCCTCCTCAAACCACGGCAGACCGTGCACCACGAGGCGTGCGTCTGGGAAGGCGATGCGCTGGAGGGCTTCAGGAGCTTTGTCAGCGGCGGGCAGGGCAGGGGTGAGGGCCAGGATTGCGGCAAAGCAGGCGAGACGGGAGATGTTCATGGTCGTCAACGCCGGACGCGACGCGGCGCGACTGAATTCAAGAACTGCTGAGTGCGGGCTGACGGGACGGTAAACAGTTTGCGCCGGAACCATGCGGCGCATTCGCTTTAACGCAGAGGCGCTGAGAACGCGGAGCAGCGCAGAGGACAGCTCAAGCACGGTCATCGTTTTGGGCGTTGCGTGGCTGCCAACTCTGCGTCGCTTTGCGTTCTCTGCGCCTCTGCGTTCAACAGAGAGGGTTACCTGTCAATTACATGGCCGCTGACAATTCTCGGTTCACACAGCTTGGACGAGCTTCACGAACGGCAACCCTAAGCCCAGCATGGTCAGGACGGCTTGCGCTGCAATGCCCACAGAGATAGCCACAGTGATCGAAGCGGGAGTTGCAGCGCGGTGAAATCGCCAGGCCGCTGCTATTGCTGACAGCATCCACCCACCGGCCAGCGTCGTGAAGAGGGTTAGGTTTCGGAAAACGAATGCGCTTAACTCGGGCAGGCTCTCTTCACCCAGCAAGTCGAAAAGGAACGTGCGAATGGGAGGCAGCGAAAGCGTGCAGCAGATCAGGCCAAATGAAGCACCGACCACGAGGTAGTTGCAGATTCTGGCAATTTTCAACTGCTTCGTAAGCGCATCTGGCATGGTGTTGCCGGGCAAAGTGTTCAGTTTAAGCAGGGTCGTCCATCGGGAGATACCCGGATCGGCGTCCACACTTCGGTTTTGAGATAGAGCCTTTTGCAGGCGCAACTCAGGTTTTGAGCCCACCGCAAGCTCTCATTAGCACCCGGCTTGAGCCGGGTGAACGCGGGTGGTGTAAGGGCGAACCGTTTCAACGGTTTGCCCCAGCAGGCGGCTGGTGCGGCTTGCACCAGCCGTTGAAACGGCTGGCCAGCGTGCGATTGCCCCAACACCCGGCTGAAGCCGGGTGCTAATGAGAGCAACCCAAAAACTGATTTGCGCCCGCCTTTTGCAGTGACAGAACTTTCCCCTTGCGTTCGCTCCATTTGTCGGTAGTTTCTGTTCAGACAGAAATAACCGACGCCCTGTATGCCAACCCTCAGCCCAGTCCAGCAGAAGTTCGTCCTCCATTGGGGCGAGATGGGCACGCGCTGGGGCATCAACCGGACCGTCGCCCAAATCCACGCGCTGCTCTTCATCTCGCCCAAGCCGCTCCACGCCGAGGAACTTTCGGAAACCCTGCAGGTCGCCCGCTCAAACGTCAGCACCAGCCTCAAGGAACTGCAGGCCTGGGGGATCGTCCGCCGCGTCCATGTGCTGGGTGATTCGCGCGACCATTTCGAGAGCATGAAAGAGGTCTGGGAGATGTTTCGCGTGGTGCTGGACGAGCGGAAGAAACGCGAGATTGATCCAACGCTCACAGTGCTGCGCGACTGCATCATCGAGGCGGAGAAGGACAAGCAGACGGATGCCTACACCGAGCAGAAGCTCCGCGAACTGGCCGGCTTCTTCGAGACGACCAACGCCTGGTATGCCCAGATCCGCAACTGGCCCGCGAGCGCCGTGGTGAAGTTCATCAAGCTCGGCGACAAGGTGCGCAAGCTGCTGGGACTGGCCGAAGGGTAGTTCCCTTTTTTTGAACCTGAATTTCTGTGAATGCGGAAATAACAGACAAAGATGCCGGAGCCGGACGAGGCGGGCGGGTCTTTTATGACGCCACTTGTCCCCTGTGCATGGGGTGGGCGCTGCGTGCGGAGAAGGGATTGGCAGCCCGTGGTTTCGACATGGCCCCACTCCAGTCGGAGGCGGCCGAGGTGCTGAACGTGCCCCCCGGAGAGTTGCTTCGCGAGATGCGGGTGCGCACGGCCGACGGCCGTGTGCGCGGCGGAGGCGATGCCATAGTCCTGCTGGCCAGTCACTACTGGTGGGCCATGCCGCTGGTGTGGGTAGCCGAGCTGCCCGGAGGCAAAACTGCACTGCGCTGGGCTTATCGCCGGCTGGCAGCCAACCGTCACTGTGCCGAAGGGGTCTGTAGTCTGCGAAGGAATCCGGCCGATGCGTGGTGGGATTGGTTGCCAGCCTTCGTGCTCCCGGGTGTTGCGTTGCTTATCTGGTGGAACCGCGCCGCGTGGCTGCTGATGTGGGCGGTGGCATTGGGGTTGTTCGCTGGCTTCAAGTGGCTCACCTGGCGACGGGCGCAGGGCAGGGGGTTGGGCTGGCGGGACGCGGGCTATCTGTTCGGCTGGGTGGGGCTGGATGCGCGCACGTTCCTCAAGCCGGAGACCAGGCCAACAACTGGATTGGCGATGGCGACAATCTTCGCCTTCGCGAAACTCGCCTTCGGCATCGCCTGCGTCATCGGTGCCGCGCTTCTGGTCGGCAGGGAAGCCAGCCCGCTGGCAATAGCCTGGCTCGGCATGGTGGGCACGGTCTTCACCCTGCACTTCGGCGCGTTCCACTTGCTGGCACTTGCGTGGCAACGCATCGGCTTCAATGCCGAACCCATCATGCGCAACCCGCTGGCAGCAACCTCGCTCGCGGAGTTCTGGGGCGTGCGCTGGAACCGCGGCTTCAGCGATCTCGCGCGGGAGCATTGGTTCAAGCCGGTGGCCGCGCGGCACGGCGCAATCGCTGGCACGCTGGCGGTCTTCCTGCTCTCGGGCCTGCTGCACGAGGCCGTCCTCTCGCTGCCCGCGCGGGGCGGCTGGGGCGGGCCGACGGCTTACTTCTTGGTGCAAGCACTGGCCCTCCTGCTGGAGCACAGCACAGCGGGCAAGTGTCTTGGGCTTGGACGCGGCTGGCGTGGCTGGCTGTTCGTCGCCCTCACCACGCTCGCCCCCATCGGCTGGCTGCTGCACGAGCCGTTTCGCCATCGTGTGATGCTTCCCTTCCTCGAGTTCATCGCTGCCTTCATCAACTTGGTTCACCCCTTGCCATTATGAAAACCACCCTCCTGCTTCAACTCGCCGCACTGACCCATCTCGGGCTGCTCGCCGCCGGACTGCTGATGCCCCGGACCGTGGGACTGCCCGCGCACCTCGCGACCCTGCCGCCTTTCATCCGACAGCTCTTCTGGACGTATTACACGTTTATCGGTCTCTGTCTCGTGAGCTTTGGGCTGGGCACGTTCCTGCTGGCGGAGGAACTGGCCGCCGGCACCGCGCTGGCCCGGGCGGTCTGCGGCTTCCTGGCGGTCTTCTGGACCATCCGGCTGTTCGTCGCCCATTTCGTTTTTGATCTGCGGCCCTACGTGACCACCCGCTGGCACCGCGTCGGGCTGTGGCTGGCGAACACCGTGTTCGCCTTGTTGCCGTTCATCTATGCATGGGCGGCCTGGAAAGGAGATCGCTTATGAAACTCACCCTGACCGATCCGCTCCGTCACTGGTGGCTGCGTGCCAAAGCGTTGTTCACGATTGTGAACCCGCCCCCGCCGGACAAGGCCGCACCTCCGCCCGCCCCCCACAAGCCCCATCGCACCACCGCCTTCTTTGACCTGCCATGAACGCCCCCGCCACGGACCTCAGCCGCGTGGAGTGGCGCGACCTCGTCGCGCTCACGCCGCGCGAGAAGTTCGTGGAACTGACGCTCAGCCTGCCCTGGCTGGTGGGTTCCCTGTGGTGCTACCACCTCGGATGGTGGCTGCCTGGCCTGGTCTGTTCCTCCTACTTCTTTCTCACCGGCCTGCGGCAGTCGCACAACGCCCAGCACTACGCGCTCGGCCTGCCCCGGCTCGCGCAGGACGGCGTGTTGTTCATCCTGAGCGCGCTGATGCTGGCCAGCATGCACGCGGTGCAGGCCACCCACCTGCACCATCACCGGCACTGCCTCGGCACCGATGACACGGAGGGCAGCACCGCCCGCCAGCCGGGCTGGAGAGTGCTGCTGACCGGGCCGCTGTTTCCGCTGCGGCTGCATCTGGCGGCGTGGCGACTAGCCAAGGAGGGCAAGCGCGGCTGGATTGCAGTGGAAGTGCTGCTGGTTGTGGCCTTGGTGCTGGCGTTCATCGTCTTTGGCGAGAGCCGCGCCTGGCGCTGGCACTTCGCGGTCATGCTCGTGGGGGAATGCTTCACCGCCTTTTTCGCCGTGTGGACCGTGCATCATGACTGCGCCGCCGCAGTCTTCCCGTCGCGCACCCAGCGCGGCGAGTGGTTGAACCGGATCTTCTACGCCATGTTCTTCCACACGGAGCACCATCTCTTTCCCGCCGTTCCCACTCCGCACCTGCCCGAACTGGCGCGTCGCCTCGACGCGGTTGCGCCTGAGTTTCGGGAGCATCAGGTGATGGGCTGGTTTCACCGCAAGGCTCACTTATGACCACACTCCTGCCAGCTCCGTCTCACGCGGCTCCGCTTCGTTCTGACCACGCTTCGCTCGCACGCGAAGAGGGCAGGGGACTCACCTTGCCTCTGCGCGCGGTGATAGAGCGTCGGCTGCTTATCAACTTCCGGGTCGCGCCCGAAGTGCTGGCACGGCTGCTCCCGGCTCCGTTCCGGCCCCAGCTCGTTCGCGGCTGGGGCATGGCGGGCATTTGCCTGGTGCGTTTGCGCGATGTGCGGCCCACCGGGCTGCCTGCCTTCGTCGGGCTGGCTTCGGAAAACGCGGCGCATCGCATCGCCGTGGAGTGGGAGGATGCCGAGGGGCGCACCCGCGAAGGCGTGTTCATCCCGCGTCGCGACACGGGCTCGCGTATCAATCAGCTTCTGGGCGGAACCCTGTTTCCGGGCGTGTATCACGCCGCCACCTTCCGCGTGTGGGCCCCGGGCAACCGCTTCAAGATGACGGTGTCCACGCCGGGTGCTGAGGCCGCGCCGCTGGTCCGGGTCCACGCCCACCTGACCGAAGCGTTGCCAACCGGTTCCGTGTTCCCGTCGCTCGCGGACGCTGCCGAGTTCTTCCGCGCAGGCTCCCTTGGCTGGTCGCCCAGCCGGAGCGTGAACGAAGTGGACGGGCTGGAACTGCACACCTGCGACTGGCGGCTGGAACCGCTGGCCGTGGACTGGGTGGAGTCGAGCTACTTCAATGACCGCACCAAGTTTCCACTTGGCTCGTGCCATTTCGATTCTGCATTTCTAATGCGTGGCATGGAGTGCGAGTGGCACGCTCGCGGGCGGATGGCCGGAACGGCTTTGCACCACTAACCGTATGAATCCAAAGTTTAATCCGCCACGCAGGGTTCTTTCAGGAATCAGCATGAGTGTCAGCGGGGCGGTGGTGTGGGCTGTCCTTTGCCTCGTTGGTCCGGAGTTGTTTTTTGGACCAAGCCTGACGTTGAGCAAGGTTTATGAATCGGTGGTGGTCGTCGCGTATGCCGTAGCAATCACCATCTGGATTGTGGCACCGATAGGCGGGCTGCTTGGCTACTTTCTACCACGCCATGTGATTGGGCTGGGTCGCCAGGAAGCGTTCTGGCTGGGGGTGCGTGTGGGGGCCGGTGTGGGACTAACGGTGGCTTTGATTCTGGCAGTGATGCCATCATTATCCTCCCTTCGCAGTGAGATAAACTGGGAGAGAGTCGAATCGTCAGTCGCGCAGCTTTTCCGCACCTTCTGGATACTTGGCAGAACAATGATTCCTGTTTGTGCTTTGTGGGTTGGAGGTTGGATACTGAATTGGACGCGTGAATCCACGCGTAAGTCCCTGAGTGAAGAAACGAGCTCGTTGTGAAACTGGCTCATGGCTGCTCAATCCCATGAAAACTGAACGCATCCTCCTCGCCGGCGGTTCCGGCTTTCTCGGCCAGGCACTGGCCCGGCATTTTCAAGCGCTGGGTTGGGAAGTGGTCGTCCTCACTCGTTCCCCGCAGGGAAGCCGGGCGGCTCGCGAAGTCCGCTGGGACGCTGAATCTCTCGGAGAGTGGGCGCGTGAGCTGGAAGGGGCGGCCGCCGTGGTGAATCTCACGGGTCGCTCGGTGGACTGCCGCTACACCGAAGCGAATCGCCGGCTCATCATAGACTCGCGCGTGAACTCGACGAGGGTGGTCGGGCAGGCCGTTGCGCAGTGCCAGGAGCCGCCGCGCGTGTGGTTGAATTCCAGTTCCGCGACCATTTACCGGCACACGTTCGGCCCGGCCTGGGACGAGACTGGCACGGACTTCACCCCCACACCGCAGGTGAAGGATGAGTTCTCGTTGGAGGTGATCCACGCCTGGGAGCGAACGCTGAATGAAGCGGTGACACCCCGCTCGCGAAAGGTGGCGTTGCGGACGACCCTGGTGCTGGGTCTGGCGCGCAACAGCGTCTTCCCCGTGCTGCGACGGCTTGCGCGGCTGGGGCTGGGCGGGCGGATGGGCAGCGGAGAGCAGTTCGTATCGTGGCTGCACGAGTTGGATTTCTTGCGCGCGGTGGAGTTCCTTATCACGCATGAGGAACTGAGCGGACCCGTCAACTTCGCGGCGCCCAACCCGGTCCCCAATCACGAGCTGATGCGGGCCTTCCGCGAACTGGTGGGAATGCCCATCGGGCTGCCGGCGACCGCCTGGATGCTGGAGGTCGGCGCGTTCTTCCTGCGGACGGAGACAGAGCTGATCCTCAAGAGCCGTCGGGTGGTGCCGGGCAAGCTGCTGCGGTCGGGATTTGAGTTTCGTTTCCCGGAGCTGCGCGGGGCGCTGGCGGAATTGCAGGGCCGGGCAGCATAGGCCGTCAGCTATGGCGCGCCTCTGGCCAAGTGGAGAAACCCGAAGGGTTTCAACGTGAATAGCCGTGGGTGGAACCCACGGTGATTGATTCAGGAGGCGCAACCCCGGAGGGGTTGAACGCGACCAGCCAACGAGCGTGCGAGGGTTCGCCCCCTCCGGGGTCGGGCCGGAAAACCACGCCCCGTGGGTTTCACCCACGGCTATTCACATGGCACCCCTCCGGGGTGCTTGCGGTCCGTGCCCGCAACGCTGTAAGAAACCGAGATGCGCCTTCAGTGTGGACTGCGCAGGCGGGGACTGGACAAGACCGCGCCAAACGGCAAGCTTTGGACGAACGCGGAACCTCAAACCCATCCCCATGATCACCCTTCTCGTTGGCACCAATCGTCCCGGCAGCAACACCCGCCTGGTGGCGCGGCAAATCGAAGGTCTTTACGCCGAACTAAACCAGCCTGTGCGCGTGCTGGACCTGGCGGATTTGCCGCCGGAGATTTTCGCCCCCACTGCTTACGGAGAGAAGCCCGCCAGCTTCGCGCCTTTTACCGACGCGGTGCTGTCCTCCAGCGGGCTGCATGTCGTGACGCCGGAATACAACGGCTCCATGCCGGGCGTGCTGAAGTATTTCATAGACATGCTCAAGTTCCCCGAGAGCTTCGAACGGCGGCCGGTGTGCTTCACGGGCCTGGCAGCGGGCATGTGGGGGGCGCTGCGCCCGGTCGAGCAGCTCCAGCAGATCTTTGGCTACCGGAATGCCTACCTCTTTCCCGAGCGCGTGTTCATCCCCGGCATCGGGAATCAGATGGGCGCGGACGGCAAGCTCAAGGACGAGGAACTGGTCGGCCGGCTGCGCAAACAGGCGGCTGGCTTCGCTGAGTTCGCAAAGCGTTTTGCGGGCAAGTAGGCTGCCCGGGCGGAGGAGGGATGGTGCGCGGTGCAGGGTTCGAACCTGCGACCCCTACCGTGTCAAGGTAGTGCTCTACCACTGAGCTAACCACGCAGCGCGGCGTAAAGTGCCGAGCGTCCCGCCCTTTGGCAAGAGTGGACTTGGGCGTTTTTAGGAAAAGTCAGCCGGCCTGCTCAGGCGAGAATCTCCTTCGCCACATGGCCATGCACGTCCGTCAGGCGGAAGTCGCGGCCGGCGTAGCGAAAGGTGAGCTTCTCGTGGTCCACGCCCAGCAGGTGCAGCAGCGTGGCGTGGAGGTCGTGGACGTGCATGCGGTTCTCCACCGCCTTGAAGCCGAAGTTGTCCGTCTCGCCGTAGCTCATGCCGCCCTTGGCTCCGCCGCCGGCGAAGAACATGCAGAAGCCGTGCGGGTTGTGATCGCGGCCGTTGCCGTTCTCGCTCACGGGCGTGCGGCCGAACTCGCCACCCCACACGACCAGCGTGTCTTCGAGCAGGCCGCGTTGCTTCAAGTCACCCAGCAGCGCGGCGATGGGGCGGTCAATGTCCTTGCCGAGATTGCGGGTGGAGGGGTCGTGGTTTGAGTGGGTGTCCCACGGCTGGCCGTTCCCATAATAGACCTGGATGAAGCGCACGCCGCGCTCGGCGAGCCGCCGCGCCATGAGGCAGCCGTTGGCAAAGTGGCCCTTGCCGTAAGTCTCGCGCACCGCCGCCGGTTCGCGCGTGATGTCGAAGGCGTCCGTCGCCGCGAACTGCATCCGGTAGGCAGTCTCCATGGCCTCGATGCGGCCCTGCAAGGCCGCATCCGCGCCGCCGCGTGTGGCAAGGTGCTCGCGGTTCATCTCGGCCAGCAGGTCGAGCTGCTTGCGCTGCGCGTCCGCGGCGGTGCGCGGGTTGTGCAGCCACGGAATCATCGCCTTGGGATCGAGGTTCGAGTGGTTGATGTAGCTGCCGCCGTGCTGCGACGGCAGGAACGCGCTCGTCCACAGGATGGAGAAGCGCACGGGCCGGCCGGGGCAGAGCACGACGTAGCTCGGGAGGTTTTCGTTTTCCGTGCCCAGACCGTAGCTGCACCACGAACCCATCGCCGGCACGCGCGGCGTCATCGTGCCGTTGTTCATCAGGAGCAGCGCGGGACCGTGGTTCGGGTTGTCCGTGTAAACGCTGCGGAGCACGCAGAGGTCGTCGGCGAACTGCGCGGTGAGCGGGAGCAGATCGCTGACGGGCATGCCGGACTTGCCGTAGTTCTGAAACTTGAACGGGGTTGGCAGCAGGCCGCCGGTGGGCCGCTCCGTGCGCAAGTCCACGCCCTCGGGCCGCTGCCCGGCGAACTTGGTCAGGTCCGGCTTGGGATCGAAGAAGTCCGGGCCGAACGGACCGCCGTTCATGAACAGGTGGATGACCCGCTTCGCGCGCGGGCGGAAGTGCGGCAGAGACTTGGCAGGCGACGCGACACTTGGCAGCGCCGACGCCGTGCCGGGCAGCGAGGCGAGCAAGCCCAGCGTGCCGAGGCCGCCGCCGATTTGGGCGAGGGCGGCGCGGCGGGAGAGGGGGAGGTTCATGCGAAATAACTGTTCACAATGTCAGGGTCGACAATCAATGTGGCCACGGGTGATTCGTCGAGTTGTTTGGCGCTGCCTTGAACTCTGAATGCCACGTGGTATTTGCCGGGGCCAAGCTGCAACTCAACCTGATAGCGGGACGCTCCTGCGTCAGTCGTGGAGGCGTCGAATTCCATTGGCCGCCACTCTTGCGGCCATTGCTCTTCTGTCGGTGCAACCATACGGACTCGATACTCAACTCGGCCGGTGATTTCGTCGCCTTCGAAGTCGAATAGGAGGCAGGATGGAGCGCCTTCGTGCCCAGCGTTAGCCGATGCGAAAGCAGGAACTCCGTCGGGTGCCCAACTGATGGCTGAGTCCTCTTCTTCGTTGTATAAAACCCAACTCGGAAGCTTTCCTCGCCGCACGGCGTAATAAAAACGGAACTGTTCGACCATCGGGCCGAGCAGAATCGGCCACCAACCAAAATAAATGAGGGTGGCGATGAGTTTGTCATGAACCGAGTCGTTGGTGGCACCAGGTCGGCGATATAGGCTGCTGCTTGCCCATTTCAAAATGGCCACTATCATCCACCCTGTAAGCCATACGCTGCCGAGAATCCAGAGGACTGTGTTCCAAGTCATGACATTGGATGGTGTTCCCAACTCGAATTTTGAAGCTGTGACAGTCTGACTTCAACCATCGGTCACAGGTGTGAGTAACACCGGCTAGAGATGGACTGTTTTTGGCTGCTGGGAAGGCGTTAAGCTTTTTGACATTGTTGTTGCGGGTTGGGAGGTCAAAGCGGTGACGCACTTCGCTTGCCACCGTAGTCCAAGATGCGTTCGTGGTTGGCTTCGACTCGGTGGTCATGGGATTTCCAGCGAACGGAACTCGCCGGGCTGCAGGCTGGCAATCGTGCTTTGCAGCAGTGCCGCCGCCACTTGGAGCCGGCGCAGCTTGTTGGTGGAAAGCTCGAGGATGGCGATGCGTCGCCCGGCCAGATTCTGCTGGTAGCGGATGTTCTGATCCGAGGTGATGAACAGGTCGAACTCGGCCTCGGCCAGCTTGAGGAGTTCGCCGTTCTTGACGCTGTGCCAGCCACGACGCTGGGCGGTGGTGCAAACGTGACCGATGAGCAGCTTGTGGAGTGGCCAGGGCACGCATTCGTCCAGTAGGATGTTCATGCCGCTGCTTCGGCCAACAGGGCGGATTCAGAGCGTTCCAAGACGCGGCAGGCCATTGCACGCGTCACAGTGGGGAAGCACTCCAGAAATTCCTCCATCGAGTAGTCATCCTCTAGATACTCGAAGAGCGTGTTCACCGGGACGCGCGTGCCGGTGAAGACCGGTGTGCCACCGAGGATTTCCGGGTCCACCGTGATGAGAGCGTCGGCTTTCATGGCATTCTGTTACTACGAGTTTGAGGCAATGGCAACCGAGCTTCTCAATCCACAAACTGCGTTTCGTTGCTGGCCAGCAGGGCTTGGGCGTATTCGGACCACGCCTTCTTGTCCGTCTCGCGGCCGGCGAGGAAGCGGGTAGCCATGGCGAGTTCCTTCGTGGTCGGAGGGCGTTGGAAGAGGATGGCGAGGGCGCGGGTCACACGGTCGTTGACGGTCGGGCTGGCCTCCTTTTCCAGGCGCGCGGCGAAGGCGTCGGCTTGGGCGAGGAGGAAGGGGCTGTTCAGCGAGAAGAGCATTTGCAGCGCGGTGGCGGTCTCGGTGCGCGAGGCGCTGTGGGCGGCGGGGTCGGGGAAGTCGTGGATGCGCAGCATGGGCTCCAGCTCGTGGCGGTTCACGGTGCCGTAGAGCGTGCGGCGGAGGTTCTTGTCGGACGTGAGCGGAGTCGCGACGCCGCCGAAACTGCGGTCCAGCGTGCCGGCGGCGGCGAGCGTGGTGTCGCGCCACGCCTCAAAGTCCAGCCGGCGGCGGGGCATGCGGGCGAAGAGCTTGTTCTCCGGGTCGCGCTTCTCGGTGTCCGGCGCGAGGGAGCTTTGCTGCCACGCGGCGGAGAGGAGGATTTCGCGGTGCAGCCACTTGATGGACCAGCCGTGCTGGATGAAGCGCGCGGTGAGAGCGTCGAGCAGCTCTGGATGCGAGGGCGTTTCGCCGGTGGGGCCGAACTCGCTCGGCGTGTCCACGATGCCGCGGCCGAAGTGGTGTTTCCAAATGCGGTTCACGATGACGCGCGCAGTGAGCGGCGCGGCTTCCTGCACGATGGCCTGCGCGAGTTCCAGGCGGCCGCTGCCGGTGGTGAAGCGGCGGGGCTGGCCGTCCTTCGCCGGGAAGGCGGAGAGGAAGCGGCGGGGGACGATGTCGCCGGTGTTGTTCGGGTCGCCGCGCTTCATCAGTTCAAGATCGCGGGCCTGGCCGGGCTTGAAATCGAGCACCGTGCCTTTGTTGTTGCCGGCGGGAATGACGAAGAGCGCGGCGTCCTCGACGGCGGTGGCCATCGCCATATTGAAGTGCGGCGTGGCGGTCTTGAGCCCGGCGATCTTCTGCTCGATGACGGCGACTTGATTCGTCAGGTCGGCGGGGGCGGGCTTCTTCTTCTTCAAGTCATCGCGTTCCTTCTCCAGCGCAGCGACGGACTCGCGGGCCTTCTTCACCGGCAGCCAGAACTCATCGCCCATGGTGGGACGCTCGGCATGCCGCACGCTCGCGAAGACGCCGGCGATGCCATAGTAATCGGCGGCGGTGATGGGGTCGGACTTGTGATCGTGGCAGCGGGCGCAGGCGAGGGTGAGGCCGAGGAAGGTGCGGCTGAGGGTGTCCACATGCTCCTCCCATTCGTCGGCGACCGTGCCTTTGATGAGATCGGGCGGGAGCTGAAGTTCCTTCCAGTAAGTTGGCGCGAGGCCGAGGAAGGCGAGGGCGTGGCGGTCCTCAGGCGGCAGGCCCATCTGATCGGTGGCGATCTGCCGCATGACGAACTGGTCGTAGGGCATGTCCTCGTTGAAAGCCTTGATGACCCAGTCGCGGTAGAGGTGCGCGCCGCTGGTCTTCTCGAGCCACGAGGCGGTTTCGTCCACGTAGCGGGCGAGGTCAAGCCAGTAGCGGGCGTAGCGCTCGCCGTAGTGGGGGGAGGCCAGCAAGGCGTTGACGGTGGTTTCGAGTTTGGAGTTTCGAGTTTTGAGTGCGGCGGCGTCGGTGCCCTTCGGCCAGTTTGCGACAAACGCTTCAACTTCCTCCGGCGTCGGGGGCAGGCCGGTGAGGTCGAAGTGGAGGCGGCGAATCAAGGCACGCGGGTCAGCGGGGGCGGCGGGTTTAAGGCCGGCCTTGTCCATCTTCGCCAGTAGGAAGTGGTCAATCTGGGTCTTGGGCCATTTTGCGTCGCGGACCTTGGGCGGGGCGGTTTCGCGAAGCGGGAGGAAGGACCAGGGGGTTGGCGGCGCGGCTTTCTTCGCGGGCGCCTTGGATTCCGCCGCCGTGCCCGCGAGCACGCACAGCAACGCCAGCACCAGTGATCCGAGCAGGGTGGAGCGAAGGCGGTTCATCACGCAAAGGATAGATGGTGGCGGGCGAAGTGCGATTCAATCCGAACGCGGATAAGGCGATGGAGCCGGGCCTTGGCGGAGCGCCGGTCTCCGACCCGGCGTGTTGGTAAGGCGGCTGGTTTAACGCCGGGTCAGAGACCGGCGCTCCACTCCACGTGGGAAGGGGACAGGAGTGTCCCCTTCACTCGAATCACTCCTGCGGATACACGAGCACGCGGTCGTGGACGAGGATGATGAGGTCGTTCTTGCCGTCGCCCGTGACATCGGCGATGAGCGCCTCGCGCGGTTCGGGGGCGTCACTGCGGCGATTGCGGAAGGTGCGCTCCTCGAAGACCTGCCAGCGGTTGGCTGGCACCAGCTTGGCCCCTTTGTCAAAGCTCACGATGTCGAGGTAGTTCTTCGCCGTTTCGAGGAAGACCAGGTCCTTGCGCCCGTCCTGGTTCAGATCACCGGTCACGACGTCCGTGAGGCGGCCGTCCTTGATGGGCGACTCGTAGCCGTCCAGCTCGCGCACATCCCAGACCTGCCCGCTGAAGGGCAGCCACGCGGCCGAGTTGAGGCCGAGGAAGGCCAGGGCGTTGGGCTCCTTCGAGCCGAGGGCCACGGCGCGGAGGCCGTTGAAGTCGGTCACTGGCAGCGGCAGGCTGCGGGCGGTCCGCCAGACCCCGGCGCTGTCGCGCTCGGCCACGGAGAGCTGCTTGCGCTCGGCGTCGAGGAGGAAGAGCAGGGGAGACTTGCCGCCATTGGGCAGGGAGGCGGCACCCACGAGCCGGGAGTTGCCGGCGGCACCGTTGATCTGGTCTTTCACGACGAACGTGGCGGCAGGCTTGGGGTCACCGGCCTTGGTGTCCCGTTGCAGCACCACGGCACGGAGAAAGTTCTTCTGCGGCAGGAGCAGCTCGGCCTTCCCGTCGCCGTCCACGTCCGCGAGGCTGAACCACGGCTGTTCCATCGAGCCGCCGGGGGGCGTGACATCCACCTCGGTGAAGTCCTTGCCCGGCGTGTTGAGCAGCACCTTGATCTTCTCGTAGGGCGTGAGCACGACCAGGTCTGGGTGTCCGTCCTGATCCGCATCATGGAGGAACAGCGCGCTGGGGTTGGACTTGAAAGATTCCGCCAGCTTCTGCGTGCGGGGCGTGCCCCCGGCCACCTGCGTGACGAGCGAACGCTTGCCATCCGCGTCCACGATCACCGCGAGCGTGGGCTTGGCCCCGGCGGTGAGCGGGCCGATGGCCATGGCGAGCGGCCGGCCATCCAGCGCGAAGGGCTTCGGGAAGGTGATGCGTCCGCCGGCCTCGACCTTGCTCACACCGAGCTGCCGTTCCTCCGCGCTCAGCACGAACACATTGGGCTGGCCATCCCCGTCCCAGTCCGCGACGGCGAGTTCGGTGACGCCGGTGAGCGTGGGGAACTTCTTCGCGGGTGCCAGCGAGCCATCCTTCTGCTGGAGGTGGACGCTGAGCTGGCCGCTGTCCGGTTCGGCCACGAGGAGGTCGGTGAGGCCGTCGCCATTCACATCCGCCCACGCGGTGCCGCGGCGGGTCTTGTCCGTGCGATTGAGCGGGAGGACTTGCAACTGGCCTTGCTTGAGCGTGCCGACGAAGGTCTCAGCAGGCTTTTGGATGAAGTTGGAAATCTGTGCACGGCCCGACTGCATCGCGATGGTGAGCAGCTCCATCTTGCGGTCGCCGTCCAGGTCCTCGGCCCAGAACGAGCGGATCTGGGGGAAGGGAAAGTGAACTTCCGGTCCAAGCTGGCCGGCGAAGTTTTGCAGGCGGAAACGGAACGGGTTCTTGTCCTCCCAGTTCACGAGCAGCAGGTCGTCGCGCCCGTCGCCGTCCACGTCCAGGACCTGCACCGCTTTCACGTTGCCGGTGAAGGGGATCTTCTCCGGCTCGGCGAAGGTGTGGTCGGACTTCTGGAAGAGCACCCAGACATGCGTCTCCGCCAGCACGATGAGATCGGTGAGCTTGTCGCCGTTGAGATCGCCGGTGACGAGGGCGTTCTGGGTAAGCTGCGCGTCATCAATCGCCAGGCGGCGCGGCGCGGCCCAGGTGCCCTTGCCGAGGTTGAACTGGAGGATGAGTTCCTTCGGCTCGCCGTAGTAGGCGAGGTCGGGCCGGCCGTCTCCGTTCAGATCGGCGACGGCGAGGGCGGTGATGCGTTTTTCGGAAGCGATGGAGTCAATGCGGAAGCGGGCGTCCGGCGGGAGTTCGTTGACATCGCGCGAGCCGGTGGTGCGGGCGGTTTTGGGCTCGGGCGGCTTGCCGGTGCGGTTGTAGAGCAGGGTGAGCTTGGAGCGCGCGTTGTTGACCACCAGCAGGTCGTTCAAGCCGTCACCATCGAAGTCCGCCGTGTGCAGGTTGCCAATCTGGTAATCCACCGGGAAGATTTCCGGACCGCTGAAGCCGAAACGGCCGTCGGCGGAGCCAGCCTTGGTGGCGGGGGCGTTGGTTTTAGGGGCCGCGGCGGGGGAGGTGGCTGTGAGCAACGCGAGCAGGAAAAGCGGGAGGGTGCGGCAAAGGTTTTTCATCGCGAGCACGGGCAGCTTAACCACGTGAGGTGACGCGGCGAGCAATTTCCCGTGCCTGTCAGCGGAGCGCGGGTCTGTGACCCGCAGCAACGGCCGACCCTCAATCGTGCTGGCTGTCACGAATGCAACGGCTCATAGATGCTGCTGCGGGCCGCAGACCCGCGCTCCAGGGGAGCGACGAGCCACACCGCGCCTTGCGTTGGTCGGAATCCACTCTTGACCGGTTTTTTCACCCGGGCTAGGTTTCCGCCAATGTTAGGCACTGTCGGACATGTCCTGCTTGAGGTAGTCGTCGTAATTGGCGACGCCGGCGGGCCTTGTCGGGCATAGGCAAGATTTCGACAAGAACCCACGGCTGGCAGCAGTCGTGGGTTTTTTGTTCGCCACGCGCCGCCCGCCCAACACCAAAAGCAAAGTCATGAGCAAAGCAACCGCAGAACACGCCGAAGCGAAAGCGCACGCCACCGACAAGGCCGAGGTCGGCCCCCGTATGAAGGGCAGCGACATCCTCATCAAGTGCCTTGAGCGCGAGGGCGTGGAAGTCATCTTCGCTTATCCCGGCGGCGCGAGCATGGAGTTCCACCAGGCGCTCACCCGCTCGAAGATCCGCACCATCCTCCCGCGCCACGAGCAGGGCGGCGTCTTCATGGCCGAGGGCTATGCCCGCGCGACCGGCCGGGCCGGTGTCTGCATGGCCACTTCCGGCCCCGGTGCCACCAACCTCATCTCGGGCATCGCGGATGCCTACATGGATTCCATCCCGCTCGTCGCCATCACCGGCCAGGTGCCGCAGGCGATGATCGGCAAGGGCGCGTTTCAGGAGACCGACTTCTTCGGCATGACCCTGCCGATCGTGAAGCACTCCTACCTGGTCACGGACATCAACGACATCCCGCGCATCATCAAGGAGGCGTTCTACATCGCGCAGTCCGGCCGGCCCGGCCCCGTGGTGGTGGACGTGCCCAAGAACATTCAGCAGGCGGAGACGCAGCCGGTCTATCCGAAGGAGATCAACCTCCGCGGCTACAACCCGGACAAGCGCGCCAGCGACATCGCCCTCAACGAGATCATCGGCCTGCTCGAGAAGTCCGAGCGCCCCGTGATCTACGCCGGCGGCGGTGTCATCAGCGGCAATGCGTCGGACGAACTCCGCGAGTTCGCCGAACTGACGCAGATCCCCGTGACCACGACGATCATGGGCTGCGGCGCGTTCCCCGAGACGCACGACCTCTCCCTCCGCTGGCTGGGCATGCACGGCTCCGCCGCCGCGAACTGGGCCGTCAGCGGCGAATACAAGAAGCGCGCGAACTTCACCGACCCCATGGTCGCCGTGGCCCCCGGAGCGGACCTGCTGCTCGCCTTTGGCGTGCGCTTCGATGACCGCGTGACCGGCAAGGTGGACGAGTTTTGCAAGCGCGGGACCATCGTCCACATTGATATTGATCCGTCCGAGATCAACAAGAACAAGCCGGCGAACCTGCCCATCGTGAGCGACATCAAGTTCGCGCTCGGCAAGCTTAACGAGATGCTCCGCAAGCGCGCCTTGTCCAAACAGTATTCCGCCTGGGTGACCCAGTGTGCTGAGTGGAAGGCCCGCGCGCCGTTCCGCTACACGGCCAACGACGAGGTCGCGAAGTCCCAGCACATGAAGGACCACCTCGCGGGTCAGGAAAAGGAAGTGATCCTGCCGCAATACGCCATCGAGCTGCTCTATGAGCTGACCGGCGGCGATGCGATCATCACCACCGGCGTGGGCCAGCACCAGATGTGGGCCGGGCAGTGGTTCAAATACACCTGGCCGCGCCAGTTCCTCACCAGCGCCGGCCTCGGCGCGATGGGCTACGGCTATCCTGCCGCGATGGGCGCGAAGGTGGCCTGCCCGGACAAGCAGGTGATTGACATTGATGGCGACGGCTCCTTCCTGATGAACGTGCAGGAACTGGCCACCGCGCACATCGAGAAGATCGCCGCCAAGGCCATCATCCTGAACAACCAGCATCTCGGCATGGTGGTGCAATGGGAAGACCGCTTCTACGCCGGCAACCGCGGCCACACCTACCTCGGCGACCCCGACAACGTGAAGGCCATCTACCCCGACTACGTGACGATGGCCAAGGGCTTCAGCGTCCCGTGCGAGCGCGTGATGTTCAAGAAGGACCTTCGCGCCGCGATGAAGCGGATGCTCGACTCCAAGGAGCCCTACATCTTGGACATCATCACGCCCTACACCGAGCACGTGCTGCCCTTCATCCCGGCCGGCAAGACCGTGGCGGACATGGTCATCCCGTAAGCCAGCGAATCAACGAACGCGAAAGGGCCGGCAGCGATGTCGGCCCTTTTCGTTTTGTCGGCGCATGCCGGCTCCCTCTCCCTTCCTGGGGTTTGGGTGAGGGGTGCGTTCGGGCGCATGCACCGACTGCATTGGGAACTGGCATTACTCCGAACTTCGCAATCCGACGAGCCGCCGCAGTAGTGGGGCAAGCTTCCAGCCTGCCTCAGCGGGCATCTTGCCCGCGTTGCCCTCCCGGTCAGAAAAGCGCCCGGAAACACCTTCGCGGGCAGGATGCCCGCGATGGCAGGCTGGAAGCCTGCCCCACTAGTCTGCTGTCCTTGAAGTGTCTGCCATTATTTCTCCGAGTTTGGCGCG
>CAZCBE010000073.1:0-34376 GCA_964496695.1 uncultured Klebsiella sp.
GCTCCCGCTGCGGGGGGGGCGGGGGGGGGCCCCCCCCCCCGGGCGGGGGGGGGGGGTTTAATGGGGTTGTGGGGGCGGGGCTTCTGCGGTTTCTCGCCCCGCCGGAGGCCGGCGCTACGTATCGTGGGCCGCGCTCCGCCGACGCTTGCCGTCGCCCACGGCATTTTCTACGCTCCTGCCGCCATGTTTCCCCGCCTCGTGTTGCTCCTGCTCGTTGGCTGGCTGCCGCTGGCCGGGGCGGGGGAGCAGTTCACCGTGGCCACCTACAACGTCGAGAACTACCTCGCCGGACCGGTGCCCGGCCGCACCGCCAAGCCCGCCACCGCCAAAGCCCGGGTGCGTGACACCCTGCTGGCCCTGCGGCCGGACGTGGTCGCCCTGCAGGAAATGGGCGGCACCAACGCCTTGCTGGAACTGCGCGACGCGCTCACCACCGCCGGCCTCGACTACCCGCACTGGGAGCACGTCAGCGGGCACGACACGAACATCCATGTCGCCGTGCTGAGCCGGTTCCCAATCGTCGCGCGCCGACCGCATACCAACGACAGCTTCCTGCTGAACGACCGCCGGTTCCGCGTGAGCCGGGGTTTTGCGGAAGTGGACGTGCAGGTCACGCCGCAGTTCCAGTTCACCCTGCTGGCCGCGCACTTGAAGTCCAAGCTCCCGGTGCCCGAGGCGGATCAGGCCGCCCTGCGTGAACAGGAAGCCGTGCTGTTGCGGGAGAAAATTGACGCCCGGCTCAAGGCCAGCCCGAACGCCCCGCTCCTGGTGCTGGGGGACTTTAACGACACGCGCGAGGCCAAGCCCATCCGCACGCTCATCGGCCGCGGTCGGACCGCGCTGGTGGACCTGCGCCCCGAGGAGGCCACTCGCGCCGCACCCGACGCACCACTCCAGCGGCCGAACCCCAACGTCACCTGGACCTACTTTTACAACCGCGAGGACACCTATTCGCGCTTCGACTACGTGCTGGCCACCCCGGTGCTGGCGAACCGTGTGGTCCGTGAGCAGACTTGCGTCCTCGCCCTCCCGTGGTGGCGCGAGGCCTCGGACCACCGGCCTGTGCTGGTCACCTTCTCGCTCCCGGCGGGGCGGTGATACGCTCCGAGGCCATCCGGCTGAAGGGCTGCTCTCCCGGCAGAGCAAGAGGAGCAGGAGGAACCGCCGCTCCGGTTTTCCTGCTCGCAATCCTGATCTTGATCCTGCTCCTCCTTCGTTTTGCCGTCCTGACAGCCGGTGCTTGCGCGTTCCGTCCGGGCCTTTTACGGTCATCGTATGAACCAAGTCCGTCTGCTGCTGGCAGCCGCTTTGTTGCTCAGTGCCGTGGCCCTGCGCGCGCAGGAAACCCCCAAGCCTACGCCCGTCCAACTGTTCGGCCAGGCGCTGTTCAAGCTGGCCGCCCTCGTCGAACCGGCTCCGGGCGCTCCCGCGCAAACACTGGCCGCCACCTTGAAGCTCTCCCGCGCGGATGGCCTGCCCAAGGACCTCCTCGGCCGCGAAGTGGACTTCGCGTGGCAGGCCCCGGACCACCTGCGGCTGGCGGCGGACCTCGGCGGCGAGCGTTTTGCCGCCGGTCGGAACGGCGAGTCACTCTGGGTTTACACGCCGGGGAAGCAGTTCGGCGTGGTCGGCCAGCCGGGCCTGGCCCGCTTTGCCAGCGCGCCCGACCAGCTCGACGACACCCGGCTGGGCAAGTGGAAGCTCCCCCTGCCGCGTGAACAGCTCGCGCTGCTGCCCCTGCTGTGCCAGGTGGAGCAAGGCGCGGACGAAGAACTCGAAGGCGTGGTCTGCCGCGTCCTGCGCGCCACGCCGCAGCCCCAGGCCATCGAGGCGCTCAAGCTGCCCGCCGGCACGCTGCATCTGTGGGTCCGTGCCAGTGATTCGCTGCCCGCGCGGCTGGGCTGGTCGGACGGGAAGCAGGTCTTCGTGACCGTGGACTTGAAGAACTTGAAGCAGGAAGCCGCCTGGCCGGCGGAGAAATGGAAGCTGCCCGCGACGGCGGGCGACAAGGTGGAGCACGTCGCCCTCAGCCACCTCGTGCGTTTCCTGCAGACCGCCCCGTCCATGCTGAGCAATCAGGCGCCCTCGCTCGGGCCGGTGACGGGCGAGCGCCGCGTGGCCGCCGTCCATGGGGCGGGACGGTTGGAAGTGCATGACGGGACCAAGGTGCTCTTCCTCAAGGGCACGCCGGAGGCGATGGGCGAGCAACACGGCACGCTGCTCAAGGCCGAGGTGAAGCACCTGGTGGACCGGATGCTCTATGGCGTGGGCGTGGCCAGCTCGTTCGCCAAGTCGCGCTGGTTCTTCAATGAAATCGAAGAGGCCACCGGGCGCTTCGGCAAGTTTGTGGACCCGCGCTACACGCGGGAAATGGACGCGATGGCCTCGGCAGCCGGGGTGCGGCGCGAGGAAGCCCGGCTGGCGAACTACTTCCCCGAGCTGTTTCATTGCAGCGGCTTCGCGGTCTTCGGTGACGCCACGGCGGGCGGGCGGATCTACCACGGTCGCATCCTGGATTACATGAAGGGCATCGGGCTGGAGCAGAATGCCACCGTCATCGTCCACCAGCCGGAGCAGGGCCACGCGTGGGTGAACATCAGCTACGCCGGCTTCATCGGCTCCGTCACGGCGATGAACGCGAAGCACATCAGCATCGGCGAGATGGGCGGACGCGGCGAAGGCCAGTGGGACGGCAAGCCCATGGCGCAGCTCATCCGTGAGGTCATGGAGAAGGCCGGCACGCTCGACGAGGCCGTGGAAATCATGCGCCGCGGACCGCGCACCTGCGAATACTACTACGTGATTGCGGACGGCAAAGCGAAGCGCGCCGTGGGCATCGCGGCGACGCCGACCAAGTTCGAGGTCGTGCTGCCGAACCAGGCGCACCCGCAGCTCCCGCATCCCATCAAGGACGCCGTGCTGATGAGCGCGGGCGAGCGCTACGAGGAGCTGGCCCGCCGCGTGAAGGGCGGCTTCGGCAAGCTCGACGCGGACGGCGCGCGCGACCTGATGACCCGCCCCGTGTGCATGAACTCGAACATCCACTCCGTCCTCTTCGCGCCGGACACGCTGGATTTCTGGGTGGCGAACGCGGACTCGAAGAACGTCGCCAGCCACACGCGTTACACGCACTACAACCTCGCGAAGCTGCTCGCCCCGCCGACTGCCGCAGCGGCGACGGGTGGGGGGCAGTGATCGTCGCAGGAGAACGATCCTCCGGGGCGCGGGGGGACGCGGCCCCGCCGAGGGTCGGACGACCGCGTGATCATGTGCGGATGACGCGTGGTCCCGTAACCTTGTTATGCACCATGCCGTCTGTGTGCCTCGCAGCCTATGTGCGGACGGTTGATCATCCTGCTCGCGTCGCTTGGCACGCTGGCCTGGCCGGCGAGCTTCTGCATGGCTGCGGAGCCGCCGGGCTTTGACCGGGCGGTTGCGCCGCTCTTGCAGAAGCATTGCCTCCGCTGCCACGACGACAAGAAGCAGAAGGGGGACTTCCGGCTGGACACGCTGGCGCGCGATTTCACCGACGCCCGGACGGCGCAGCAGTGGGAGGAAGTGATCTTCCGCATGAAGACGGGGGAGATGCCGCCGGACACCGAACCAAAGCCATCCGCCGAGGAGCTGGGGAGCGTCGTGGAGTGGCTGTCGGCGCGCTCCCGCGAGGGACAGGCGGCCCGCATGGCCCGCCGGGGACCGGTGGCCCATTACCGGCTCTCCCGAGCCGAGTATCAGCACACCATCCACGACCTGTTCGGCGTCCACTTTGACGTGAACCGGCCGGGCGTCTTTAACCCGGACCCTCTCTGGCACGGGTTCGACCGGGTGGGGTCCATGCTGTCGCTGTCGCCGTCGCACGTGGAACATTACCTCAAGGCCGCGCGGGAGATCCTTCGCGACGTGAGCCTGAATCGTTCCGTGAAAACCAGGAAGATCCAGCGCGAGGCCGCCGACCTCCGCCGGCTGGACGATGGCGAGCTGGGGCGAATCCAAGCCCGGCTGAAGGAACTCGGGCGCACGGAGCCGATGCGCCACCTGCTCTGGCCGGGCGCTCGCATGGCGGGGTTCAGCCCGGTCTGGCTGGGGCCGCGGGATGCCTCTGGACTGTATCGGGCGAGAATCCAGCTCAGCGGATTGCCGGGCCTGAACGGCGAGCGGCCGCACTTGATGGTCCGGGGCGGATCGAAGGGAGCCATAAAAACGGTGTTCGACGCCGATGTGGTGGCGCCGGAAGACAAGCCGGTCATCCTCGAGTTCGAAACATTCATGGAGATGCCCGCCGCGCTGACGATGTTCAACGAAAGCGCCGACGAGTTTGACGCGAAGAAGCGCGGCACCACGAGCCTGGGGCAGGCCGCCATGCTGGCCGCGTATAAGGAGCCAAGCCTGATGAGTCCGACCGGCTACAAGCTGTTCACCGAGGACGGCCGGGCGATTTATCCGTTGCTGCTGGTGGACTGGATTGAATGGGAAGGCCCCATCGTTTCACCCGAGATGCAGCAGTGGCGCACCCGCATCCATCCGGGCAAGAACGCCAGCTTGGACGAAATCCGCACCTGCCTGAAAACCCTGGCCCAACGTGCCTGGCGCCGCCCGGTGGCCGACGCGGAAATGGAACCCTATGTGCAACTGGCGGCCGGCGAAGTGAAGAAGGGCGAGAAGCCCGACGCCGCGTGCCAGACCGCCATGATTGCGGTGCTCGCATCCAGCAATTTCTACCATCTGCAAGAGGGTTCGCCGGAGGAGAACCGCAGCCGGGTGAACGATTGGGAGCTGGCCTCGCGCTTGTCCTACTTCCTGTTCAGTTCCATGCCCGATGAGGAGCTGGCCACGGCGGCGGACGCCGGGAAACTGCATGCGCCGCAAGAGCTTCGCCGGCAGGTTCGGCGAATGTTCCAGGATCCCAAGTTCGCGCGGTTCCTCGACTCCTATCCCTACCAGTGGCTCCAGTTGCACCAGGTGGGGATGTTCCCGCCGAACCCGAAGCTGTATCCCGATTACAGCCCGTGGCTCCAGCGGAGCATGGTCGAGGAGACCAAGCTCTTCTTCCGCGAAATGTTCCGGCAGAACCGGCCGCTGCGGGAGTTCCTGGACTCGGACTGGGCGATGTTGAACCCCCGCCTGCGGCAGCACTACGGGATGCCGCAGACGGAGGAGATGGGCTTCCAGCGGGTCGCGCTGAGCCCGAACGACCAGCGGGGCGGCCTGCTCTCGCAGGCGTCGGTCCTGATGCTGACGTCCGATGGGCAGCGGCATCGTCCAGTGCATCGCGGCGTATGGTTGTCGGAAGCCATCTTCAACCGGACCCCGCCGTCGCCTCCGCCCAATGTCGAGCCGCTCGAACCGACGCCCACCGACGCCCCCAAGGCAACGATCCGCATGCAGTTGCAGGCTCATGCCACGCAGGCGACCTGCGCCTCCTGCCATCGGAAGATTGATCCGCTGGGCTTCGCGTTCGAGAACTACGACGCGATTGGCCGCTGGCGGACGGAAGAGGAAACTTCCGGCAAAGGCAAGAATCCCCCGGTGAACGCGTCCGGCGAACTGCCCGACGGGCGCAAGTTCAGCGGCCCGAAAGAATTCAAGGCGCTGCTGGTCGCGGAGCAGGGGCGGTTCGCCGAGGCGTTCACTGAGCATTTGGCGACCTATGCGTTGCGGCGCGTGATGACCCTGGACGACACGCAGCAGATCCGCGCGATCGCGGAGGCCAGCAAGGCCGACGACTATCGCCTGAGGACGGTCATGGAGAACTTCGTGCTCTCGGAGCTGTTTCAAAAGCGATGACCCGCATGATCAAATCGCCGTCCAAGGCATCGCCGCCCGGGTTTGAAACAGCCGCCCACCGCCGGGTTCGGCTGACGAGCGCGCTGCGGGCGGTGCTGTGGCTCGCCCTGGCCGGTCCGCTGGCGGCCGCCGAAAAAGTCGCCGCGCCTCCCTACGGACAGTTCCCTGCGGCCACCGATGGCGTGGCGATGACCGGGGAACTGATCAGCGTGGACGCCATCAACCGCCGCGGCTGGTTGCGGCCGGGCGGGGATCTCGCCCCGGACCGCTACAACCGGTTCCCCGGCCAGCCGTTCGCGCTGCTTCCCTATGGCATGGTCAGCTACCACGGCGCGCCGGCGGAACTCAAAGACATTCCCCTGGGAACCGTCCTGCACGGCGCATTCTTGCTGCCGCCCAAGGGGGACACTTCCATCCCCCGGCCCAGTCCGAAGACCAAGGCCGCGCAGCAACGTGCGACCTATCTGGTCGAGCACACGCACGCCGCCCGGCTGGAGGACGACGTCAGCTTCTACCGGCGTCACGGGCAGGCCTGGCAGGTGTCCGGCATCGAAACCAACGAGAAGGATGGCCGGCAGTTCCTCGTCGTGACCGCCACCGGCGCGAAAGCTCCCGGCGGCCTCGGCGGCGAGCAGAAATTTGGCCTGGACCCAAGCACCCGCGTCTGGAAGGGAAGGGAGTTCGCCAGCGTGAAGGACATCCAGCCCGGGCAGAACGTGCAGGTGAACCTGACTTGGGATCCGAACTGGGGCTATGGAAAATTTCACGTCCGGGATCTCTGGCTGGACCAGCAAGCCCTCGCGGTGGCGGCCGAGGCCCAGCGCCAGGTCCACCTCCGCCATCAGCGTTACCGCTGGCTGCCGGGCTGGGTTGACAAGGTCACGTATCACGCGCGCCCCGATCAGCCGAACGGATCTGGCACCGTCCAGGTGACGCTCTTTGGCGGCATGGACCCCGCGCTTTACGCCGAGGTCAGCGGCAGCCGCGCCGCGCAGCTCGCGGTCGCGGAACCGACCCTCCGCACCTGGCGCAAGGACCAGGATTCGCAGGGGGGCCGCCTCGTGAAGGTGGACAAGCTCCCCCATCCCCCGCTGGGCAGCAGTGGCATCCAGCTTCACATCGAAGTCCGGCACATGCTCGAAGGGTTTCGCGCCGGAGGCATCGTGCGCGTGGGCATCAGTGATTTTCCCAACGGAGTCCTCCCACCGGAAGAGCGCGCGAACGCGGTGACCGACGACGACCCCTCCACCAGCCCGCCCCCGACCGAAAAATAGCGCGGCCAGCATAGAACTTCACCCGCCACCCACCAGCCAACCCACCGACCCACATTCCGTCATGGCCAACATTCTCACACAAAACTGGTTGCTGAGCCGTCGTCAGGCGCTCCGGGGTCTCGGGGTGTCGCTGGGCCTGCCGTTTCTGGAGTGCATGCGGCCGCTCCAGGCCGCCCAAGCCCCGGCGCGGGTCAGGCGCAGCGTCTTCATGTATCTGCCCAACGGCGTGAATCCGGCGGACTATCAGATCTTTGAGTCCGGCAAGAACTACAAGTTCTCGCGGTCGCTCAAGTCGCTGGAGAAGCACCGCGCGAGCATCACGCCCATCAGCGGCCTCCATCATCCCAACGGCCTGGGGAAAGCCCATGATTGCAGCGCGATCTGGCTGACCGGGGCCAAGGTTGACCCCAGCCATCGGAACACGATTTCCGTGGATCAGCTCATGGCCCGGGTGACGGAGCCCCAGACCCGGTTCGCCTCGTTGCAGTTGAGCAGCGAACGCCGGCGCTCGCTGTCCTGGACGGCCGACGGCATCGGGCTGCCGGAGGATTCCGTCCCCGGGGTCGTCTTTCGCCGGCTCTTTCAGGAATCCAAGGAGGGCATCAATGTCCAGCGACGTGAGCTGGATCGTCAGGGGAGCATTCTGGACACGATCCTGGGAGAAGCCCGCCGGCTGAACCGCCGGCTGGGCAGCCAGGATTCGGAACGCCTCAACCAATACCTGACGTCCGTGCGGGAAATCGAAATCCGCACGCAACGGGCCGACGCCTGGCTCGACCGGCCGCGTCCGCAGGTGGACAAACGGATTGCATCACACCTGGACCGCGACATCCCGCTCGCGGAATTGGGGGAATACCTCCGCACGATGTATGACCTGATCGTGCTGGCCTTCCAGACGGATTCCACGCGCGTGGCAACCTTCATGACCGGGGACGAGGGAACCGGGCCTGCGATCCCGGAGATTGGCATCAACTTTGGCCGGCACGCCCTTTCGCACCACAACGGCAACAAGGAGATGCTCGCGAACCTGTCAGCCAGCGATGCGTTCAACCTCGAGCAGTTCAGCTATTTTCTGGACCGCCTCAGCGAGGCGCGCGATGCGGAAGGCCCGCTGCTGGACACGACTATGGCCCTCTATGGCGGTGGCATGGCCTACGGGCACTCGCACGGCAATGCGAACCTGCCGCTGGTGTTCGCCGGCGGCAGGAGCCTGGGGATCAAGCACGGCCGGCACCTGGACTACAACGCGCTGGCCAGCCCTGACGGATACGCCTACAACCCCGAGCAACCTGCTTCCTTGGTGAGGATCTGCCACAAGCCGGTGAATCCCAGGGCTCACTTGAGCAATTTGCTGCTGACCATGGCCCAGAAAATGGAGGTTCCGACTGGGAAGTTTGGTGACAGCAACGCGGAAGCCAGTGAGTTGCTTGCGTAGTCAAATGCCCCCCGGGTGAAGCCTGCGGCGCGGACCGCGCACCTGCGAATACTACTACGCGATCGCGGACGGCAAAGCGAAGCGCGCCGTGGGCATCGCGGCGACGCCGACGAAGTTCGAGGTCGTGCTGCCGAACCAGGCGCATCCGCAGCTCCCGCATCCCATCAAGGACGCCGTGCTGATGAGCGCGGGCGAGCGCTACGAGGAGCTGGCCCGCCGCGTGAAGGGCGGCTTCGGCAAGCTCGACGCCGACGGCGCGCGCGACCTGATGACGCGACCCGTCTGCATGAACTCGAACATCCACTCCGTCCTCTTCGCGCCGGACACGCTGGACTTCTGGGTGGCGAACGCGGACTCGAAGAACGTGGCCAGCCACACGCGCTACACCCACTACAACCTCAAGGAGTTGCTGGCCGGGCCGCCCGTGGCCAGGCCGGGCGCGGCCTCGGGAAATTGATCCGGCACGGCAGGAAAAGGACGGTGGAGACCATTTTGAGCCATGCCCGGAATAGGGCTTGACCCTCCGTTGGCTTCCCTCTACTCACTGGCGCGTCGCCTGATAAACCAAAGCACGGCGCGGTGTCGAAAACGGCCCCGCGCCGGCGAAAACACAGTCCACAAGACTCATTATGCTGAAAGGTAAATCGCGGTTCCTGGGGATTCTTCTCGTCACCTTCCTCGCCGCCTTGCCGGCCTTCGCGGGCGAGGCGGACATCAACCTGCCGGACTTGAGCAAGGTCTCGTTCCAGCTCTTCGGCGGCACCATCACCGGCTACCAGTTGATGTATTTCGGCATCGTGGTGTGCGCGCTGGGGACGCTCTACGGCTGGATCCAGTATCAGCAGACCAAGGCGCTGCAGGTCCACCAGTGCATGCACGAGGTGTCGCACATCATCTGGCAGACGTGCAAGACCTACCTGTTCCAGCAGGGCAAGTTCCTTGCCATTCTCTGGGTGCTCATCGCGGCGTGCATCTACTACTACTTCAGCGTCCTGCAACATAAGGGCATCGTTGACGTGGTGGTCATCCTGCTCGCCTCCATCCTCGGCATCCTGGGCAGCTACGGTGTGGCCTGGTTCGGCATCCGCATCAACACGGTGGCCAACTCCCGCGCCGCGTTCTCGGCACTCAAGGGCAACTCGCTCAACACGCTGATGATCCCGCTCCAGTCCGGCATGAGCGTGGGCCTGCTGCTGGTGTGCGTGGAGCTGTTCTTCATGATCTGCATCCTGTGCTTCCTGCCCAAGGAACTCGTCGGCCCGTGCTTCATCGGCTTCGCCATCGGCGAGTCCCTCGGCGCGAGCGCGCTGCGCATCTGCGGCGGCATCTTCACCAAGATCGCCGACATCGGCGCGGACCTGATGAAGATCGTCTTCAAGCTCCCTGAAGATGATCCGAAGAACCCCGGCGTGATCGCGGACTGCACCGGCGACAATGCCGGCGACTCGGTCGGACCCACGGCGGACGGCTTCGAGACCTACGGCGTGACGGGCGTGGCCTTGATCGCGTTCCTCGCGCTGGCCTTGGGCACCACGGAAATCTGCGGCCAGCTCATCATCTGGATCTTCACCATGCGCATCCTGATGGTCATCACTTCGCTGGTCTCCTACGAGGCGAACAAGGTGCTGAGCAAGTCCCTCTTCGGCGACAAGAAGGACTTCGACCTCGAAGCCCCGCTGACCAACCTCGTGTGGCTCACGTCCATCGTCTCGATCATCGTCACCTTCATCGCCAGCTACCTGCTGCTGGCCGGCTTCAAGGACGGCGCCGGCACGGCCATGCCGGACCTGTGGTGGGTGCTCTCGATCATCATCTCCTGCGGCACGATCGCGGGCGCGCTGATCCCTGAGTTCACCAAGATCTTCACCAGCCCGCACTCCAAGCACGTGAAGGAAGTCGTCACCGCGTCCGACCACGGCGGGGCGTCGCTGAACATCCTGTCCGGTCTCGTCGCCGGCAACTTCTCCGCGTTCTGGACCGGCCTGTGCATCCTGGGCCTGATGCTCGTCAGCTATCTCACCGCGACCTACAGCGGCTCCCCGGTGCTGGCGCTGATGCCCAAGGAATTCGGCTTCGCCGCGCCCATCTTCGCGTTCGGCCTGGTGGCGTTCGGCTTCCTCGGCATGGGGCCCGTGACCATCGCGGTGGACAGCTTCGGCCCGGTGACGGACAACGCGCAGTCGGTCTATGAACTGAGCCAGATCGAGGGGCGGCCCGGCATCGCCAAGGAAATTGAGCAGAACTTCGGCTTCAAGCCCGACTTCGAGGACGCGAAGCTCCAGCTTGAAAAGGGCGACGGCGCGGGCAACACCTTCAAGGCCACCGCCAAGCCCGTGCTCATCGGCACTGCGGTTGTCGGTGCCACCACGATGGTCTTCGGCATCATCATGCTGCTGGAGAAGGAATTCGGCGGCGCGGTGGCCAAGCTGAGTCTGGTTCAACCCGAGGTCATGCTGGGCCTGCTGATGGGCGGCTCGGTGATCTACTGGTTCACCGGCGCGAGCATGCAGGCGGTGGTGACCGGCGCGTATCGCGCGGTGGTTTACATCAAGGAGAACATCAAGCTCGACGCCGCCACGGCGAGCATCGAGGACAGCAAGAAGGTCGTGGAGATCTGCACCATCTACGCGCAGAAGGGCATGGTGAACATCTTCATGGTCGTGTTCTGCTTCGCGCTCGCGCTGCCGTTCTTCAATGCCTACTTCTTCATCGGCTACCTCGTCGGCATCGCGTTCTTCGGCCTCTTCCAGGCCATCTTCATGGCCAACGGCGGCGGCGCGTGGGACAACGCGAAGAAGATCGTGGAAGTGGACATGCGCGCCAAGGGCACGCCCCTCCACGCCGCGACCGTCGTGGGCGACACCGTGGGCGACCCGTTCAAGGACACCTCCAGCGTCTCGATGAACCCGGTGATCAAGTTTACCACGCTCTTCGGCCTGCTGGCGGTGGAGATCGCCGTGGAGATGAAGAAGGCCAATCCCACCGGCTACACGAACTACGTCATCGGCGGGTTCTTGTTCCTCGTGGCGCTCTTCTTCGTCCACCGCAGCTTCTACGGGATGCGCATCCCCGAGGCCTCGGCGAAGGACTGAGCCGGCTCCCAACTTGAGAACGCAAGCGGCGGCCATGGGCGCATCTTGACACCGCCCCGGAGCGCGGCTGTGTCCCGCTCGGCGCGGGATCAGCCGCAGCAACGTGGCAGTGCCGAGCGGTGGCGGAACGCCTCAACGCCACGCGGCATTGGAGCATTCTCTGGCGGAAGGTGGCACGCTCGTCGTTCGGGCGACGCGGGCCGGCGCGGACGCCGGCGGCACGGCAAGCCGGAGGCTTGCGCTACGGCGTAGCACCCGCGTCTCGCGGGCCGTATCGCAAGCGTCCTCGCTTGCCCGGTTGCGCGTGCGATGACGAAAATGTGCCGCTGCGAATCCGAATTCCGCAGCGAGAATTTAGCAACCACGGATGCACATGGATAACACCAACTACGTGAATGGTATGGTAAAACGAACAAGCGGAAGACTTCGCGACCGTTCTCCCTCACCCCGGCCCTCTCCCGCTGGGAGAGGGAGCCACGCAGCCCGCTGCGGTTAGCAAGGGGCAACGCCTGGCTGAGAAGGCACCATGGGATTCCCTTGCCTCCCCCCAGACGGCCATAAGCTTTGACTTGCCCGGGAGGCCAACCTAACTTCACCCCACAATGCTTGCAGCCGGCAGCACAACGGCGGCCTCCCCGCCCCCCGGTTCGGTTCCCGAAGAGTCCCGCGTCGTCTGGAAGCGGATCGTGGAGCCCGTGCAGCCGTTTCTGGATGCCGTGTCGCGGCGGCTGGAGGAGCAGGTCGGGGCCTTCGACCCCGAAATCTCCGCCTACGCCCGCTACGCGCTCTCCAACCAGGGCAAGCAGCTCCGTCCCGCCCTCGTCGCGCTGGTGGCCAACGCCGCCGGTCGCACCACGGACGACCATGTCACCGTGGCGGTGGTCATCGAGATGGTGCACCTGGCCACGCTGGTCCATGACGATGTGATGGACTCGGCGGAGATCCGCCGCCGCCGGCCCACGCTGGCGGCCAACTGGGGCAATGAGATTTCCGTGCTGGTGGGCGACTGCCTCTTTGCGCACTCGCTCAAGCTGGCGGCCAGTTTCCCCACGCCAGTCATCTGCCGCGCGGTGGCCTCCGCGACGAATACGGTCTGCTCCGGCGAGATCCTCCAGACGCATCGGCGGCTGAACTTCGAGGTGAGCCGCGCCGAGTATTTCAAGGTGCTGGCGATGAAGACCGCCGAGCTGTTCGCGCTGTCCTGCGAGCTGGGCGCGCTGCTCTCCGGCGCAGCGGAGGCGGAACGCACGGCCCTGCGCGACTACGGCATGGCCCTGGGCACGGGCTATCAGATTTACGACGACTGTGTGGACGTGTTCGGCTCGGAGGCGAGCGTGGGCAAATCCCTCGGCACGGACCTGGCCAGTGGCAAGCTCACGCTGCCGATCCTGGTGGTGCTGGAACGGGCCAAGGCGGAGGAAAAGGCCCGGCTCCGGGAGCTGGTGCAGGCCTGGCGTCCGCACCATCTCGAAAAGGTGCTCGAACTGCTGCAAAAATACGACGCGCTCAAGGAATCCCGCCGCGTCATCTTCCAGTATCTCGCCGCCGCGAACAAATCCCTGGCCGTGCTGCCGGAGTCGGAGGGACGCACCGCGTTGGCCACGCTCAGCGAGTTTCTGGGTCGTCAAACGGTGGCGCTGGGCGGATAGGTGAGCATGGCCAACCTTGAAGGCAGTGCGGCAGCGTGTTAATTTTTACGCATGAGCACGGTTGTGGAAATCGAAACGGCGATTGAGCAGCTTCCCTCGCGCGAGTTTGAGGAGTTGCGGTCCTGGCTCTTCCGCCGCGACTGGCCGGCAACGGACGAGGACATCGCCGTCCCACGGAGCTACCAACAAAAGGTTCTGGATGTCCTCGATGAGCCCTAAGCCCGGCCAAATCTGGAAGGTGGATCTGGGTTACGCGGGTAAAGTGAGATGGTTTGTGGTGGTTTCCCGTTTTGACTCGGATGCCCCGCGTGCGTTGGCCTTGGCCGTCCCCGTGACCACGGAAAATCGTGGCAGCGCCTACGAAGTGCCGCTGGGAAAACTGCCGTGTTTTCGCGAAGCTTCGTTCGCCAATGTCCAAGGTCTGACATCGCTTCGTTGGACCGACTTGCAGGAGTTTGGCGGGCAGGTGCCCACACCGCTATTTGAAGCGATCCGCAAGGCCATGCGCCATGCGCTGGAATTCTGATGGCCGAAGCTTCCCTATCGCAGTCTGCTGAGGCTGAAGCCTCCCCCCAGCCGGACGACCTCACGCTCGTCCGGCGTGCGCAGGGCGGCGACGCGGATGCCTACGACGAGCTGATCCGCCGCTACCAGCGGCAGATCTACGGCGTCATCTACCACATGACCTCGCACCACGAGGACGCCAATGACCTGGCGCAGGAGGCGTTTGTGAAGGCGTGGCAGGCGCTCAAGTCGTTCAAGGGCGATTCCAGCTTCTTCACCTGGCTCTACCGCATCGCCGTCAACCGCACGCTCAACCACCTCAAGCAGCGCAAGTTCCGCGAGGGCAAGCACGCCATGAGCCTCAACGACCTCGACATCGAGGCCGAACACCATCCCGACCTCGTGGCGCTGGTGTCCGACAAGACCCCGCGCCGGGCGCTGGCGCTGGAGGAATTAAAGGAAAAATTGAACGTCGCCCTCCAGCGCCTGTCAGAAAATCACAGAATCGTGGTGACCTTGCACGACATCCAGGGCCTGGCGCACGAAGAGATTGCGAAGGTTCTGGGGTGCAACACGGCAACCGTGCGGACGCGGCTCTTTTACGCCCGCCAGCAGTTGCAGGGCATCATGGCCGACTATTTGAAGTGATTTTATGGACCCCGCTCCGCCCAACCCGGATGAGTTTAAGCAGCTCCAGCAACTCCTTGCGCTCAAGCGCCATGAGGAGCCGCCGCCGGGCTACTTTGACCGCCTGCCGGGTGAGATCCGCGCCCGCATCGCGCAGGCCGAGGCCCACCCCGAGCCGTGGTGGCGCCGTTGGCTGGAGGCTTGGGATTTGTCACCCGCACTGGCGACCGGCTACGCGGTCGTCGCCGTTGCGCTGGTCATTGGCGGGGTGTTCGTGGCCAATCGGAATGGCGCTTCGGGTGGCACGGAGATCGTGACCATCGGACCGGCAGCCGACCCGATCCCGACCAACGGGGTGAGCGTCTCCAACGCCGCGCCGCCGGGCCTCTTCAACACGCCCTCGCTGCCGGTGCAGCCGGTGGAGTTCAAGAAGTAGGCATGGAGTCCCGCCTTCAGGCGGCGAGACGTCCGATCCACAGTTCTGCTGCGCGCGAAGTGTTCTGGCCCACGCCCCGTTCCACCGGCTGAAGCCGGGACTCCGAACAAGAACCTACTTCGCCACCGGACGCCGATGCAGCTTGTGCACCGCCGCCTGGTCCGTGCATTTCACCAGCAGTTCATCAATGCACACATGCGGCGGACGGCTGGCGCACCAGACGAGAATCTCAGCGATGTCGTTGGCCGTCAGCGGCACCACGCCTTCATAGACCTTGTTCGAGCGCGTCTCGTCACCCTTGAAGCGGACCATGGAGAACTCCGTCTCCGCCATGCCGGGGTCAATGGTGCCCACGCGCACACCGGTGCCGTTGAGTTCGAGGCGCAGCGAACGGGTGATCATGATCTCCGCCGCCTTCACGCCGCAATACACAGAGCCGCCCTCGTAGGCCTGCCGGCCCGCGACCGACCCGATGTTGAGAATGTAGCTGCCGGGGTTCTTGACCATCAGGGGCAGGATCGCCCGCGTGACGCGCATGACGCCGAGCAGGTTCGTCTGCACCATCGCCTCCCAGTCCTCGTCCTTGCCGTTGGCCACGGTGTCGAGGCCGTGCGCGCCGCCGGCGTTGTTCACCAGCACGTCAATCTGCGGGGTGAGCGAGGAAATGGCCTCGGCGAAGGTGTTCACGCTGCTGGTGTTGCTCACGTCCAGCTTGTGGAAGACGGCGTTGGGCGCGCCAAGCTTCTTGGCCTCGGTGGCGACCGACTCCAGCTTGTCCGTGCGGCGGGCGCCGAGGATGAGGTTGCAGCCTTCGGCGGCAAAGGCGCGCGCGGCGGCGGCCCCGAACCCGCTGGAAGCTCCGGTGATGAGAACCCACTTGTTGGCAAGACGTGATGACATGGTCGTAAACTGTTTTGTTTGTGCGCCGTGTTCTAGCCGTGCGGCGGCGAACCTCAAAGCCTAAAGTTCGAGCCCGGCGCGCGGCGTTTACGCCGCTTCAGCGTCCGCCCGCCCATCGCCAACCTTGTCCCCAATGACGGTTCGAACGCTGAAGCGGCGTGAACGCCGCGCGCCACCGATGGTTCACTGCACCCGGCCGAATTTCTTCTCCAGCTCCTTCAGGCTCATCTCGATGATTGTGGGCCGGCCGTGCGGGCAGGTGTAGGGCATCCGGCAGCGGCGCAAATCGGCCACCAGGTTTTCCAGCTCGGGACCAGCCAGCAGGTCGTTGGCCTTCACGGCGTGGCGGCAGACGGTCTTGGCGACCACATCCTCGCCGAGCCGCAGCGCGTTGACGCCTTCACCGGCGGACTTGAGCGCGTCCACGAGTTCAAGCACGAAGCGCCGCGCGTCGGGAACCTTCGCGAAGGGTGGCAGCGCTTCGAGCAGGAAGGTGCGCTCGCCGAACTCGCTCAGGCCCACGCCGAGCCGTGCGAGGATGGGCAGTTGCTTGCGCAGGAACTCCACATCGCGCACGGACAACTCCACGGTCTCCGGGAGCAGGAGTCGTTGCGAATCCGCCTCTCCGCCTGCTTCGAGGCGGTCGAGCATCTGCTCGAAGAGGATGCGCTCGTGCGCCGCGTGCTGGTCCATGAGCACCAGGCCGCGGTCGCTCTCCAACACCACGTAGAGCCGCCCGATCACGCCGACGAGGCGGAGGGGGACGTGGAGCAGCGGCGTGGGGGAAGCCGGCGAGGCGGGATGCTGGATGCTGGATGCTGGGGTGGCGCGGATCGTGGTGCGTGGTGCGTGAGGGGCGGCGGATGCGTCGGGTGCCAGTGTGGAGGCGGGCGGCTGGCTGAAGCCCATCGGTAAGGGCGTCTGTTTCGGGGCGCTGGCGGGCCAGTCGGCGATGGGCTTGCCGGGCAACGAGGGGAAGAAGTCGGGCAGCGTGGGCGCCGTGGCGGCAGGCGTCTCGCCTGCCGTAGAGCCGGGCTTCCTGCCCGGCGGCAAGGGCGACGTAGCAGAAGCAGCGTCCGAGTTTACCCGCGGCCCAAGTCCGGGCGGCAAGATGCCGCCCTCTACGGCAGGCGGGACGCCTGCCGCCACGGGTGCGGGGGAATGAAACTGCAGCAGCGTGTCCCGGATCGCCTGCGTGACGAACGCCCGGATCGCGCGCTCGTGATGGAACTTCACCTCGCGCTTGGCCGGATGGATGTTCACGTCCACCTGCGCGGGATCGAGTTCCAGGAAGAGGCAGCAGACCGGGTAACGACCCTTCATCAGTGCCGTGTGGTAGCCCTCCATGAGCGCGAAGTTCAGCGCGCGGTTCTCGATGGGCCGGCGGTTGACGAAGAGGTGCTGGTCGTCACGGGAGCCGCGTGAGACGCCGGGAGCGCCGATGAAGCCCCACACTCGGAGTGGCGTGGGGCGTGGGGCGTGGGGCGTGGGGGCATCGGGTTCAGCGGAGTCGCGGAGTTCCTCGTAGGTGTCTTGGACATCCACGGTGAGGAGTTTCAGGTCGGCCCCGTGCAGTGCGCGCAGACGCTCCCGCAACGCGGCAAGCTGCCCGGCGGCATCGGCGGCGGGCGGCGAGGCGGGCAGTTGGAAGATCGTGCGGCTGTCCGTGGTGAAGGTGAACGCCACATGCGGATACGCGAGCGCCGCAAGCGTGAGGTAGTGGTGGATGTGTGCGCGCTCAGTCTCCTCGCTGCGGAGAAACTTCCGGCGCGCGGGCAGGTTGTAGAAAAGCTGCCGCACTTCAACGCTCGTGCCGGATGGCGCACCGGCAGAGCGGACCTCCAGAATCTTCCCGCCGTGAACAATCACCTGCGTGGCCTCGGGCGAATCACTGTCGCGCTCGCGCGTGGTGAGCGTGAAGCGGCTCACGCTCGCGATGCTCGGCATCGCCTCGCCGCGAAAGCCCATCGTGCTGATGCGGAACAAGTCCTCGGCGTTCTGCACCTTGCTGGTGGCATGGCGTTCGAGGCAGAGCAGCGCGTCATCCCGGCTCATGCCCACGCCATCGTCCGTCACGCGCACCAGGCCGCGCCCGCCCGCGAGAATGTCCACCGTGAGATGCGTCGCCTGGGCGTCGAGGGCGTTCTCGACCAGCTCCTTCACCACGCTGGCCGGGCGCTCAATCACCTCGCCGGCGGCGATTTGATTGGCGACTTGCTCGGGCAGCAGGCGGATGCGGTTCATCAGCGGGACGGAAAGTAATCAGTAATTGGTGCTCAGTCTGAACAAGGGGTGGAGACACGGCGAGCCGAACTGATCACTCAGCACCGATTACGTTCCCGCTCCCCCTACCGGCTCAGCGGCAGCGTGAAGACAAACGTCGCGCCCTTGCCCGGCTCGCTGCGGGCGGAGATCTTGCCGCCGTGGTCCTCGACGATCTTCTTGCAGATCGAGAGGCCGAGGCCGGTGCCGTTCTGCTTGCCGTGGGTGGCGAACGGCTCGAAGAGGCGCTGGGCCATCTCAGGCGCGATGCCCGGCCCCGTGTCCTCCACCTCCGTGACCACGCTCCCATCCTTGACCGACGCGCGGAACGTGATGGCCCCGCCGGCCTGCAGCTCCTCCACCGCATTGTTCACCAGGTTGTAGAAGAGGCGGGAAAGGCGCTGCGGCTCGACTTGCAGGACCACATGCGGCAGCGGGCCCTCGACATGCAACTGCACGTTCCGGTCGGCGATCTCGCTGCGGATCTCCTCGGCCAGGGCGTTGACATAGTCGGCATAGCCGACGGTGGCGAGCACGAGCTGGTGGCTGGTGTTGCGCGTGAAGTCCAGCAGCTCGTTGAGCATGTTGGTCATGCGTGCGACCTGCCGGGTGATGCGCACCTGCGCATGGCCGCGCATCTCGGGCGTGGCGATGTCCATGCCGGCCATCTCGGCGGCCAGGCCGATCACGTTGAGCGGGTTCTTGAAGTCGTGGACGATGGTGCGCGCGAAGCGGCCCACCATGGCGAGCCGCTCGGCCTGGAGGATTTCATCAATGTATTTGCGGTTCAGCGAGCGGACGCGGTGGCTGAACTCGCGGATCAGGTTCAGCGCCAGCCGGGGCCGCTGCTCCAGCAGGGCCAGCAGCTCCTCGCGGCCAATGCAGTAGGTGCGCGTCTCGACCTCGGCGGTGGCGGTGGCGGAGCGAGGGGCGTCATCCAGCAGGGCCATCTCGCCGAAGAACTCGCCGTCCGTGATGGTGGCCAGCGGCCGCGAGTCATTGCTGCCGATGGCGGCGGAGATGATCACGCGGCCCGACTCGACGAGGTAAAAGCCGTCGCCGGGGTCGCCGGCGCGGAAGATGGTCTCGCCCGCCTTGAACCGCCGCATCTTGGCGGTGTGTTCCAACGCCTGCAGTTCCTCGTTGAGGAGTCCGGCGAAGCGCTTCTCTTCGGCTGGGGCCATGCGGGAGAGACTGTAGCCATGGCCCGCCTGCCGTAAAGCCCGGAGATTCCTGAGTGGTGGTGCGGGACGAAGCCAACATGCGCCGATTCTTCCCAAAATCGTCATTTGGAGCTTGGAACTTGGCGTCTGGAGCCTATTTCTTGATTGCTTTCACAGCCCTTAAAATCAAACTATCCGCCCATGGCGAGCGCCAACATCAAGTCCCTGCAACTCAAAGCTCAACAAGGCGACGCGCACGCCCAATACCAGCTCGGCCACCTCTACACGCGCGGGGAAGGCGTGCCCCTCGACTATTCGCTCGCGGCCGACTACCTCGAAAAGGCCACCAAACGTGGTCATGCGGACGCGCAGTTTCTCCTCGGTGCCCTGTATCAGCAGGGCAAGGGCGTGGCGGCGGACTACGAAAAAGCGGTCGGCCTGTATCGCAAGGCGGCCGAACAGGGCCACACGCTCGCGCAGTTCAACCTCGCCTACTGCTTTGAAATCGGCGAAGGCGTGGAGAAGAATCCCGGCGAAGCCCTGATCTGGTATCGCAAGGCCGCTGACTCCGGGGACGAGGATGCCCGGCAGGCCATCGTCGAGCTGGAGAAGACGATGCCCAAGGCCGCTGCACCCGCCGCGGCCAGTCCGTTCGCCCGGCCCGCGCCCGCCAAGGAGCCCGAACCGGCACCGGCGGTCACTCTCGCACCGGCACCGGCACCTGCGCCTGAACCGGCACCTGCGCCCGTGGTCGAGCCCGCGCCCGCGGCGCCCATCACGTTTTCGATGCCGGCTCCGGAACCCGCTCCGGCGGCTCCTGTGACGTTCGCGACCAGCACTTCGCCCGCGCTGGATGATCCGCAGGCCAAGATGGTGGCCGAAGCCGAGGCGGGCGACGCCAATGCGCAGTTCGACCTGGGCATCGCCTACGTCAACGGCATCATGGGCCAGCCGAATTACGAGACGGCCGTGAAGTGGATTCGCCGCGCCGCCGAGCAGGGCCTGCCGGAGGCGCAGTTCGCGCTGGGCGCACACTATCATCGCGGCGAAGGCGTCTCGCAGGATTACACGCAGGCAGTGGAGTGGTATCGCCAGGCCGCGCTGCAGGGCAATGCCGCCGCGCAGTTCAACCTCGGCTACTGCTACGAAATCGGCGAAGGCGTGCCGAAGAACCGCGACGAGGCCGTGGCATGGTATCGCCGCGCCGCCGCCCAAGGCGACCCCGAGGCCAAGGCCGCGCTGCAAGATTTGACCAAGGGCGAAGCGGACCCCGAGGCGGAAACGATCGTCGCCACGCCGCCGCCCGCCGAGCCGGAACCCGCGCCCGTCGTGGAGGCTGCCCCGGTGGAGGAAGTGAAGCCCGTCGAGGTGGTGGCGGCAGTGCCCGCCCCGACCCCGGAGCCCGAACCCGCTCCGATCCCCGAGCCGGAGCCAACTCCGGCCCCCGTGATCGCCGCCCCTGAACTTGCGCCTGCCCCAGCACCCGCGCCGCCGCGCCCCATTTTCGCGATGCCCGCGCCCGAACCTGCCCCCATCCCGGTGCCCGCTCCCGCGCCAGTGCCTGCCCCGATTTACGTCCCGCCCGCACCGATGCCGTCGCCAATTTACACGGCCCCGGCACCCGCTCCCAGCACGGGCTTTTTCACCCCGCCGCAGTTTTCCCCGCCGCCGCAGGCCATTCCCGCCCCGGTGTTCACCGAGGCCACGTTTGTGCCGCCGCAGCCGGTCACGGTGCAGGAGCACGTCGTCTCCCCCGCCTTCGAGGAAACCGAGTCGCTCATGGGCGTGGCCCAGCAGGCGAATCCCTATGAGCAATACGCGCTCGGCCAGAAGTATTTGATCGGCGACGGTGTGCCGCAGGACTTTGTCGCTGCCGGCATGTTGATTCAGCTCGCCGCCGAGAACGGCAACCCCGAGGCGCAGTTCTCCCTTGCCGAGCTATGCACCCGTGGCCAGGGCGTGCCGCAGAACTACGCCGAGTCCATCGTGTGGTTCCACAAGGCCGCCGAGCAGGACCACGTCGGCGCGCAGTTCACCCTCGCCTCGAAGTATGAGCTGGGCGAAGGCGTGCCGCAGGATTACGCCGCCGCCGGCCGCTGGTATCAGCGCGCCGCCGACCGCAACAACGCCGCCGCGCAATACGCGCTGGGCTGCCTCTATCAAAAGGGCCAGGGCGTCGTGCAGGACCAGGTCACGGCCGCGCGCTGGTTCGTCCAGTCGGCCAACCAGGGCAACGTCAGCGCGCAGCACAAGCTCGGCGTCTGCTACCAGCACGGGCACGGCATCGCGCAGGATTACGGCAAGGCCGCGCAGTGCTTCCACGCCGCCGCCGGCCAGGGACATCTCGAATCCAAGTTCCTCCTCGCGCAATTGCTGCGGCAGGGCCTCGGCGTCGAGCGCGATGTCAATCAGGCCTACACGCTTTATCGCACGGTGGCGGACAACGGCCACGCGGGCGCGCAGTTCTTCACCGGCTACTGCTACGAGTTCGGCGAAGGCGTCGCCCAGGATTTCGCCGAGGCCACCGGCTGGTATCGGCTCGCCGCCGACCAGAACGAGCCCAACGCGCAGTTCCGCCTCGGCTTCTGCACGGAGTTCGGGCGCGGTGTGCTGCAATCGCATCAGGCCGCCGTCGCTTGGTATCGCAAGGCCGCCGACGCCGGGCACGCGGAAGCGCAGGGCCGCCTTGGCCGGTGCATTGACCGTGGCCTCGGCACGCTGCAGGACTTCGCGGAAGCGGCCAAATATTTCCGCATGGCCGGCCAGCAGGGCATCCACGAGGCGCAGGCGCGGCTCGCGCAGTATTGCGACCTCGGCCTGGGCGTGGCCCAGGACCAGCAGGAGGCAGTGAAGTGGTATCGCCTCAGTGCGGAGGCCGGCATTGTTGATTCGCAGGCGCGGCTGGGCCAGTTCTACGAGTCCGGGCAGGTCGTGCCGCAGGATTACGCCGAGGCGGTGAAGTGGTATTCCCGCGCCGCCGAGCAGGCGCACCTCGACTCGCAGTTCCGCCTGGGCAGTTGCCACGAGCTGGGCCGCGGTGTGGCGCAGGACTACGTGGAAGCCTACAAGTGGTATAATCTCGTCGGTGCGTTTGGTTATCAGCGCGCGGTCGAGGCCCGCGACAAGGTCATGCGCCTGATGAGCCCGTGGCAGATCACCGAGGGCCAGAAGCGCGCGTCCGAAGCCTACAAGCTCGTCCGCCAGAAGCTCGCCGCCGGCAAGGAAGCCTCCGACAAGCTCAAGGAAGTGCTCGGCAAGAAGTAGCTGCGGTCGCGTGGCTGCCCGCTCGCCTTGCCCGCCGGACTTAAGCAGGCTGGCACGAGCTTGACCAACTGCGGGAGCAGCCTGGAAAACGTCCGCTCGGCTGATTTCGCGGCGGTTCTCTGCGGCATAAAGCCGTGTTCCGCAGGCCCCCACGCCCAGTCCGTCATCAGCGCCCTACCCGCAGGTAGTGCGTTCTCTGATGCCCGCTCGCCAGTTCGGTCGCACGGATTTCCCATGTGCCCGGTGCGTCGTTCGTGGCAAAGTCGAGGCTCAATTCCAAAGTGCCTGCCACGGCCGCGTGGTGGCCGCTGAACTCACCCGTGCGACCGTGCGGGTCACGAATCTCCACCCGCACCGGGAAGACCGCGTTGATGGGTGCCCCCGACGCATCGCCCACGACGAGCCGGCAGCGCGCCGTGCTCCCGAGCTTCGCTGACTCCGGCGCGGTGACGAGCAGCTTGGCCACCGCCTTGTCCGTCACGAGGAACAGCCCGCCTTCGCACGGTCCCAAGTCCACCGGCCAGCGCAGTTGACCCGAGCCGCTCGTCGGCACGGCGCGGTGCATGAGCAGGTCATAAACATGCCCGCCCGCGCGACGCAGCGTGACCTCCGCCTGGCTCGGCAGGCCCACGTCCAGCACGAGGCCGTGCTGCCCGACGTAGTTCCCCGCCTCGCGCCGGTCGTTCAGCACAAACACATAGTCGGCGGCACCGGCCCGGCGCGCCCGGGTGATGACCTCGGGGTTCGAGCTTTCCACCGGGCGCTGGTAGCGGGCGTCGAGCGCGGTGCGGAGCTGCGCGGCATGGGCGAGCAGTGCGGCCTTGTCCGCCGCGCCTTGCTTGGCGCGGGTGAAGCGTGGGATGGGGATGTCCGCCTTGATCGCGGGCGCGAGGTTGGGATCGCCGATGAGGATGCCGCCGCGCTGCTGAAACGCCTTGATCCGCTGCACCACGCTCGCGGGCAGCACGTCACAGTCCACCAGCACGAGCACCTTGTAGCCATCGAGGCCGCGCTTGATGAGCGTCTCCTCGAAGATGACTTCCGGCTGGAGCTGCGCGTGCAGGAGCGTGAGGTAGGCCTCGTCGTGCGAGTAACCGTAACTGCCACGCCGCGCGAACATCTGCGCCGTGAAGCTGTCGAGATAGGCGACTTCGCTGCGCCGGTCCGGCACATGCAGCAGGGCGGGACCGATGGGCTCAAGAACATCATGGTGCAGCCGGCGGAATTCCGCCTGCGTGTCCGGCTGCGTGTGCTTGTAGGCGTGCGTGCCGTCCGTGGGCACAAGCGAGGCCCAGCCGTGATACATCAGCCCGGCGACGGGCCGCGACAGCATGGTCCAGAACGACTCGCGCAGGTGCATCGGCGCGATGGTGATGTAGGCCGCGTCCGGGTCGTGGTCGTCGAACGGATTGGCGACGTGGTTGGTCGCCGCGCGGATGGGCGCGCTGGCGGAACGATACCAGATGAGCTGCGTCATCTTCATCACGCGCTGCGGCGGGTTCGCGAGCGCGGCCATCGCGAAGACCTCGTCCGCGAAGTAGCCCACGCGCAATGGCCCCGGCTCGGTGTAGGACCACTGGTTCAACACGTCCACGGTGCCGCCGCTGCCCGCGATGCTCGGCACGCGGATGGTGGGATCGGACCAGGTCCACAGGTCGGTGCGCCCGGTGGATTTCAGCCCACGATGCACCGCGGAGTTCAACCCGTTCCAGCCGTCGCCCACGGTCCAGAACCAGCGGTAGAACTGGAGCACCGGATGATCGTCAGGGATCACGCGGTCGGCGGGAAAGCCCTTCAGGGACTGCCACGTCACACCGTTCTTGATGCTCACCTCCTCCGGTATGTCGCGCCCGGAGAACGCGCGATACGCCTCCTGATCAAATTTCGAGAAGCTCACCTGCGAATCATCCCGCACCTCCGTGTTGATGAGCGCGGCCTGGAAGGCCGGGTAGTTGCCATAGGTCCGCGCGACGGACGTGCCGACGTTCTCGCAGAACTGCGCTAGGCCCGGCATCGTGGCGATGGCATCCCGGCGCGCGTAAGGCTGGCCGGCGCGGTCCACGCGCAGGAGTTCCGGGCGGTTCTTCAACTGGTAGCCCGGCGAAAGTTGAGCCGCGATGCCAAGGTTGTTCGCGAGTGCGACGTCCAGCATCCGCTTCGTCGCGGCAACGGCGTCCGGCGTGTTCGCCACCTCGGGCTGGCCCGCCTTCCAGATGCTGGCGATGTTCGCACCGAAGCCGAGGCAGTGGGTGAAGCCCAGGTCCTTCAAGCGTGGCAGCTCGCGCATGAACTCCTGCGGGCTGCTGATGCCCCACATCATCACCGGCATGCGCGGGGCCGGTCGCGCCGCGAGCGTGATCCGCAGCGTCTCCTCGCGCACCACGGGCGGCTCGCCGGGGATTTCGAGGCGCGCACGCAGGTCGTAATCGTCGGCGCGCAGGCTGGTGTCGAACGGGACTTCGAGCGTGTGCGTCGCGCCGGCCTGAATGGGCGGCAAGGTCGTGGTCCGCGCCGGGGAGCCCGTGCCGGTGAGGATGATGCGCGCGTTGCTCAAGACGGTGGGCTGCAAATTGCGCACGGCCACGCTGACCATCGGAGACTTCTCCCGGCGCAGATAGGTTATGCGCTCCGCGCTGAAGGCAAGCGAGGCGGGCGTGAAGTCCAGCGCGCCGGTGCAGAGCCGCACTTCGTCGAGCAGGCCGGGGAAGCCGCCGTAATAGCTGCCCAACCGGTCACCGAGGCAGAGCGGATTGGTGCCCGGCGACACCGCCCCGCGTCCCGCGCGCGTGACCATGCCGAACGACGAACCGTCGCGGAAGAACCGAACCGAACCCGCGCCGTCATAGCTGAACGCGACGTGATGCCACTCGCCGGGCGCGAACTCCGCCGCGTCCGACTGGAACGCCTCGGAATCCTTGCCGAAGCCGAGGTTCACAATCAGCCGACGTGCCCCGTTCTTGTCCGGCACGGCGAGCAGGAGCTGGTAGTCGTTGTGCGAGGAGTATTTCTTGTCGAGCAGATGGACTTGGGCGCGGTTGGTCAGCTCCACCTTGCCTTGCAACCACAGTTCGATGGTGAACGCGCCCTTGGGCGAGAGCGACGGGTGGTTGGTGGCGATGGCCGCGTGCTGAGTGTTGTCCTTGGGCCAGCCGGGGAACGATTCCAGCGCACCGCCAAACTTCCCGCGCTCGCTCGCGACCGCGCCGACGAGCTTCAGTTCCCGGCCCTTGCCCGAGGAATCATTCGTCACCGCCCCCGTCTCGAACCGCCAGTGGCCGAGCACGTGCGGGCCGGTCGAGTTGGTGCCGGTGTAGGGCGTCTGCCACGGCTCGGTGAGGCGGTTGGTCTGGGCCAGGGCGGCGAACGGCAGCAGGCCGAGCAGGAGGGCAAGTAACTTCATGGTCGCAGGAGACTGACGATGAACGGAGCGCGACGTTCACGTCGCTTCAACATCCAAGCACCGCAAGGCTTGCGACCGCCAAAGCGCCCGCACGATCCCGCTACGTGCTCTTGCCCCCTCTCCTCCAAGGAATGGAGGAGAGGGCCCGGGAAAGGAGGTGCGTCACGTCGGGCGCATCCGCGCACTGCCCCTGGAGCGCGGCCCTCCGGGCCGCAGCGGCCACCCTGCAGAACGGGCTGCGGAGCTTCCCAAGCCTTTCCCTGCTGCCAGCCACTGCGGCCCAGCGGGCCGCGCTCCGCCGTCGTGCGGGGGCAGTGTCAAGATGCGCCCCGTCACGTCGAAGGCATTCAACGAGGCTTGCCGCCCGCCCATGGAGGTTCAAGATCGCCGCTCATGGACCCGATGCAAAAGCAATTGTCTCGCGGCGTCCAGAAAGGAAACTTTGAGCCGCCGGCCCGGTTAAACCCGCCAGCAACAATGCGGCCTTTCGGAACAACGGCCTGGCTCTCAAAATGGATGGTTGCGCTGTCTGCAACGGCATTGTTGGTTTTCTCCTGCGCGAGTTCCGCCGGCGAGGACTGGCCGCATTCGCGCGGGCCAAGGTTTGACGGCGTTTTCGCGGACGCTTCAATTGCTTTTCCCTGGCCGACGAATGGATTGCCGCTGCTCTGGGAGCGTCCTATCGGCCAGGGATTTTCCGGCCTGACAGTGAAGGAGGACCGGATTTTCACGCAGGCGCAGTCGCTGGGCGGGCAGGAACTGATTTCGTTGTCGCTGGAAACCGGCGCGGTGTTGTGGCGTTCGCGCTATGCCCATCCATGGGAAGTGGATGGTCTCTATCCCGGACCGTTCGCCGCGCCCACAGTGGACGGCGGGCGCGTTTTCATTGGCGACTGCTACGGCACAATCCAATGCTTTGAGGCGGGCAAAGGCGCGCGGCTCTGGACGTTTGACGCCGTGCGCGAGTTGAATCCAGCCGGAGTGGATTTTGGCTACGCGGCGACGCCCCTGGTCCTGGATGGCCGGGTGTTTGCTCCGTCGCCTGCGGGAGATTCAAAAACGACCGCCTTTTCGCTCGACGCTGCGACCGGCCGGTTGCTTTGGAGTTCGGGCACAAACTTTCCCAGCTACGCATCGTTCCTGCCGATCCAAGTGCAAGGTCAGCGCCAAATCGTGTTGTTCCTGCGCAACGGCATCTCCGGCTTCGATCCCAAAACCGGCGCGGAACTGTGGCATGACGAATGGACCCACGGTTACGATGAGCACGCGACGTGGCCGATTTATCGGGAGCCATTCCTTCTCTGCTCCTCGCCCTTCAAGCGCGGCTCACGTCTTTATCGTCTGTCCATTGAGGCCGGCCGGCCGCGCGCCGAACTCGTCTGGCAGGAAAAGATCCTTTCGAACGATGTTTTTTCGTCCGTGCTCAAGGACGGCTGCGTTTACGGTTTCGATCTGCTGTCGTCACAAGCCGAGTTTCACGGCCGCACGCGTGGCAGTTTGAAATGCCTCGATTTTTTGACCGGCCAGGTCAGGTGGACCAACCAGGAGATGGCGCATTGTTCCGTGTCCATCGTCGGCCAACATCTGCTCCTGCTGGATGACACCGGACGACTCGCCTTGGTGGAGCCGAACCCGGAAGGCTACCGCGAACTCGCCAGCATGAGCCTGCCCGCGCGCGGAAAATATTGGACCACGCCGGTCGTGGTCGGAAAGAAACTGCTCGTCCGCAGCCGCGAAACAATCGCGTGCTACAGCCTGGGCGGCGGCGCAACGGGGGTTGCGACCGTTGCACCCGCGTCTTCGATTTCCTTGATGGACTGGGTGCGGAGATATCGTTCGCCCGTGTTCACGGCGCCCACGCTGCGTGCGCTCACGGAGTGGTATGGCGGAGGGCTGGCAATCATCGCGATCGCAATGATTCTGGGACGAGGAAGTCTGACCGCAGGTGTCGTCGCGGCATTTGTGCTGGGGCTGGCCGGCACGTTTGCGCTGACGATGTTGTGCGGCCGCTTCGTCTTCACCGCACCGGTCAGTTTGTGCGCGGCGTTTTGCCTGCTCCTTTTATTTGGCCTCAAGACGACCGGCCGGCCGTGGCATGGGTGGGTGTGCTTGCTCGCCTTCATCGGCCTTTGCCTCGGGTATTATTCCTTTTGCTCGCGCTATTTGTTTTTAGCCGGCTGGGGATTTCTAACCGGATTTCCTTTTGCGATCTGGCCCGGGATCTTGCTCGTCAAGCACTGCCGTGAGCGTGCCGGCTGGCTCGGCGTCGCTTTAGGATGGGCGACCTACTCGGCCTTCTATTGGGGAGCAGCCTTTGTCATCCTGACGCGCACAAGTTGAGCGGCGCGAGGCGTTCACGCCGCTTCAGTGTGCGACGCTCGGGAGGTGTTCGCTTGCGCGTCGAGTTCGGAAGTTGAAGCGGCATAAATGCCGCGCGCCTCGGCACGGCACTTTCCCGCGTTGACAGCGGCGCGTGGCTTTGGGTTGCTTCGGGCCATGCGAATGCTCCCGTTGCTGCTGGTGCTGGCGGTCCCCCTCGTCCACGCCGCTCCGCCGCCCCTGGGCTTCTCGCCTGCGCAGTCCGCCCGGCAACTCGAACTGGAGGAGCGCCACGACCGCGCGCTCCGTGCCGACAACCTAAAGCTGTGGATGCGCGAGCTGACCACGCGGCCGCACCACGTCGGCTCGCCGAAGGCCAAGGAGAACGCGGAGTTCATGGCACGGCTCTTCCGTGAGTGGGGTTATCAGACGGAGATCGAGGTGTTCCACGTCCTCTTCCCGACGCCCAAGACGCGCGAGCTGTCCCTGCTGCGGCCCTTCCCCTTCAAGGCGTCATTAACCGAGCGCATCATCAGCACCGACTCCGCCGCGGCGGCCCTAGAGAAGGAAGCTCTGCCGCCTTACAACGCCTACTCCGGCGAGGGCGAGGTGACCGGAGCGCTCGTCTATGTGAACCAAGGCGTGCCGGCGGATTACGAGGTGCTCGAACGCCACGGCATTGACGTGAAGGGCAAGATCGTGCTCGCGCGCTACGGCGGCTCGTGGCGCGGCATCAAGGTGAAGGTCGCCGCCGAGCGAGGCGCGATCGGCTGCATCATTTTCAACGACCCGCTGGAGGACGGCTACACGCAGGGCGCGGCGTATCCCACGGGTGCCTACAAGCATGACACCGCCGTGCAGCGCGGCTCCGTGGTGGACCTGCCTCTGCGGCCCGGTGATCCGCTCACCCCGGGCTACGGCGCGACCAAGGACGCCAAGCGGCTGCGTCGCGAAGCCGCCGAGACGATCATGAAGATCCCCGTGCTGCCGATCTCCTCGGCCGATGCGGAGCCCTTGCTCAAGGCGATGGATGGCCCGGTCGCGCCGCCGGAGTGGCGCGGGGCGCTGCCGTTGACCTACCGGCTCGGCGGCGGCCAGGCGGTGGTCCATCTCAAGGCGCAGTTCAACTGGGACCTGGTGCCCACCTACAACGTCATCGCGCGGATGCCGGGCTCAACCTACCCCGACCAGTGGGTGCTGCGCGGCAACCACCACGATGCGTGGGTCATCGGCGCGCGCGACCCGGTCAGCGCGCTGACGCCGTTGCTCGAACAGGCGCGGGTCTTCGCGGAGCTGGCGAAGACCGGCTGGAAGCCGCAGCGCACCGTTCTCTTCTGCGTGTGGGATGGTGAGGAGCCGGGCCTGCTCGGCTCCACCGAGTGGGTCGAGCACCACGCCGCCGAGCTGCGCCAGAAGGCTGTGGCCTACGTGAACACCGACACCACGGCGCGCGGCCTGCTCAGCATCGGTGGCGCGCACTCGCTGGAAACGCTGGCCGCCGAGGTGGCGCAGGCCGTCCCCGATCCGCTCATGGGCGTTAGTGTCTCCGAGCGGTTTCGCTCGTCTCGGCTGGTGCGTGGCTCGGCGGAGGAGAAGAAGGAGTATCTCACACGCAAGAACATGCGCATCGAGGCGCTCGGGTCGGGGTCCGACTACTCGGCGTTTCTCCAGCACCTGGGCATCGCGTCCTATTACATCGGTTTTCGCGGCGAGGGCCTGGGCGGCGAGTATCACACCTGCTTCGACACCTTCGATCATTACTCCAGATACATTGATCCCGACTTCAGCTATGGCGTGGCGCTGGCCAAGGTCTGCGGCCGCATCACGCTGCGGCTCGCGGATGCGGACGTGCTGCCGTTCGATTTCAACGCGCAGGCCGAGACGCTGAACGGCTACATCGGCGAGCTGGTGAAACTGGCTGACACGATGCGCGAGGCCACCGAGACCCATAACAAGCTCGTCGCCGAGGACCGCTTCCGGCTCGCGGCGGACCCGAAGGAAAAGTTTGTCCCACCGTCGCGCAAGGACCCGGTGCCGCACCTGAACTTCGCGCCGCTGCTGAACGCGGGGAAGAAGCTCAAGGAAACCGCCGCCGGCTTTCACATCGCGCTCGACCGGTTCACATCGGGCGGGCGCAAACTCTCCGGCGCCGATGCCGCGCGGCTCAATCAGATGCTCTACCAGACCGAGCGGGCGTTCATCCGCGAGCCGGGCCTGCCGCGCCGCCCGTGGTTCCGGCACCAGATCTATGCGCCGGGCTTCTACACCGGCTATGGCGTCAAGACCATGCCGGGCATCCGCGAAGGCCTGGAGGAACGGAAGTGGACCGAGACGCAGGAGCAGATCGAGCACACGGCGGCGGCCCTGCTGCGCCTCGCCGCGCAGCTCGAACCGGCGACGGTGCTGCTGAAGCCGTGACGCGGGCCGGCGCAGAATGGCTGCGATGGCGCGCCGGTCTCCGACCTGGCGTTTTCCGCTGACGACTAATCCTGAACTCCGAAGTAGCGGCCACGCATTCGCCGGGTAGCACAGGCTACCAGCCTGTGCCGAGCGGCTACCAGCCGCTCGGAATGACGACGGCGTGCGCACCGGTTTGGAGCCTCAAGTGGCTGCGGGGCCGCCCTGCCGTTCCGTCCGGCCAGTGGCCGGACGGCACAGGCTGGTGGCCTGTGCTACCCATTCCGACTTCGGAGTTCGGGCCAATAACACGCCGGGTTGGAGACCGGCGCTCCGCCTGCGAGGGTTTAGCACCCGGTCATTCCGCCCGCCTCTCCCACTTCTGCACCGGCCCGAGGGTGAACTTGATCTGGTCCGGCACGGGCGGACTGCCCGCCTCGGTCCAAGTCGTCTGGAAGCTCAAGGTGACCGTGTCCAGCGGGCTGACCTGGGTCTTCTCCTGGTTCGTCAACGTCACCGATTTCTTGCCGCTGACGAGCGTGATCGCCGCCGCCTTGTCGGGCTTTTCCAGCGCGGTGGTGGTGGCGAGTTCGGCGAGCAACGTGAGTGTGCGCGAGGAGTTGGGCGGGGTGTGCATGGCTTCCGCCTCGAAGCTGATGGTGGCCACCAGCTCCCCGCTTTTGGAAAAGCCGTCGAAGACCACCGGCTTCTCGTAGGCCTTCATCGTGGTGCTCTCGGCCATCGCGATGCGGTTGCCCAGGTCGGGGTGGCTGGAAAAGACGCTGGCCTGCTGGTCGGACTGGCCGAGCAGATCCCGGTAATAACGCAGCTTCTTCAAGGCCCGGGCGAGGATCGCGGGGTCCTTGCCGTTGCGCAGCAGATACAGCGCAGCGAAGTGGTCGGCCTCCGTTTCCAACTGGCGGGAATGTCCGGTGAGGGCGATCGCGCTGCCGACCTGGATGACCATGCCGGAGATGCCGACTGCGGCCGCAGCCAGGTCATGGTTCGAGCGGGATGCCGCCGCTCCGGCACCCAGCAGCAGCACGGCTCCCACCATCGCGCCCGTCTCGGCCGAGCGGTGCATCCGCAGCCCGTGGCGCTTCTCCACATGGGCGATCTCATGGGCCATGATCGCCTCCAGCTCGTCTTCGTTTTCCAGGATGTCCATCAGGGCGTTGTGGACATAGATGGTTCCCGCCGGGCACGCGCAGGCGTTGGGCGACCGCGTGTCCAGGACATAGAACTTGTATTGATAGCCCTTCAGCGTTGTCGGCCAGCGGTCCAGCACCCGTTTGCCGATGGCCTCGACCTGCTTGCGCCGCTGGTCGTCCGTGTCGAGGTTTCCATACATCCGCTGGGACGACGAGGCCTGAAGGCCGAGCATGAACTCGGTTTCATAGGAGGGAATCTGGGGAATTCGGGCGAAGGAGAGCGCCGACCGGGCGTAGCCTTGGGCCTCCGCTTCCGCCTCGGTGGCGAACTCAACGCGGTCCGCCATCGGCGGCAAATGATTCACCCCGGCGAAGAAGAGGCGCTTCGATTTGCGGTCGCCCACGAACAGCTTCTGCTTGGGCAACGCCGCGCCTTCGAAGGCGTAGCCGAGGATTTGCACAACGTCCTCCAGATTATCCAGCATGGCGCCCGTCGAGCGGTAGATCTGGATGTCACCGCGGGCAAGATGGGGATGCTGGAACTCCGCGCGGAGATAATGCCGGGCCGGGGGGGAGTAAGTGTCGCTGACGGAGGTTTTTCCCAGCGAGGGGCCGCTGGTGGTTCCATCAGCTCCGAGCACGAACCGGGTGAATTTAACGCCGTTGATGGGGGACTTCTGCGGGAAGAAGCGGCTCTCTTTATGCACGTAATAATACTCGCGGCCCTCGATGTTGACATAAACCTTCGGGCACCCGTTGGGCACCACGCGAAAGGTATAATCCCCGGACAGCAGCCGGCTTTCCAGCGGCGCGAGATTCAGCTTGGGTGACGGAGCGGCGTGGCTGGTGGCCGGACCGCCCGCAAGCCAGAGCCAGCCGAGGAGGCAAAGCAGAAATCCCGGGGCTGGGCGCATTGCGGCGGCTTGGATAGGGCGGACGGAGAATGGCGGGCTCATTGGCCGCACATTATTCCAAAGTGAACGCCCGGGTGCATCTAAAATGTATAAGATTTTGACGATGCACGGTTGCCCTGCAGCGGTGCAGGCAGGCGCGGAATGCGACATTGGCACTGGTGAAGGCCGCGCCCGCTTCGGGCGGCTACTGGATCACCGCATCGTAGATCGGCCCCTTCACGGCCCACTCCAGCTTGAAGGAATACGGCAGCGTCTGCTCCATGGTCACGACCACGAGGTCGTGCTTCGGCGAGGCCCAGTAGTGCGTGCTGGCCATGCCGCCCCAGCCGTATTCGCCCACCGGCCCGGCGGCATCCCAGTCCGGGCTGGACGCGACGCGCACGTTGAAGCCCAGCCCGAAGCCGACGCCGGTGCGCTTCTGCGCGCCGAAGGCGATGGGCATGGCTTCCGGCGCGAGCTGATTGTGCGTCATGAGCGCGACGGTCTCCGGCCTGAGCAGCCGCTGGCCGTCGAGCTGCCCGCCGTTGGCGATCATCATCAGGAAGCGCAGGTAGTCGCGCGTGGTCGAGACGAGGCCGCCACCGCCGGAGAACTGCGCCGGGTTCTTCAGAAACTGGCTCGTGGCCGCCGCGTCGGAAACTTTAAGCGCGCCTTTGCCATCGGACAGGTAGGTGGTGGCGAAGCGATCGGCCTTCTCCGCCGGCACGAAGAAGCCGGTGTCCTTCATGTCGAGCGGGTCGAAAAGCCGGCGCTTCAGGAAGGCATCCAATTTCATGCCGGAGGCGACCTCCACCACGCGGCCCAGCACGTCCACGGAACAACTGTAGAGCCAGCGCGTGCCGGGCTCGTAGGCGAGCGGGATCTTGCCGAGGCGCGCGCCCATGGTTGCCAGGTCGGTGCCGCGATCCAGAATCTTCGCCTCGCGGAACTGCTTGTCCGGCTCGGCCCCGCCGCCGCTGCCATAGGTCAGCCCGGCGGTGTGGCGCATGAGATCGCGGACGGTGGGCCCGCGCCTGGCCGGTTTCGCCGCGCCATCCACCCAGACCTTGGGCTCCTTGAACTCCGGGATGTAGTTCGCGACGGAATCATCGAGGCCGAGCTTGCCCTCGTCCACCAGCAGGAGCGCGGCGGCGGTGGTGATGGACTTCGTCATCGAGTAGATGCGGAAGATGGTGTCCTCGCGCATGGGCTTGCCGGCCTCGACGTCCATCTTCCCGAAAGTCTTGAAGTAAACCACCTTCCCCTGCCGGGCGATGGCCACCGAGGCCCCGGCGAGGCCCTTCTTCTCGATCAGGTCGCTCACGATGGCGTCCACCTTCTTCAGCTTCTCGGATGACATGCCCACGGACTCCGGCGACGCGACGGGGAGTTCGGCGGCGGGGACATGGAGAGTGAGAACGAAGCTGACGACCAAGCCGAAGCACAGGCGAATGAGATAAGGCGCAAGCATGGCGGTAGAAATACAACGGAGCCGGGCATGAGGCGACAGGATTTGTCCGTTCACGAGTGTTGGTTGGGGACGCAATCCGTCATCGTTTGGAGTCCCGGCTTCAGCCGGTGGAACGCTGCGACATCCTTGACGCTGCGCGCGCAGCGTCACGAACAGTCGGACGCCTCGCCGCCTAAAGGCGGGACTCCGAACGGGCGTATCTCGACACTGCCCCCGGAGCGCGGGTCTGCGACCCGCAGCAGCCCGCCCTTGTCCATGGCACTTCGTGTAGGCCAGCGGGGACGGCCAAGCGGACGTTGCTGCGGGTCACAGACCCGCGCTCCGGGGGGCTTTCGGGGCAGGGTCAAGCTGCGCC
>CAZCBE010000074.1:0-34300 GCA_964496695.1 uncultured Klebsiella sp.
TGGCCGCTGCGGCCCGGAGTGCCGCGCTCCGGGGGCAGTGCGCGGATGCGCCCGGTCGTGGGGACGCGAGACGCGCTCGATGAAGCCGTAGTCGCAACCTTTAGGTTGCGGATGCGATTCGTTGATTCTTCGCCGCAGGCTGAAGCCTGCGGCTACGCGGGCTTGTCAGAGCGCGCGCTCTTTATGCCAGCCGGTGCTCTGCTCGTAGGCGTGCGCGAGGCGGAAGAGGGTCTCTTCGCCGAAGGGTTTGCCGAGGAGTTGCAGGCCGATCGGAAGTTTCGAGTTTGGAGTTTTGGGTTCCGGGTTGGGCACGAAGCCACAGGGAAGGCTGATGCCAGGAATGCCCGCGAGATTGCAGCCGATGGTGAAGATGTCCGAGAGATACATCTGCAACGGGTCGCCGGACTTCTCGCCGACCTTGAACGCGGGCGTCGGGGTGGTGGGCGTCACGATGGCGTCCACCTGCTCAAACGCCTTGAGGTAGTCCTGCCGGATGAGGGTGCGGACCTTCTGGGCGCGCAGGTAATAGGCGTCGTAGTAACCGCTGCTCAGGACGTAGGTGCCGAGGATGATGCGACGCTTCACCTCGGCCCCGAAGCCCGCGCCGCGCGTTGCGGAATACATCTCAAGGATCTTGTTCTCGTCCCCGGCATCGTTGCCTGACTCGACGCGCGCGCCGTAGCGCACGCCGTCGAAGCGGGCGAGGTTCGCGGAGGCCTCGGCGGTGGCAATGATGTAATAGACCGCCACGTCGTAGTCGGTGTGGGGGAGGGAGACTTCCTGGACGATGGCCCCGAGGGATTGAAGCTGCGTCACGGCAGCGTCCACGGCGCGTTTCACCTCGGGGTCGAGGCCGCCCACCATGAACTCCTTCGGCAGGCCGAGGCGGAGGCCCTTGATGTCGCCGGTGAGCTGTTTCGAGTAGTGCGGCACGGGCTGCGGGATGCTCGTCGAGTCGCGGCGGTCGTGGCCGCTGATGACTTCGAGCAAGGTCGCCGCGTCGCGCACGTCCTTCGTGAAGGGCCCGATCTGATCCAGCGAGCTGGCGAAGGCCACGAGGCCATAGCGCGAGACGCGTCCGTAAGTGGGCTTGAGACCCACGCAGCCGCACAGCGCCGCCGGCTGGCGGATCGAGCCGCCGGTGTCCGAGCCGAGCGAGGCGATGCACTCATCCGCCGCGACCGCCGCCGCGCTGCCGCCGGAGGAGCCGCCGGGGATGCGCGCGGTGTCCCACGGGTTGCGCGTGGTCTGGAAGGCGGAGTTCTCCGTCGAGCTGCCCATCGCAAACTCATCCATGTTCAGCCGGCCAAAGATGATGGCCCCCGCCGCCTTGAGCCGCTCGACGACGGTGGCGTCGTAGGGCGAGGTGAAATTGCCGAGAATCTTGGAGCAGCAGTTGAGCGGGTGGCCCTGCACGGCGAGCACGTCCTTGAGCGCAATGGGCACGCCGAGGAGGGGCTGCCGCGCGAAGTCCGCACCGGCGGCGATGGCCTGATCGGCGGCATCGGCCTGCGCGAGCGCGTCAGCGTCGTTGTGGCTGATGAAGGCGCGGATGTCGCCGTCCACGCGGGCGACCTGGTCAAGGCACGCCTGCATGGCCTGACGCGCGGAGACCTCGCGGGTGGCGAGGCGGGCGGTGAGTTCGTGGATGGTGGAGCGATGGAGCATCGAGGCGTGCTGCGGGTTGCGGGTTGCGTGCCGGGCTATTCGACAACCTTCGGCACTACGAAGAGGCCGTTGGCTTTCTTCGGAGCGTTGCGGAGCGCGTCCTCGGTGGACAGGCCGGGGCGCGTCTCGTCGGCGCGGAAGACATTCACCAGCGGGAAGGCATGGGCGGTCGGCTCGACGCCGGTCACGTCCACTTCCTTGAGCTTGGCGATGTAGCCCAGAATGTTGCCGAGCTGCGCGCCGAGCTTCAGCTCCTCTTCGGGCGAGAGTTTCAGCCGGGCCAGGTGCGCGACGTATTTGATGTCAAAGTCAGGTGCGGACACGGAGGGGGAAGCTAAAGTTCAGGGGTGAAAGTTCAAGGTTCAAAGTCGGGAACGTGGTGCGTAGTGCGTGGTGCGTGAAGTCATGCGGAGGTGCCGGGCAAATTCACGCACCACGCACCACGCACCACGCACCACGTTTCACTCCTCATCAAACTTGCGCTGGAACAGGTCCTCGATCTCCGCCGTGGCCTGGGCGGCATCCTTGCCGCTGGCCTCCATCGTGAGCTTGCTGCCGGGGCCGGCGGCGAGCATGAGCAGGCCCATAATGCTCTTGCCGTTGATCTTTTCGCCGTCCTTTTCGAGGTAAATATCGCACTGATAGCGGCTGGCGATTTTGACCAGCATGGCCGCAGGGCGGGCGTGAATGCCAACCTTGTTGCCCACGACCAGCTCCCGGGTGATCACCCCGTCGCCGGCCTTGTCTTTCGCTGCGCTCATCTGGCGCGGAAGGGTGGTCCAACAATCATCGTATTGAAAGTGTTTTCACAGGCCGATTTTACAATCCGGCGGGCGTGGTGGCCATCTGGGCCATGAGGCGCGCGTTCAGTTCCTTCGCCGGATTGTGGCCGGCGCGGCGCAGTTTGGCGTGCAGGGCGGCCACTTCGATCAGCCGCGCTAGGTCGCGCCCGGGCCGCACCGGGATTGTGACATGCGGAATCCGGATGCCGAGGATCACCTGGAACTCCTCCTCCATGCCGAGCCGGTCAATGTCCTGCACATCGTCCCAGGCCTTGAGCGTCACAATCAGGTCAATGCGCTTCTCACTGCGGATGCTCTTCGCGCCGAACATCGCCGCGACGTTCACAATGCCGATGCCGCGGATCTCCATGTGGTTCCGGGTCAGTTCGGAACTGGTGCCCAGCAGTTCGCGCCCGTCCACGAGGGTCACCTTGGTCATGTCGTCGGCCACGAGGCTGTAGCCCCGCTCGATGAGGGCCAGGATGCTCTCGCTTTTGCCGATGCCGCTGTCGCCGCGGATGAGCACGCCCACGCCGTGGATGTCCACCATGCTGCCCATCTCGCTGGAGCGCGGCGCGAAGAGCTGCTCCAGCGCGAGCGTGGCCTGGTTGATGAACTTCATCGTGATGAGCGAGGACCGGAGGATGGGAATGTTCTTCGCCTCGGCGGCGCGGAGGCAGTCGCGGTCCGGGGAGAGATCGCGGCAGAAGACGACCCCCGGCAGCTTGTAGCCGAAGAGCATTCCGTAGCGCTGCTGGCGGACTTCGCGGGGGAGGGTTTTCAGATACGTCACCTCGGCGTGCCCCATCACCTGCATGCGGTGCCGGGCGAAATACTTCGTGTGACCGGCCAGCGCGAGGCCGGGCCGGTTCACCGTGGGCTCCCGGATGATGCGCTTGAGGCCGATGGCTCCACCCACCAGCTTGAGGTCAAGCTTGGCGGCCTGGTCGGTGTAGAACCGCTCGACGGAAATGGTTTCGCGGGGCATGGCGTGGCGATGAACTGTCGGGGCAGTGTGTCACGGGGACCGCGCTTCGCCAAGGGTGGTGTGACAAGCCAACAATGCCGGCAGGAGACGACGTGAGGAGTCTCCATCTTCCGTCAGGCAAGGCCGAAACAAGTGAGACTCCTCACGTCGTCTCCAACGGGTTCGCCAGCCCGTCGGCCTTCGCGGCGAGTGCGAAGTCCTTCGCCGTCAGGCCGCCCGCGTCGTGCGTCGTGAGCGTGAGCGTCACCTTGTTCCAGCGAATGTCCATGTCGGGATGGTGGTTGGCCTTCTCTGCGGCCCGGGCGACGGCGTTGACGAACTTCATCGCCACGATGAAGTCTGCGAACTCGAAGGTGCGGGAGATGACAGACCCTTTGCGCCGCCACTTCGGGAGGGACGGGAGCGCGGCCTTGATCTGTGCGGGAGTGAGTTTGCTCATGCCCGAACCATGCCACAACTGGCGGTATTGGTCACGTCAAAGCCCCGGCGCGCGGCACTCCGGGCCGCAGCGGCTGAAAGCAGGGAAAGTCTGGCGAATGTTCGTGGCACGTTCTGCAAGGCTGCCGCTGCGGCCCAGAGTGCCGCGCTCCACAAATGCCAGTCCACGCTCGACACCGTTTCCGGCTCCCGATACTACGACCCCATGAACGCACTCACGAAGTTGTCCCCGCTGCTGCTTGCCCTGTGCCTGTCGCTTCCGCTCGTCGCGGCGGAGCAGGGCAGGGGAGTCCCGCTCTTTGACGGCAAGACCTTCAAGGGCTGGGAGGGCGACACGAACAAGACCTTCCGCATCCAGGACGGCGCGATCGTGGGCGGCGGCATGACGGCGAACGTGCCGCGCAACGAGTTCCTCGCCACCACGCGGCAATACACCAACTTCGTCCTGCGGCTGGAGTTCAAGCTGCTCGGAGGGCCGAAGGCCAACGCGGGCGTGCAGATCCGCACGCAGCGCATCCCGAACCACCACGAGGTCAGCGGCTACCAGGCGGACATGGGCGACGGCTGGTGGGGCAGCATCTACGACGAGTCCCGGCGGAACAAGGTGCTCGCCAAGGCCGATCCGGCACTCACGGACAAGCTGGTGAAGCGCGACGAGTGGAACAGCTACGAAATCCGGTGTGAGGGCCGGCGCATCCGTCTCACCATCAACGGCACGCAGACGGTGGACTACACGGAAGAGGATCAGAAGATTCCACAGTTCGGCATCATCGCGGTGCAAATCCATGGTGGTCCGCCCAGCGAGGCATGGTATCGGAAGCTGGTGATCGAGGAACTGCCCTGACCATTCGTGAGGCGCGCGGCGTTCACGCCGCTTCATCGTCCGAGCGTAGCGCTGCGTTCGGATGCCGAAGCACGCAGCGCGTTGAAGCGGCATGAATGCCGCGCGCCATTATTGACCGCCGGCCAGCTTTCTGACCACCCAGCCGGCGGCGGCGAAGCCGAATGTCCCGGTGACAAAGGTAGCCGAGCCGTAGCCCCACTCGCAGTTCATGCGCGGAGCTTGGCCCGGTTCCTCGGCCGCTGCGCAGTCTGCGGGAGCCGGTGACACGGGTGCTTCCGGCGAGAACACGCAGGGGATGCCGAGGGGCTTCCCGCTCGCCGGGAAGCCGTGGTCGTTCCTGAGCCGTTTGCGCACCTGGGCCATCAGGCGGTCATGTGTTGCGTCCGCGAGGTCAGCGACACGCACTTGTGTGGCATCCAGCCGACCACCGGCGGCACCGCAGGAGATGACGGGCAGCTTCCGGTCGCGGCACAGCGCCAGCAGGCGGCACTTGTTCGCCACCGAATCAATCGCATCCACCACGCAGGCAAAGTCCGGGGCAATCAGCCGGTCCGCACTCTGCTCCGTGAAGAATTCGGCGACGGCGTTCACCCGGCAGTCCGGGTTGATGAGCCGGGCGCGTTCGGCCATCACTTCGACCTTCGCCCGGCCCACGGTGCCGTCCAGCGCGTGGATCTGCCGGTTGATGTTCGTGACGCAGACTTCGTCGAGATCAATCAAGGTCAGCGCGCCCACGCCGGATCGAACCAAGGCCTCCACCGTCCACGAGCCGACTCCGCCGATGCCCACGACACAGACATGCGCGGCGCGCAGCCTCGCCAGGCCGTCTTCGCCACAAAGCCGTGCAATGCCGCCAAAGCGTTGGGCGTCGTTGGTCATGCTCGGCAGGGAAATGAGTGCAGGAGGGAAGCGAACTCGCCGCTCGGACGGCTCACTTAAACTGCGCGCGGGCGCGCTTCTCAATGGTGGCACGGGCATCCGCCAGCATCTTTTCAGTCGCGACCTTCTTCTCGGTGGCCTGCGCGACATACGATTCCGCGCTCTGCACCGAGCGCTTCCGCAAGCCGACTTCAGTGAGCGCACGGTCACGCACCCCATCAGCGCTGCCCCGCTGGACCTTCAACTGGTCCCGCTCCTGGGCGAGCTTGATGATGCTGGTCCAGAGGTCAGAGGTTTCCTTTTCCAAGGCTTTCCGCGCCGTCTCAAGGTCTTTCACCTTGGTGTTCAACTCGGCGAGCTGCTTCTCCTTGGCGGCCTTGGCCTCGGTGTGTTTGACGTCGGCCAGTTTCAACTGTTCCTCCGCCTTGAGCCGGGCGTCCTTGGTTTCCCGCTCGGTTTTCTCAAAGGCGGCCAGGGCGGTCTTGGCGGCGGCGGATTTCAGCGTGAGTTCGGCGACCAGCCGGTCCAGTTCGCGCTTCTTGGCGGCTTCGTCCGGCTGCAGGCGATCCCGCCTGGACCGGGTATCCTCGGCAGCGCGGTTCTTGGCGGACAAATCGGCGTTGGCCTTGTCCACCGCGCTTTTCGCGTCGGCGATCTTGGCCGGGGTGATGGTTTTGTCCGCCGCAGCTTTCCGGCTCAGATCCACATAGGCAGCGGTCAGTTTGTCCGCGAGCTGCTTGGCCACATCCACCTGCTTCTTTGCCTCGTCGCGGGCGGTGGCGGCCTTGGCCGCATCGGCCTGCACCGCTTTCAAGGCGGCTTCCGCCTTGGCTCGTGCCGCCTCGGTCTGCTCAGCCGCAAGGATGGCCGCTTTGCGCAAAGTATCGGCGGCCTTGACGCGGGTAGATTCCTCGACCTTGGCCTGCTCGATCCGGCGGCGCGCGCTGGCGAGGGCGGCCTCGGCAGTGGAAACGTCGCCACTCAGCCTGGCGTGCCCCTTGTCCCGATTCTGGATGGCGGCGAACCACTCCTGGGAACGCTGCGAGAACGCGGTTTTCTGCTTGTCATGCAGCGCCTTGAACTTCTCGGTCTCCGCGATCTTGGCATCGTGGACTTCGCCGACCTTGCGGGCGGCCTCGCGCGCGGATTCGGCCCGGGCCTCGGCGTCCTTGAGTTCGTTGCGCGCCCGGTTCAGCGCCTCCTGATACTCGCCAAGCTTGCCCACCGCACCCTTGAGCGAACGCTCGGCCTCGGTCACGGCGTCGAGTTCCGTGCGGATCTTCCGGTCCTCGTCCGCGTCCACCCGCGCGCGTTTGTCGTTTTCGGCCATGACCAGCGTGCGGACGGCTTCGGCCTTCGCCTTCCATTCGCGCTCGGTGGCGGCATCCACCTTGGCGATCTCGGCGTGGATGGAACTCGGGCCCGTGCGCAAGGCGGCGGAGAAGAGGTTCGTGCCGCTGCCCTGCTTGAGTTCGACCAGTTCCTGCGCGGGAACGCGATACCCGCGCAACGTGGCGTCCTCAATGGTCAGCCCCTCGGCCGCCATCTGGAACTTCTTCACCAGCAGCACAGAGCCATCGCTCGCCTTGACGCGGAAGGTCGGGGAACCCGGCGCGGGCTCACGGAGGATGACGGCCACGACTTCATAGGTGGCGTCGAAGAATTTCAGGCCGAAGAGGACGGAGCTGAGCTTCACGCGGCCCCGGTCCAGCCCCTTGAAGTCGCCGTCCACGAAGTCGCCGTTCACCAGCAGCACGCCGGAGCGGTTGGGCTCGATCTTCGCGGCGCGCTGGGCCGAGAGGTTTTGGAAGATGATGCGCGCGGCGTTGACCGTGGAGAGGGAGAAGTCCTTCTGCGCGCCGCCGAACTGCAGGGCGGTGTCATCCGCCGAGACGAGCGGGGCGGCGAGGAACGAGCCATCCCATGTCACGACGCCGCGGTCCAGGCCGAGCCGACGCTCGCCCGGCGTGGGGGCGCTGGATTCGTTTGGCGGGTAGAGACGGCTGGCGGGGATGACCCCGAGCGGCGTGGAGGGGCTGCTCCACTTGAGCTTCGCCATCGCGGGCGGCTTGACGGAGTAATACTCGATGGTCAGCGGGTAGAACTGCCCGGCATTGAGCGCGATGGGCTGGCTCACCACCGTGGTGGACTGCTGCCGCCACTCGTCAATGATCTGGCGGTCGCCGAGCCAGACGCGCACGCCGTCGTCGGCCTCGACGTGAAAGGTGTAGGTTTCCGCATGTTGCGCCTGCACCTGGCCGACCCAGCGGACGGAGAAGTCTTCCGTGGGCACCCCGGGGGCGGCCGGCTTGTCCGCCCAGTCAAAGTTCACCTGCGCATCAATGCGCTTGAGCACCTCGGCGGTGCAGTCGGGGCGGGAGAAGTAAGTGCCGAGCAGCCCGTGCTGGGGCTTGCGGGCCGGGGTTTCAGCCGGCCGTGAAGGGGTGAGCACGTCCGCCGGGATGGGCACCCGGCGCTGGGACGCGCTGCTCCAGAGCAGCCGCATCTTCGCCTCGTTGCCGGTGCTGAAGTGCTCGATGCGCAGGTCGTATTTCTGCCCGGCAGTGAGCGGCACCACGGTGCTGTAGAATTCGCCGGGCCGGTCCCGCCATTGGTCGAGAATGAGCTGGCCGTCGAGCCACAGGCGCACGCCGCCGCCCGACTCGACATGGAAGGTGTAGCTCTCGGTAAACTGCGCGGCGACCTGCCCGCTCCAGCGCGCGCTGAAGCTCTGGGCCGGGACATCCGGCACCGGCGCGTTCCCGCCCCAGGTGAAGTCGAGCTGCGGGTCCACGCGCGTGACGGCGCTGCTGCTGTCGAGTTCCGTGCGGCGGAAGTAGGCGGCGAGCAGACCACGGGCGGAGACCGGGTCCGTGGGCTTGGTCCCGATGGCCGCGTAGAGCTGGCTGCGGGGCACGATGCTCTTGGGGATGCCGGGACCCGTCCAGGAGAGGCGGAGCCGGGCCGGGCCGAGGTTGTCGTAGTATTCGAGGCGCAGGTCGTAGCGCTGGCCGGCGCTCAGCTCCATCTCGCTGGAGATTTCCGCACCGTCCGCCACGCGCCAGGCGTCGCAGACCAGCCGGTCGGCGATCCACAGGCGCGCGCCGTCGTCCGCGTCGAGGTGGAAGGTGAACTTGCCGGACACGGGCGCTTCGAGCTGCCCGGCCCAGCGCGCGCTGAAGTAGTCCTTCTGCACGCCGGGGATCGGTTCGCCGAGTTCCCAGTCGAAGTTGACCGTCTCGTCGAGGCGATGCACCGCGCGGCCGCTCAGGTCCACGCGCTCGTAGTAGGTGCCGAGGAGGCCGTTGCCCCGGCCCTTCATCAGCGCGGCGACCTCGGGCGGGACACTGCTGGCTGCGCCGCTGGTGAACGTGGCTTGCTCCACGTTGGCGAGCGGGATCTTCTGTTGCTGGCCGTTGAGCAGGGTGATCTTGACCCCGGCGGGCGCGTCAAGCTGGACCGTGCCTTCGAGGAACTTGCCATCCTTCGTGCGGAGGGAGCCGGCGTGGGCGGCGAGGGCGGTGACGCAGGCGAGGAAGAAAAGGAGGAGTGCCCGCGGAATACGCGGATGGGCGCGGAGGAAGGCGAAGGAGGAGGGAGAACGAGTCACGCAGCAAGGAGAGTAGTGGAGTGGAACCGCCCCGGAGGGGCAACGGAACTTAGCCGGGGGTAAGGCCTCAAGGCCGCCACCCCCGGTTTAGGGGTTGGAAATTGGTGCGCCCCGGCAGGGGCGTTGGAACCTGCTCGCTCGAATGTTCCGGCACCCCTGCCGGGGTGCGACCTCAATTGCAGGTCGCTACCGGGGGCGGCGGCTCGCCGTTGGCTTGCCTTGCCCCCGGCTAAGTTCCAGTGCCCCTCCGGGGCGGAGGAGGCAACTGGCCGCGAATGATGCGAATCGGCGCGAATGGAAATGAGAGTCATTTCACCGCTCCTGAAAGTTGGGATGTCATATGTCGTTCAAGGACATGAACAACGCCTGAGAGTCCGCGTTCTTCCGCTATTTGGAGAGCCGTCTTGCCCTCGTGGTTTCGCGCAGACTTATCAGAGCCCCGGCTGCAAAGTAACTGCACGACCTCTGTGGCCCCACACTCCGCTGCTTCGTGCAGCGCACTTCCGTAAAAGGCTAAACCTCCCTTTGGCCGGGGCAATTTGCTAAATGGCGACCACGAACCACTATCAGGGTTTGCACCGGCATCCAGCAAGAGCGCGATGACCTCCATGTCCTTAAGGAAAACTGCCAAACTTAGTGGGGTGCGGGACAGTGTCCGGCCATTTGGATCTGCGCCTGACGCCAACAGAAGCCTGAGAATATCCAAGCTTGCCTCTCGCTCTCTTTGCGGATTTGGGGCAGCCTCAGCAGGCCGTGTTTTCTGGAGGAACCTACTTATTGCAACGTGGTCCTCGGAAATTGTAGCTGCCGCTGCGTCGACTGCGACACACAAGGCATTAAAGGCGAGTCGGAAGTTTCGCGATTTGTCATCAAAGGCGTTTGGGTCAACGCCGCCTTCAAGAAGGTTTTTCACTTCCGTCAGCCGCCCGTTCCGAATTGCATAGATGAGTGCAATCTCGGCTTCTCTTTCCTTGCGTCCGATTTGGTTGATTTTCATCGCAACTGAGAGAACCGAGAAAGAGATTAAGATTAGGAGTAGGAGTAAGAGCAGGAGGGAAAGTCGGTTTCGTAATCGTAATCTTGCTCTTAATCTTAATCCTTGCCCGCCCTCATCGCTGATACAGCGGAATGTAATGATACGGCATGGCCAGGATCATCGTGTAAACCGCCGTGCAGAACGTCGGCCCCACGCCGCCACGACCGCGGGCCTCCCAGTAAACCACGTCACCCTGCTTCACGGCCTGCGCGAGGAGGATGTCCTTCATCTTGGGATACCACTTCTGCCAGGTGTCCCCACCGACCATGTATTGGGCGGAGGCGGCGTAGAAGTTGCCGTAGGTGAACCACTCGTGGTCTTCGCGGAGGTTCTCGAAGAGGTAGGTGGACCCTTTCTTGACCATGGGGTCCTCGTAGAGGCCGCAGACTTGCAGCGAGTAAATCGCCGCCGCCGTGCGCGCGAAGCCGGGGTCGCGCTGCGGCTGGTAGCAGAAGCCGCCGGTGCGCTCGTCCTGGCAGCGCTTCACGTAGAGAACCGCCTCGTCAATCGTGCGCTGGGGCACTTCCAGCCCGCCGTTCTTCGCCGCACGAAGGGCGACGAGCGAGAGGACGGTGACGGAGATGTCGGCGTCCTTGGCGATGGGCCGGTAGCGCCAGCCGCCCTCGTGGCCGGGTTCACTGGCCTGCGCGCTGATGATGACCTTCACGGCCTTGTCGAGCTTCGAGCGCATGGTCGGGGACTTGGTCTGACCGTAAAGCTCCGCCAGGGCGATGGTCGCGATGCCGTGCGAATACATGTATTGGCCGTCGCTGCGGATGTTGTAGAGGCCGTCGGGACCGATGGATTCGAGGAGGTAGTTCATCCCCGCAGTCACGTTTTTGCCATACTCACCCTCACCCGGGAGGTGGCCGGCGGCTTGGAAGGCCATGAGGGTGTAGCCGGTCATCGCGACCTGCCGCCGGGCTTCGTCCCCACTGAAGCCCCACGCGCCGGAAGTCTGCTGTTTTGAGGCGAGATACTTGAGCCCGCCCTTGATGACCGCCTCGGTCTTCGCGTCCACGATCACCGTGTCCTTGGGGCGTGTGGGTGAACCGGCGGGGGCGGCGGCGATGGCAAGGTGGGTGAGGGCGGCCAGCCAAGCCGTTGCGAGCGCGAGTTTCAAGAGGTGTTTCACGTTGTTCTGACAGTAGCAGCCGACGCTGGGGGGTTCACGGGAAATTCATGGAAAGCGGAGGTTGATTCGGTGTCGGGTTCGTTTCGCGAGCCAAACCACAGCCCGTTGGCACGGCTGGACGTTCCCAAGGGCGTGGTCTGACACCGGCTCGGAGCGTGGACGGTCCCCGTCCGCAGCGGCCCTCAAGAGCCTCGTCGCCAGGGCTTTGCTGCGTCGTTGGGCAGGCGTGACCGCTGCGGGCCGGAGCGGCTCAGTTGTTTCCCTTAGCCGTTCGAGATTGAGAGGGGCATTCCCGCTGCTTGGAAAGCAGCCGTGAAAGCCGTTCGGCGGTTTGTGGACGACCTGCTGCCATCGCTGGCCTTCCTCCTGTATCTGCTGGTGGAAGCGGCGATCATCTATGGGCTGCTCAAGTGGGCCGGCGCGCTGTAGCCCCCTCCCCGCCAAAATGAGTTCGCTTCCCCGGCTGCCGCTGGCACGCTGCCGGCATGGAAAGCACGCGGCCGCCGCTGACCCCGGGCACTCTCTACCTGGTCGCCACGCCCATCGGCAACCTGGAGGACATCACCCTCCGGGCGCTCCGCGTTTTGCGCGAGTGCGATGTGATCGCGGCGGAGGACACCCGGCGCACGGGTCAGTTGCTGAAGCACTTCGAGATCTCCAAGCCGATGCTGAGCTATTTCCAGTTCAACGAGGCGAAACGCTCCGAGGAGATTCTCGAACGGCTCAAACGCGGCGAAAAGGTCGCCCTGGTCACCGACGCCGGCACCCCGGGCATCAGCGACCCCGGTGAACGGGTGGTGCGGGCGGCGGTGGCGGCGGGGCTGCGGGTGGAGTCGGTGCCCGGTCCGTGCGCGCTGGTGGCGGCGTTGACGGCGAGCGGGCTGGCGACGGACGAGTTTCACTTCATCGGCTTTCTGCCGCACAAGTCCGGGCAGCGGCGCAAGGCGCTCGAAGCGCTTAAGACCTTTGCCGGAACACTCGCACTGTATGAGTCGCCGTATCGCATCGAGAAGCTGCTGGGTGAGTTGAGCGAGGTCTTTCCCGACCGCACCGTGGTTCTCGCGCGGGAGCTGACGAAGAAATTCGAGGAGTATCTGCGCGGCAAGCCCGCTGAATTGATCGTTCTGCTGCAAAAGCGCTCGCTGAAAGGGGAGTTCGTGGTGCTGGTCAGCGGGGAAGCAGAGGTTTTGCCCGCGGATGACGCGGATAGCGCGGATGAAACGCACTGAATCGGCAACCTTCCCCATCCGTGTCATCCGCGTGATCCGTGGGCAGAACGTCTTCTTCCGAATAGCCTGCGGTTTCGCCGCGTCGCCCACTAGCCAGTGCGGTGGTTGGCTTTTTCCCGCTGCCCGCTACACTGGCCCAGAAGCATGATCAAAATGCCCAGTTTCGTCCGCCTTGCACTGCTGCTCAGCGTGGTCGTCCTCCGTGCCCACGCGGCTGATTCCGCCGGCGGCCACGATTTCTTCGAGAACAAGATTCGCCCCCTGCTCATCGAGCACTGCCTCAAGTGCCACGACGGCGGCGCGCCGGACAAGCCCAAGGGCGGTCTGGCGCTGGACACCCGCGCCGGCTGGGAGAAGGGCGGCGAGAACGGCCCGGCCATCGTCCCCGGCCAGCCCGACAAATCCCCGCTCATCCGCTCCATCCGCTACACGGACAAGGACCTGCAGATGCCGCCGAAGGGGAAGAAGCTCGCGGCTGAACAGATCGCGCTCTTCGAAGAGTGGGTCCGCATGGGTGCGCCCGACCCGCGCACCGGCAAGCCTTCGGGGCCGCCGCTCTCGGACCCGACGTTGGTGAAGAATCACTGGGCGTTTCAGCCGGTGCGAGAGCCGAAGGTGCCCGTGCTGCCGAAGGATGTAATTAGTAAAGGAGTGATTAGTAGTCAGTCCCCAAAGGCGAAATCCGGCGCTCAACCACTAATTACTAATTACTCTTCCCCGATCGATGCCTTCGTCCTTGCAAAGCTCGCCGAGAAAGGCTGGACCCTCTCCCCACCCGCCGACAAGCGCACGCTCGTCCGCCGCGCTTACTTCGATCTGCATGGCCTGCCGCCTTCGATGGCTGAAGTGGAGGCGTTCGTCGCCGATCCGTCGCCGGATGCCTTCGCCAAGCTGGTGGACAAGCTGCTGGCCTCGCCGCGCTATGGCGAGCGCTGGGGCCGGCACTGGCTGGACGTGGCGCGTTACGCGGACACGAAGGGTTACCTCGCGGGCGACGAGCAACGGCGCTTCGCCTTCAGCTACACCTATCGGGACTACGTCATTCGCAGTTTCAATGAAGATACGCCCTACGACCGGTTCCTCATGGAGCAGATCGCCGCGGACCAGCTTCAGCTTGGCGAGGACAAGCGCGCGCTGGCCGGGCTGGGCTTCCTCACGCTGGGCCGGCGCTTCCTGAACAACGTCCACGACATCATTGATGACCGCATTGATGTGGTGACGCGCGGGACAATGGGGCTGACCGTCCAGTGCGCCCGTTGCCACGACCACAAATACGATCCCGTCTCCACCAAGGAATACTACAGCCTCTACGGCGTCTTCGCCTCCAGCCAGGAGCCGGCGGAAAGGCCCTTGCTCGGCATCAAGCCCGACGCAGCCGCGCACACCGCCTATCTCGTGGAAAAGAAGAAGCGTGAAGAGGAGATGGAGAAATACCGCCTGGAACAGCTCGACAAGCAGATCACGATGCTGCGCAAGCGCACCGCCGACTACCTCGTGGCGGCGGATGAAGTGGACCCAAAGGTCGCGCGGGCCTCCGCGACCGCGACCCGGCAGAACCGCGACAAGTATTTCCAGGAGCGCAAGCTCGTCCCCGCCGTGGTCCGACGCTGGCAGGATTACCTCGCCAAGTCCGCGAGCGCGAAGACCCCGGACGCCATCTGGGCTGCGTGGCACGCCTACGCGAACTTGGCGGACGACAAGTTTGCTGAGGAAGCCGCGAAGCTGGTGGTGCCGCCGGGGTCGCATCCCGCCGTGGTCGCCGCCTTCAAGACGCCGCCCAAGTCGGTGAAGGAAACCGCCGAGCGCTACGCGAAGCTGCTCACGGACGCCGATGCCGCCACGCCGCACGCGGACAAGGACAAGGAAGCCTTGCGCCTCGCTCTGCGCTCCGAGGACGCGCCGCCGAACTTGCCCGCGCCGGAGAACGACACCTTGCTCGAAGACGCCCGCCCGCGCCTGCGGCAGTTGAAGGCCAAGGTGGATGAAGTGGACGCCATGCACCCCGGGGCGCCGCCGCGCGCGATGGCGCTCGTGGATCGTGACTCGCCGACCCGGCCCTACGTCTTCGTGCGCGGCAGCCCAGGCAACCGTGGCCCCGATGTGGAGCGCGGGTTTCTGCAAGTGGCGGCGGGCAAGACGCCCGAGCCGTTTCCGGCGAAGGCCAGCGGCCGCCTCGAAATGGCCCGGGCCATCACGAGCCGCGACAATCCGCTCACCGCCCGGGTGATGGCGAACCGCGTCTGGACGTGGCATTTCGGAGCCGGTCTGGTCCGCACCCCGAGCGATTTCGGTTTGCGCGCGGACCCGCCGACGCATCCGGAACTGCTGGACTGGCTGGCGACGCGTTTCGTCGCCGATGGCTGGAGCATCAAGAAGCTGCACAAGCTCATCATGCTCTCGGCCACCTACCAGCAGGCCAGCGACGACCGGGCCGAGTGTGTGAAGTCCGACCCGGCGAACACGCAGTTGTGGAAGTTCAACCGTCAGCGGCTCGATTTCGAGGAACTGCGCGACTCGCTCCTGCTGGCGTCCGGCAAGCTCGATCTGACGCCCGGCGGCCTGCCCGTGGAACTGACGTCGCAGCCCTTTGCTACGCGCCGCACCATCTACGGCTTCATTGACCGACAGAACCTCCCGGCGATGTTCCGCACGTTCGACTTCGCGAGTCCGGATGTGAGCGCGTCGCAGCGCTTTCTGACCACGGTTCCGCAGCAGGCCCTGTTCTTGATGAACTCGCCGTTCGTCCTGCAACAGGCGCAGGCCCTCGCGGCGCGCGATGACTTCAAGAAGTTCACGACCGACGAGGATCGCATCCGCTACCTCTATGCCTCGGTCTATCAGCGCAAGCCTGCGGCGGACGAGGTGACGATGGCGAAGGCTTATCTCGCCGCACCCGCTGAGGACATCACTCAATCCAAACCGAACTCCGGCTGGCAGTATGGTTACGGCGCATTCGACGATGCGGCGAAGCGGGTGAAGAACTTCACGCCGTTCGCTTTCTTCACGGGCGGTCAGTGGCAGGTCGCGCAGGACTTCCCGGACAAGCAGCTTGGGCATCTGATGCTCCGGGCGGAGGGTGGCCACCCGGGGCAGGACCAGGCGCATTCCGTGGTCCGTCGCTGGATCGCGCCACGCGACGGCACGGTGTCGGTGTCGGGCGCGCTCTCGCACAGCAATCCCGCCGGGGACGGCGTTCGGGCGCGGATCGTGAGCAGCCGCGGTGGCGTGCTGGCGGAGGCCGTGGCGCAGAGCAGCACGGCGGAGTTGCGCGCGGAGAATCTCACGGTGAAGGCAGGCGACACGCTGGACTTCTTCGTGGACTGCCGCGCGAACTCGAACCACGACAGCTTCAACTGGGTGCCGAAGCTCAAGTTCACCGACATGGCCAAAGGCTCCAAGCAAGCGGCGGGCAGCGGCGAAGCCGAGTGGGACGCGAAAGCGGACTTCGGCAAGACGCGCGCGGAGTCGGCGAAGAACCTGACCGGCTGGGAAAAGCTCGCGCACATCCTCCTCGTCTCGAACGAGGCGGCGTTTGTGGATTGATCAGAAGAACGTCCAGTTTGATAAGGTCAGAAAGATGGGGTCAGAAAAATTAGGAAACGGCCTGAGTCAACCCGAATTCCGAAATTGAAACCGCAGATGACGCGGATGACACGGATGGGAAGGCGTTTCGAGCTGCTATTGAGGGACCAATTTGACCGGTGGCTTCCATGCACACCACCTTCCCGTATCCGCGTTATCCGCGTCATCCGCAGTTCTCTCTTCGGAATTTTCTCTGACCGGCCTTTGGTTTCGGTGGGGTGGAGCAACTCAGGCATTTACCCGAGGTTCTCAAATTTGACAGGCATGATTTCTGCATTATCGTGACCTAAGACAGAGAAGCAAAATGGGCAGAATACATACTCAAGCCTTCAATGGCAGCGATGGTTGGCCCGGGAGCCGCCTAGAGTAGGACGTGGACTGGTTCCGCGGCAGCCGTCGCTTGGAAAGACGGAAATGCCTGCGTCGCAACCAACTGAAAAATCCGTATGGGACCTGAGAAGGGCCGAACTGCTTTCTTCGCTTTCCCACCCCCCGCAAGCTTCCTTCAACCGCCTCGGTCGGATCACCACCCTGGCATCCGCCTCCCGCCGCATCCCTGACCGGCTGGTGGCTGAGTCCCTCGCCGAGATGCTGGAATCGGTGACCGGGGAGCGGGTGCTGCTCCTGTTGATTGTCCCGTCGGACCCGGCGGCCACCGCCCGCGTCTGGAGCCCGCTCCACTCGCTGCCAAACAACGGCTTCGCCTTTGCCGACCAGCTCCAGCATCTGGGCGGGTTCGAGCGTCTCACGCTCAAGGTGACGAATCACCTGGCCGAACGCTCCTTTTTCAACGCCTTCCTCGGCCACTGCGCCCGCTACTTCGGCCATGTGATCGTGCATGTGGACGCGGACGCCCCGCGGCTGGCACTTGCCGAAGCCGCGAGCCGTTCGACCGCCACCTACGTGCTCACCCAGCAAACGGTGGACAGCCTCTTCGAGTTCAACCAGCTCCAGCAGGAGCTGCGTGCTGCGCGGGACGGCGTGGCGACCGATTTGAAGCTGGTGCTCTGCCTGGAAGCCGCCGAAGTGCCACAGCCGGCGGAGGATTTTATCAAGCAGATCGGCCAGCCGGCGCACATGAACCTGCGGCAGTCGCCTGCCACGATGGATTCGCTCCACTCGCACTGCGGCGGGGTCTGGCCGGTGGCGTTCAAGTTCGACCTGCGCCGGCTCGCGCGCGAGATCGGTCGCTGCCGCGTGGGGCTGGCCTTGTCCAGCGGCGGGGCGAAGGGCCTCGCGCACATCGGGGTGCTGCAGGTGCTGGAGGAAAACGGGGTCGAGGTGGACATCATCGCCGGGACGAGCATGGGGGCTTACATCGGCGCGCTCTGGGCCTTCGGGCACGACGGCCAGTTCATCGAGCGCAAGGCCCGTGAACTGGAGGGCAAGTGGGGCCTGTTCAAGCTGATTGATCCGGCGTTCCCGCCGCGCCGGGGCTTCATCCACGGGCGCGCCATCCAGAGCCGGCTGGAGCGCAGCATTGGCAAGGTTCACTTCGAGCAGCTTGCGCGGCCGCTGCGCGTGGTCACGACGCAGTTCGATACATTGGAGCGCGTCGTGTTCAGCAGCGGCGAAGTCTCACCGACCGTGCTGGCGAGCTGCGCCATCCCGAGCGTCTTTGTGCCGGTGGCGATGGGCGGTGAAAGCTACATTGATGGCGGCGTCTCCGACCCGCTGCCGGTGGATGTATTGCGTGAGGCCGGGGTCGAGCGCGTGGTGGCGGTCAACATCATCCCCACGCCCGCTTTTCTCCGCTGCGCCCGCGAGGGCGAGCGCGAGCAGGTGGATCAGGAGCGGCGCGGGCTCGGCTTCCTGCGCCTGCTCAACCAGCAGATCAACTATTTCGCCTACGGCAACATCCTCGACGTCACCCAGCGCGCCGTCATCGGCGGGCAGATCCGGGCCGCCGAGGAGGCCTGCCGTCAGGCCGACGTCGTTCTCCGTCCGCTGGCGTGCGACTCGCGCTGGCACGACTTTTCCAATCCCGGCAAATACATCTCCCTCGGCCGCCGGGTGGCCGAGGAAAACCTCAATGACATCAAACAACTGGTGAACCGAAAGGAGCCTGGTCATGAGCACGAAACGCCTCACTTCGAGCTGGCAGCGGCTGCCTGAAGCCACGGTCCGCGCCCTGCAAGGGGAGCGGCTGCACCACTGGCTGCGCGACACCGTCCTGCCCTTCTCCGCGCACTATCGCGAGCTGTTCCGCCGCCTGAAGCTCCGGGCCGACGATTTCCGCTCCATCGAAGACCTGCGCCGGCTGCCCTTCACCAGCAAGGTGGACCTGCTCAATACGCCGGACAATCCGGCGAAAGCCCGTGACTTCCTGCTCGTGCCGGATCGCAACATCCTCTCGCGTCGCCCTTCTTCCATCCTGCGGGCGCTGCTGCACGGCCGTGAGCATGTCGCGCAGGGCTTCGAGTCGGAGTTCCGGCCCATCTTCCTCACGAGCACGACTGGCCGCAGTGCCGACCCGGTGCCGTTCCTCTATACCAACCACGACATCGCGAATCTCCAGCTCGCGGGCGAGCGCGTTTTTGGCGTGTGTGGGGCGCGGCGCGAGGACAAGCTCCTGAACATGTTTCCCTACGCGCCGCACCTGGCGTTCTGGCTGACGCACTACGGCAGCACGAGCTTCGGTGTGTTCACTGCCAGCACGGGCGGCGGCAAGGTGATGGGCACGGAGGGGCAGCTCCGCTTCCTCCGCAAGATTCGCCCGGACGTGCTCATCGGCATGCCGACCTTCGTCTATCACGTGCTGCACCAGGCGGCGGAGGAGGGGGTCCGTTGCGAGAACCTCCGGCGGATCGTGCTGGGCGGCGAGAAGGTGCCGGACGGCATGAGGCTGAAGCTCCGCAACCTGGCCTTGGAACTGGGAGCGCGGGAAATTGATGTCGTCACCACCTACGGTTTTACCGAGGCGAAGATGGCCTTCGCCGAATGCCCGGTGCCGGTGGATGAAACACCCTCCGGCTATCACCTCTATCCCGACCTGGGTGTGATCGAGGTTGTGGACCCGAAGAGCGGCGAGCCGGTCCCGAACGGCCAGCCCGGCGAGATCGTGTTCACCCCGCTGGATGCGCGCGGGACGGTGGTGCTCCGCTACCGCACCGGTGACTGCATTGACGGCGGGCTCACCTACGAGCCCTGCCCGCACTGCGGTCGTCAGGTGCCGCGTCTCGTGGGGAAAATCTCCCGCAGTTCCGCGTTCAAGGAAGTCCAGCTCGACAAGATCAAGGGCACGCTGGTGGATTTCAACGAATTGGAGCACGTTCTCGACGACGCCCCGAACGTCGGGGCGTGGCAGATTGAACTCCGCAAACTCAACGATGATCCGCTCGACGTGGACGAACTCATCCTCCACGTCCAGAAGACCAACGGCGCGGACGACGATCACCTGATTCACGACTTGCGCTCCCGCCTGGCCATGCACTGCGAAATCACGCCGAACCAAATCCTGTTCCACTCCGCCGAGAAAATGCGCGACCTGCAAGGCGTGGGCGTGCAGCTCAAGGAACAGAAGCTCGTGGACCATCGCCCGAAGACCGGAGCGCCGGTCTCCGACCCGGCGTTGAACGGGGTCTTGAAAAAGGAGGCGGTATGAAATTCCAAATTCCAAATCCCAAGCTCCAAATAAATTCCAAACTCCAAACTCCAAGGGTGTGCGGTGCCAATGACGGCTCAGAATTGAAGCTTGGAGCTTGGATTTTCTTTGGAATTTGGAACTTGGGATTTGGGGCTTCGACCCAAACCCCTCAACTTAAGGAGGCCGCATGAGCACTCCCCGCCTCGTCATCGTGGACGGCCTCCGCACCCCGTTCTGCAAGATGGGCTCGGATCTCGCCGGGCTCGGCGCGGATGAGCTGGGTCGCATCGCCACGCAGGCGCTGCTCACCCGCACCGGCCTGGACCCCGCGCTGATTGACGAAGTCATCTTCGGCTGCGTGGGGCAGCCCGCTGACGCCGCGAACGTGGCGCGCGTCATCGCCCTGCGCGCCGGCATTCCCGAGCACGTCCCGGCCATCACCGTGCATCGTAACTGTGCCTCCGGGCTGGAGTCGCTCACGCAGGCTTACGAGAAGATGGTTGCTGGGCGCGGCTCGATCTTCCTCGTGGGTGGCACGGAGAGCATGAGCAACTATCCGCTGCTGTTCACCAAGACGGCGGCGGAGAAGCTGACCAAGCTCGGCCGCGCGAAGTCGTTCATGGAGAAAGTCTCGGCCTTCGCCGCGTTCCGGCCCGCCGATTTCAAGCCTCGGATCACCCTCCAACTCGGTCTCACCGACCCCGTCTGCGGCATGGGCATGGGCGACACCGCCGAGCTGCTCGCCCGCGAAGCCGGCCTCAGCCGTGAGGAGCAGGACGCCTTCGCCCTCGAATCCCACAAGCGCGCGGCGGCGGCGAAAGCCAAACTCGCGGAAGAGATTTGCCCCGTCTTCCCCATGCAACACGGAACACGCAACACGAAGCCCGTCACAGCGGACAATGGCGTGCGTGAGACTCAGACCATGGAGGCGCTGGCAAAACTGAAACCCGTCTTCGACCGTCAGCACGGCACCGTCACCGCCGGCAACTCCTCGCAGATCACCGATGGCGCGGTGGCCTTGCTGGTGATGACCGAGGAGCGCGCTGCTGAGCTGGGCTTTCAGCCCATCGGTGCCTTGCTCGGCTACGCCTACGCGGGATGTGATCCGTCGCGCATGGGCCTTGGCCCGGTGTATGCCATCGCGAAGGCGGAGGAGAAAACCGGCCTGGCCGTGAACTACGCCGATCTCGTGGAGATCAACGAAGCGTTCGCCTCGCAGACGCTCGCGGTCCTTAAGTGCTGCGAGTCCGACAAGTTTGCGAAGAAGATGCTGGGCCGCGCGTATCCCGTCGGGGAAATCCGCCGTGACCGGCTCAACGTGAACGGCGGGGCCATCGCGCTTGGTCATCCGGTCGGCGCGACCGGTGCGCGGCTCGTGCTGACGAGCCTCAAAGAATTGAAGCGGAGAAACCTCAAACGCGCGCTCGTGTCCGTCTGTGTCGGCGGAGGGCAGGGCGCGGCCATCTGGCTGGAGGCGTTATGAACTGCCCGCGAAACACGCGAATGCATGCGCAGCCGATGCGGTCGGGATGGCGACTGCAAGTCGCAGGCAAGGTGGCAAGCGCGCGGCACCCCTTTCCCCTCACCCCGGCCCTCTCCCTTGAGGAGAGGGGGCCACGCAGTCCGCGCTGCGTGCAATCGGGTGCATCCAGCCTACGACTGGCTGACTTTCTCCCTCTCCCGGAGGGAGAGGGCAGGGGTGAGGGGGAAGGCACCAAACTTCATCCGACTAGCCACCCCCAACCGGAGGACGCACTATGAACGCCGCGACCTTGCCTCCCGCCGAGCCACTCACTTTCGACGTGATGAACGAACCCAAGTCACCACCCGCCCCCACGCCACGCGAATTTAAGAACCTCCGCCGCGAGGTCACGCCTGATGGGGTGGCGGTCCTCACCTTCGACCGGCCTGATTCGGCCGCGAACATCTTCGACCGTGCCACGTTGGAGGAGTTGAACGCGCACCTGGAAGCCATCGAGCGCGATTCGAGCCTGCGCGGCGTCGTGCTGGTGAGCGCCAAGCCGTCCATCTTCATCGCGGGCGCGGACCTCCACGCGTTTGCCAACGCCCCCATGAACGCGCTGCGCGAGATGGTGGAGTTCGGCCAGCGCGTCTTCAGCCGGCTCGCGGCCTTGCCGCTGCCCACGGCGGCGGCGATTCACGGCGTGGCTCTGGGCGGCGGCTTCGAGGTCTGCCTCGCGTGCGACTACCGGCTCGCGACGCCAGACAAGGCCACCAAAGTCGGCCTGCCCGAGGTGCAGCTTGGCATCCTGCCCGGGTGGGGTGGGAGCACGCGGCTGCCGCGCCTCATCGGACTGCCCAAGGCGCTCGACCTCATCCTCGCGGGCAAGACTCCGGCCGCCAAGCCGGCGCTCAAGCTCGGCCTCGTGGATGAACTGGTGCCACACGAGTATCTGCTGGCGGCGGCGGTGAAGAAGGTGCTCAAGGCCGGGAGCAAACCGCACCGGCACACGAAGTTCGCGACCAAGGCCACGAACAATGCGCTCGCCGGGAATATCATCTCCATGTGGACGCAGCCCAAGCTGTTTGCGAAGACGCGTGGCCACTACCCCGCCGTGCTCAAGGCGCTTGAGGTGGTGACGCTCGGTGCGTCCAGCTCGGAGGCGGACTCCTTGAAGCTGGAGGCGGACGCGATCTGCCTGCTCGCGCAGAGCGAAGCCGCCAAGAACCTGATCCGCATCTTCTTCCTCCAGGAGCGGGCGAAGAAGCTGACGTTCTCCGTAGCCGCCGACGTGCGGAGCCAGCTGCTCCGGGGTGAAGCAGGAGTCCGCCCTGTCACCACGACTAAGAAAGTCGGGCACGCCACCGTCATCGGGGCCGGCGTGATGGGCGGCGGCATCGCGCAGTGGCTGGCAGCGCGCGGGGTGTCGGTGTTGCTCCGGGACATCAATGCCGAGGCCGTCGGTCGCGGCATGGCGGGTGTCGGCAAGCTGTTTGCGGAAGGCGTGAAGCGCCACACCTTCACCCAAGTCGAGGCGCGCGCCGCGATGGACCGCATCGCCCCGGTGGTGGACCTGCCCATGCTCCGGCGCACGGATGTCATCATCGAGGCGGCAGTCGAGAAGATGGAATTGAAGAAGGACATCTTCCGCAAGCTGGAGCAGCTCGCCGGACCAGACACGATTCTTGCGACGAACACGTCCGCGCTGTCGGTGACTGAGCTTGCTGAGAGCCTGTGTGCCCCGGAGCGTGTTGTCGGCATTCACTTCTTCAACCCCGTTCACCGGATGCAGCTTGTCGAGGTGATCCACACGCCGCGCACGGACCCGGAGGTCACGCGGCGGGCGCTGCGCTTTGTGCAGCAGATGGGCAAGCTGCCCGTGCTGGTGAAGGACAGTCCCGGCTTCGTCGTGAACCGCGTGCTCATGCCGTATCTCGTCGAAGCGGCGCGGCTCTTCGAGATGGGCGCGGAGGTCACCGATCTCGACGAAGCGATGCTGGATTATGGGATGCCCATGGGCCCGCTCCGCCTGGTGGATGAGGTGGGCACCGACGTTTCGCTGCATGTGGCCGAGACACTGGCGAGCCATTACCACCGGCGCATGGCCGTGCCGGAAGTGCTCGCCCGGCTCGTGAAAGGCGGCCAGTTGGGGCGCAAATCGGGCGAGGGCTTTTACCTGCACCGCGGCAAGGAGGCCGTGGCCAGCGAGGACGCGACGCGTTTTGTGAAGGATGATTCTGCCGCGAATCTGGACCGTGTGGACCTTGAGCTGCGCATGGTGCTGCTCATGGTCAATGAGGCCGCGCGCTGCGTGGAGGAGGGCATCGTCACCGGGCCGGAGGATGTGGACTTCGCGATGATCATGGGCGCGGGCTTCGCGCCGTTCCGGGGCGGTCCGCTGCGCCACGCGGACACGGTCGGCGTGGCGAATGTGGTGCGCGAGATGAACAAGCTGGTGGACGAAGGCGAAGAACGCTTCGCTCCCTGCGCCTTGCTGAAAGATTTGGCGGCAAAGGAAAAGGGCTTCTATGCGGACTCAACCCTCATGCACTGAAACACGCAAACTGACCGCCGATGGCGTGCGGCAGCCCGCGTCTGTCTTCTCCCTCTCCCCTCAACGGGGAGAGGGCCGGAGTGAGGGGTGGGAGCGCCCGATGCATGCGAGAGCACGAACCGGCTCCCATAACGATCAGTTCGCCGTGCTGGATGCCTTTGGCTTTCCCACCCCTCACCCTCATTCCTTCTCCCCGTTGAGGGGAGAGGGAGGCCGTGCCCGGTCGCGCTGGGTAGTCCGGCCAGTTTGCTTTGCCCCGTGTGGTCAACCCTCAACGGATCGGAGGACATTATGAGTGCACTCGCCACCCCGCCCACCATGGAACCACGCCCCACGCCGCCGCCTGACGACGCCGCGCAGGTGATTGACACCTCGAAGATGAACGCCGGCCAGCGGGCCGCGCTGGAGATGACCGAGTCCGCGCGCGACGCCGCGTCGGAAAAGGGCAGCTTCGCCGCGAACCTCTTCATGGGCCGCTACGAGCTGGACCGCCTGCTGCCGTTCCCCGCGCAGTCGCATGAGGACCGCGACCAGGGTGACGCCTTCCTTGCGCGGCTGGAATCGTTCCTTCGCGCCAACGTGGACCCGGACGAGATTGACCGCACGGGCGAGATTCCCGACGAGGTCATTGAAGGCCTGGCGAAAATGGGCGCGTTCGGCATCAAGATTTCGCCGCAGCTTGGCGGGCTGGGCCTCTCACAGACGAACTACTGCCGTGCGGCCGTGTTGCTGGGCAGCTATTGCAGCAATCTCGCCGCGCTCGTCTCCGCGCACCAGAGCATCGGCGTGCCGCAGCCGTTGATTCTCTTTGGCACGGAGGAGCAGAAGAAGAACTGGCTGCCGCGCTGCGCGAAGGGCGAGATTTCCGCCTTCGCGCTCACTGAGCCGGGCGTCGGCTCCGACCCGGCGACACTGCAAACGCGTGCCGAGCCTACGCCCGACGGCGAGCACTTCGTCATCAACGGCGAGAAGCTCTGGTGCACCAACGGACTGAAGGCCGGCGTGCTGGTTGTGATGGCGCAGACGCCGGCGAAGATTGTGAAGGGCAAGGAACGCAAGCAGGTCACGGCCTTCATCGTGGACATGGATACGCCGGGCATTGAGATCGCGCACCGCTGCCGCTTCATGGGCTTGCGCGCGCTCTACAATGGCGTGGTGCGCTTCACCGACGTGAAGGTGCCGCGCGCGAACATCATCCTTGGCGAGGGCAAGGGCCTGAAGGTTGCGCTCTCCACTTTGAACACGGGCCGCCTCACGTTGCCCGCCGCCTGCACCGGGCTGGCCAAGCGCTGCCTGGAAATCTCCCGCAAGTGGTCCGCCGAGCGCGTGCAATGGGGCGCGCCCATCGGCAAGCACGCCGCCATCGCCGACAAGCTTGGGCGCATGGCCGCGAACATCTTCGCGATGGAGGCCATGACGCTCTACACCGCGAGCCTCGTGGACAAGGACAAGAAGGCCGACATCCGGCTCGAAGCGGCGATGTGCAAGCTCTGGGGCAGCGAGCGCGCGTGGGAGATCGTGGATGACACGATGCAGATCCGCGGCGGGCGCGGTTACGAGACCGCGCAGTCGCTGAAGGAGCGTGGCGAGGAACCCATCGCCGTCGAGCGTCTGCTGCGCGACTGCCGCATCAACACGATCTTCGAGGGCAGCAGCGAAATCATGCGGCTCTTCATCGCGCGCGAGGCGCTGGACCCGCATTTGAAAGTGGCAGGGGCCGTGCTCAACTCGCAACTGCCCCTGGGCGTTCGCGCCGGGGCCGCCATGAAAGCAGGACTCTTCTACGCCGGCTGGTATCCGCAGCAATGGCTGCCTTCGTTCGGTTCGGTGGACGCGCATCCCAAGCTTGCGAAGCATCTCAAGTTCGCGCGGCGCACGGCGAAGCGCCTGGCCCGCTCGCTCTATCACGCGATGGTGCTGAACGGGCCGAAGCTCGAGAAGCAGCAGGTGCTGCTCGGCCGCTTCGTGGACATCGGCACGGAGATTTTTGCGCTGACCGCGACCTGTGCGCGGGCGGGGTTGAAGCTGAAGGAGGCGAAGAGCCTCGAAGAGAAGGAGTCGCTGCTCCAGCTTGTGGATTGTTTTTGCCAGCAAGCCCGCCTGCGCATCGCGCGGCATTTCCAGGGCCTGCATCACAACGCCGACCGCGCGGGCTACAAGCTGGCGCAAGGCGTGCTCTCGGGCCGGCTGGACTGGCTCGAAGAAGGGATTGTCGCCCACAAACCGTGAGCGAGCCTTGCCGGGAGGCTTCCCCGGTGCCCGGTCGCGCTTCTCTGTCCCCCCGCGGCCGGGTCTCCCCCTTTTTTGGAGTGCGGTGACTTGTCACCGCTCTGGTTGCTTGGCGGACTTGTCCGCCAAGCAGAGCCGCGCGGAAGCGGCTCGTCGAACAATCGTATGCGGGTGGAACTTCGACGGCGACAAGTCGCCTGCGGAAAGCGGTGACAAGTCACCGCACTCCAAATCAGTGCGGCAGGTAGCCTTTGGCGAGTTCGCGGAAGGTGGCGATCTGCTCGGCTTCCCAGACTGGGCCGCGACCAAACTCTTTCGTCAGCAGCGCGGCCACGGCGGGCGCGGCTTCCGTCGCGGCGCGCGCGTCGAGGAGCAGGCAGCGCGAGCGGCGGGAGAGGACGTCTTCCACGGTCCGCGCCATTTCGTGGCGGGCGGCGTGCAGCACATCATCGGCGGACAACGGCAGGTCGGGGTGCAGCCGTCGCGAGCGATCGGTCTGTCCGCCGGGTGCCATCAAGGTGTCGGCGGCCGCCTGACCGCTCCGGCGATGCGTGTCGGCGAGCGGCAGATGCTCGGTGGCGCATGGCTTTTTCGGCAGGCCGGCGAGTTCCAAGGCCTTGTCCACGGCGTCGGCCGCCATCTTACGGTAGGTTGTCCACTTGCCACCGGTGATGGTGAGCAGGCTGCCGGGTGAGACGAGCACGACATGGTCGCGGGGCAGGGCGGCGGTGGACTTGGCCCCGGGGAGCTTCACAAGCGGACGCAGGCCGGCGGTGACGCTGAGAATGTCGCTCGCGGTCGGGGCCTTCGTGAGATATTGCGCGGCGTGTTCGAGGAGGAACTCGATTTCCGCCGCGAGGGGGCGTGGCTCCAGTGGCATTTCCGTGACCGCCGTGTCGGTGGTGCCCACGAGGACGCGCCCGTGCCACGGGATGATGAACAGCACGCGTCCGTCCTCGGTGCGCGGGACCATGAGGGCAGTGTCACCGCCGAGAAACGTGCGCGGCAGGACCAGGTGCGCGCCCTGGCTGGCAGCGATGACCGGTGGGGCGGCGGACTCATCCATGCGCCGCACCGAGTCGGTGAAGACGCCAGTGGCATTGATGACGACTCGCGCGTGGAGGGAGAACTCCTTGCCGGATTCGGCGTCGCACACGCGGGCCCCGCAGACTTTTCCGTCCTGCTTGAGCAGTGACACGACGCGCAGGTAGTTGGCCACACTGGCGCCGAGATCGGTGGCTGTCTGCGCCAGCGCGATGGCGAGCCGGGCATCGTCGAACTGGCCGTCCTGGTAGCGGATGCCACCGCGCAGGCCGATTGCCTGGACGTTCGGGAGGGCGTCCACGGTGATCTGCCGGGACAAATGCCGGGACGGCTCCAGCCCGAGTCCGCCCGCGAACCAGTCATAGAGCTTGAGCCCGAAGCCATAGTAAGGGGCCTCCCACCAGTGGTAGCAGGGGACGACGAACGTCAGCGGATGGACGAGATGGGGAGCGTTTTGGAGCAGCAGGCCGCGCTCGTGCAGGGACTCGCGCACGAGCGCGACGTTGCCCTGCTTCAGGTAGCGGAAGCCGCCGTGGATGAGCTTGGTGCTCCGGCTGGAGGTGCCCTTGGCGAAATCGTTCTGCTCCACCAGGGCGGTCTTGAGGCCGCGGGCCGCCGCGTCCACGGCCACGCCCAGACCGGTGGCGCCGCCGCCGATGACCAGCACGTCCCAGCGGGTCGGCTGTTCCAGCAAGGCGGCGATGGCCTGTGCGCGGTTCACACTGGAAGATTAGCGAGACTCGGACACGAACGCGACAGGCAGATTGCACTGCTCGCGGAGCGCGGCACTCCGGGCCGCAGCGGCAACTTTGCATGAAGATGCTGCGGACATCCCCAAGCCGTTACCTGCTTCCAGCCGCTGCGGCCCAGGGCCGCGCCTCGCAGCGTCCACCCGCGCGCAACAGTGCGACTGGGCGCATGTTGACACTGCCCCCGACCTCGCTCCGCCGGGCAAGCGAGGACGCTTGCGGCACGGCCGGCCGGAGGCCGGCGCTACATAGCTCCGGCGTCCGAGCCGGCTCGGCTTCGGGGGCAGTGTCAAGATGCCCCAGCGCGGCTTTCCCGCGCAACTTTTCATGGTTTTGCGGCGTCGGTCCTTGCTAGACTCCTCTACCGATGACCGCAACTGTTTCTAACAAGCGCCGTGCCGCCATTGCCTCGCAGCTGGAAAAGACCGTCCTCAACACCCCGGTCTATGACATCCACACGCACCTTTACGACCCCGCCTTTGGCGAACTGCTGCTGTGGGGCATTGATGATCTGCTGGTCTATCATTACCTCGTCGCGGAGGCGTTTCGCCAGTTTGACCTGCCTTACGACAAGTTCTGGGCGATGTCCAAGACCGAGCAGGCGGACGCGATCTGGAACGCGCTGTTCATCGAGCACTCGCCGATTTCCGAGGCCTGCCGGGGCGTGCTGACCACGCTGAACCGCCTGGGCCTGGACGTGAAGAAGCGTGATCTGCCCAAGCTGCGCAAGTGGTTCGCCGGGTGGAAGGTGGCCGACTACACCACGCACTGCATGGAGGTGGCGCGGGTGAAGCGCATCTGCATGACGAACTCGCCGTTTGATGACGTGGAGCGGGTGGTCTGGGAGCGTGGCTTCAAGCGGGACGAGCGCTTCACGGCGGCGCTGCGCATTGACCCGCTGCTCCTGTCCTGGCACGAGACGGCCGCCCCGCGCCTGCGCGACTGGGGCTACGATGTGACACCCGAACTTTCTGAGAAGACCGCGAGCGAAGTCCGCCGCTTTCTCGCCGACTGGACGCGCCGGATTGATGCCCAATACCTGATGGTGTCGCTCCCGCCGAACTTCACCTATCCGGGCGACAACGTCTGCGCGCGGCTCATGGAGACCGCCGTGCTGCCGCACTGCCGCGAGTTCGGCCTGCCCTTTGCCATGATGCCGGGCGTGAAGCGTGGCGTGAACCCGCTGCTCAAGCTCGCGGGTGACGGCGTGGGCCATTGCGACACGGCGACCTACGAAAGCCTTATTGCCGCGCATCCGGACAACAAGTTCCTGCTCACGGCGCTTTCGCGGGAGAACCAGTATTCGCTCTGCGTGGCGACGAGGAAGTTCCGCAACCTGCACCTGTTCGGCTGCTGGTGGTTTACGAACATCCCGTATCTCATCGAGGAGATGACCCGGATGCGCCTGGAACTCATCGGCCTGTCGGTCACGCCGCAGCACTCGGATGCCCGGGTGCTGGACCAGATCCTTTACAAGTGGGAGCATTCGCGCCGGGTCATCGGCCGGGTGCTGGCGGAGAAATATGGAGATCTCGCCGACACCGGGTGGGAGCCGACGAAGGTGGAGATCGAGCGGGATGTGCAGGACCTGTTTGGCGGTGCGTTCGAGCGCTTCTGCGGGCGGCAGACGGCACGGGAGGTGGAGGCGGGGAGACGGGTGGCGGCGGGGAAGGGGAAGCGCCGGAGTTAGTGCAACGGGTTCGTGGTGGGCACGACGCGGTATCCTTCAAACCCGTGCCGGCGGCTTGCAGCCGCCGCGTTGCGGGTGGATTGCTTGAAGCCGTTTCGTCCTGCTGTAGCCCACGGACGGCGGCTGCAAGCCGCCGGCACGGGGTTCAGCCGCACGCCATCGTCACTCGGCGGCGCAGTGAGGGCACCGCGTCCTACTTGGCGCTGGTTTAGGATAGGATCACGCCGGGTCGGAGGCCGGCGCTCCGTCGGCACGGAGGACTGATGCCAATTCCCAAAGCAAATCGGTAGAATGTCGCCGGACGGCACCCCTCACCCCAACCCTCTCCCCTCCTCCGAGGAAGGGAGAGGGAGTCGAAGGCGTCACGGTGCCCATTGGCCATTCCTCCCCGACAGTCATTGGGAATTGGTATGATGCGCCCGCTTCACGCGCGGTCTGCGCTTCTCAAACAAAAAGGCCGGCTGTTTCCAGCCGGCCTTTTGGGTGAGTCTTTCGAGCGGGGTTACTTGTATTTGCCGAGCTGCTTGAGCGTCTCGTCCAGGCAATACTTGATGTAGTAATCCGGCTTGTCGGGGTTCGCTTCTTTTTCCAACGCACCGAGGGCGACCTCGGCGGCGGCGCTGGTCTGGAAGAAGCTGCACGCGCGGATGGCTTCGAGGCGGACGCGCGGGTGGTCGTCCTTGGCCTGCACTTCGAGCAGCTTGAGCGGCTCCTTCACGCGGTCGCGCCAGTAGCAGAGGACGCGGGTGGCGGCGGCACGGGCACGGTGGTCGGTGGAGCGGAGGACTTCCTTGAGCAGTGCTTCGTCCACCACGTTGTGCCACTGGTGGACCCAGAGGGCTTCGGTCAGGTGGTGGGCGTATTCCTTGTCGGTCTTGCTCAAGCTGGAGGCCCACTTCTTCGTGGCGGCGATGACCTTGGCGGAGTCGTGCTTGCTCAGCTCGATCTTCGCGCGGGTGCGGACGCCGTCCTCGGGAGTCTTGAGCGCTTCGAGCAGCTTCTCGATGGGCTCGCCGTCAATCTTCACGGGTTTGAGCAGATCGCGGCCCTCGTAGGTGAGGCGATAGATGCGGCCGTGGGTCTTGTCGCGGTGCGGGTCGCGGATATGATGCTGCATGTGGCCGATGAGTTCCTTGGCCCAGTCCACGAAGTAGAGCGAGCCATCGGGCGCGACATCCATGGCCGCCGGACGGAAGTTGGGAATCATGTCATTGTTGCCCATGACCAGGCCGGCGAACTTGTCGGTCTCCTTGCCCTTCGCGTCCTTCACCTTCTCGATGTCGAGCGTCTCGCCCTTGAGGCCCGCGCCGTCCTCGCTGACCTTCACGCGGAAGATGCCTTGGACGCCGATGACGTTTGCATTGAGAAAATTGCCCTGCCAGTCGTCGGGGAAATGGCGGCTGGAAATCATGCCGGTGCCGGGGCAGGGGCGCGAGGGGCGGTTCCAGAACTGCTTCAGGTTCCCGTGCTTGGCGGGCGCGTCAAGCATGCCGCTGAAGGCCGGGCCGAAGTAGTTCGCGTTGCCGGTGGCGTCGGTGATGAGGTCGTTGCCCCAGCGGTCGAAGACCTTGCCGTGCGGGTTGGCGAAGCCGTAGGGGATGTAGCGCTCGAGCTTGTGCGTGAGCGGCTCCCAGCGATAGACGCAGCCGTCGTTGTTGCGCACGGGCGGGCCCCAGGGCGTCTCCATCTGCGTGCGGTGGAAAACTCCGTCCGTCAGGAAGTTCTCGCCGCCGGGGGACCAGTTCATGGCGTTCGCGGTGTGGTGCGAGTCGGCCGAGTCGAGGCCCATGATGACGCGTTCCTTCCAGTCCGCCTTGCCGTCGCCGTTGGTGTCGCGGACAAACCACACGTCGGGAGCCTGCACGACGATGACGCCGTCCTTGTAGAACTGGAAGCCGGTGGGGCAGTTCAGGCCGTCGAGGAAGGTCGTGCACTTGTCGGCTTTGCCGTCGTTGTTGGTGTCCTCGAAGATGAGCAGCTTGTCGAAGACCTTGTCCGTCGGGCGCAGTTCGGGGTAGCTCGGCCACGCGGCGACCCAGAGGCGGCCCTTGGTGTCGAAAGCCATCTGCACCGGGCTGGCCAGCTCGGGGAACTGCTTCTCGTCGGCGAAGAGGGTGAGCTTGCAGCCCTTGGAGACGGTGATGTGCTTGATGGCTTCCTCGCCGCTGAGGAAGGGCTTGATGTCGGGCTTGTTCGAGGACGCGAGCAGGCGGACGGGCGGGAGGTTGTCGTCGGTGACCGGCGCGTCGCCACCCTTGGCGACGGCCCAGATGCGCTGGTCGCGGTTGGCCGTCTTCACGTCGCGCTGCTTCATCTCGTCCTGCATGGTCTGGTAGTTCGAGAGCAGCGGCGCGTCTGGCTCCTTGAGGTTCTGCTTGAAACCGCCCTTGCCCGCCTCGAAGGCAAGGCCGGAACGACCGCCATAGACGTTGTAGCCGTCCACGGTGCGGTAGCGGCGGTGATACTCGTGGTTCTTGTCCAGCACGGCACCGCGGAGTTTTTCCAGATTTCCGCCCGGCGCGGTCTCGCCAAACAGCGCGCGGAAGGCTTCGGGCGCGAGCGCCTTGTCGCCGGCCTCGGAGAGGTGGACGGTGTTGAAGGTCAGCGTCTGCTTTTGCTGCGCCGCGCGGGCGAACAGCTCGCTCGACGGCGCGAAGAGGTCCACGAACGGCACGTTGTTCGCCTTGGCCACCTCGGCCATGGCGGCGGTGTAGAGCTTGAGGTTGGGGTTGAGCGGCGCGGCGGGCGGGCGGTTTGGGTCGCTGCTGGGCTCGGCGGCGATGGGCGAGAAGAGCACGAGGCGCGCGCCGCCCTTGCCGCTGTAGTTCTGGCTGGTGGTGTGCTTGATGAAGCGCGTCAGCTCCTCCTTGAACTTGTCGAGCCCGGCGCTGCCGGCGAACGACTCGTTGTAGCCGAAGAAGGCCCAGACCACGTCGGCCTGCACGCGCTTGAGCCAGTCGTCGGAGGTGCCGAAGTTCTCGGAACGCATGCGGAACTTCGCGTCCGGCTTCTCGGTGAAGCCGGCGACCTCGTCACCGGCGGCGGCGAGATTGCGGAAGACGAGATTGTGCTTCGGAAACTTGGCGTGGACCAAGGTTTCCAGCCAGCCATGGTGCTGCATGCGGTCGGCGAGGGCATTGCCGACCAGGGCGACGTTCTCGCCGGGTTTGAGTTCAAATTTCTCGGCGGCCCGGGCGAACACGGCGGAGCCGGCCAGCACGAGGGCGAGAAACAGGGAGCGGTTGAGTTTCATGTAATGACAGTTAGCCCGACAGGTCGTTTTTGACGTGCGGCGGGGAGTTTTATTGAGCAGGGAGCCGGGCGTGGCGAGGAAAATCCCCTGTTTCACGCGGTTCGGACCAGCACAAAATCCAGTGCGAACGCTCATTGACGCCGCCGCCCGGATAAGGTATTCAAATCAAATATCAACGCAGCCATGAACCACAAGTCGTTGCCTATCCCACGTTCCTCCCCCGGAACCCAGGGTTTTACCCTCATTGAACTGCTGGTCGTCATTGCGATCATTGCGATCCTGGCGGGCATGCTCCTGCCGGCCTTGTCGAAGGCCAAGCAGAAGACCCAGGGCACGGTCTGCATGAACAACAACAAGCAGTTGGGCACGGCCTTCGTGATGTATTATCCCGACTTCGACGGGCGGTTCATTCCCCGCAACGGCTGGGGCGGGGTCAACATGTCCACCGGCGCGGGGGCGACGGACAACACGAACGACGTCAAGATGCTGGCCAACTCAGTGCTGGTGAAGTATGTGGCCAACAATATCAAGGTGTTCAAATGTCCGGCCGACAAGAGCTGGGATGCCGACAGCCGTCTGCCGCGGCTCCGCAGCGTGTCAATGAACCAGGGCGTCGGGCTGGGGACCGGCGCCGAATGGCAGGATTATTTTGCCAACGGCGGCACGGGCGCGAACGTGAATTTCCAGACCTTTCAACGGGAGAACGACCTGGCTGGAAAAGTCGGTGGACCGAGTTCCTTGTTTAACTTCGTGGACGAACATCCTTCGAGCATCAATGACGACGGCTTTGCGGTTGCCATCACGGTGCCGGGCACGACGGTGGGCTGGCTGGTGGACACTCCGGCGAACTACCACAACAACGCCAGTGCGTTCACTTTTGCCGACGGTCATTCCGAAATGCACAAATGGGAGGAGCAGCGCTGCAAGAGCGTGGTGAATTACCCGAACGGACCGGTGGGCCCCCAGAATTCAACCGTGGATGCGATCTGGCTTTCAGACCGGGCCACGTCGCCAAAGTGAGCGGAGGCGCACGGACTGGTTCCGCTGTTCCACCACCAGATAATTGCTGATGAGACTTCCCATCTCTCTCGTGTTAAGCGCGGGTTTGTTGCTTGGGGCCTGCAAGAAACGCCGGGCGGAACCGGCCCCGGTCCCCGAACCAACGCCTGCGCCGGCTGCCGAGCCGGTGAAGAAGGCAACACCCCCGCCGGCTCAGAGCACTGCCAACCTCGGTCCCGCACCCGCGACGGTGGCGCAGTTCGAGGGCGGGGTGGAGTATGCGGACCTGAACAACGTCATCGCCGGCTTCGAGTTCCGGAACAAGCGCCTGCCCACCATTGATGAACTCAGACGTGCGTATTATGGGGGCACCCGTCCGATTCTGGTGCCACCCGGGCACAAGCTGGTGATTGATCCCAAAACCAAGAAGGTCAAAGCCGTTCCGGGTTCTTGATCGGCTTTCTTGGTGGCTCCCCTGGCTTTGTCCATGCCGAGGGCCGGAGTTTTTCATCGAGGTGCAGCGCTTTCGCCCGCTGTGGAGGG
>CAZCBE010000075.1:0-33451 GCA_964496695.1 uncultured Klebsiella sp.
TACCAGCCTGTGCCGAGCGGCTACCAGCCGCTCGGAATGACGACGGTGTGCGCACGGATTCGATGCCTCGTATGGCTCCGGGGCCGTCCCGCCGTTCCGTCCGGCCAGTGGCCGGACGGCACAGGCTGGTAGCCTGTGCTACCCATTCCGACTTCGGAGTTCGGGTTAAGCGGCGGGTGAGCGGGACGCTCTTGTCCCGCAATTCGTTTCTCGACATTCCAATGTCGAGAAACGGTGCGAGTGACGGGTGGTTAGCACTCGACATTGGAATGTCGAGCTACCGGTCTGCGGGGCGGCAGTGTCCCGCCCACGGCGAACTACCGGTGTCGGAAGATGATCCGGGCCTTGCTGAGGTCGTAGGGGGACATTTCGGCCTCGACCTTGTCGCCTACGCTGATGCGGATGAAGTTCTTGCGCATCTTGCCCGAGATGTGCGCGAGCACTTCGTGCCCGTTGGGCAGGGCGACACGGAACATGGTGCCGGGGAGCACCTGCGTCACCGTGCCCGTAAACGTAATTGGCTCTTCTTTAGCGGTCATTCCAGCAAATCCGAGACGCGGACGTTGCCCGGTTTCAATATTGATTGCAACCCCGAATTAAACACAACTGGTTGCTGGGCGCAGTTCAGGTTCTTGCCATCTCCTTAGAGCACCGGGCTTGAACCCGGGGTCCGTCGGCCAAAAGGGAGCCAAGCTGTTTCAACAGCTTGGCCATGCGGCAGCAGAATCTGGGTATGGCGACGAAGTCATTAAGCCTTCGACTCCCTCTCCCTTTGCGGAGCAAGGGGAGAGGGTTGGGGTGAGGGGTGGCTTGCGCGTGCGTGCGTGGCTGCACCCCTCATCCGGCCTCCGGCCACCTTCTCCCCTCGCTCCGCGAAGGGAGAAGGCTCAGAACGTGGCATCCCGGGGCGCAAAATACTGAGATGCGCCCCGGTTGGCTCGATGTGCGCTGACCCCGGAGCGCGGCCCTGCGGGCCGCTACGCGGGTGCCTGCGTAGTCAAGGGGTTCGCACCGCTGCGGTGGCCGTCTTGCGCAAAGCGGGCGGGGACGCCCGCGCTCCGTCAGAGCTTCACGCGCGCCAGGTAGATCGCCGACTTCCCCTCGTGCGAGGAGTAGTAGGTGATCCAGAGCTGGTTGTCGTGCCAGACCATACCGGGGTAGCTGCTGTCGCCGCTGCTGGGCAGGTCGAGCAGGGGGATCAACTCGCCCTTATGCACGTCGAGTTCGCACACCACGGTCTTGGTCTTCTTGTCCGGCCCATGGTTTTGCAGGCGTCCGCAGGCGATCCAGCGGCCGTCGGGGATCTGGATGAAGTTCGGCCCGCCGAAGAATTTGCCGAGGTCCTTCCACACCCATTCGTCATAAGGGATCTTCTTGCTGATGCCGAGCAGGGCGGTATTGGTGCCCTTGCCATCGCGGCGCTGGAGGCAGAGCAGCTCGTTCTCGGGGCTGACCCGGAGCGTGGCTTCGGTCGGGCCGCCTTCGGTCTGGAGGTCGTCCACCAGGGTGTCGAAGTCCACGCCGTTCTTGGTCAGCAGGAGCGTGGTGCCGTATTTCTTCGCGGCGCGGCTCTCGGGGGAGACATCGTAAGCCACGCCGAAACCATTGTTGCGGTGCCATGTCACGCGCCAGAGCCACTGGTTCGTCGGCCCGACCCAGAAGACCTTGCCCCACTTCTTTCCGTCGTCGGAAATGGCCACAAAGGACTGGCTTTCGGTCGCCGGCTGGTTGCCCTCGCGCACGGTTGCCCCGCCGAGGATCATCAGGCGCGGAGCGCCCGGCATGACGGAAAGCTTGGGATCGCGCAGGTCGAAGCCCGGCATCTCGATGCGCGCCACGGATTCCCACCAGTAGCCGCTGTCGCTCGTAAGCACACGCACCGCGCCGTCGGGCGAGACGTGGCCGCTGCCCTCGCGGAAGGTGCAATACCAGCGGTTGTTGAAGCGCACGAGGTCGGTGAACGCGTTGTGCGGGGCGGCGTCCCAGATTTTCCGATGCTCGGTGAGCCGGGCGGCGGGGGCGGTTTTGGCGGTGTCGGCGGCGATGACCGGCAGCGCGGCCAGCAGACAGGCGAGGAGAAGCTTTGCGTTCACGGACGAGTTGTAGCGGGTTGCCGCAACGCTTTCAACTGTCCGCAACAGGAGTTTCGACTTTGATCGTTGCCCGTTCCGCCTACACTCGCACCGTGCTCAACGACCTCACATCGCAACTCACGGGCGGCACAGCCCTCGGCCCGGAGCAGGTGACCATCGCCGTGGCCGCGCTGGTGGACGAAGCGGTGGCGGCCGAGACCAAGGCCGCCTTCCTCACCGCCCTCGCCAAAAAGGGCGAAACCACAGAGGAAATCGCCGCCTTTGCCGGCGAACTCCGGGAACGCTCGGTCCCCGTGCCGCTCGATGTGGAAACCCGCGCGCACGAAATCCTCGACGTGTGCGGCACCGGCGGCGACCGGCTGAACACCTTCAACATCTCCACGACCGTTGCGCTCCTGTGCGCGGCGGCGGGCGTCACCGTGGCCAAGCACGGCAACCGCGCCATCACCTCGCAGGCGGGCAGCGCGGACGTGCTCGAGGCCTTGGGCGTTCCTGTGGAACTGTCCCCGGAGCAGGTGGCGGCGGCGTTGCGGGAGCAGCAGTTCGCCTTTCTCTTCGCGCCGAAGTTTCACCCGGCCTTCAAGCACATCGGCCCCGCCCGCCGGCTCTGCGCCGAGCGCGGCCAGCGGACGATCTTCAACTTCCTCGGCCCGCTGCTCAATCCCGTGCGCCCCAGCGCGCAGCTCATTGGCGTCCCCCGTCCCGAGCTGTGCGAACCCATGGCCAAGGTGCTGCAAGGGCTCGGCGTGCGGCGCGGGATGGTGGTGTGCGGCGAAGTGCCGGTCGCCAACGGCACGGCGCATCTCGATGAGCTGTCCACGCTCGGCGAGACGACGATCGCGGAGTTTTACCATGACCGTGGCTTTGCCGTGTCCCGGCTTTCACCGCTCGATTTTCCCATGCAGACCGCCACGCTGGCCGACCTCGCCGGGGCTGACCGCAAGGCCAACGCGGAAATCGTCCGCAACGTGCTCAGCGGACGTGAGCACGGCCCCAAGCGCGACGCCGTGCTGATGAACGCGGGTGCGGCGCTCTTCCTGGCCGGGCGGGCGCGGTCTTTCAGCGACGGCTGGACGCTGGCGGCGAGCTTGCTCGACGGCGGCGAAGCGGCGGCCAAGCTGGTGCAATTGAGCAAGGGATGATTGAGTGTGCTGGTCGCCATGCCTGCCTTGCCGCCCAGCCTGCCGAAGCCTCCGATGAGTCGCACGCAGGCGATGACCTGCCTGTGGAGCAACCTCGCGGTGCCAGGCACCGGCTCCTGGCAGGCCGGCTGGCGCATCTCCGGAGCGCTCCAGTTCTTGCTGGCCAGCGGCGGCTTCCTGCTCTCGATGGCGTGGATGGTCTGGTTCGTCGTGGAGTGGGTGCGTGCCGGCAAACTGCCCATGCTTGTCATCCTCGAAAACGACGGGGTGCTGCCGCCCGGCTACAAGCAGTTTTTGCTCGTGGGGTGCGGTGGACTGGGGCTGTTTCTGCTGGCCCTGGGCTGGGGGTTCCTCACCAGCCTGATCATCTGCCACCGGGCGAAGCGTGATGAACCGGCCTGAATCCATCCCACCGCCGTTGCCACCGCCCACGGCGGAGCGCGGCCCTCTGGGCCACAGCGGCTGGAAGCAGGGAAAGTCGCAGGAAAGTCCAGAGCCTGGTCAGCAAGGTGACCGCTGCGGCCCAGAGGACCGCGCTCCGGGGACAGGGCGCGGAGGCACCCGCTGGTCGCCGTTCTGGACGCTGCTGGTGCTCGTGAGTCTTCTCGTGCTCGCCCGCGTGGCAATGCAGTCCGCGCTGCCCGTGCCTGGCTGTCCGATGCGGGCGCTGGCCGGCGTGCCCTGTCCACTGTGCGGCAGCACGCGGGCGTTCGCGTCGCTGGCCGGGCTGGACTTTATGGGAGCGGTGCGGCTGAACCCGCTCGTCAGTCTTGCGGCCTGCGGCGGCATTGTCTGGTCCGCGTTCACGCTGCTGCGGCGAGACCAACCGTTGGCGGGCGTGAAGCGATGGCCCGGCGCACCTTGGAAATGGCTGCTCGTCGCGGCCCTCCTGCTGAACTGGCTTTACCTCCTGATCTGCCTGCCGCGCTGAATTTCGCTTTACGCGGCCCGGCTCAATCCCAAGGATTCGCCGCGATGCGCGATCTCCTCAAACAATCCTTTGCCCTTGTCGGTGTCATCAAGGCGTTGCGGCAGATTCCTTTCGACTTGAAGCGCGCCCTCTGGTGCATCGGACGGGAAGGGGACATACGCGAGTATCTCGACCATCACCCGGTGCGGAAGCTCCAGATCGGCGCGGGCTACAACATGCTCGACGGCTGGCTGAACGTGGATTTCAACCCCTACACGCGCCAGCCCGGCCAGCTCTATCTCAACGCCACCCGGCGCTTTCCCTTTGCCGATGCTGAGTTCGACTACGTCTTCAGCGAGCACATGATCGAGCACATCTGGTGGCCGGACGGCCAGACAATGCTCAAGGAGTCGCACCGCATCCTCAAGCCCGGCGGCAAGATCCGCATCTCCACGCCGAACCTCGCGAGCATCACCAGCCTGCTCGACCTGCCGCGCACACCCATCAAGGAGCAATACCTCAAGCTCTCCACGGACAAGCACATCCCGCACGCCATCGGCTACCGGCCCGGCTTCGTCATCAACAACTTCTTCTGGGACTTCGGCCACTACTTCATCTATGACGCCGAGACGCTGGAACTCGCGCTGCGCACGGCCGGCTTCACGGACATCCAGCGCTGGCAGCCCATGCAGAGCGATGACGCGAACTTCACCGGCATCGAGTCGCACCAGAAAATCGTGGGCGATGAAGTGAACGTGTTTGAGTCCATCATCCTGCAGGGCGTGAAACGGTAGCCGTGGCGGACGGCGTTCAGGATCAGGATTACGAGCGGGAGTAGCGGCTGGTTCAGGCCTTCCTGCTCCCAATCTTAATCTCCCCTCCGCTCCCGGTTCATGGAGGGAACGCGCGCGTTCAAATGCCGCCCGCCTAGGGCTGCTTCGCCGCCGGCGTGTTCGTGGGCACGGCTCCGGGCGGGAAGGGGAGGTATTCCACGGCGTGCTTCTCCGGCGGAGCCTTGTAGTAACCCGCCCCGAGATTGGACAGCGGGTCGGCGGACTGATGGCGACGCCAGGCGGTATAAGCCCAGACGGCCAAGGCGATGACCGCTGCGACGACGATGAGCGGCAGGAGCAGGCGGAGGTTGAGCTTGGAAAGCTGGAGCGTGACCCAGTCGAGGATGCCCTTTTCGCGGGGAATGAGGCTGGGCGGCTCGCTGAATTCCTTGGTCAGCGCCAGCTCGGCGTCCAGGTCCAGAAGGACGTTGGGCACGTCGAGCTTGTAATGCCGGGCGAGTGACTTGGTGTGGCCGCGGATATAGACCGGTGCGCTGAACGGGCTGAAATCACCTTCCTCAAGCGCGATGATGTGGTCGGACTTGATCTTGGTGGCGTCGGCCACCTGGGACACGGTGAGGCGGCGCGTTTCGCGCGCTTGGCGTAGTTGTTCGCCCACACTGCTGCTGGACATGCCCGCCTAGGAAAGCAGTTCGCCACCAGAGAAAGCAACCACGGAAACCCGGAGCGCGCTCAAATCGGCGCGGGGGCGGGTGCGCCGAGGCCGGGTTCGAGCGGGGGCGGGGTGGCGCGGGGCGGCTCGGGAATGGGCGTGCCAGCGGGCGCACCAGTGGGCGGCGTGGCCGTGAGCGCGGCGGGCGGCGGCGGGTTGGTCATCTTGCCGGTGCGCACGATTTCCTCGACCTGCGCGCCATCCAACGTCTCGAATTCGAGCAGCGCCTTGGCGATGGTCTCGAGCTTGTCACGATGCTGCTCGATGAGGCGCTTCGCCACGTCGTAGGCCTCGTCAATGATGCGCTTTACCTCAGCATCAATCTCCTGCGCCGTGTGCTCGCTGTAGTCCTGCCGGCGGCCGATGTCCCGGCCCATGTAATACTCGTTGTCGCCCGCGTAGTTCACCATGCCGAGTTTGTCGCTCATGCCGAACTGGCAGACCATTGCGCGGACCATGCTGGTGGCCTGCTGGATGTCGCCGGTAGCTCCGGTGGAAATGTCGTCCGCCACGATCTGCTCGGCGATACGGCCGGCCATGGTGACCGCCACCATGTCGAGCATCTCCTTGCGGCGGCGGCTGTGGACGTCGTCCTTGGGCAGATACATCGTCGCGCCGAGTGCTTGGCCGCGCGGGATGATCGTGACCTTGTGCAGCGGGTGCGTGTGCTGGAGGAGGACGTTGACCAGCGCGTGACCGGCCTCGTGCCACGCCGTGTTCTTCTTCTCCTCGTCGGTCATGGCGAGGCTGCGGCGCTCGCGGCCCCAGCGGACCTTGTCGCGCGCCTCTTCCAGTTCCTTCATCGTGACGGCCTTCTTGCTCTGCCGGGCGGCGAGCAGGGCGGCCTCGTTCAGGAGGTTCGCGAGTTCCGCGCCGGAGAAGCCGGGCGTGCCCCGGGCGATCACCGAGAGGTCGGCGGAGGGGTCCAGCTTCACGTTGCGCGCGTGAACTTTCAGAATGGCCTCGCGACCGCGCACATCGGGCAGGTTGACGGTGATCTGGCGGTCGAAGCGGCCCGGGCGGAGCAGGGCGGGGTCCAGCACGTCCGGGCGGTTGGTCGCAGCGATGATGATGATGCCTTCGGTGGTGTCGAAGCCGTCCATCTCGACGAGCAGCGCATTGAGCGTCTGTTCGCGTTCGTCATTGCCGCCGCCAAGGCCGATGCCACGGCTGCGGCCCACGGCGTCAATTTCATCAATGAAAATCAAGCACGGCGTGTTCTTGCGGGCCTGCTCGAACATGTCGCGCACGCGGCTCGCGCCCACACCCACGAACATCTCCACGAAGTCCGAGCCGCTGATGCTGAAGAAGGCGGCATCGGCCTCGCCGGCGATGGCCTTGGCGAGCAGCGTCTTGCCCGTGCCGGGCGCACCGATCATCAGGATGCCCTTGGGGATGCGGCCACCGAGCTTCTGAAACTTCTTCGGATCCTTGAGGAACTCGACCAGTTCGGAAACCTCGTCCTTGGCTTCCTCCACGCCGGCCACATCCTTGAAGGTGGTCTTGTTCTTGTCCTTGGCGAGCATGCGCGCCTTGCTCTTGCCGAAACTCAGGGCGCTCTTGCCCGCCATCTTCAAGTTGCGGATGAAGACAAAATAGATGAACGCGCCGATCATGAGAATCGGCAGCAGGCTGATCACCACGGACCAGAACAGGGTGTTCGGCTCCTTGGTCTGGAACGCGCCGCTGTCGAGGAGCTTCTCGACGAGCTTGTCGGTGACGGGAATCCGAATCTTGAACGCGACTTCTTCCTTCTCGCCCTTGGCGTTGAACTTCTCTTTGCCGTTGCCGTCCGTCTCCACGTAAGTGCCCGTGATCTCGCGCAAGTCAGAGGTCTGCGGGTTGTAGGTGATGACGCCGTTGCGGATGAGCTTGGCATCCACCTTCTGGATGAACTCGGGGTAGGTGAGGTTCTTGGCTTTGACCTCGCTCTGGTTCCGCAAGAGGATCATCAGCGGGATTGCTCCGGCAATCAGGATCCAAATGATCCAAGGCCGGGCACCCGACTTGAAGTCGTCGCCGTTGTCGTTCTTGCCGTTGTCCGGGCTGCGATTGTTGTCAGACATTTGTCAAAGGTAGGGGAAGCTATCACCCGGCAGGGGCGGAAGCAACTGCGGGGTTCACTTAGAGGAAACCACTGGGCCAAGGGACAGAATCAGGCGGGTTCGGGCGAGAAAATCCTTGCCGCCTTCCCGCCGCTGCTCACAATCAGCCGCACAATTCAGCTTCAGTCCAATAACACCTCACGACCATGGGCCGCATCTATAACAACATCGTCGAGACCGTCGGGCACACTCCCCTCGTCCGCCTCAACCGCATTCCCGCCAGCTTGGGCGTGGACGCCTCCACGCAGATCTTGCTCAAGTGCGAATTCTTCAACCCCCTGGGTTCCGTGAAGGACCGCATCGGCATGGCCATGATCGAGGCCGCCGAGCGCAACGGCACGCTGAACAAGGACACCGTCATCATCGAGCCGACCAGCGGCAACACCGGTATCGCGCTGGCCTTCGTGGCCGCCGCCAAGGGCTACAAGCTCATCCTCACGATGCCGGAAACGATGTCCCAGGAGCGCCGCGTGCTGCTGGCCATGCTCGGCGCGAAGCTCGTGCTCACGCCGGGCACCGAAGGCATGAAGGGCGCGATCAAGAAGGCCGAGGAACTCGCCAAGGCGACGCCCAACGCCTGGATTCCCCAGCAATTCGAGAATTCCGCCAACCCGGAGATCCACCGCAAGACCACGGCGGAGGAGATTTGGGATGACACCGATGGCAAGGTGGATTTCCTCGTCGCCGCCGTCGGCACGGGCGGCACCATCACCGGCTGCTGCGAGGTCATCAAGCCGCGCAAGCCTTCCTTCCAGGCCATCGCCGTCGAGCCCAAGGATTCGCCGGTCATCACGCAGACGTTGAAGGGCGAGCCGGTGAAGCCGGGGCCGCACAAGATTCAGGGCACCGGGGCGGGCTTCGTGCCGGTCAACCTGCACCTGAAGGACGCGAGCGGCGCCGGGCAGATCACCGAGTGCGTGCAGGTGTCGAATGACGACGCGTTCGCCATGGCCCGTCGGCTGGCGAAGGAAGAAGGCTTGCTCGTCGGTATCTCGACCGGCGCGAATGTCTGGGCGGCCATCGAAGTGGCCAAGCGTCCGGAGAACAAGGGCAAGATCCTCGTGACCATCGCCTGCTCGACGGGCGAGCGTTACCTGAGCACCGCGCTGGCGGCGGATGCGCGCGCGGAAGTCGGGGCGTAGTCGGCACCACGTATTTCAGTTTTGATCTGCAAACATGTCGTTCGGTGGAAAGAGCCGTCGCGGCAAGGTCCACACGCGCTCTGGCCGATTCGTATGGATGCAAGTCATAGAGAAGAGGCCGGGAAGCAGAATGAACACGTTGGTCTGTGGGTTCTGCTTGCCCCGAACATCCAGCCACACCCAAGTCCCTTCAGATGACCTGGAATAGCTGCCGACATGTTTGTCACCGCAGCAAGTCTTCCAGGTGACTGCGCCACCGGAAAAACTCAAAACGTAGTCGTCAGCATGATCCCCCAAGATGGTGGTGGAATCGAAATAGCCGAGCGGTGAGCTGCGCAACACCAAGACGAAAGCAACGAGAATGCTGCCGAGCACGCACGTCGTGACGGTTAACCTTTTCTTCGGAGCGGCGTCACAGTGCGGAGCGGTCTAACGACCCAGCTTCAGAGGCAGTGGTCCCACGGCGCGCCGAAAGCAACCACGACGGTCCGCCGCAGCTCGCTCCGGCGCATCGTCAGGTGACTTTGTCGTGGCAGGAATCACAACGAACGCGTCTGGCGTATTGGTTGCCTTGATCCAGCTCGTAGTATTGATACTTGTCCAGCGCTGTCCAGACGACCTCTTTGCCGCAGTCACGGCAGCGATACACTTCCTGAGCGTAGAATGGCATCGGGGGGCTGTAGTAAGAGTTGGCTGGAATAGTGGTGTTACCAGGGATGGCCCCGTCCGGTAGGTCGCTCGCTCCATGGAGGTATCCTAACGCGATCAAATTGCTGATGCGCTGCTTTCTCTCGACCTTCGACAAAGGATACGTGTTAGACGCCATAGATCAGCAGCACTGCTCGGGCGAGGCGGTCATTCGAAATAACCGTCGCACGAAAGGAATTGGGTCGAGTTGGTCGTGCATAGCAGACCTGTCTTCCGTGGCTATCGGGAGCAAGCATTGAAAGCGATTAGCGATACAGGCAAGCGATTTTGCTGGGCAAAACCTCTCGGGGGCGGTGGCGGCAGGCGTCCCGCCTGCCGTAGAGCCGTGGCGTCCCGCCCGGCGGGTGGGGTGTTGGGTAACCGTGCGCGTTCGAAATGGGCATGGTTCCGTCCGGGCGGCGGGACGCAGCCCTCTACGTCAGGCAGGATGCCTGACGCTACTGCCGCCCCGCTTGACTTGCCCGCACTCCCGCCGGACGCTTCCGCCCTGATGAAGCAGCCGGACAACATTCTCAAACACGTCGCCGTGGTCGGGATCGTGGCAGTGGCGGGCTATTTCGGGCTTTACGCGGTGGACAGCCATCTGCGCAGCCGCAAGGGTCCGTGGGAAGTGACCTTCTCAGCCGAGACGAACGGCACGCCCTACATCGTGGTGAACCAGCCCGCCTTCGGCGTGCGCGACGTGAAGGTGCGCTTCAACGGCGAGCAAAGCCCCCTGACCAACGCGCCGGTCACGGTGCGGTTCGCGGAGCCCGGCACCAAGCCCGCCTTCGGGGAACTGCGCTTCCAGGACGCGACCTACCTGCCCGGCACGGTCACCCTTCTAGCCTTCAACCACGAGGTGGAGCTGATCCAGCGCGGACTGGTGCTGGACCGCCGCGAACTGCCCTGGCAGTCCGGCAGCCTGGCCGAACTCGCCCCGACGAATCAGGCCCCGCCGGTGCGCAAGCCGGCCCGGGTGCGGAATTACTGACAGGCGGAATTTCAACCTGCGGTTTGGGTTGAACGAGGGGCAGTTCACAGAATCATGGGGCACAGAATCATGCGGAACAGCCAAGCCGCTGGTCGCGATTTCCATGCCCCCATGATTTTGTGTTCAATGATTCTGTGAAAGAGTCTCTTCCAGTCACTATCAGACGGTGATCGGCGTAAACGCCCTGCGCCGCCGCTCACAGCCGGAACAGCTTCTTCGCGTTCTCGAACAGGATCTTGCGCTCCACGGCTTTGCTCGCCGCGTATTTGCGGATGGCCGCGATGGTGCCAGCGCCTTGGCAGCCGGGGCCGCGGCCGAGCGTGTCGGCGCAGTCGCTGCCGTAAATGACCTTGTCCTGGTGCTTCTCCAGGAACCAGCGGGTGTGGTCCTCGTCGCGCAGGAGGGAGTTCAGGCCGGAGCCGGCGGACATGTCGGCGTAGCAGTTCGCGTGGTCGGCGAGATACTGGCTGGTCAGGCCGCCCTTGGTGACGGGGCCGGTGGGGTAGAGGGATTTCCAGTCATAGGCGGCGTCTATGTTCGCCCAGGTGGTCTGCGCGTGCATGATGAAGGCAGTCTTGGGGAACTTCTTCAGCATGGCGGGGAGGCGCTTGAAGCCGGAGTTGTAGGTGCCTTCCTGAAAGTGCAGGAGGATGGGCACGCCGTAGTCGGCGGCGAGCGCGTAGAGTCGCTCGCTTTCGGGGGAATCGCATTGCACGCCGAATTTCTGCTCGGCGATGACCTTCGCGCCGAGCTTGAGATACTTCTCGATCTCGGACTTCGCCTCGGGGAGGTCGGTGACTTCGTTCGCGCCGAAGAGGAATTCGCCGGGGTGGGCCTTGGCGTATTCGACGACGGCTTCGTTGCCGGTGCAGCGGGCGGCGAGGCCGTTGGATTTGCCATTATGGGTGGAGGGCTGCGCCACGACGCGTCCGGCGGGCAGGAGGATGGTGGTGGTGACGCCCATCGCGCGCTGGTGGGCGAGCATCTGTTGGTCGGTGCGGTCGTGGTAATGCGTGTGCTGATGGATGTCCACGACCGGCTCGGGCGGCGGGTTCGGCGCGGCGGTCTGGGGCAGGGCAGGGAGGGCGCCCAGGACAAGGGTGGAGGCGAGAAACGTGCGGCGGGTCAGCCGTGCCGGGTCGGGGGCGAAGGTGCGGGTGGGCATGTGATGAACGGAGTTGAGACTGGCGGGTGCGGGGCGGCAATTCAATTTGCGCCACGCTCGTCGCAGGGGGAGCAAGCGGGACGCTTGCGGCACAGCCGGCCGGAGGCCGGCGCTACGAACGTAGCGCCCGCGTCCTGCGGGCCGTATCGCCGGCGTCCGCGCCGGCTCGGCTTCGGGGCCGTGTTAACTCACGCCTAATCCGATGAACGCAAAAGGCTGTATCCTGCGGGTCTTGGGATGCGTCTGGCTGGTGTGCATTGCCAGTCATTTCTCCCTTGGACCACCACAGGTGGGAGCCGGATGGCGGCCGGTGCGGAAGCAGCCGTTTTGTGAATAGCTCATTTTCAATCTGCGTCAACCAGACACCCGTTATGCGCACTGCGGCCTCTTTTTTGATCGGCACCCTCGCCCTGACTGCCACCCTTGTCGCCAAGGACGCCCCGCTCCGCACCCCGGAGCAGCGTTTCGCCGACATTTCCAAGGCCGAGGAGCCGAGCTTCCGCCGCCATGTGGTGCCCTTGATCAGCCGCGCGGGCTGCAACGGGCGTGAGTGCCATGGCTCGTTCCAAGGGCGCGGCGGCTTCCAGCTTTCCCTCTTCGGCTACGACTTTGACAAGGACTTGAAGCAGATGACCGTCAATGCGGACGGCGACGAGAAGCAGGTGCGCATTGATCGGGAGCACCCGGAAAAGAGCCTGCTGCTCACCAAGGGCACGAACGAGGAGCCGCACAAGGGCAAGGAGCGCTACAAGAAGGGCTCCTGGGAATACAATCTGATGCTCAAGTGGATCAAGGGCGGCGCGAAGGCGGATGTGGAGGCCACGGGCGACTTCGACCGGCTGGAGATCACGCCGCAGGAGATCGTCTTCAAGAAGGCCGGAGACAAGGTGCAGCTCCGCGTGCTGGCCCATTGGAAGGACGGCACGGTGGAGGACGTGACACAACTTACCCGCTTCCGCTCCAACGATGATTCCGTCTCGACCATCTCCCTGAGCGGCGTGGTGGAGGCCAAGGACAAGGGCGACACGCACATCGTTGCGTTCTACGACAACGGCGTGCACCCCATTTCGGTGATGCTCCCGGTGTCGGACAAGGTTGGCCCAAAGTATCCGAAGGTCGCAACCGCCTCCAAGGTGGACGAGCAGGTCGTGGGCAAGCTGCAGAAGCTGGGCATCATCCCGAGCGAGATTTGCACGGACACCGAATTCCTCCGGCGCGTGTCGCTGGACCTGACCGGCACGCTGCCGACGCCGGACCAGATCACGGCCTTCCTGAGCGACAAGTCAGCCGGCAAGCGCACGGCGAAGGTGGACGAGCTGCTCAAGACGCCCGCCTACGCCGCCTGGTGGACCACCAAGCTCAGTGACTTCCTCGGCAACAATCCACGCGTGCTGCGGGGCAACGGGCAGAACAACTACGGGGACCGGTTCAGCCGCCAGTGGTATGACTGGATGAAGGAGCGTGTCGCCAAGAATGAGCCTTACGATCAGATGATGGCGGGCATCATCCTGGCCACGGGCCGCACCAAGCCGGGGCAGACTTACGAGGAATTCGCCCGTGAGATGTCAGGCTACTTCCGCGCGGAGAACCCTTTGAACTTCGCCGAGCGGCCGAACATGCCTTACTTCTGGCAGCGGCAGAATTTGCAGAAGGCGGAGGAGAAGGCGCTGGCGTTCTCGCACAGCTTCCTCGGCGTCCGCATCGAGTGCGCGCAGTGCCACAAGCACCCGTTTGACCAGTGGACCCAGAATGACTTCAAGTCGTTCCAGGCGTTCTTCGAGGGCGTGAGCTTCGGCAGCAAGGGTGGCGGCGGGGGCAAAGGCGGCGGCGGTGCTCCGGGCACCCCCGGCGAGACCGTGACCTACGCGAGCCTCACGAAGGCGATCAAGGACGCCGTGCCCCCCGATCCCAAGGGCGGCAACAACCAGAAGGCGCTCGGCGGCGAGTTCGAGCGGCGCGTGAAGGCGGGCGAGCCGGCTCCGTGGCAGGAAGTTTATGCCACCGTCCGGGACAGCAAGGGCAAGCTCTCCGAGCGCGAACTCGAGCAGATGAAGAAGAAGAACCCGAACTTCGACGGGCGTGTGATGACGCCCCGCGTGCTGGGCGGTGAAGAAGTGATGCTCAAGGAGTATCCCGATCCGCGCGCGCCGCTGATGGACTGGCTGCGCAGCGCGAAGAATCCTTACTTCGCCAAGGCGTGGGTGAACCGCGTCTGGGCCACCTACTTCCACCGCGGCCTGGTGGAGCCGGCGGACGACATGAACCTGGCCAACCCGCCGGTGAACGAGGGCCTGATGGACTACCTCGCGGAGGGCTTTGTGAAGAACGGCTACAACATGGCCTGGCTGCACCGGGAAATTCTCAACAGCGCCACCTACCAGCGTTCCTGGAAGCCGAACGACACGAACAAGAACGACGAGAAGAATTTCAGCCGCTTCGTCATCCGCCGCCTGCCTGCCGAGGTGGTGGTGGATGGCATCACGCAGGCCACGCTCGGCAGTGAGCGTCTCGCCAGCTTCCGCGACGACATCGAGAACCGGGCCATCGGGCCGAATGCCAATGCCGGTAAAGGCGGCAAGGGCGCCTCGAACTACTCGCTGAACATCTTCGGCAAGCCCGTGCGCGAGACCAACTGCGACTGCGAACGCACCACGGATCCGACGCTGCTCCAGACGCTCTTCACGCGCAATGACCCCGAGTTGCTTGGTGCCTTGGAACAAGCCAAGGGCGGGGCCTTCATCGAAGAGGTCCGCAAGGCGACCAGCCCGGCGCAGAGCCGGAACAAGGGCGACAACAAGAACGACCCGGGCCAGTTGGAAGGCTTGATCCGCAAGCTGGAGACCAAGCTGAAGGATAACCCTGAGCGCAAGGAACTACAGGCGGAACTCAAGGAAGCCAAGGACCGCCTCGCCAAGATCCAGCCGAGCCCGAGCGCCGAAAAGCGCGCCCCGGCCAGCGCGGACGACTACATCACGCAAGTCTTCCTCCGCACCGTCAGCCGCCCGCCGACCGCCACGGAGATCGAGAAGGCCCGCGTTGACATCGGGGCCGCGAACTCGACCAGCGAAGGCGTCCGCGAACTGCTCTGGGCCATGCTCAACACGCGCGAGTTCATGGTGAATCATTAAGCCATCCTTTTAGTCGGAACCCAAAACTCAGAACTCATTATGTCCACCCACATCAATTGTGACGGGGTCGCCCGCCGCGACTTCCTGCGTGTCGGCGCCCTCGCCGGCGTCGGCCTGAGCCTCAGCGAGTATTTCGCCTTGAGCAGCCAGGGCGCGGTCAGCGAAACCAAGGGCAAGGCCGCCATTTTCGTCCGCCTCGGCGGCGGTCCGAGCCACATGGACACGTTTGACCTCAAGCCGGACGCGCCGGACACACACCGTGGCGAGTTTAAGCCGATCAAGACCAACGCCGACGGCGTGATGATTTCCGAGCACCTGCCCAAGCTGGCCAAGTGCGCGGACAAGTTCGCCATCCTGCGCGGCGTCAGCCACACGCTGGCGGCGCATGAGCTGGGCTCGCGCTACATGAACACCGGCAACCGCCCGCTGCCCTCGCTCAACTACCCGCACTATGGCGCGGTGGTGGCCAAGGAAATGCGCGGCACCGAGTATCTGCCCAGCTTCGTCGCGGTGCCGAGCCTCGGCGACAACGCGACCGGTTATCTCGGCGTTGAATACGGGCCGTTCGAGACCGGTGGTTCACCCCAGCCCGGCAAGGCGCTCGAAGTGCGCGGCCTCGCGCTGCGCAACGGCGTCACGCTGGAAGACGTGGACCGCCGTCAGAACCTCGTCGCGCGCTACGACAACGCCTTTGGCGAGTTCGGCAAGGAAGACAAGCTGCTGGCCGGCATGGACCAGTTCGGCCAGAAGGCCTACTCAATGATGCGCTCCAGCAAGGCGCGCGATGCGTTCGACACCGGCAAGGAATCCGAGAGCATCACGAAGCTCTTCGGCACCGACCAGTTCTCGCAGAGCTGCCTCCTCGCGACGCGCCTCATTGAGAGCGGCGTGCGCTTCACCAGCGTCAGCCTCGGCGGCTGGGACACGCACAGCGACAATTTCACCGCGCTCAAGAACCGGAACCTGCCGACGCTCGACGCCGGCCTGAGCGGCCTCTTCAACGCACTCGCCGCGAAGGGCCTGCTCGAAACCACCGCCGTCTTCGTGACCGGCGAATTCGGGCGCACGCCCAAGGTCAACCAGCGCGGTGGCCGTGACCACTATCCGCGCGCGATGTTCTGCCTCCTCGGTGGTGGCGGCATCCAGGGCGGCCAGGTGGTCGGCGAGTCCGATGCGAAGGGCGAAGGCCCGAAGGACAAGGCGATCACGCCCGATGACGTGGCGGCGACGTTCTACCGCGCGCTGGGCATTGACTCACGCAAGGAATACAACACCCGCACCGGCCGCCCGATCATGATCGTGCGCAACGGCACGGCGTTGAAGGAGCTGGTTTCCTAAAGCAGCCGTCTTTGATTTCATGGGCCGTGCGGATCACTCCGCACGGCCTTTTTGATTCCTACCGGTCTCCGGCCCGTGTCTGCCCTGCCTCGTCAATCCGGCTTTGGCTTGGCCGATGAGGAGGGGATGTCCCCGGGCCATTTGAGGGCCAGGGTCGCCTGCACGCTGTGCGCAGTGTAGTCATAGGCGTTGCCGCCCGTTGGCTCCGTGTAGCGGTGGAAGCCGTATTGCAGGTTCATGGTCGCGCCGTGCCGGAGCCGGGTGGTCAAGCCTGCCAGCAGGCTGTGCTGGTCGTATTCCAGTCCAGCGGGCAGGCCGGCGGCAAAGTTGTTCTGCGCATAGTCGGCTCGTGACCAGGCGTGGCTTAGGTGCAGATCCGTCGTGGGGGTCCACGCAAAGGCGGCATTCCCCTGCGCGCTCACGATGCCCCCGCGCCACGGCACAACGAAGTCCACGCCGTTCTGCGCGCTGGTGGCCCGGCTGTCGGTGTAGCTGGCGCTGGCGTTCAAGGTCCACCGGCGGAACGGGGTGAGCGTGTGCCCCATGCTCCAGGTGTGTGCGTCATGGTTCGCGGAAGCGATTGCACCGCCCGGGGTCACGGCGGGGTAGGCGTCGGTGGCCGTCACGTAGTCGGTGGCGGCCAGCCGGTAGCTGATGAGCAGCTTCCACCAGGCCGCCGCGCGCCAGGACACCCGTGCGTCCACCTCGTCGCCGCGGCTGATCCGCTGCCGCAGGAAGCCGGGATAGGGTCCGCCACCCGGCACCATGACGTATTCCCGATTGCCATAGTCGGTGCGTTTGTCACGGTGCTTGTAGCTGGCGGACAGTGTCACACCCGGCCATGGCGACGTGTGCCAGCCCGCGCGCAACTCGCGCAGATCCGCGTCGCCGTCGGTGCGGCGAAGGAATGGCTCCGCCCCGCCGGCCTGCTGCTCGTAGGTGCCGCGCTCCTCCTGCTGGAACCGGCCCTCGGCGTAGAACGTCGTGTGCGGCACCCCCGTGTAGCGCAGGCCGAACTGCTCAGTCGTCGAACGCACATCGAGCTGGGAGTTCAGCGCGACGGGGGCGGGAAGCAGGAAGGGCAGGGCGGGATTGCCGATCTGCAGGTTCTCGTCCCCCAGGCTGGTCTGGCGCGTCCATTCGCTCTGCACCACCGCGGAGAAGGCGAGATTGGCCCAGGGGCCCGCCAGCGCGGACGCACTGAACAAGTGCGATTCGCGGTCGAGCAGGATCTGGTTTGCGAACCACTGTTCGCCGAAGGCCCCTCCGCCGGCGGCGGTCACGGTGTTCATCTGAAACCCCGCATCGCCCTCCATGCGCGAGTAAAGGTAGCCGGTCGAGGCAAACAGCCAGTCGGTCAACTGCCGCTCCAGGCGCAAAGCGTTTTGCCCCTGCCAGTGGCTGGCCTGCTCGCGCACCAGGACAAAGGACGAGGGCGTGGCCGTGCCGCCAAACGCGCTGCCGGGCGACGCCTGCTCCTTGCGCGTGCTGAGATCGTAGAACTCCACGCGGGCACTCTCCTCGATGCGCGTGCCGCGCCAGTCGTGTTCGAGGTCGAGCTTGAGGATGTGCGTGCGCTCGTCCACATGGCGCAGGGACGGGTAGATGTTCCGCGTCACGCCGCCTTGTGTGGAGTCGCCCCAATGCAGCGTGGATTGCGTGCCGTCGCGGAACTGGTATTCGTAGCCCAGCGTCATGCGCGGCCAGTCGGGCAGGGTCAGGCCGGCCTCGAAAGCCGCGCGCCCGCCGTCCATGAACAGGTCGCGGCCCAGCCGGAAACTCGGCGTGGCGAACGGCGCGTAGTAGCCGCCGGTGTCGTCGTAGTAGCGCCGCCATTGCTCGAACTCCGCGCGAAGAAAGCCCACGTCACGCCGGTCGAGCGAGAGCTTCACCGAATACTCTTCGTCGCGTGGGAGCGCGTGGCCGGACAACGAGAAGCGCGTATCCGGGTCGAGCTGCTGTTCGTAGGAGAAGCTCGCCGCGCCGCCGGATACTCCTGGGCGCAGTCCAGTTTGCTCGCGGAACTTCGCTTCGTTGCCGCCGACGGAGATGGCGCGAATCGTGGGGGCGACGGAGAACTCGATCCGCGGCTGCCGGCTGAGCGCGGCCTCGTCCCACTTTGCACCTTGGTCAATCCACGCGCGGAGCTTGGCGACCTGGTCGTGGGTGAGCGGTTCGCCTTTGCCAGTGGGAGGCATCTGGGCCTCTGCGTCGAGCCGGGCCACGGCGTGGATCAACCGGCTCTCTGCGCTGCGGCCCGGCAGGATGGCGGGGCCGTTTGCCCCGCCGCGCAAGGCCGCGTCCCGGCTGTCGAGCCGGAAGCCACCCTTGGGCTTCACCGCCCCGTGGCACCGCAGGCACGCGGCTTCGAGAATGGGCTGGATGTCCTTGGCGAAGTCAATCGGCGCGGTGGCGGGTGGCGGCAGCTTGCTCGACTCGGCTCCGTTCGCACTGACGGCCACTGCGCTCAACACGCAACACGCAACACGCAACACGTAGTCCCGTGCTGCGTGTTGCGTGTTGCGTGTGGAAGGCGCTTCGACCATGCGAGTGCTCCGTCAGTATCTCAGTTTCGGATCAATGTTGGAGCCATGCACTGCCGTGTGGCAGCCGGCGGACCAGCAGGTTCCGCGACGCATGAAGGCCCCGTGTGAGGTGTTGCCGAAGACGACGTCTCCGGCGGTGGTCTGCACCTGCGCGTGGCACTTGATGCACAGGTTGACGTCGCGCTGGTGCAGGAGCTTTTGTGTGAAGGAGCCGTGCGGGGTGTGGCAGGCCACGCACCCCTCGCGCAAAGCCTCGTGGCCGAAGACGTGAGCCTTGCTCTGTTCGCGATGGCAGTTCGCGCACGTCTCGTTGAGCCGCGACAGCGCGAGGCCGCCCTTGGGCTTGTGAATGTCGAAGCCATGCGTGTCGTGGCATTGGGCGCAGTGGAGCTTGCCTTCGAGCACTTGGTGGTGATGCGGCAGCCGGAACTCCGCGTGGGTCTGGACGTGGCAGGCGAAGCACGTTTCGGGCGACTGCCGTGGGTTGACGATGAACTTGTCGCGGCCTTGTCCGCCGGTCTGGACGTGCTTGCTGCCCGGCCCGTGGCAGGACTCGCAGCCGGTCTGGCCGGCCAGGCGCGGGCTGTCCGAGTGGAAACGTCCGTGTGGGCTGGCGGCGAAGACGCGGGTGTAGTTCGTGTGGCAATCGGCGCATGCCGCATTGCCGACGAACGTGGCCCCCTCAATTTGTGGCGGCGAGGAGACGGTGCGCTCGACCGTGGAGCAGGAGCTGAGGGAGAGGCAGACGCAGACGGCGATGAGGAACGACGGGGCCACCAGCCAGCGGAGGACTTGTTGGCCCGTGAGGATCACGCGAAGAAGCGTGCCCTGAAGTCGCCGCGCATTTCAACGCAAAGGCGCAAAGACGCGAAGAAGTAACCCGGTAGGGTGAGACTCTGTCGAACCCCATCTGCCGACGAAGGAGGCGCGAGCGAAGCGAGTCTCTTGGTCACGGTATTCGGCCGAAACACCAGCCGAGATGCTCACTGCGTTCGCCTCGCTCCGCTCGATATGGGGTTCGACGGAGTCTCACCCTGCCGGGTTTGGGTCAGATGCGCGGCGTCCAGGTGGGCTGGCCGGTCTTGCGGGACTTGGCGGGCTTCTTGCCGTAGGTGGTCGGGCGGCTCGGGGCTTCGCCACCGGCCATCCGTTTCAGTTCGTTGATCTGGTCGCGGTAGAGCGCGGCCTTCTCGAACTCCAAGTTGTTCGACGCCTCGATCATCTGGCCTTCCAACTCCCGGATGGTTTCGGTCACGTCGAAGTCGCCGGCGGCGTCGTTCAACATGCCGGTCGCGACGTCGCGCACTTCCTTCTGCGAAGACAGGCTTTCCTCCATCACCCGGGTGACGCTGCGGGGCGTGATGCCGTGCGCGGTGTTGTAGGCGATCTGCTTCTTCCGCCGGTAGTCGCAGACGGCGAGGAAGCGCTGGATGCTCTGCGTCTTCACGTCGGCGTAGAGGATCACCTCGCCGTTGAGATGCCGCGCGGCGCGACCGGCGGTCTGAATCAGGCTCGTCTCGCTGCGCAGGAAACCTTCCTTGTCGGCATCCAGAATTGCGACGAGGGAAACCTCCGGCAGGTCGAGGCCTTCGCGGAGCAGGTTGATGCCCACCAGCACGTCGAACTGGCCTTTGCGCAGGCCGCGGATGATCTCCACGCGTTCAAGCGCGTCCACCTCGCTGTGGAGATAACGCACGTTGATGCCGATGTCGCGAAGGTAGTCGGTGAGTTCTTCGGCGGTGCGCTTGGTGAGCGTGGTGACGAGCACGCGCTCCTTCTTCTCCACCCGCTTGCGACATTCCTCGATGAGGTCGTCAATCTGGCCTTTGAGCGGCTTGAGCGTGACGGTGGGGTCAATCAGGCCGGTCGGGCGCACGACGAGTTCGACGACGCCGGGTGAGCCCGTGAGGGGGACACTCTTGTCCCCCGGTTCCGTGCCGGTGCCTGTTCCCGGCGTCGCACGGGGGACAGGAGTGTCCCCCTCACGCGAGCGCTTGAGCGCGCCGGCGCTTTCCCTCGCCCATTCCAGTTCGCGCTGCGCCGGCGTGGCACTCACGTAGATGGTCTGCTTCTGCAGCGACTGGAATTCCAGCCAGTCGAGCGGGCGGTTGTCCAGTGCGCTGGGCAGGCGGAAGCCATGCGCCACGAGGACCTCCTTGCGCGAGCGGTCGCCGGCGAACATGCCGCCAATCTGCGGCACGCTCACGTGCGACTCGTCCATCACGAGGAGGAAGTCATCGGGCATGAAGTCAATGAGCGTCGTAGGTCGCGAGCCGGGCGGGCGCTGGGCGATGTGGCGCGAGTAGTTCTCGATGCCGGAGCAGAAGCCCATTTCCTCCATCATCTCGAGGTCGTATTCCGTGCGCATCTTGATGCGCTGGGCTTCGAGCAGCTTGCCGTGCTTTTCGAACCACGCGATGCGCTCGCCGAGTTCCTCGCGGATGGTGAGGATGGCACGCTTGAGCTTTTCGTTTGTCGTGACGAACTGCTTGCCCGGGTAGATGACGACCGCCTGAAGCTGCTCCAGGACTTCGCCCGTGAGCGGCTCGAAGCGCGTGATGCGGTCAATCTCATCGCCGAAGAACTCGATGCGCAGGCCGTCCTCGGTGTAGCCGGGGCGCAACTCCAGCGTGTCGCCGCGCACGCGGAACTGGGCGCGCTCGAACGCGATGTCATTCCGCGAGTATTGGATGTCCACGAGGCGGGAGAGGAGCTGCTCGCGCGAGAACGCCATGCCGACGCGCAGCGGGATGACCATGGCTTCGTAGTCCTCCTTGCTGCCGATGCCGTAAATGCACGACACGCTCGCGACCACCACCACGTCGCGGCGGGCGAAGAGCGCACTCATGGTCGAGAGGCGGAGGCGCTCGATCTCGTCGTTCCGGCTGGAGTCCTTCTCGATGAAAGTGTCGCTGCGGGGGATGTAGGCCTCGGGCTGGTAGTAGTCGAAGTAGCTGACGAAATATTCGACCGCGTTCTTGGGGAAGAAGGACTTGAACTCGGCGTAGAGCTGCGCGGCGAGCGTCTTGTTGTGCGAGATGACGAGCGTGGGCCGTTGGATCTGCTGGATGACGTTGGCGATGGTGTAGGTCTTGCCGGAGCCGGTGACGCCGAGGAGCACCTGATGCTTGGCGCCCGACTGCACGGCCGCCGTCAGCTTTGCAATGGCCTGCGGCTGGTCCCCGGCGGGGGAGTAGGGCGCGACGAGTTCGAACATCGGCACAGACGGTAGGAACGGACCACCGCGCTGTCAAACGACGCTGGACACCTGTGCGGTCAGCCGGTCCACCGCCCCGATCAGATCGTCGGCTCGGAAGGGCTTGGCGAGGAAGTGGTCGGGCTTCACCGGGTGCTGGGCCAGCACTTCCGGCTTGGCCGTGCCGCTGACCAGCAAGGTCTTGAGCTGCGGCAGCTTGGCGCGCGCCTCGTCAATGAGTTCGAGCCCGTTGATGTCGCCAATGTCAAAATCGGTCACCAGCACAATGGGGGGAGAACTGGTCGTGAGCAGTTCATCGCGGGCGGGCAGGCCCTGATGGAAAAGCTTCGTCGCATAGCCGGCCGAGTCGAGGAGCTGCCGCGTGATCTCGCCGAGCAGTTCGTTGTCATCCACCACGAACACCAGCACACCACCGGGCGATGCCGGGGCGGGAGGGACGGGTGGGGCACTCATGCGGATGTGGGTTGCTGCGGGGCGGACACTAGGCAGCGAGGCTGGGGAAGTCAAACGCCATGCGCCCTTCATGATGCGACGCGGCGTTCTTCCTATCCTGAGGCGCGCACGGGGCCCCAGCTTCAGCCCGTGGATCGCTGCTCAGCTCCCGACGCTGCGCGCGGAGCGATCCTGGCGGATCGAACGCTTCACCGGCTGAAGCCGGGACTCCATGCGCCCGCGCGGGTTTGACACTTTCGAGTGAAGGGTCTTTAATTCTTCCAGTCAGCCAACCTCAACCACCAACTCGTCCTCTTTATGTCCCCCGAAGAGGTTTCCAACCAGGTCAGAGAGCTTGAGTCGCTGCGCGCCCGGCTACGGCTGTGGCGGACGGCTGTTCCCCTCATTGCGGTGGGCGTCATTTCGTATGGCGTCTTCACCTTGTATCGCTCCGCCGAGAATCTGGTCAGCGAAGGACCGCCGCGCGAGGAGTTCATCGCGGCCTTTACGGACGGACTGAAGCGCGAGGTGCAGCCCACGGTGGAGAAGGTGGCCCAGCAGACCTTCAGCGAGACCAAGCGCGCGGTCGAGAAAGAGATGGTCCGGCTCAACGAACGCACGCCGGAGATGGCCGGGGCGCTCAAGAAAGAGGTGGAGACGCTCATTCAAAACGTGCCGCGCCGGGGCGAGAAGGTGCTGCAGGCGTCGTTCGGGGCCATGCTCAAGAAGCGTGAGGCCGACATCCGCAAGCAGTATCCCGACGTGACGGAGCAGAAGGTGGCTTCGCTCGTGCTTGGGTTGACAGAACTGACGCAGCAGCGGCTGGACCATGTGACCCATCAGTTGTTTTCCCCGCATCTGGAATGCCTCAGCAGCATCCTCGAGGATGTGGGGCAGATCCAGCGCACGGAGAAGGCCGGGGCCAGCGAGGACCTCGCCTCCTGGGACATGGCCTTGCTGGTGTTCGATCTCATCCGTGACGAGTTCGGTGAACTGCATGTGGCTGACGCAGACCCGACCGTCCCGGCCAGACTGCAGAGCAAGGTCAAGGCCCCCAAACCCACCGCGCCATGAACACCATTGAAACTTCCGCCCCCGTGCCTGCTCCGGCGAGCGGCCCGTCCGTGGCCGAGCAGTTTCTCGCGACTGAACTGGCGGCCACGCGGCGTGCGCTGCAGCGCACCCGGATCGCAGGCATCATCATCATCGTGGTGGTGGTCAGCTACATGAGCTTCGTCACGAAGGCCCTCCAGCAGGAGCTGGAGCCGCAGGCCGCCGCCAAGCTGGCCACGGGATTCGTGCAGGAACAGGTCATTGCGAAGACTGACGCCCTGGCCAGCCAGGTCAAGGAACGCATCCCGGCGCTGGTCGCGGGGCTGCCTGACTACATCCAGCGTGAGCTGCCCGTGCTGCGGGGTAAGCTGGAGGACCGGATCGAGCAGGATTTCCGGGAGCACTCGCTGGCCACGGCGCAGCAACTGGGCAAGCATCTCGACGATTTTCTACAGGCACATGGCGTCCAGATCCGCACCTTGCTCAACCTGGCGGAGAACAAGCCGGAGAGCCTGCAGGCGCTGGCCCCCGATCTGGAGCAGGAGATCATCCGGTATCTTAGCGACAAGTCGGAGGGCGATGAGTCGCTCAAGGAGAAGATTGACCACGCGCTGGCGGAACTCCAGCGCGTCGAGCAGCAGGTGGACCGCCTCGCCAAGGGGGAGAACCTGACGCCGCAGGAGAAGAAGACCCGCTACGCCATCGCGGTCATTGCCCGCAGCGCCGAGCAGCAGACCAAGCAATTGGAACTGCAAATCAAGGATGCGCTGCTCAAGGCGAAGTAGCCGGGTGGTCGGATTCGAGCGCGGAACGGCATGCGGGACTCCATGCGGAGGGTTTGGGTTCCAGCGTTGAAACGCCGCCGCTTCCGGCTCACCCTCCCCGCATGAGTTCACCGGCGGCCTACGATTTTGATGTGGCAGTGATTGGCGGCGGCAGCGCCGGGTATGCGGCGGCCAGCGCCACGGCCCGGGGCGGGCTGCGCACCGTGGTGATCGAAGGCGGGCGGGAGGTCGGCGGGCTGTGCATCCTGCGCGGCTGCATGCCCACGAAGGCGCTGCTGTATGCGGCGGAAGTGAAGCACCTTGCCGAGCACGCCGCGACCTGGGGCATTCAGATTCCGGAAGTGCGGTTTGATTTCGCCCAGGTCATGGCGCGCAAGAATGCGATGATCGCCGATTTCGCCGGCTACCGGCGGCAGCAACTGGAGAGCGGGCGGTTCAAGTTCCTCCGCGCCACCGCCCGCTTCGTGGACCCGCACACAGTGGAACTCGACAATGGCCAGCGGCTCACCAGCGCGCACTTTGTCCTCAGCACCGGCTCCGTGGTGGCCGCGCCGCCGCTGCCCCAACTGGGGGCTCTGGGCATGCTGGACAGTGACCAGGCGATGGCGCTGGAGCGGCTGCCCAAGTCGCTGATCATGCTGGGCGGCGGGGCGGTGGCGGTGGAGTTCGCGCAGTTCTTCGCGCGCTTTGGCGTGCGGGTGACGTTGCTGCAGCGCAGCGAGCATCTGCTTCGGGACTTCGACCCGGACGCCGCGCAGGTGATCGAGACCGTCTTCCGGCGTGAAGGGATCGAACTCATCACCGGCACGCGGCTGCTCGACGCCCGTTGCGAAGGCGGATTGAAACACGTCATCTTTGAGCACAACGGGCAGCGGCGGACGGTCGCCGCCGAGGAGATTTTTCACGGCCTGGGCCGGACGCCGAACACGGGGGCGCTGGCGCTGGCCGCCGCGGATGTCACCACGGACCATCACGGGCGCATCCCCACGAATGCGCGGATGCAGACTTCCGCGCCGCACGTCTTCGCCGCCGGGGACTGCACCGGGCCGCATGAGATCGTCCACATCGCCATCCAGCAGGGCGAGGTGGCCGCCCACAACATTCTGCATCCGGCGGCGCCGCGCAGCGTGGATTACCGGCTGCTCGCCAGCGTGGTGTTCACCGAGCCGCAGGTGGCTTGCGTCGGCCTCACGGAGGCGCAGGCGTGCCTGCAAGGCCGGGAATACCTCGCGGCCAGCTATCCATTTGGCGACCACGGCAAGTCGCTGTTGATGGAGGCCAAGGATGGCTTTGTGAAACTGCTCGCCGACCCGCGCTCGGGCGAAATACTCGGCGGGTCGTGCGTCGGGCCAATGGGCGGTGAACTGATCCACGAAATCATCACTGCCATGTGCAAGCACATGACGGTGGGGGAGCTGGCCGCCATGCCGCATTACCACCCGACGCTGGCGGAGATCTGGACCTATCCGGCGGAGGAACTGGCGGGTCAGATCCAGCCATGACTTGGCCTGCGGTTGACAAATTGCGCCGCAAGGTTTGTCCTTTCGCCAGTTCAACCGTCTGCATTATCGCCTCAACAACCTTAACCGCGCATGGATGCGCACGCCTCTCAAAACGCCTCGATGGGCATGAACGTGCCCGACTTCGCGCGGAAACCTACGAGCCGGCGACCGGAGCGTTTGGGCGGAGTCAGCCGCCCAGTCCCGGCAGCCGGGCGGGGGGCGGTGTTTGGCCACGTTTTTGAAGTGCTCACGCAGTAAGCCATACCCAGCAACTCTATGAACAAATACCTGACGGAATTCATCGGCACGTTCTTTTTCGTGCTCACCATCGGCTGCTCGGTGATCGGCGGCGCATCGCCCGCACCGCTGGCCATCGGCGCGGCGCTCATGGTGATGATCTTTGCTGGCGGGCACGTTTCCGGCGGGCACTACAATCCGGCGGTTACGCTGGCCGTCTGGCTGCGTGGGCGGTGCGATACGAAGGACGTGGTGCCTTACATGGTGGCGCAGGTGGGGGCGGCCCTGGTGGCGGCAGCGGCGGTGAAGTTCCTCATGGCGGGCACCCTCACCGGCTTGAAGACGGCCCTCAAGGCCGTGAATCCCGAAGTCGGCCCGGCCTTTCTGGCGGAGTTCCTGTTCACTTTCGCCCTGGCCTACGTGGTGCTGAACACCGCCACGGCCAAAGGCACTGCGGGGAACTCCTTCTATGGCCTGGCCATCGGCATGACCGTGATGATCGGTGCGTTCGCGGTGGGCGGCATCTCGGGCGGCGCATTCAACCCGGCGGTGGCCGTGGGCGTTACGGCGATGGGACTCATCGAGTCATCGAAGGTTTGGATTCACCTGGTTGCGGATTTCGCGGGTGGCGCAGTGGCGGCCTACGCGTTCAAGTTCATCAATCCGGAGGACAAGTAGGCAGAGTGCGGCGGACACTCTTGTCCGTCGCCGGCAGGATGGTGGTTTCTGAAAGCGGACAGGAGTGTTCGCTTCACGCCTTCTCCACGGTCACCCGCATGTTGTAATCCGGCACGCCACCGCCGGCGTCCACGATGCCGCGGGGGATGAGGTGGTTCGCCTCGGGCCAGTGGACCTGCAGGTTGCCGCGCGCGATGGGGGCGAGGAAGACATGGGCGGAGTAGGTGCCGAGGTCGTTGCGCAGCGTCACCCGGTCGTTATGGATGAGCAGGAGGTCGGTGGCGTCCTCGGCGTTCATCAGCACGGCGTCGCGGGGCGCGCCGTTGAGCGGGTCAATCTCGGCGTAGATCAGGGAGTTGAACTGCTTGCCGCGCCGCGTCGAGACCACGAACGATTTGGTAGCAGCCGACGTGAGGAGGTTCTGTTTCGATTCCGTGTTCCGTGTTCCGTATTCCGTGTTGGAAGATGGAGCCTCCTTACGTCGGCTGCTACCGGAGACGATGGGTTCGGTCGGCAGGCGGACGGCCTTGAAGTGCGCCTTCCCGTCCGCCGTGGGGAATTTGCCGTCGGCGCAGAGGTGCGGGCCGCCGTATTGGAAGGCCTCGCCGGTCTGGTTGAGGTGCTGGACCCCGTCGTAGAACGGGACGATGCGCGCGATCTCCTCGCGCATCTGCCAGCCGGTTTCACAGCCAAGCTGGGCGGCGCGCTCGGGGTAGGTTGCGGCGGCCATCTCGCGCAGAATCTTCCACTCGGCCTTCGCCTCGCCGACCTGGCGCGGAATCTCCGGGCTGAACGCCACGCGGCGCTCGGTGGTGGTCTCGTGGCCACCATCGTCCTGCTCGTAGCGGGTCTTGGCGGGCAGGAGCAGCACGGCCTCCTTCGCGGGGATGAACATCTGATCGGTCAGGATGATGTCCTGATGCACGCGGAGCGGGACGTTCGCCATCGCAGCGCGGACATGCTCCGGCTCGGGCAGGGTGCGGAGGAAGTTGCCGCCGAGGCAGTAAAGCAGATCGAGTTCGCCACGTCCGCAAGCCTCGACCATTTCCACGGACGTGATGCCGGGCCAGTCGGGCACGGGGAAACCGTATTGATCGGAAAGCTTCTTCGCGTTCTCCGCGTTGACGGGTTTGCCGCCGGGGAAGGCGGTCGAGTAAGCGCCCATTTCGGCGCCGCCCTGCACGCTGCTGTGACCGCGGATGGGCATGAGGCCGCACTTGTCGCGGCCCACCCAGCCTTTGAGCAGCCCGAGGTTCAGCACCATGCTCACGCCGTCTGCGCCGTAATTGTGCTGGGTGATGCCCATGCTCCAGACGAGCACGCCATTCTTTGCGTCGCGGATGAGCAGGGCGAACTCCTCCATGCTGCGCCACGGCAGGCCGGCGTGCTTCTCCAGCGTGGCCCAGTCGAGCTTGGCGCAGGCGGCCTTGAGCGACTCATAGTCAGCGGTGTGGTCGCGGATGAAGGCCTCATCCACCCAGCCCTTCTCCAGCAGAATCTTGATGACGCCGTAGAGAAACGCGATGTCGCCGCCCTGGGTGACGGGGAACCAATAGTCCGCGATGTCCGTGCCGAAGAGCGCGCTGCTGGCGGTGCTGGGCACCCAGTAGCGCTTCATGCCCGGCTCAAGATACGGGTTCACCATGATGACCTTCGTGCCGAGGAGCTTGGCCTCGTGCAGATACTTCGTGGTGACGGGCTGGTCGTTGGCGGGGTTCGCGCCGAAGAAGATGATCAGGTCGGTGCCATACCAGTCCTTGTAGGAACAGGTGGTGGCGGCGACACCCACGGCGTGCTTCATCGCGCTGGTGCTCGGCGCGTGGCACAGGCGGGCGGCGTTGTCCACGTTGTTGGTGCCGAGGAAGCGCGCCGCCTTCTGCGCCATGTAGTAGATCTCGTTCGTCACGCCTCGGGCGGTGACGAACATGGCCCAGCGCTTCGGCGTGGTCGCGCGAAGCTTCTTGGCGATGAGCGCGTAGGCCTCGTCCCAGGAGATGCGCTTGAAGCCGGGGGCATTGCCCTCGCGCAGCATGGGGTAGGGGAGGCGACCGAGTTCGCGAAGCTGGGCGTTGTCGAAGTCAGGAACGCCGCTCTCCGAGCCGGCGTGTTGCGCGCCAGCTTCACCAACGCGCCGGGTCGGAGACCGGCGCTCCGCTGCGAGGTGCGTGCGGAGCTTCGCGATGTCCTCCAACAGCTTCACATCCAGCGCCGGCATGGTGTTCAACCGGAGCAGGTTCAGCCGGGTCATGCAGAGGTGCGTGCCCTTGATGGTCCAGTCGTGCAGGCCGGCCACGCCTAGCGCGCAGCCGTCGCAGACGCCCTTGGTCAGCACCTTGTAGGCGTAGCCGAGGTTGTCGCGGTTTCGCCAGATGATGCCCAGCATGTCGCGGAAATGCTTGGGCTTGGTGACGCCGACGCCGAACGGCATAATCCGCGCCAGGCGGTCCTTCCAGGTCTTCTCAATGCGATGTGTCGGCATGACGGCGTCAGAATCCACGGTTCCTGACTGAAACTCAACGGGCAGCTTCAAACAAAAACGCCTCCTGCCGACGGGCGGCAAGAGGCGCTCGGAAACGATGCGGGACTACTTCTTCCCCTTCTTCGGTCCGCGGCCGGGGAAGGTAAGTTCGGCGATGCCGGACTTGTCGAGTTCGCCCAGGCCCACTTTGACCAGCTTGCTGTATTGCTTGGTGGTGGCGTCGGCGAGCGGGAGGTTGAGCTTCTTTTCCTTGGCGAGGCTCAGGGCGATGCCGCTGTCCTTGGCCGCGTGGGCGGCGCTGAAGAAGCAGGAGTGGTCGCGGTTCATCATGTCCTCGCCGTCGGTGACGAGCACCCGGCTGTTCGCGCCGGTCTGCGAGAAGACTTCCATGACCGTCTTGAGGTCGAGGCCCAGCGAGCTGGCGAGGCCGAGGCCCTCGGCGAGACCGGCGGTGTTGATGTTCATCACCATGTTGACCAGTGCCTTGAGCTGCGCGGCCTTGCCGGCGGTGCCGATGTAGCGGAGCAGCTTGCCCTCATCGGAGAGCTTCACGAGGATTCCCTTCACCTGATTGTAGGTGGCTTCCTCGCCGCCGCACATGAGGTAAAGCGTGCCCGCGCGCGCCTGGTTGATGCTGGAGGCCATGCAGGCTTCGAGCGTGGCGGCCTTGGCCTTCTTGGCGAGTTTGGCGACCTCGACGTGGACCTTGGGCGAGATGGTGGCGCAGTTGATGAAGACCTTGCCGGCGGCGCCTTTGAGCAGGTTGTCCTTTTTGTTCGTGAAGATGTTCAGCATCGCCTTGTCGTCGGTGACGACGGTGATGATCACATCGGCGAGCGCGGTCACGCGGGCGAGCGAGACGCAGGCTTCACAGCCAATTTCCTGGGCGATGGCCTGCGCGGCGGCGGCGCGGACGTCATAGACGGCGGTGACGGAATAACCGACTTCCTTGAGCCGGCGGGCCATGTTGGCGCCCATCCGGCCGACTCCGACGATTCCAATTTTCTCTGGCATAGTAGTTTAAGTTCGTTGCCGCGCGGGGCGGTGGTGAAAGTTGACGGGACGGGACTCTAGCCCAAGGGACTTTGGCTCCAAGCCCAAAGTTCGGTGAGAAAACCACTGACCCGCACTAACCGGCACTAATAAGGAATCAAAGACATGGCCCGCGAAACACGCCAAACAAAAGAAATGAACCGGTGCATGGCCTGGTCACCATTAGTGCCGGTGGGTGCAGGTCAGTGGTTGAACTCAGGCCACGAAGCGGGGTGGGAAGGTCGGTTCGGTGGAATGCTTGCGGAGGAGTTCCAGGAAGCGGGCGATGCCGCGCTTCTCGTCCGTGCCGAGGTGGTAGTGGATGTGCCAGCCGAGGTAGTCGCGGCGGAAGTTCAGGTCGTAGTCGGTGCGCGAGCTGATGATGTAGTCGAGTGTGTCGAGGCCGAAGTCGCGGGCCTCGCGGAGCTGGCGGCGGAGGCGCTCGTTGTCCGGGCGGCGACGCAAGGCCCAGATGGCGAAGACGAACGGCAGCTTGGTCATCTCATACCAGGCCGTGCCCAGGTCCCAGATCTCATGCGTGTGCGGGGCGCGGCGGAACTCAATGGCGGGGTTGCCGATGATGAGCACAGCATCGTGCTGGCCGGCCTCGGCGTAGCTGGGCAGGGGCTTGAACACCGGCTTCAACCCGCGCTCGGCGAGGAGGACGCGCAGCAGGTTCACGCTCGTGAGGGAGGCGGTGTCGCAGAAGATTTCTGTCACCTGCTCCAAGGGAATCCGGTGCGCGAGGAAGACGCTGAAGACCTCGCCGAGCGAGGCGACGGCGAGGCCGTCCAGCACGTCGTAGCCATCGTGGAAGAGCACTTCGGTGATGCTGACGAGCGCCGCATCCAGGTCCCCGCGACGGAGCTTCTCCGCGAGCAGTGAGGGCGGGATGAACTCGATCTGGCTCTCCAGTCCGCGGGTGAGCGGCACTGCGTTGAGGTAAGGCACGGAGCCGACGCGGAAGGGGGCGAGGGAGTTTTCGAGTTCGCTCTCGCGCTGCACATTCGCGCTGCGCTGCTCGCGCTCGACGCGGTGGGCGAGGTCGTCAGGCGACTCGAGGGGGGCGAGGCGGAGTTCAGGGAGTGGGTCGGGAGGGTTCATCCGCGACGTCTAGCTGCGCTTCTTGGTGCGGCCGGATGAAAGCTTCTTGGCTCCCGCCAGTTCCTGCTTCACCGACAACAAGAGCTTCTCACGCTCGACGGCGTCAAACTGGCGGGCATGCCGTTGTTCCTGCGCCAACAGCTTGATGGCCTCCTCCAAGTCGCGCACCCGAGCCTCGACTTGGCGAATGGTGGAGCGATGCTCCTGCAACTCACGCGCCATGTTCAGCGTGGAGAGCAGCCAGTCCGTGAGCAGCTTCCACATGATCAGGCTCCGTGAAGGATGGCCTTCACTTCGGACAGCAGATTGGGGCGTTCAACCCGGCGGCGGTCCTCCCGCTGTCGCTCCATGGCAAGCTGGCGGAGAATGCGCTTGGTCTCGACCAGGTAACGCTCCGCCTGCGCTTTGTGGCGGGCTTCTTCGTGATCAAGGGCCGCTGATTTGCTCATGGGGAGAATTTAGCTATCAACGCTACCAGCACAATGATTCTCTGCCAGCCAGAGGCGAACCAAATCAAGTGCGGCCTCCCTTGCCCCATCTACTCCGAGCCCGTGCGTGGTCAAGCCGAGCGTGGGAACGTGGGCGTAGAAGTAGCCGGGCGGAAAATCAGGTTCGCGAACCTTCTCGGAGAGCACGCCGAAGTTCATGGATGGACGGTAGCTTCCAAGACGGGCGGGGTCAACGCGCTCCCGGCGGATGACAAGTTCCTCGGCTTCCCGTCTGCCGGCCACTCCCTCACCGCCTCATAAAACGTGTCCCGCTGCACCGGCACTCGCCCCGCCTCGCGGATGGCCTTCACCATCTCGGCCTCGGTCTGGAGCTGCGGGGACTTGGCCCCGGCCATGTGGAAGATGTGCTCTTCGACGATGGTGCCGTGGAGGTCGTCCGCGCCGTAGCTGAGGGCGACCTGCGCGAGCTTGAGGCCCATGCCGACCCAGTAGGCGGTGATATGGTCGAAGTTGTCGAGGTAGAGCCGGCTCACGGCGATGGTGCGGAGCTGGTCGAAGCCCGTGGGCGGCGTGCTCACGGGGATGCCGTTGTTCTCCGGCTGGTAGGGCAGGGGGACGAAGCCGGTGAAACCGTGCGTCTCGTCCTGCAACGCGCGCAGCAGGCTCAGGTGATGCACGCGGTCTTCGAGTTTCTCGACGTGGCCGTAAAGCATCGTGCAGGTGCTGCGGCCGCCGAGGCGGTGCCAGGTGCGATGGACGTCCAGGTATTCCTCGGCGCTCTCTTTGCCCCGGGCGATCTGCGAGCGGACTTCCTTGCGGAAGATCTCCGCGCCACCGCCGGTGAGGGAGGCGAGGCCGGCGGCCTTGAGTTCGATCAGCGTCTGCTCGACCGACTTCTTGGCCAGCCAGGCGAGGTGGAGGATTTCAATGGCGGTAAAGCACTTGAGCTGCAAACGGGGAGTAGCAGCCGACGTGAGGAGGCTCTGACCGAGTTCAGAGTTTGGAGTTTGGAGTTTGGGGTTGGAAGATGGAGCCTCCTCACGTCGGCTGCTACCGGGGGCTAGGGCGCTCAACGCTTTCAGCATGTCCACGTAATAGCTGAAGGGCAGGGAGGGGTGCAGGCCGCCGACGATGTGCAGTTCGGTGATGCCCAGCGCGAGCGCCTCGCGGGCCTTCTGGACGATCTGCTCGATGGTCAGCTCGAAGCCGTCCTTGTCGCGCTTCTTGCGGGCGAAGGAGCAGAACTGGCAGGAGAGAATGCAGTAGTTTGAGTAGTTGATATACCGGTTGAGGATGTAGCTGGCGCGGTTGCCCACCTTCCGCTGCCGCGCGAAGTCCGCAATGGCCCCGACGGCGTTGATGTCCTTGCTCTCGAAGAGGCGCAGGGCATCGGCGTCGGAAAGGCGCTCCCCCGCGACGACCTTGTCGTAGAGGTCGCGCAGGGCGCTGTGCTGAATGGCGAAGGTCATTCGAGGGGACAATGGCTGGGAAATGGTCAATTGGCAAAGCGAGACCAGCACGGGGATTCCTGATGGATGAAAGCGCTGGATGGAAGTCGCGTAGCGACCCTTGAAGGTGGGGGATGAACTCGAATGGGAGGTGCAGCGTTCAGTTTGAACGCCGAAGTGGGAATGGGCAGCACAGGCCACCGGACGGAACGGCGAGACGGCCTCGCATCCACTTGAGGCACCGAACCAGTGCGCACGCCGTCGTCGTTCCGAGCGGCT
>CAZCBE010000076.1:0-26194 GCA_964496695.1 uncultured Klebsiella sp.
GCGGCCGCTGCGGGTCGCAGCCCCGCGCTCCGGGGGGCAGTGTCGAGATACGCCCGAGAAGATCCGGGGCAGCGAGGCACCCGCGCCAACCGAAGACGGCGCGCTTCCGTCTCCCTCTCCTCCATGGAATGGAGGAGAGGACCGGGGAGAGGAGGGGCGGCAGGTCAAGTCGTATTGGGGGATGGTCGAAGCGCCCCTCTCCCCGCTCGTGCCTCGCAGGGCGAGGGAGACAGAGGTGCGTCGTGCTTTGGCCAGCGGTCGCGAACTCGCTGCGGCTTCGATCTCGCTGCCGGCCACTGGTCCCGGCACGAAGGGGAGGTTCAAGGGCTGAAAGCGCGGCAGTTGGCGGGCCGTGGGTTCTCTACCCGCTCCTGCGTCGCGGGGCGAGGGGGTTCGATTATTGAAGTTCGGGGTCGAGGTGCGCCGAGCCGATCGGACGCGGCAACCTCCGGAGGACGCGCTCCTCACGCCGCCGCGCGGCGGAGGCGGTCGGCGATGGCCTGCCACTCGGGCGTCGCCGGCGGGGCTTCCACCACGATGCAGCCCGCGCCCTGTTCGTCGCAGTGATGCAGCTCGGCGTAGAGCGCGCGGGCGTAGGCCTCCGCATCGTGCGGGATCACCGAGACGGTGCCGAAGCCGCCGCCGAGCGGGATGTGCGTGTGCGCGAGCACCCACGCGGTGGCCAGCGGCACGCCAAGCCGCGCGAGCTGTGCCTGCAAGTCCGCCTCGTTCCCCCACTCCAGGATCAGCAGGCGCGCCTTGGGCGAGTAGTGTTTCGGCAACTGTCCGGGACTGCGCAAGGCACCGGCACCGGTTTCCGCATCGCCCATCGCCAAGGCCTGATCGCCCAGCGCGGCGGCCAGCGACTCCGCGTGGATCATGCCCGGGCGCAGCACGCGCGGCGGGGCCGTGGTCACGTCCACGACGGTGGATTCGATGCCCACGTTCGCCTGGCCGCCGTCCACGATGAGCCGCAGGCGGTCGCCGAGCTGCCGGCGGACGTGCTCGGCGTTGGTGGGGGAGAGCTGATTGGAGAGATTCGCACTGGGCGCGGCCAGCGGGAAGCCGCACGCGCGGATGACCGCGCGCATGAAGGGATGCTGCGGCCAGCGCACGCCCACGGTGTCGCCGCCCGCCGTGACGATGTCCGGCAGGGCCGCCGCGCGCGGCAGCACGATGGTGAGCGGGCCGGGCCAGAACGCGCCGGCCAGCCGCTGCGCGGCGTCCGGCCACGCGCGCACGCAGGCGCGCGCCATGTTGAGGCCGTCCACATGGACGATGATGGGATTGTGCGCGGGCCGGCCCTTGAGCGCGTAGATCTTCGCCACGGCCTGGGGGTCGAGGGCGTTGGCCGCGAGGCCATAGACCGTCTCCGTGGGCAGCGCCACCACCTCGCCCGCGCGCAGCAACGTCGCCGCCCGCTGCACCGCCGCCGCGAAGAGCGCAGGGGTGTGCGTGGACAGGACTTCGAGCGGAGCCGGGCTGGTCATGCGAATACCGGCGGGAGCTTGCGAACTCGCGGCGTGTGACGCAACAACTTCGCCGAACGCGCGTGGCGCGCGACGTTCACGTCGCTTCAACGTCCGAACGCCGGACGGCGCGAGACTGCCACCGGGCCACGCACGGTGAAGCGGCCTGAATGCCGCGCGCCACCGGCCGGCCTTGCGTTCAACCCCTGCGGGTTTCTCCGCCAGCCATGAACGCGCTGCCAGAAACGGGGATGCCCCCCAGCCCGCAGGAGGTGGCGGAATGAACTTGCCGGGCACGCCCGTTGTCCGGCGCAATCAGCGCGTGCTCACTGTTCGCGCGATTCTGCCCGCCTTGCTGGCCGGTGCCCTGGCGGGCTTCGCCCAAACCCCCAGCCTCACGCACACCGCCCCCGGCGCGCTGCTGCCTGGCCGGTCGCAGGAACTCACCTTGCACGGCGCGAATCTCATCGGCGCGACGAATCTCTGGACCAGCTTCGGCGCGAAAGTCCTTTCCGTCCAAGCCACCAGCGCCGGTGCGGCGAAGTTTCAGTTCAGCGTGCCCGCCGAGACGCCCGTTGGCATCCACGCCGTGCGCGTCGCCTCGGTGGGCGGCGTCTCCAGTCCGCTGCTGCTGATGGTGGATGACCTGCCGAGCGTGGCGGACCGGGGCACCAACACCAGCGTCACCAACGCCCAGCCGCTCGCCTGGCCCGTGGCCGTGGATGGCACGAGCGTGGCGCTGGGCTTCAAGTTCTACCGCGTCACGGTGAAGGCCGGGGACCGCCTGGCCATTGAGGCCGTCGCGAAGCGGCTGGGCACCAAGCTCGATCCGGTGCTGCGCCTGCTCGACCTCCGGGGCCGCGAGGTGGCTTTCAGCGATGACGAGTCCGGCCTGGGCGGCGACTGCCGACTGGCGCACGTCTTTGCCGCGGGTGGCGACTACCTCATCGAGCTGCGCGACATCACGTTCGGCGGCGGGAGTGAGTATCGCTTCCGCCTGCGCGTCGGCGATTTCCCGCTGGCGAGCCTGCCGTTTCCCGCCGCCGTGCAGGCCGGGGCGACCACGAGCTTCGCCTTCGTGGGGCCGCAGGTGGACAAGGTTTTGCCCATCACCGCGACGGCTCCGGCGGACGCTGCGAGCCTGCTGCTCTCCGCGAAGTTTCCCGGCGGCAAGTCCTCCAGCTTCGTCACGGCGCTCGTCAATCCGACGGCGGAGTTCGTGGAAGCGGAGCCCAACGACGGCGTGGAGAACGCCACGCTGTTCACGCTGCCCGGCGGCGTGAACGGACGACTGCTCCGGCCGAAGGACCGCGACTTCTGGAAGTTCACCGCGAAGAAAGGCCAGCGCGTGCTCTTCACCGCGCAGACGCGCAGCATCGGCTCGGCGAGCGAGGTGACGCTGCAGCTCCGCGACACGAAGGGCACGGCCATCGCCAGCTCGACGCCGGGCGATGCGGGGGAAGGCTCGGTCACGAACACGATCCCCGCCGACGGCACCTACTTCCTGGTGGTGGACGAACTCATCCGCCGCGGCGGCCCGCAGCACGCCTACCGCGTCGAGGCGGAGCTGTTGAATCGCGGCGGCTTCACGCTGGAGACGGAGGTGGAGAAGGTCAGCGCCGCGCCCGGCGGCAGCTTCACGGTGAAGGTCAGCGCCGTGCGCCGGGACTTCACCGGCCCGATCACCCTGGCCGTCACCGGGCTCGATGGCGCAAAGCTCGCCGACCAGGTCATCAAGGAGAAGGGCACGAACGCGACGCTCAAGGTGACGCTGCCGGAGAGCGCGACGCCGGGAACGCTCACGCACTTCCGCATCCTTGGCCAGGCCAAGGCGGGCGAGACGGAGATTCAGGCCCCGGTCCATACGACGCCTGCATTGAGGAAGCTGTTCCCGACGCTGGCCATCCCGCCGAGGGCGCTGGAGGGTTCCATCGCGCTGGGCGTGAAGGCGGCGGAGGCAGCGCCGAAGTGAGGGCTAGTGGACCTGGGGGAGTTCAACGGCGAAAATGGTTTGATAAATGGGAAGAGTGCAAAACTTCGTGGCCGCTCTCCCTCACCCCGGCCCTCTCCCGCTGGGAGAGGGAGAATCGTAGCCAGTCTTCGTGCGATACGACGCGTCCGATTCGTCGAGCCCGGACTGCGTCGCCCCCAGCGGGAGAGGCTGGGTGAGAATTCCCGGAACGAAAGCCTCGTGCTGAGAACCCCTGAACCGCGTGCCGGTGGCTTGCAGCCACCGCGTTGCGGGTGCAGAGCTTGAAGCCGGTTCGTCCTGCTGCGACCAACGGTCGGCGGCTGCAAGCCGCCGGCACAGGTTCAGGGGGACGGTCGGGGCCGGCAAATCAGGGCTGAAAGCCCGCACGGTGACAGCCCGGGGTGAAGCCCCGGGCAACCTAGCAGCGAAACACGCCCGCCCTGAAAGGGCGGGACGCTGGCCGGCCTCGTGCCGAGTCCCGCCCTTACAGGGCGGTGACGGAATAAGACCGCAAACCCGGGCCTCCACCTCGCGGTGCTCGGCTCCAGCCCGGGCTTTCACCGGCCGGGCTTTCAGCCCTGAAACCGGAGGTCGGCGGTGATTTGCGCGCTTGGAATTCTTCCCAGTGGAGCTGGGTGCTGGGCGGGGATTTGCCGTTTGGAACGCTGTCCGCTGCTGCTACATGGCAGCGGCAGTGCGCGGTCTGTCCTGCGCTGGCCTGCGGATCACCGGGGAACCGAAGGCGCTCTTCGTGGCCGGCCTCGCCGAGGACGAAGGGTTCGTCCAGGGGAATGCCCGCCGAGTGGTCCACGCCCGCCTGATGGTGCGCGGTGCGCGCGGTCTCGCCCTCCGCCGTGCGCCAGACTTTGTGCGTCACGCCGCCCTGGGACAGGCCGGCGAAGCGACCGGAGTTCACGGCGCAGTTGGTCTCCGCGAGGGCGATGACTGTCGCGCGTGTGCCCGCCGCCTCGTTGAAGACCGAGCGCACGCGATCCGCGAGCTGCTCGAAGCTCTCGCCGCTCTGCGCACCCTCCGCGAGCGCCCCGCTCAGCGCGGTAAAGGTGTCGTGGTTGATCTCCGCCAGGCGCGGCCCGCGCACGCGGAGAAAGTCCGCCGCCGTGTCTGGTGCCAGCGGGAACTCGCCGAGGCCCAGCTCCTGCCATGCTTGCGCGCCACCAAACTCGAGGTCGGTGATCAGTGCGGGTTTCAGCGCGGCCAGCAGCAGTTCATTCTCCGCTGCGACATCGAACACATCCGCCACTGCCCGGCTTTGGCCCGGCGATTGGCTATTGCCCATCTGCGATGCAGGCAACCACCGGCCCGGCACGCCGAGATGCTTCCGCACCTGCTCCAGCCGCGCCAGCACGCGACCGCGCTGCCCGAGGAAAAACTTCCCGAGCTTCCCCGACTTGCTCCGCACGCTTCCCGCAATGCTCGCGGCATACTCGGCGGAGGCGGCGCAGACGTGCGGGGCGCGGCCTTCAGGCCGCTTCAACGTGCCCAGGTCAGTCGGGCCGGAAGCGGCATAAATGCCGCGCTCCAGGGCCGCCAGCGCCGCGCGCAGACTTCCCGCCGCGTCCGCCGGAGAGCCGCTCTCCGAGCCGGCGCGCTGGTGTTTGGCCCTCGCCGGGTCGGAGACCGGCGCTCCGCTGGCGTGGACGGCCTGGAGGCTGAACGGCAGATACCCCTGGTTCCCCCACGCGTAGTCCGGGAAGCCCAGGTCCAGCACGCGGTTGATGTCATTGAACGGCACGCTCATGGCGAAGAGCGCCGTGCCCGTGCTCACCCGCTTGAGCCGCGCCGCCTGCATGATCGGCAGCGCGTCGAAGTCAAAGTAACCATGCACGTCCGGCCCGAACGCCCGCAGCACCGGCGCGAGGCTTGCCTGCAGGCGCTGCGCATGGGGCACGCAGGTGTGCTCGATGAAGTTGCACCGCGCGCTCTCGCCCACGCTGCGGTTCGCGTCCTCGCTGAAGCCGATCACCTCCTGCGGCACGCCGTAGATCGCGCAGATTTCCTGCCGGCTGAACTTCCGGTTTTCAAGGAACTCCATGTCCGCCGAGGACAACGCCGGCTTGTCCACCTTCGCCCCGCCCCAGAGAAAGAGCGGGCGGTCCGCCGTGCCCGCCTTGCGCTTGCGCTCCTTGAGCGAGGCCATGATCTGCTCGCGCTGCTGGTCGTCGAGCTGCTGGTCCGTCGTCACGATCACGCCGGTGTCGGCGTTGTTCAGCATCAGCCCCTTGTGGAACTGGCTCGCCGCGTAGTCCGCCTGCGCGGGCAGCGCCGCCACGCTCAGCGGGGCCAGCCCGCGCCAGATGCTGAACGGGTTCGGCAGCCGATGATGGATCACCTCGCCCGGCAGCAGGTCCATGGTGTGCAGCATCGCCTCGCGGCCCGTGCTGGTGTAGCGCCAACCGAGCAACTGGCCGTCCGACACCAGGTGCCGGAAGCCCGCCGGATCAAGCAGCGCGAACTGATCAATCACGCGCGCGCCGCGCCCGCCCGCGTGCTCCAGATTCACCACCGCCCCCTGCGCATCCAGCGGCACAAGGAACACCTCCCCGCGCAGCAGCAGCCAGCACACGATGAGTTCCCAAAACTCGAAGTGCGTGAACTGCGGGTGCGGCCGCGCGAAGAGCTGCGTGAGCGGGCCGGACTTGAGTTTCACTTCGCCCTGGCCGCAGCCCTGCGCGAGCGTGAAGGGCGTGTTGGCGATCTGCCGCGCGATGGCGGTGACGCACGCATACACCCAGGTGCTCTGCACGAAGGCATTGGTGAGCATCGCGCCCGAGCCGTCGGCCGCGTCATCGCCGCGCATGAAGGCCAGGACGGAGGCGGCGAAGGATTTTTGGGCGGGGGCGGCGTGGCGGGAGATGTGGAAGCCGAAGAGTTTCATAGGCGGGGAGGGTCAGAAGGGATGGGTCAGAAAGATTGGGAACTGAGATGGAGTTGGTTGATGAGTTCGGGGGAACTGGGTGATGAAATTCCAAGGTCCAAATCCCAAGCTCCAAAGAAGCTCCAAGGTCCAAATCCCAATCGGAACGCGTGCCCGCCCAATCGTCGGAAGGTTTGTCTGCCGCCCGGCCGTCGAGGCGGCTTCTACCGTTGAAGTTTGGAGTTTGGAGCTTCTTTGGAACTTGGAGTTTGGCATTTGGAATTTCCCTCTCATTTTCATCCCACCAGCGCCCCCATCGTGGTGCGGCTCTTCGCCGCGTGGAGAGCCAGGGCCAGGGCCCAGAAGCGGTCGCTGTGGCCGTTGCGGCCCCGGTCCGCCGTGAACCGCAGGTGGCCGCTCGCGGTCGTCTCCTTCTTGATCGCCCGCAGGTCCGCGCGGATCACGGGATCGCTGGGGATGCGCACCGAACGGGCCTCGAAGGCCGCGCGCACCGGATAGGCGAGTTCCTCCTTCACCGGCCCGCTGAAGTTCACGCCCTCCACCTTCCCCGCGCCAAACCGCTGCGCCGCCCGCTCCGCAAACTGCCGCCCCAGGCCCGTGCGGTCCACGCAGCAGCGCCGCACCTGGCCGAGCCGCAGCCACGCATACAGCACCTCTTCCTGCGCCTCGAACGTCGCCTGCGCCAGCGTGATGACGGCGCGCGTATAAGCGACGTCGCCCAGCTTCTCGAGAACCCAGATGACGGTGAGGTCGTGGTCACGGCCGACGTCCACGCCGACATACAGAGTTGAAGGGTTGAAGGGTTGAAGAGTTGAAGCAGTGCGCTCCCATTCTTCCCCCGTCGCATACTCGCATGACTGGATCAGCTCGTAGCTGAGGAAGGCGGATTGGTCGTCGCTGGGGTTGCAGCAGTATTCCTGCTGGAAGCTCTCTTCGTCCGGGCAGCCGGCACGGATGAAATTGAAGTAGTCGCCCTCGTCCATCTGCTGCCGCGCATCGTCCGCCGGGAGCTTCTGCTGGAGCTTGTGCAGGAAGCCCTGGTCCAGCGCGTCCTGCAAACGAACGGTGTGCAGACTGAAACCCTTTGGGTTCCCCTTGTGCTTCACCTCGTTGACCAGCTCGTTGAAGAAGTTCGCCGTGCCGCGATGCGTCGAGATGATCTCGAAATTCCCGCCCCAGGTGATGCCCGGATACGCAATCGCATAGAGCTGGCGCGGGTCCGGGTGCAGCGCGAACTCGTCCGCCACGCGCCGCCCGCGCTTGCCCGCCTGCGCGTTGGGATTTGAGGAGAGCGAATGCGTCTGCCGCCCGTTGGCGTAGGCCATCACATACGCGCTGTGCTGGTCCTCATCCACCACCTGCTGGCCGAGGTCCTTCGCCGCGATGTGGAGCAGGGCGGCGAAGCGCTTGCAGTCCGCGATGAAGAGCCGGGCCTGGAGTTCGTCCCGCGAGGAGATCCAGTCGTCATGGCGCGCCCCGGCGAGGCTCGTGGTGCTGACGATGCGATACGCCGTGGCCCAGGTGAACCCGATCTGCCGGGACTTCTCGCAAAGCTTGAGCCGCGCGTCATCCCGCACCCAGCGCGCCTGATACGGCAGCATGAGGGCGTCCCGGGCGGGGAGACACTTGGCGCGGCCGGGGGATTTGCGCGGGGAAGGCATCAGGGCTGGGACCCAAAGATTTGGGACGGACAAAGATGGGGAAGGGAAATGGACGCATGGAGGAGGGCTTGCTGTAAGGGCGAATCGGCGCATTGCCCCCGGAGCGCGGCCCTCCGGGCCGCAGCGGCAACTTTGCTGCACGAGCCCCGGGTTTTCGTTGGCCATTCCCTGCTGCCAGCCGCTGCGGCCCAGAGGGCCGCGCTCCAGTTTTGCCGCAGGCGTTTCCATCTTTGTCTTGCCCAAATCTTTGGGAAGTTCTTGAGGTTGTTGGCGGGCCGGGTCTCCCCTGCTCGCATCATCAGGTGTCCCTCCCCCCTCTTTGTCTTCCCTGAATTTTTGGGTCCGCTCCTCATGGCTGGTCAGAGCAAGCCCGCCGCCTCTTCGATCTGCTGCAGTGTCTCGGGTGCCAGGCCGCCTTTCTCTGCCAGTTGCGTCAGCTTCTCCTTCGCCGCGCGTGCCGCCACGGCCTTCTCCTCGGCGATCTTGACCTTTCGCTCCGCCAGCCCGAGCGCCTCCACCTTCAGCGCATACTCCCGCTCTTTCCGGTCATTCTCGTCGAGGCTCAGGTCCCCGCGCACTGTCGCCAGCGCCAGCCTCCCATCACCATTCTGCTGCGCCCATTCATAGACCATTTCGACCGCCTCCCGCCGGACCTCTTCCAGAGACTTCCCGCTCGCCCGCCCCGCCTTCTCTTTGCTTTCCACCTTTGCATTCAGATTCTCCACGGCATACCACCGCTTCAGCGCCGTCACCTGATCGTCTGCCCGCAGCGCCAGGCCGTAGGTTTGCTCCACATAGGCTCGCCAGTCGGGTCGCGACAGCGTGTCCAGGCGCTTGAACAATGCCTCCGCCTCTTTGACCGGCATTGCGCGCACCCGCTGCTTGAGGCATGTGGTGGCTGGCACCGGCTGGCCCTGCCGGGGAATGCGAAGTTTGCGTGGTGGTTTCATTCTATGGGACGTTGCGGGCGTCGGTCTGCCACGGCACCGCTCCACAAAATCAGGCCTCTTCCCCCATGATTCTGTGCCCCATGATTTTGTGAAAATCGGTTCATGGCCTTCGCGTCTTGATCAATGGGTCAAAGCTGCTGCAGGGCGATGCGGCCGGCGGGGCTGAGGGCCCAGCGCATCCGGCCGGTGATGGCCTTGGCGCCGACGACCCAGCGCTCGGCGATGCAGTGGTCGCGCAGGGCGTTGAAATCTTTCAGTTCCAGCCGCACCTGGAGGCGGGCCTCGGCGAGGCCGTGCCAGCCGGCTTCCGCCAGCTCGGCGGGCTGGCCGTCAAGGACTTCGAGGAGGGTGCGCAGCGCAAGCTGCTCAGCATCGGTGAGTTCAGGATTCATAGGTAACCGGGGTGATGAGTGAAGGGGACGAGCGGTGGCATCGCGGATGCGGACGACGACGCGCCTCGGCTCCCTCTCCCTTCCTCGGAGGAGGGGAGAGGGTGGGGGTGAGGGGTGGCCTTCGGCGGCACGCTGGCGATTTGCATGGGGAACGTATGTCAGTTGCGCTGCCGCCACGGGGGATTCTCCTTCCAGGCGCTGAGGAACGAGCTGGTGGCGGAGGCGCTCACGGCGAGGTCCTGCACGCTCTCGCTCAGCACCTCGAGCTTCTTCCCCAGGTCCGAGCGGACGTGCTCGACGCGCGCCTCAATGGCCACGCGGCGCTTCTCGCCATTGTCGCTGATGGACTGGCGCAGGTCGCGCAGGTCGCGGTCAATGCTGCGCACCTGCTCCTTGACCTCGCGCACCTCGCCCTTGCTGGCGAACTCCTCCTCGAAGCGCACCTCGCGCTTCTGCGCCGTGCTCCGCGCGGTGATCTGCAGCCACGCGACGAGGACGTTGCCCACGAGCGAGGCCAGGAGCATCGCCTGGAGCGTAAAGTCGGCGGCAGGGGTGTCAGCGGCGGCGTTCATTTGGAAATGGGGAACGAATCGGCGGTCGGTCGTTCTGAAATTTGAAATCTGAAGTTTGAGATCGCGGCTGGTCAGAGCTTGGTGGCCACCGCCGCGTTGAACTCCTTTTGCGGAGCACCGGGCACCCGCTCGGCGTGCTCGTTGGATCGCGCCGAGCGGGTGCTCGGCGCTCCGTGCAGGAGGGCGTCACGCAGGGCCGCCAGCACCTGGGCGCGGAGCGCGGGGTCCGGCACGATCCGCGCCACGCCCGCCCGCAGCTCCGCGCCCAGAACCGCCGCCGCTGCCGCCGCGCGAGGCGTATTCTTGCCAGCGGAGGCATTGGTCGCCTCCGTCCGGTCCGCCTCCGCAAAGGTCACGTCCACCAGCGTCTGGAGCTGCTCCTGATATGGCCGCACTTCCTTCACCCGCTCGCCCAGTTCGGCGAGCCCGAACTGGAGCGCGGCCTTCGCCGTGGCCTTGAGCACGCCTTGCTGGGCGGGCGTAAGCGTGTCGAGCGCGGCGCAGCCGGTGAGGGAAAAGCAGCAAGCTGAAAGTAGAACGCAGAGGGGCGCGCCCGGCAGCTTGTCCGACGCGAGCGGATTCCGCAGCGGCTCCTCCGCCTTGAACCGCCCATACGTGGCCCACGCGCCGCCAAGGCAGTCGCACACCAGCTCCACGAGGGACTGCGTCTCCGCGTCACTGAATTCGAGTCCGCACTTCTTGAGCAGGCGCGGGAGGAGGAGGAGCAGGATGCCCTGGAGGGTTTTGGAGAAGAGCGGATGTTTCATGATTTCACCTTTCTGCTTTTTGCTTTTCGGAGAGTGGCAGGCCGGAGGCTTCGCGGCCCGAGTGGGTTTGGTCCGACGCCTGGAAGCACAGGCGAGAGTTGCAGGCGCACGGCGGCTGGCGTTGACGCTGCGCGCGCAGCGTCCCGTGCCGGGCGGCGTTCCACCGGCTGAAGCCGGGACTCCGTGCAATCATCACGCACGCAGTCTGCGCGCCCCCCCGGGCAATCGCATTTGCGCCACGCAAATGGAATGCAAGCCGGAGGGAAAGGGACTGCGCGCGGGCCGGCGGAGTGATGCCGGGCCAGAAACTGGCCACGCTGAGGGCACCGGCTCCGCGCGCAGAGGAAGACGGGACGTTAAACCTTGAAACACGCCCGTGGCAGGAGGTGGAAACATCACTCATCACGGGCGCAGTCTGCGCGCGTTCGGGCGAACGGGCATTTGCGCCACGCAAATGGAATGAGGGGAGGCTGAGAATATCCCGCGGATTCAGGGAACACGGAACAGGGCAGGGAAATTCCAAGTTCCAAGTCCAAAGCTCCAAAGAAAATCCAAAGCCCAAATTCCAATCGTTCCGCGTGCCATGCCGCCGACGTTTTCGTTCTGGTTCGGTCCGGCCTGCTCGTCCAGTGCCGGGCGACCCTTGAAGTTTGGAGTTTGGAGCTTCTTTGGAATTTGGAACTTGGGATTTGGAGTTTTTCCCACCCATGCCATGGAAAACTGCGGGGAACCGGGGAAAGGGGACGGGGCGGTGGCAGGACGCGCAACGGGGCCGGCGAGGACGCCGGCGGCACGGCCCGCGGGACGCGGGCGCTACGGGGGCGGCGGGCGGGGATTGCGGTGGGTGGGTGGGCGCGGCATAGTCGAGGCGTTGTCGGCCCCTTCAGCATCCCGCTTATGAACTGCTTTCGTCTGCTGCTGCTCTTGTGTTTGTTGCTCGCGTGGCCGCGCTCCGGTCCTGCGGCGGCGGTCGGCGCGCAGAAGGCGCCGACGGGGACGCTCGGCGTGCCGGTGAGTTACCAACTGCCCACGACCGGCCCGCTGCCGCGCACGTATCGCGTGACGCTGGCCATCGTGGACGCGAAGAACCCGAACTGGATCATCAGCCAGTTCGCCAGCGGCGTGGCGCGCACGGTGACGGCGGAGAATGGCGGGAAGTTCGCGGAGAACTGGGACGGGCTGGACGACAATTTCATGCCGGTGCCGCCGGGCACTTACGCGGTGAAGGGCATTGTCATGCCCGCGCGCCAGTGGCAGGTGGACAACGAGTGGCACTCGGTCACGCCGCGCTTTCACAGCGGGGCGTCGCCGTGGCTGCCATCGCCGGAGGACTGGCGGAAGACGGAGCCGTTCGGCGGTGATCCGGTGGGCGCGCCGTTTGGGGATGTCGCGGTGGGGCCGAACGGGGTGGCGGTCTTTTACTACACTTACCTGGAGAACGGGCTGAACAACCCGATGGTGGATTTGAAGAAGCCGCTGGGGCCGGACCAGTTCATCCGCGCGTTCAACTCGGGCGGCGCGGGCGGCGGGCCGTGCGTGGCGACGGATGGCGAGACGGTGTGGGCGTTCAGCACGGATGGCGGGCCGAAGTTTGTGTATCGCGCGGATGGCAAGGCGTTCGGCAAGGCCGAGGGCGCGAACCGTCCGAACTCGTATGCGCCCGAGGGCTGGGTGACGGCGATGGCGGTGTGGCGCGGCGACTCGGCGGGCCGGGCGATTCTCTACGTGGCGCAGCGCGGGAAGATCGCGAGCCAACGCGGCGCGCGGCATGTGAGCTATCGCGAGAGCACGACGGAGTTCGCGGACAAGATCACGGTGCATGACGGCGACAACGGCAAGGTGCTGGCGGAACTGCCGCTCGCGCGGCCGCAGGGACTGGTGGTGCAAGGGGGCTCGCTCTACGCACTGCATCGCGAGGGAACGGGCTTTGCGGTCAGTGCGGCGGCACTCACAGATGGCCTGCCTGACACATGGCAAAAGGTGTTCGCGGTGTCACCGGAGATTCGCCCGGCGGACCTCGAAGTTGACCGCAGCGGGCGCTTCTATCTGAGCGACTCGGCGGCGAACAAGGTCTTCCAGCTTGATCGTGCGGGGAAGGTCACGCGCACGTTCGGGCGGCTCGCGGCGCAGAAGCCGGGGACGTTCGACCCGGAGACGTTCATCGCGCCGGGCAAGCTCGCAACGTGGACCGCGCCCGACGGCGGCGACCGGCTGCTGGTGGTGGAGAACGGCGGGCCGAACCGCGTGACCGAGTGGAGCGCGGACGGGAAGTTTGTCCGCGAGTTCATGACGCTGCAGACGCACGCGAACGACGGCTATGGCTTCGACCCGGAGCATCCCGAGCATGTCTATCTGCCTGGCCAGCAGCACTGGCTCACGCGCTTCCGCGTGGACTACGAGAAGCGGACGTGGACGATTGATGCGGTGTGGCCGGACGTGGGCAGCGATCCGCGCACGGGGCCGCTGGACCGGCTGCAGTTCTTCCGCGTGAACGGGCGGCTCTATCTCGCGGGCCGGCGCTCGTATGACCTCTACCGGCTCGAGGGCGACCGCTGGCTGCACTCCGCCGGCATCCTCCGCGAGCGCAAGGACCCGGCGAAGCCGGCCACGCATTCGCTGTGGCACGACGCGAACGGCAACGGCCGAGTGGACGACGATGAACTCACGCCCACCGAGCTGCCGGGAACGGTGCTGACGTATCACGGGCAACGGTGGCTCGGCGACCTGTCGTTCCTCGCGCCCGCGCAAGGCGGACGCGATTTGTGGCGGCTCGCGCCCAGTGGTTTCGACACGCATGGGAATCCGATTTTCAAGCAGTGGCAGAAGGTGCTCACCGATCCGATCTTCACCGCGCGGGCGGAGGGCAAGGCGGATGCGATTCACGGAGGCAATGAACTGGCCGACAAGTTCACGAGCGACTGGATGGGCGCGGATGGTTCGCCGGCGGAGGGCTTCTACATCCAGGCGCGGGGCGGGAAAAACTTCAGCGCGAATGAAGGCGCGCAGCACAAGATTTCCCGCTACGTGCCGGACGGCGCGGGTGGTTATCGGCTGCAGTGGCGGACGGGGAGGACGGCGCTGGAATGGACGGCGCGACCGGGCGAACTCTACGGCGGCATGCGCATCCAGAAGCCGATCAACGGGCTCGTCAGCGTGGTGGACCAGTCGCGGTGCGGCATCCTGCTGTTTACGGACGAGGGGCTTTACGTGGACACGATCTTTCCCGACGGACGGGTGCACAGCCGCAAGGAGGCCGGCATCTATCCGCAGCCCGGCGAGTTCTTCGCGGGTGAGGTGGTGCCGAACCAGGTGAACGGAAAGATCTACGTCGCGATGGGGAAATACACGCCGCTGCTCTTCGACGTGGACGGCTGGTCGCTGAAGGAAAACCCGGCGCGTCCGCTGACGACGGTGCAGCCGACGGTGAGCATCTCTGCCGCGCAGATCGCGACGCCGCCGGAGATTGCGCTGAGCCTGCGCGGCGGCGCGGGCACGGCGAAAGTGGCGCGGTTTGTGCCGGCGCTGGGCGCGGTGGCGATGGATGGCTCGCTGAGCGGATGGGAGTCGTGCGAGCCGGTGGTGTTTCAGGCGGACAAGAATCAGTCGGTCGAGGTGCGCGCGGCCTACCGGCCCGACCGCCTGCTGCTGCGCTGGCATGCGCGGCTCGCGGGGAAGTTCGACCCGCGTCCGCTGCCGCCGCTGGAGCGCGTCTTCACGCATGACCAGCTTGCGGACACGGTGAGCTTCTACGTGCAGGGCGACGCGAATGCGAAGCCGGGTGGCGCGGCGGCGGGACGGGCGGGGGACGCGCGGTTTGTGTTCGGCATCTTCAAGGATGCGGGCGGCACGGTGCAGCCGGTCGGCGTGGGTTTTTATCCCGAGTGGCCGGGCGCGGCGAAGCCCCAGCTCTACCGCACGCCGGTGGGCGAGGCGAAGTTCGCGCATGTGGGCGCGATTGCCGGGGCGCAGCTCGCGCACACGATTGACGCGGACGGCAAGGGCTTCGTGCTGGTGGCGATGATTCCGCACGCGGCGATTCCCCGGCTGGCCGGGCCGTTCATCGGTGGTTATCGAACGCTGGTGAACTTCGAGGCGACCTTCGGCGGGCACAACAAGTTCTGGTGGGCGAACAGCGACGGCTCGGCGAGCCGCGAGACTTACGACGAACCGACCGAGGCGCGGCTGTATCCCGGCTCGTGGGCACCGGCGTTGTTCCTCGGACTTGAGCGCGGTGTGGTGGTGAAGAACTGGCTCGTGTGCGGGCCGTTCGGCGGACCGGGCACGGAGAAGTTCAAGGCGGACCCGAATGGCAACATGCCCGGCACGAAGAAGCAGATGAAGGACGCGGTGCGCGAGTTCTGCGAGGTGGCGAGCTACCCGCCTGACTCGGGCAAGGTGGACCTGGGCGCGAGCTACACGGGCGAGATGATCCGGGGCTATTGGAACGACCCGCGCACGGTGAAGTGGAAGCCCGCGAGCATCGCCGAACTGGACACGCGCGCGATCCTCGGCGGCGGCGGGCAGGTGTGGTATGGGGCGACGTGGATTCACGCGCCCGCGACGACAGAGCTGGAGTTTCAGTTTCAGAGCCATCCGCAGACGCAGCTCCGCTGGACGCTCAATGGTGAATCGGTGGCGGTGCCGGCCACGGCTTACAAGCCGCTGCCGGAGGGCGGCCCGCTGCGCACGCAGGCCACAAAGAAGGTGACGCTGCGCGCGGGCTGGAACCAGGTGGCCTTCCGCGGCTACTGCGTGGGGTATCCGCCGTTCCGCGTGGGGCTGGTGCTGGACGGGGCGCAGGAGAAGCTGTGGGATTTGCAGCTTGCGGGGGGGCCGCCGCAGGAGGGGGCGGGGAAGCCGTAGGGGAGAACGTGGCGCGCGGCGTTCACGCCGCTTCACGGTGCGGTATCGGTTGTGATCGCATGCGCTTAAGCGTTCGCACGGTGAAGCGGCATGAATGCCGCGGGCCGGGGGCAAGCGGGGACGCTTGCGGCACGGCCGGCCGGAGGCCGGCGCTACGGGGGCGAGGTGAACGCCGCGCGCCGGGGCTGGTGGTTGACACGTTTGGGCGCGAGATTACAGTGCGGTGTATGACACTCCTGCAAACCCGGGTGGACGAGAAGACGGCGCGCAATTTCGCGCGCGCAGCCAAACAACGGGGGCATACCTCCTACAGCCTCCTGCAAGAGCTGGTGAAGGAGGCGGCGGCCAAGCCCAAGCCACGCACATGGAAGCAGGTGGCTGAATGGCGGGACAGCCTGGGCTTGAAGCCCGTGCCCTACGGCATCGTGGCCAAACAGCGGGAGGAGGACGGCGAGCGATGATTTACGCGGACTCCAGCTTCATCATCTCCAGTTATGTGAACGACGCCAACACGCCGGTGGCGGATGAATTCAACGCGCAGGGAAACCGGCTGCCGTTCACCTTCCTCCACTGGCCCGAAGTTACCAAAGCCTTGTGGACGAGCCACGCCGCCAACGCGGAAGGAATCTGGGAGAAAGTGAAAGGCGATATTGTGGAGGGACAAACGCTCTACCACGCGAAGCTTGATGCGGAGGCCGTCGCGCAACGTGCGGCCGGGCTGATGCGCCACTACGCACCGCGCTGGGGCAAGCTGCGCGCCATTGATGTGATGCATGTCAGCGCCGCCGTCGAGTGCGGGGCGAGAACGTTTCTGTCGTTTGACACGCGCAGTCATCAGCGGGTGCTGGCGCGCACGCAAAAGCTGAAGGTCTGGCCGGCGCTCACGCGCGAGGAGAGCGGGCAGTTGTAAGTGAGTCGCGCCGGGGGCAAACGGGGACGCTTGCGGCACGGCCGGCCGGAGGCCGGCGCTACGGGGGCGCGGGGCTGCCGGACACCACCCCGCACCCCAACCCTCTCCCCTCCTCCGAGGAAGGGAGAGGGAGAAGATGGGCGGCGCGGGTCTCGCTGGCTATTCCAGCAATGATCGTTGGGAATGGCCTCACACGTAGGCGTGCGGGACATATTCGGAGAGGCGGAGGGCGATGCGGTCGTGGTCGTCGTGGGTGAGTTCTTCGATGCGCATTTTCTTGGCGGTCCAGGTGCTGCGCGCGGGGTGGGTCACGTCCACGATGTCGCCGGGTTCCAGAGCGAGGCCGAGGATGGTGGTCTTCCAGGCGGCGACCCAGCGGCTGCTCACGTTCTCGCGGAGGATGAGTTCGGCGAGGCGCTCGGCGTGGCTGCGGCGGTCCACGGCCTGGAGGTGCAGGATCTCCTCGACCACCCCATCGTTGCCTGCCTGCGTGGTGCGGCGGCGCTGATCGTCCTCGTCGTCGCGGATGACGTCGGCCTCGGCGTTGTAGGTGTCCGAGCTGTGGAAGAAGACCTGGACGCGGTTGGCGCGCTGGGCGCGGTCCACCTGCTCGGCGCTGAAGGAGTCCTGCAGAATGTTCGCGGTGGTGAAGCTGAAGACGCTGCTCTCGTCGCGCCGGGGCTTGATGACGAATTTGCCGTCGCTCACGAAGAGGTAGCCGTAGCAGGCGTCGAGCAGGACGCGGAGGTGATCTTGAATCGGCTTGAGGTAATCGAGGCTGTAGTTGCTGGTGTGGCGCGTCTCGACGAGCGCGGTGCCGGCGGACTGCCAGAGGATTTTTTCATCGCAGTAGTCGCGGGCGGCCACGGCGCGGTCCCAGGCGAGGCGGGATGCGTCGAGGCCTTTGCCGCGCACGGGCTCGGTGAGGAGGTAGGTGGTGTGGGTGACGGGGTTTTGCGTCCAGGCGCGCGGGTAGTAGGCGTAGGTGCAGACGACGGCGGCCGCAGCGGCGGGAGCGGTGAAGAATTCCAGATAGCCCTTCACTTTGTTGAGCCGATAGACGGTGCCCCGTTGCTGGGTCTCGCTGGCCTCGACATACGTGACGCCGGCGACGGTGACGGTGGTGACGGTGGCGAGGTCCTCGAAGGCGAGCTTGAAGCGCGTGGTGGTGCCGTCGCCGGTGCCGACGGCCTCGCTGGTGACGGTGGTGCGGGTGAAGCCGTTCGCGTCGAAGGTGCGGCACTTGCGGCCCTTCACGGGGACGGTGAGGTTGAACTGGCTGAACTTGGCGGAGTCAATGAGGCGCAGGACGACGTAGGCGCAGCCGTTGAAACCGTAGAGGGGGAAGTTGCGGTCGTAGTGGGCGCGCACATCCACGGGGACGGTGGTGCCGGGCGTGCCGAGATAGACGGAGATGCTGGGCCGGGCGGCGGCACTGCCGATGGTGCCGTCCACGGCCTCGGCCTTGGTCTGGGCGGGATTGAGGGCGAAGCCGTCCGGGTGCCAGCCTTTGTCGGTGTAAACGCGGCCGTTGATCTTGATGACCTGGGAATCGTAGTCCACGCCTTCGATGGGGCCGGAGGCGAGGATGACCACTTTGTTGATCTTCTGTTGCGTGGCGTCGGTGGCGGGCTGGCTCTTGTCCACGAGGGACTGATAAGGGCTGTTGCCCGCGACGACGACGGCCCCGAGCACGTCGGGCAGGGGCAGCGTGGGATCGGAGCGGGTGACGAGCTGGTCGAAGCTGTAGCGGCCGGTCTGGGCGCGGGTGGTGCCGATCTTGGGCTTCGGCATGAGGAAGGCGGAGGCGGCGGACATGGCGACGGAGAGGAGCAGCAAGCCAAGCTCCGTCCAGCCGCCGAGCTTGCGGTCGCTCAAGGCGAGCGCCAGCGCCTCCGCCTCATGCACACCGAGATGGCCGCAGTAGTCGAGGCCGATGCGGTGCATGAGCGCGAGGGATTTGTCCACGCGGGACACGGAGCCTTTCAGGATGTGGAGGTAGCCTTCCTCGCCGAGGTAGATGGCGACGTGGCGGACCTGGCCGGTGCGGCGGGCGCGGAAGAAGACGACGTCGCCGGGTTCCATGGGGCGGGTAGCTCGACATTCCAATGTCGAGTCGGGCGGTGAAATCTCGACATTGGAATGTCGAGCTACGAGGGCTTGGCAGACGACTGCTTCGGCGAGTTCGTCGGTCTCGGCGTGGAGCTTGGGGTAGGTGGCGGTGAAGCCTTTCTGCTCGCGGAGCCAGAGGGCGGCGAGGCCGCGGCAGTCGAGGCCGGAGCGGTCGGTGCCTTGGTCGCGCCAAGGGAGGTTGAGGTAGGTCATGGTGCGTGGTGCGTGGTGCGTGAGGGCTAGGCGTGGGACTCGTGGGAAGGAGGGGAGCCGCTCCGCGGGACGGGAAAGCGGCGTGGCGCTGCGCTTCCCGCCGCAGTCCAAGATGGTGTGGGGCTCCGCGTGCTTGAGGGCGCTGCGCGCGGGGCGTTTGGAACTGGGGGGCGTTCCGCCGGCTGAAGCCGGGACTCCGTGCGCGGGGATGGGACGGATGGGACGCATACGACGGATGGGCGTCTCAGGAGCGCACGACGGTTTCCTTCGGGAGTTCGGCGAAGCCGCCGAAGTGGGTTTCGTTGCGGTGGATGAAGCAGGCGTTGAGGCTGCGGTTGCAGCCGCGCTCGAGGAGGAAGCGGTCGCCGGCGGCGGGGGTGGCGGGGAGGGCGGCGAGGTCCACCGCGCCGCTGTAGCTGGCCACGACGGCGCGGGAGAGGTTGCGCAGCGCGACGGTGGGCGTATCGGCGGCGAAGGTGACGCGGCCGGTGCCCCAGTAGTTGCGGTTCAGCGTGTAGGCGCGGACCTCGGCCATCAGCTTGAAGGAGAGCTGCTCGGCCCAGTTGTTGCGGATGCAGATGCGCCAATAGCGGGCGCTGCTGGCGCTGTGGATGAGGAGGTCACTCCAGGTGCTGGGCGTGGGCGGCAGCTCGTAGTTCAGCTCGTGCGTGGCGGTGGCGAAGTTGTTGGTCGAGGAGAAGATTTGCACGAGGCGCGGGATGTCCGCGCGCTCGACGTTGGCGCGGCTGCGGAGACGCCAGAGCTTGAGCGCCTTGGCGGAGCCGAGGTCAAAGGTGAGATAGGGTTTGAGCAGGTGGTTGGCGAGGCCGGCCTGGGCGGCGGGGATTTCCCAGTAGCCCTGATTATTGTTGCCCCAGTCGTAGCGGGTCAGGTCCTCGGGCGTGATCGCGTCCACGTTGACCTGCCAGGTGCCCGACAGGCTGGCCTGGATATAGACCGCCTCGTGGCCGGCCACTTCGTCGGAGCCGAAGCAGACGGAACTCGGAACGGAATTGCTCAAGGTGTCTATGCGGTCGGTGCCGGCGCCGGCCGCGTTGTCATACGCCTTCACCTTGCCAATGACGGAGCCCAGGAAGGGCGAGCCGTCCAGCTTCTTGAACTGCACGCGCCAGTAGCGATGCGCGGCGACGGAGATGGTCAGCAGTTCGTATTCGGAGCCGCCCAGATTGCCGCGCCCCGTGGTCAGGGTGGCGGTCAGCACCTGCAGGTAGTTCATGGCATCGTCGCTCCAGTAAATCGTGACCTGGCGTTTGGCCTGCCAGTCCGGGCTGCTGGTGTCCGCGGTGAAGCGCCAGCTCTTCAGGGCATAGCCGACCCCGCCGACATCCAGGTCCACCTGCGGCGACACGAGGTCCACGCTGGGCGTGGGATTGCTGGGCGTGTTGCTGAACTGCCAGCCGGTGGCGTAAGTGCTCTTGACGCGGTAGCCCTCGGAGCTGGTCTGCTCAGAGCTGGCCGTGATGCTGCCATTCGCGAGGGCGTTGATCTCATCGGTGCCGTAGGGCGCGGTGCTGTCCAGCGTGACGGCGGTGCCGTTGCTGGTGAGGTTGAGCGCGCTGCCGCCGGCGGTGCTGGCGACCTTGAAATCATTGGTGGCCGAGCTGACCACGTAATACCAGAGGCCCGCGGTGAGGCCGCCGGGGACGGCGGTGCCGCCGAACTTCACACGGTCGCCGTCCGCCAGTCCGTGACTCGTGAGGGTGAGCTTGTCCGTGCTGGCGTCGGCCGTGACGGACTGGGCGATATAGGCTTTGGTGCCGGTGTCCTCGGTGAAGCCGGTCTCGGACTCCATCACCACGGCGGTGCCGTTGCTGGTGAGGTCCAGCGCACTGCCGCCGGCGGTGGGGGCGAGCTTGAAGTCGTTCGTGCCGGTGTCGCGGAGGAAATACCAGACGCCGGTGCTTAGGCCGCCGGGCATCGTGGCGGCGGAGAAGCGGACGCGGTGGCTGTCCGACAGGCCGTGCGCGGTGGCGGTAATTCTGTCCGTGGTGCTGCTCGCCGTGACGGCCGTGGCCGAGTGACCGGCGAGCGTGGCGAGCAGGCGCGTGGCGGTGCTGCCGGCGGCGACGGTCTTGGGCTTGAGGTTGTCCGGATGGAAACGGCTTTTGCCGCACAGGTCATCGCCGAAACGGAAGCGGCAGCCGATGTGCATGTCCTCGGCGGGCCGGCGGGTGCTGAAGGTGGCGAAGTCATTCGAGCAGGTGAACTGGAGGGTCTTGAGGTCCACGCGCACGGCGTCCACCTTGCCGGTGAAGAGGACGGCGCAGTCGTTGGCGGTGGGCGAGGTGTTGCGGATGTCCACCTTGCGGATGACCACGGGCGTGTCCTGCCACTCGACGTCGTCGAGCATGTCGCTCCACGCGCCGGTGACGTTGGAGACGTTGAGGGTCATGCGGTCGGACATGAACTTGGCGGAGGCCTTGGCCACGCCGCGCTTCACGGGCCACTCGGTGTAGGTGGCGGGGTCGCCCTGGGTGCCGGCGGGCTCGGGATCGAACTGCGGAGTGAAGAAACTGTGGCCGCCGGGCTTGTTCGTGATGCGGATGACGCTGGTGGAGCCGTAGGGCGTGGTGATCGCGGACTTGAGGTAGAAGTCGAGGATCTCGGCGAAGCCGGTCTGGGTGGCGGCAGCGGCGGTGGCGAGGGGGGAGCTAAGGGACTTCACGAAGTTGAGAGGTGAGGTTTGAGAGTTGAGAGGCGATGGGGAGGGATGCTGGATGCTAGTTGCTGGATGCTGGATGGCGGCCTCGGAGGGTTGTTGCTTGGTGGCAATGGGTGGCGCTTCTTTTCAGGAACCGAAGATGGTCAGAAAAATGGGAGGGGTCGGATTGGGATCTTTTCTGACCCGGTCTTGCTGACCTGGGTTCTCTCTGGACGAGGCCGCGCGCGTTCGGTTGCGGTGGGCGCAGAGCGGGCGGCGCACAGGACTCCGCGCGGCTTTCCCCCTCGCCCCAGCCCTCTCCCCCAGTGGGGGAGAGGGAGGGGAGCGTCGTGGACGGAAGGTGCGGGATGGTTTTCACGTTGAGGGGGTGGGTGACCCCGTAAACCAATCTTTTGGCAGGAAAATTAGGGGCAGGAAAATTGAAGTCAGAGTTGTGGGAGGCTGGCTTCGTTGGATTACTTCTCGGTGGCAGTGGGTGGCTCTCTGTCCAGGAGCCGGGAGCCTTGGGAAGAGTAGGATTAAGATTAGGAGTAGGAGTAGGAAGACCGGAACCGCAGCAAGACAGCCGGCTGCAAGCCTGCGCTACGAGCGGCAGTCCTCGTCCATGGCGGTTCGTGAAGGGCAGCGGGACGGATGATCGGACGTTGCTGCGGGTCACAGACCCGCGCTCCGGGGGCGTTCGGGGGCAGTGTGACCATGCGCCGTTCGTTGGTGCGCGCCGAGCGGGGGCGCGGCGCTCCACAGCTCGACATTCCAAGGTCGAGACTGCCCGGGCCGACAAACGCTCGACATTGGAATGTCGAGCTACTCATGCGCGGATACTTGGGCTCGGGCGGCAGCTTGGTGGTTTTACACCCAGCACCAGTCGAGAGTGCAGACAGGATGACGAGGAGGGTCAGGATTTTCATGGGGTTGGAGGCCGAGGGCTTGGCAGGCGTCGGTGAGGAGGGAGTTTTGGGGTTCGAAGAAGGTGGCGGAGCCGTCGGGGTGGAGACAGAGGTTGGTGGCGTGGCGGCCGTCGCGGACCTGGTTGAGTGTGCGGCCGGGGAGGATGCGGACTTCGCAGTAGAGGAAGGCGTGGCCGCAGTCGGCAAGGGTGCCGTTGGCGACGAGGGAGCGGGTGGCGGCTTTGAGGGCGAACTTGGCGGCACGGCTCATCACGTAGCGGTCAATATCGGCTTCCAGTTCGGCCTCGAAGGCGAAGTCTTCGCAGTCGAACTTGGATTTGATGTAGGCGCGCTGGTATTGCCAGAACTCGTGCTGGAGGAACGGGGCGAATGTGTCCGCGAGCCAGGCGCGCGAGGGGAGGAAGTAGGTGGCGTCGCGGAAGACTTTGGCGTCGGCGAGGCCGAGGGTGTGGAGACGGGAGAGGAGGGTGGGGGCGGAGACGGTCATTTGGGGGATGGGGGAAGAGTTGAAAAGTTGAAAAGTTGAAGGGTTAAAGGGTGAAGGGGCACCGCAGAGGCGGGACGGACGCAGAGGGGGAATCTCGGATGGGAGATGGCAGATTTCAGATCAACGGAGGTCTGGGGACTTATGGGACGGATAGGACCAGGGGTTCGGTGGGGATGTGAGAGTAGGATTATGAGTAAGAGTAGGAGGAGGAGGACCGGGGGTCAGACCGTGGCCAGGCCGTATTGGTAGGCGAAGAGGTTGTGGAGGGCCTTGATCTGGGCGAGGGACAGCTCGGCAGCCCACATCATCGAATGAGTGATCGCGTTGTTGAAGGCTTGCGCGGAAACCAGCAGCGTATCATCCGGCGCGGCGTTCAGAAAAATATAGCCGCCCACATAGTTGCGCGCTTCGGTCTCGGTGCCGACAAGTGCGCCATTGACGTAGAGCGAGGCCGCACTGGAGCCTTCCGGCCAGGTGATCGCGATGCTGCGCCAGGTATCTGCCGGCGAGTTCTGAAAAAGGGCGGTGGTCCAGCTTTCTGAGCCACCCAGCCACGGGCGGTAATAATTGTCCGAGCCGAGTTGAATCCCATGGGCCAGACCAGCGCCATTGGTGCCGGCTCCGAACAGAACCTTGTCCGCCGATGTGGACGTGCCGTGCTTTACCAGGGCAAACAATGTGACGGCAGGCGTGAATCCTCCAGAAAGGAAATTGAAGGCAGAGGATTTCCATCGTTTGCGATAAGTGCTCGCCGGCCAGTAGTGGCTCCAGAGCGACTGATACTGTGCGGTGAGATCGTTGAGCTTGCCGTAAATCGTGGCCGGATGGACCGCGCTCAGATCATAGGCCGGATTGCTCGAATCGTTTCGGGCAAAATTCTTCAGCGTGGTCGAGTGGATCAGACCGGTGCTGGTGTCGCCGGTCATGGTGTATTCCAGCTCACGGTTGGCATCCAGCCAGACATGAAAACGGCCGAACATGCCCTGACCCGAGGCGGTGGCCACGTCCTCATAGTCCGGTTGTATGCGGATCGGCGCAACCTCCTCCAGCACCAGTTCAACCCCCGTGTAGTAGCCGCTGGCCCCGCGGCGCTCCGGCAGGGGCGAGGCCAGGCGCACAAGTGCGTTGCCGCCGCGGTGGACGTTGTCCCGGAACCAGAAGGAATCGTAGCGGCCTGAGCGCGCGCCGAAGAAGCTGCGCAGGTAGCGGAACTCCTGCTGGCTCAGGGGCGCGTGGCGGACGGTGAAGCGGCGCTTGAACTGATACGGTCCCCAGATGCTGTTGGCGGAGGAGGAGCCGTCCTCAAAGGTGTCAATGACGGTGCGGTCAAGGCGCTCGACTTTGAGGTCTTCGATGAGGCCGAGGGGGTAGAAGGCGTTGCTCATTGGGGAAAAGCAGAAAACAGAAAGCAGAAAGCAGGGGGGGCCAAAACAGAAAGTGGAAAGCGGAAAGCAGCGGACGCCGGAGCCGGGTCTGCTTTCTGCTTTCTGGTTTCTGTTTTGTTTTTCATGCGGTCAGGGATTTCACGGCGGCGCTGGTGGGGCTGTCGGTGGAGAGGGCGGTGTTGATCTCGACGACGGCCTGCTCGACGGAGTTGCGCAGGACGCGGGCCTCGACCTCGGGGGACATGGTGATGGCGATCTCGAGGCGGCCGCCCGCGATGGCGGATTGCCGATTGCCGATTGCCGATTGCAACTCACGCGCGTCGGTCATGGCGAGGTCGTGGCCCTGCACCTGGCCGACGTAGGTGGCGAGGCCGCCCATGTCCATCAGGCGCGGGCGGGACAGGACGGCGAGGACTTCGGTGCCGGCTTCGCCGGCGATGGTGTTGAAGGCGGGGAAGTAGGTGGCGGTGCTGACGGTCTGCACGCCGTTGAGCGCACCAGCGGCGGCGAGACGGGGGGTGAGGGAACCCTCGGCGGAGGGTTTAGGAGGAGTGGCCAAAGGGAAGAGAAATTCACCAAACTTGGTGCCAGCCAGGACTGATTTAATGGCGGCGAGGATCAGCGCCTGCATGATCATCTGAGCGATCTGCTGCAGGAAACTGGCTCCGAATTCGGCGAAGGCGGTCTTCGCATCCTTGGTGCCTTGGATGACTTGGCCGAAGGCCTTGCTGAGGCCACTCCCGAGCAACGTCACGCCTTGCTGGCCGACTTTCTGGAGTTCCTGACCGAGTTCGGTGACGGCGAATTTCTGGGCCGCGAAGGAAGCCGTCAGACGGTCCAGCGCCGCCTGCTGCGCCGCTGTGGCGCTACTCGTATCCACCTCCGATTCAGCGAATTGTTTTGATGGTTGCGGGCTCTCCATGATCCGCTTCTGTTCCTTCCTTTCCTTGTCTTCAAGATTTGCCCGTTTTCCCTCCACTGCACTCACAAACCAATTGGTAAGATTCTGATCGGAGTCAGGCTTCTTTGCCTGTGCGGGGTTCTTGAGCAGTTGAAATATCTCTTCAAGTTTCGGGTCTGACTTAAGCTTGGTCACCATTGAGTCCGCCTCCGACTGGCTCAGTTGGTTTGAGCTGACCCGGACGGCGATCAACTCCCGGAGGGCTTGCACCAGTTGAGCTTGGGCCTCAGCTAGACGCTTTGTAGCGGCCACCTCTTCTCCGATTGCCTTGGCGCGTTGCAGATATTCAGTCTCTTGCGGAATTCGGATGGCGAGCTGAGTCGGCCCCTCGCCAGACTTAGCTGTGGTCGCGGCGGCGAGCGCAGATGTGAGATTGTTGACCGATTCGGCCGCGCTGGCCGCGTGGTCGCCCAGGAGTTTGCAATCCACGGCGGCAGCACGCGCCTCCTCGCCTGCATACTTAACGACGATGCGGTAGGGAATTTCGGTTGTTTCCAAATGAGTGGAGGGTTGAGGGTTACTGGGGGCAATCCGCACAGGCCTTCCGCGCGGCTTCAATGCTGGCGAGGACTTCGGCTTCGGCGGGCACGGCGGATTCTGTCTGCGGCGGGGCAGGGCGGCCGGTGGCGAGTTCACCGGCGTGGTCGCGGAGGCGGTGCCAGGCTTTCATGGCGGCTTCGGGGGCGTTGATGGCGAGGGCGGCGTGCAAGGCGTCGGTCCAGGCGAGTTCCTCGGCTACTGCGGCGCGGAGCCGGAACTGGGGCCAGCTCCAGCGCTCGAGGTCGGTCCAGGTCCATCCGCTGCGGAGGAGCCGCTGCTCGGCGCGGGCGAGGTCGAGCGGGTCAGGCTCGCGCCGAACGCGCTCATTTTTTTTTCGGCCTCGAGACCGAAGGCGAGGGCGAAGCAGGTGGCTTCGACGAGGTCGCCGGAGGCGGGGGTGAGACGGTCCATGAAGGACGGGGCAGGAGTTGAAGGGTTAAAGGGTGGAAGAGT
>CAZCBE010000076.1:26294-33229 GCA_964496695.1 uncultured Klebsiella sp.
GAGTTGAAGGGTTAAAGGGTGGAAGAGTGGAGCACCGCAGAGGCGGGACGGGCGCAGAGGGATTTCAAATTGGAGATTTCATAGAAGCTCGGTAACTGGACCCGCGGATGGGTGCTCGCTTCGGGGGGGCATTCGACGGATAGGACTGAGGGGACGGATAGGACGGATGGGACTAATAGGATGGATGGGGGACGGGCGGGAGCGCCGGCTTAGCGTTGGGCGGAGGGAAACGCGCCGGGTCGGAGACCGGCGCTCCGGCTTCAGGAGAACTTGAGCTGGAATTCGTCGCCGTCGGTGACGGAGAGGCTGGATTTCACGACGCCGAAGTTGAGGGCGTGGGTGCGGAGTTCGTTGCGGTCGGCGTTGCTGAGCTGGCGCGGCTCAATGGTGGTGAGGAACTGCTGGCGGTTGCCCGAGAAGCCGGCGGTGGCCAGGCCGATGGGGACGGTGAGGGTGCGGACGGTGCGGGCAACCCAGTCCGCATACCAGGGCTGGGTGGCCTCGGCGACGGCCTCGGGGTCAAGGCTGCCGGTGATTTCGCGGCCGGTGATGGCGAAGCCCTTGATGCCGTAGGTCTCGGTGGCGTCGGGGCGGGGCTGGATTTTGTTCGCGAGGTCGAAGCTGACGGCGGAGAGGATGGGGGTGTAGCTGCCGAGGGTGATGGCCGCGCCGGCGAAGGGCTGGGGCGCGCAGGTGCCGTAGGCCATGCCGGTGATGGAGGAGAGGGCGACGTCGGTGGGGGCGTTGTATTTGCCGAGGAAGGTGAATTCGAGGACGCCGTATTTGCCGACGTTGAGGTTGAACTTCACGCTGCCCTTGGCGGCGGTGACCTTGTGGAGCTTGAGGCCGGTGTAAACGTAGAAGGTGAGGGTGAGGGTGTCGTCCACGGCGGGTTTGTAGGTGACGTAGCCGTCGCGGTTGGTGCCGGTCTCGGCGCTGTAGGTGGCGGTCATGGCGCAGGCGCGGAGGAGGCGGTCGAGCCGCACGGCGTAGGTGCTGGTGCCTTCGGTGATGTCCTCGTTCTGCGCGCCGGTCTGGCGGTTGCCGGCGAGTTCGCACTGGAAGGTGAGCTTCCAGTGGAGCATGGAGTTGGCGCCGGCGAGGGTGCCCTGGCCGCCGTCGGCGAGCCGGCGGATGATGGGCTCGCCGACGGGCTCGAGCTTGAGGCTGTCGCGAAGGACGGGGATGGTGTCGCTGGCGGCGGCGGGGGTGGGGTCGGTGCCTTCGGTGGATTCCACTTTGGCGAGGAGGAGGTCGAGGTGTTTTTTTTCGGGCATAAGAACTTAGGGTTTGGGGTCTGGCGTTTGGGGGGATGGGGTGGTGGTCGTCTGCTTTCTGATTTCAGCTTTTAGTATCCGGAGGTGGGGTCGGCTTTGAGGCGGCGGTATTCGACGAGGTAGCGGAGGAGCTTGCCGCCGCTGGGTTCGTTTTGCTTTTGCAGGAACTCCTCGCTGCCCTGGTAGCGGACCCAGTTGGCGAGGCCGTTCAAGGTGGGGTCGGCCTCGAAGGCGGTCTGCACGGCGGCCTCGATGGCTTCGAGCTTTTCCGCGAGGTCGCGGTAGTCGGCGGCGACGAGCTTGAGGCAGAGGGGGAACTGGATGGTGTAGCCGCGGTTGTCCTCGCCCTGCTCGGTGACCTGCTCGTCGCCGGCGAAGTAGTGGAGACAAGGGAGCTTGTCGGCGAGGAGGAGGAGGTCCTGGCGACGGGCGACTTCGCGGAGGGCGGGCGTGGTGGTGACGGCGGCGAGGAGCGTATGCACGCGGTCGAGGAGCTGGGTTTTGCGGTGGGTGGGCATGGGGATGGGGGATGGGGATGGCGTCTGGGGTCTGGGGTTTAGGGGGTCTAGGGGGTCGCGGGGACAGCGGCGAGGGCACGGCGGAGTTCGTCGAGGATGAGGGGTGAGGACTCGGCGAGGGCGGGGGCGAGGAAGGGGCGGCCGAGGTAGAGGAAGTTCCGGCGGGTGTGGGCGCGAACTTGCTGGAGGTGGGCGAGGACTCGGCGAGAGGAGGAGAACTTTCTTGCGGTGGCGCGCTGGTGGGATTTCACCGGGATGGGGGCGTGACCGAGGAGGCCGAATTCGTGCGTCGAGGCGTAGGGCACCGAGGTGTGGAGGTGGCCGATGACGCGGTCGGGACCGATTTCGACGGACGTATCGAGGCTCGCACGAAGCCGGCCGGTGACGGCATCCAACACCGCAGGACGGGGGCCGCTGAGATACTTTTGCTGCGCGAGGGTGGCGGCGCGGCGCAGGCCGAGGGAGAGGGCGCGCGCGGCAGCAGCCAGCAGGGCGGCGTCGAGGACGTGGATTTCCTGCGCGAGGGTGGCGAGGGCAGGTGGTTGGAGCGGGGAATTCATGGGTTGGCAGGGAGGCGGTGATTCTCTGAGTTCTGGCTTTCGAGCACGGGTTTGAGCAGCTCACGCGTTCATCCGCCGGTAGCTCGAGAGCACTTGCTTCACGGTGGGCAGGAGGTCCTCGGAAGGATCAAGCGGGGAGATGCGGCCACCGTCGGCGCTGACGGTGGCGAGGCCGAAGCGGTGGCGGTTGGCAAACCAGTGGGCCGCCTGCTCGACACAGGCGTGCTCGAGTTCAGCGGGCAGCGCGGTCTGGCCGGCACCAGGTGCAGTGCCGGGCAGGACGTAGCCCCCGGTGTAGGTCACGCGTCCGGCTTCGTTCCCGGTGCCGAGAGGGGCGGCGAGGGAGAGGACACAGGCGCGGCGAAGGAGGTAGTCTATGCCGGTCTGGGTGACGAAGCCGTCGGCCTCGTTGGCCTTCAGGGCGAATCCGGAGACGCTTTCCACGGGATAGAGCGGGAGGAGGATTTCCCGTTCGTGGCCGGCGAACTCGAAGGTCGCATTAACCGTGCGCCCAAATTCGCGCGCACAGAAGCGTTGGAAACGGCCGGTGGCGAGGGCGAGGAGGTTCTGGAGGAGCGTGTCGTCCACAGTGTCGGTGAGGCCGAGACGGGCCTTCAGGGTGGGGAGTTGAGCGAGCATATCAATAGAGGGCGAAGCGTTGGTTGATCCACGATTCCAATTGCGCGAGTTCGGCAACCGCGAGGGAACGGCTATAAACTAGGACGAGGGCGAGGTCGCCTTGGTGATAGTTCCCGGCGGCAGCGTAGGCACCGACTTGGAGCACCTTCGCGTCCGGCTGGTTGTTGGCGATGGTGAAGGTGTTCTCCAACGTGCCGTTGCGCTTGAACTCGAGCGTGGTGTCAGCAGTGCGGTTGAAGCTCTGGAGCTGGAAGGCGACGGTGGAATCGGCGTTCGCAGCAAGTCGGTCGGCGACGTTGTCATACCATTTGAACTTGGTGCCCGTAACGCTTGATTCAACCTGCCAGCCCGCACCAGACCCATCATAAGTGCCCAGCGGCACCCGGTAGCCACTGGCGAAGCTGCACTTCAGCACGATCAATAATGTGCCTCGCTTCGACGGGAAGGTGGTGAAGGCAGCCACATCCAGCACCGCCTGCGTGCCATCAAAGCGCACGCAGGCGGTGCCGTTCGGACCTGCAGCGGCTTTGAATGCCGGTCGTTTCGCTGCGTTGGCCTGGCTCGCATGGCGAGCATTGCCGCTGGCGTCAGGCCAGGTGGTGATGCTCGCGCCGTCGCTAAACCCCGTAAGCTGTCCCGCATCCAGCCACAGATCCAGCCCGGCAAGCGCCGCCGGGCTGAACCCTCCACGCACTGACGTCGCCGCCTGCACACCCGTGCCTTGCCGTGCGGCCTGCCGAGCTCCGGCGGCGTAGTTGAACCGCATCGTCTGGGCTGGCAGCGAGACAGGCAGCAAGCCCATGGCCAGCACGCCGGCAACCAGAACAATGTGACCATAGCGTTTCATGTGAATCTTAAGTGCTGAAGGTCCAAGCCCAAACCACTCACTTGTAATAGCTCATCGTCACCTTCGTGGCCGTTGGCGCAATGACCGCTATATTCGTCACGTCATGAACTGCCCACAGCGTCGGGTTCAATTCCCCGCCCGTCCCGTCGGTCACGTTCGCAGCAGGCACCGCCACCGCCCCGTCAGGCCGCGCGTAAAAATCCCCCGTCGCCGCGAAGAACACAAAGCGCGCCCCGCTTGGCACTGCGTTCGTGTCTGCCGTCGCCGCCGCCAGGACCACCGCATTGACATGCTGCGGCTTGCTGCGTGCGTAGATGTGCGGTCCGTTCGCCGTCGCGAGCAGGTTCAACTCGCTCGGTGCCGCCCGCAGTTGCAGGACGACGATCAACGCGAGGATAATAATCGAAGTGCAGATGAAGATGTTTCGTTTCATGACCAGTTATATTTAATCGCTTTATATAGTTAATTGTCTCTTTTGGCGCGGGCGGCGGCCGGATCGGACGGCCGCCGCCCCTGGGGTTCGATCAGCTCAGCTCGCCGCCGTCTCCAGCCCGGCGACCGCACCAGTGGCCATCAGCCCAACCGTGAACCGCTCCAGCGCACGCACGAGGATTTCGTCCGTGGTGAAGCCCGCCTCCAGCGACGTGTCGAAGCGGATCGCGCCGCGCACGCCCAGATATTGGAACGACAGATCGCCGAACAGCATGAACACCTTCGAGACATTCGCGCCCGTGCTGTAGGCCGGCATGATGTCCACCCAGCGCACCGGGAAGCCGTCCAGCGTCGCGCCGTTCGCCGCGTTCGCCTGGTAAGGCTTGTCCCCCGCCGTGTTGAGGCCGCTCAGATGCTGCTCGAAGCTCGGATGCATATAATACGCGCCCAGCCCGATCGCCGGCGCGTCCACCACCGCCCGCACCGCGCGGATGTTCGCCAGCGTCGCGTCGCTGTAATGCGTCTTCGTCGCGGCCATCTGCGACACCTTCGCGTTCGTGATCGTCGAGATCGTCAGCCCCTCCACCGAGCCGTTTGCGCCGCTGCCCGCGCCCGTGCTCACGAAGAAGTTGTGGTCCTCCACCCGCGCGATGTTCCGCGCCGCATACCGCGCCAGGAACTGCCCCACGCTGAACACCGAGTCCTCGTCGATCTCCTCCGGCAGCCGCACCAGCCCGCCGAACTTCTCCGCCGTGAATGTCACCCACGCCGTCTGCGGCGACTTCTCCGTCACCGTCCCCGAGCTGGCGATCAGCCCAAACGTCGGGTCCGTGCTCAGCTTCGGCAGCTTCGTGATCCCCGCGCCCAGCGGATACACCGTGCCGAACTTCCGCGCCATCCCGTAGGCGCTCACCAGCTCCGCCACCTCGTTCCCATACGCCGTTGGCAGCGGGATGTCCGACGTCGTCAGCGCCGAGCGCATCTCCACGCCCGTGATGTCGCGGAACAGCCCGTGCGCATTGTCCTTCGCCTTGCCTTCCAGTTTCTCCTGGCGCACGCCCGCCAGCAGCGCCACCGCCCCGAGCTGCCGCGCGCAATCCTCCGAGACCTGCCCCGGCCGCGCCACCACCCCGGTCTTCTGCGCAAGCTGCGCCCGCCGCACGCCGTCGAGCTGCTTCGCGAGCGACTCGATCTGCTGCGCGTTCGCCTGCATGCCCGTTTCGAGTTCACCGAACCGCCGCCCCTGCTCCTCGATCTTGGCGATGCCGGTCTGGAGCAGCGACTTCACCTCATTGAGCCCGTTGCCCGCTTCCATGTTCGGATGTAAGAGAATGCTTTGCATATAATTGTGTATTTGAGTTCTGCGTTTCCTTGATTCCTTGTGTTGATGCCGTCTAACTTTTGTTGTGCTGTTTCTGCGATCTCAGACTGGTAATCTCTAATTGGAGATCCCCAACCTCTCTGGTCAGTGGCGCAGCAACTCATTGAGCCGCCTCGCCAGCCGAAGCAGTTGCGCGAAATCGGCGCCAAGTCCGGTCGCGCCGGCCTGGGACAAGGTGCCTTCCTGACTGCCAAAATGTTTCACGAGCTGCGCCAGCTCCCGCAGGTCGGCGCGATCCACCGCCCCCGCCTTCAGCCCCAGCGCCAGCGCGTTCGGATTCGCCGGGATCGCGACCGCCGAGACTTCGATCAGCTCCTGCTCCACAAACTGCCGCCGGCAGCCCGCCGTCTCGCTGCCCGGCTCCCAGCGCACCGGGATGAAGCCCACCGACGCCGCGTTGAGAAAACCGCCGCGATACAAATCCCGCGCCACCTTCGCCACCGGGTTCGCCGCACTCGCAAAGCGCCACACCTGCATCAGCGCCCCCGCCTCCACCCACGTCCGCTCCGCACGCCCGATCGTGTGCAGGATGTCCTCCGTCTGATGGCTGTTCTGGATCACCGGGTTGCGCCGGTAGTTCTCCAGCCGCCAGCCCTCCGCCGCGATCACCTCGTCATATCGGTCCAGCGTCGCATCACTCGCGATCATCGTGAGGCAGTCCGGGTCGGTGTCGCTCATCGTCGCCCGCACGGGGAGCTGCGTGCGCAGGCCCTGCTGTCCCGGAGCCAGTTCGAGCAGTCGCGGTCCAAATTCTTCCGTCAGAGATTTCATGGTTGAAGAGTTGAATGGTTTAAGTTTGTTGAAAGGGCCTGCCCGCTCCTGCCTCCAAGCCAGGGCCAGCCAGCGCGGCGACACGGACCCACAAATCTTTCCTTGCGCCCGTTGCGATTGTGCCCGCTGCGTTTTGTCCATTGCTCATCACGGGCGCAGTTTGCGCGACCTTCCGCGCCCTCGCATTTGCGCCACGCAAATGGAATTTCAGATCCGCGGCTGCCGGATTCCCCTGGCCGTGAACACTTTCTAGGCGGCTATCGCGACCGTCCGCGCAGCCGCTTGCCAGCCCCCGCCTCGCTCCCGCTTCACTTGTCGCATTGCTCATCACCCGCGCAGTCTGCGCGAGCTTCCGCGCCCGGGCATTTGCGCCACGCAAATGGAATTCCTTGTGATTCCCCTGACCAACACCCCTCCCCGTCATCCTTGACTCTCGCTGGAACCACCAGTCTCCCACGGGCGCATCTGGACACTGCCCCCGAAAGCCGACGGAGCGCGGGTCTGTGACCC